>NZ_NSGB01000001.1:0-691156 GCF_002294785.1 Mesorhizobium sp. WSM3868 | reverse complement strand
CCAAGCCAGCGAAAGCTGGAGCCGCGAATATTTGCCCAGCTGAGGCTATTCTGAATTGATCATGCCGGCGAATGGGCGATCTCACCTTTAATTCGCCTCCGGGGAGGCCAGATGGCCTGCACCTGCGGCAACGGCAGGCGCGCGCCGGCGAGTGATCTCGTAAGCCGCCATTCAGTCAAGGCAGTCGCCTCCAAACCCGAGACGAACAGCAGATGCAGCATGCCAACGAACACCGCCCGTTCCACCGCAAGCCGACCAACTCTTGCCTAGGCCGGTTGCGCCCGTGACCAGCAAGGCAGGTTCACCTATGAAAGGTTGGAATCAGCTGCGGTTGATCAGAAAACCACAAGAGCGACAAAGGGGCCAGATGAAGAAACGCAGGCCTCCCAATATTGCGCAGCAGAAGGATTCACCGGGATGATAGTACTGAATGGATACTTAGATACGCCAAGCCGATAATGTTTTCTGAATTATACAGTTCAATGGAAAAAGTACGGTCGACCCTAGATACGTATGCTGCACCGGACTTGAGGTCAATTTCGACGTCCTGAAAATCGAGAATTTGGTTGCATAGTGGGAAACACGCCTTATAGACGGCCTCCTTAAGGACGAACAGATCTCTCCGCTGGAGCAGACGTAAATCGTATATGCTTCGCTCTCTGGAAGTTGTGACCAACTCAATTAAACCGTCTGGAAGAGGTTCGTCGGGTTCGATGTCGATACCCACAGCCCCGATGGTATCCTTCTCTGCTATGGCGGCGGCTGCTACCCTATCGTGATGGGCCAAAGAGCCAACAATGCCGGCTGGCCAAGTCGGAACACCAGATCGCGCAGTTAAAATAGGCACCGGTGGAAACCCTAGTGTCCCTAGGAGTGTTCGGGCGATAATTCTTGCTGCACCGCTTTGGCGACGCACTTTGGGAACAGCGCGTCCCAGCGCAGCAACTTCGGAAGCGAACAACGCGGCCTCATCGACACGTCCTACCGAACGAATGCCGACGAGGATGCTCGGCTGATCAAACCTGATGATATCCACCTTGAAGGCAAGCTCTTTCTCTTCGTGCCCATCGACCGGACCAGCAAGTTCGCCCATGTCGAACTGCGCAAGCGGGTCCCAAAAATCATCGCCGACAAGTTCCTGCGCTCTCATCGCGATGCTTCCCCACAAAATCCACACCATCTTCACCGATAACGGCATCCAGGTCAAAAATCGCGAGCAGGATCGCTCGCCATGGAGCAAATCTTCGGGCGGAGAAATGCATCGAGCACCGCACGAGCAAGGTCAAGCCCGGAGCTACGGGCTTGGCTTGGTCGAAAGGATGAACCTTACCATCAAGGAGGCCCCCGTCAGGCTCTAGCATTACAATAGCCACCAGCAACTCCAAGCCCATCTGGCCGACTTCGTACGGCCTTAAAACCCGGTCCCAGAGTGAAGACCCTCAATGGTCTTATGCCCTACGATACATTTTCAAAAACCTGGCAAAAAGGCGCAAGGAATTCGCCCAAGTCCGATCCAGCAATACGGCTGTCGGCGAACAGAGCTTCACTCAGGGCCAACCTAGCGTATGCGGTCCAGGATCGCCTGAGCACCGGCACTCTCGGAGATATCGGCGGTGGTGAGGTTGACCACCAATAGCCATGCATCGTATCGACAGCAATGTGTCGCTTGCGGCCACAACTGCGTCTGTCTGGACGGTTGCTGCAACGGTTTGTTGTCTTTGCCGAAGCTTCCGGCGCCACCTTCATCACCACCGAAATTTCCCTGGCCTGGGCAATGCAATGGAGGAGCTTGAGGCGGCCGGTTTGGCATATGGGCGACGGAACGAAGTTGCGGATGTTTCAACGCATCCACACGATTCGCAGGGTGCAGGTTGGAACACCCGACGGAATCCGAAGAGACGATAGCGCCGGCGGCGCTTTTTAACTCTGGGCGCCCCTCGCCGCGTCCAGTTCCCGCTCTTGCGCCCACACGGAGACGGTCCGAGAAGAGGTTCTGCGGATTTTGCGTGAAAGAGCCGCGTCGGCGTCAACTCGGCTTTTCGGACCATGGCGATGATTTCACGGGCTCTACTGACAACAGGGGCATCGACCATCTTTCCGTCTAGGTCGCCCTGAAATCTTCCGGGCCAAGTACCATCGCTGCCAGGCCAAGTGCCATTGCTGCCATCCGTGGATGGGCCGAAGCTATTGTTGCGAGTCTCAATGCCCCCGAGTTTCGATTTGGGAACGAGCCGAGCGCTTCCAGCGTCAAGTTACCTTCGTGCTCAAGTTCCGTCACGCATCAGCGACTCCATCACCCACTCAGCCGGTTCTACCTTGGGAAGGACAGGCGCACTGATGCCTGCGGCGATCCCTGCTTAGGTCGGCAGCCAGCGCGCAGGCCACGGTTCACGTTGAGCGGCTGATTTAGACCAGACTAGGATGACACGACACCAAGATGCTCCACTTGCCTCGGCCGTGGAAAGCCACGGCGATTGCTGAGCGCGGCAGAATTTTTGCTTTCGCGCCATCGCTTTTCGAGATAGATAGGGAGGAAGCTGGGAAGTGCCCCAGTCAGGCTCTTCAAGTCATGGAAATTAGGCAGTTAAAATACTTCGTCGGCGTAGTCGAAGCAGGCAGCTTCACGAAGGCCGCTGCTTTCCTTAATATCGCTCAGAGCGCGCTGAGCCTTCACGTGCGTCAGCTGGAGGAAGGCTTCGGCACTCAGCTGCTGATACGCGACAGGACCGGCGTGAGCGTGACGGCGTCAGGAGCCAAACTGCTCGAGCGCGCGCGGGCTATTCTCAAGGAAATTCGACTCACCGAGGCGGAATTGACCAACACAGCTGCTTCCCCTGCTGGGGAGGTCACCATTGGCATTCCGTCTGGAGCCGCTCGAGTCCTGAGCGGCCCCCTGCTTGAATCGGTAAGATCCGAACTGCCGAGGGTCTCCCTCAAGATGATTGAGGGTATGACGGGGCCGCTGGAGGAGTGGATGGCTGCTGGACGCTTCAATCTGGCGGTTCTCTACCGTACCGCCGACAGTGTGGGGCGAATGACCGTGCTGGCGCGCGAAGACCTTTGCCTTGTGGTGCCGTCGCGTGAACCGCCTTTTGAAGACACGATATCTCTGGCGGATCTGCATGCGTTTCCGCTGGCCGTTCCCATGCGCAATAACAACGTCAGGCGTTCGGTGGCTGACGTTGTCGCACAACACGGTTGCGCGCTGGATGTCAAGTTTGAAGTGGACTCGCTCTCAACGATCATCAACATGGTCCTTGAGGGAAAAGCCCATTCTATTCTCGCCCCTTCGGCCGTCCAGAAAGAAGCCTCTCTGGGGCTAATCAGGACGGTAAAAATCGTCGATCCGGTGATTACCCGCTCAGTCGTACTTGGTGTAAATCCGAAAGATGAGCGTTCCGCGGCCGTCTCCGCGGTCCGCAAGCTCATCCCCAAGGTCGCCAGGGAATTAATTGAGAGCCGGGGCTGGGCGGCCGCGGCTCCTGACGCGGCCTGATGACCCTTCGACCTTAAGGCAATGCCATGTGGCCATCAGGATCAGATCGATCTGGATTCCAGATGGATTTCGGCAATATTCGATATTTGACCTGCTGTGACACTCGGGATGAAACTGGCTGAAGCGAGTTCAGCACGAACGGCGCTCATAAAATTCACGCCAGTGGAGCATGCGATGTCAGACGCCAGGAGCCAGCAGCTCTTCATCCACGGCAAATGGCGGGCCGGTGGTAGCAGAGCCACATTGCCGGTGATTAATCCGGCAACGGAGAAGGTATTTGCCTCGGTGGCCTCGGCGACGGGGTCGGATCTGGATGAGGCCCTGGCTTCGGCAGAATGCGCCCGCAAGGCTTGGTCGTCACGGCCTGCAAAAGAACGGGGCGAGATCCTGGTAGCAGCCGCAAGAATCTTGGCAACGAAGATTCAATCAGCAGCCAGGGACCTGACGGCCGAACAAGGAAAGACGATTGCCGAAGCGACAGGTGAGTACACGCGTGCCGTCGAAACGCTGGAATGGAACGGCAGGCATGCCGAAGAGCTGTCGGTCCCTATTCCGATGGGGCCGAACCGGATGATCGTCCCGGAGCCGCTCGGTGTCGTTGCTGCCTTTACGCCGTGGAACTATCCAGCCGTTCTCATCGCCCGCAAGCTCGCCCCCGCTCTGGCGGCAGGCTGCCCGGTGATCCTCAAGGGGGCTGAAGAGACACCGAGCGTGGCTGTCCACATCGTGGAATCGCTGCGCCAAGCTGGTATCCCCGATGGCGTGGTCAATCTTGTCTTCGGTGTGCCGGTGCACATATCGCGGCATCTGCTCAGCTCGCCAATCGTGAAGGTCTTGACTTTCACGGGTTCAACCGCGGTTGGAAAACAGCTGGCCGCACTCGCGGCGAATAACTTGCAGCGTTGCATCTTTGAACTCGGTGGACATTCGCCGGTTATTGTGTGTGAGGATGCCGACTTGGGAAAGGCCATCCCGGCAATTTCTGAATACAAGTTCGAGTGCGCGGGCCAGAGCTGCAACGCGCCCAGTAGGATCCTGGTCGCGCGGACACTCTACGAGGAATTTCTGTCCCGGATGACGGAGGCGGTCCGCAAAATCAGGATCGGCCTACCAGACGACGCTGCAACGGACATGGGTCCGATGGCGAACGCGAGGCGAATCGAGGCCATGCAGCGCCTGACCAAGGATGCGGTCGAACGCGGCGCCCGCATCGAGACTGGTGGCGCCCGCCTCGACCGGCCGGGCTTTTACTGGCCGCCAACCATCCTGACGGGCGTGCCAAAGGAAGCGAGAGTGCTTCATGAAGAGCCGTTCGGACCGATCCTCACGGTGGCGCCGTTCGACGCGCTCGAGGAGGCGATCGAGGAAGCGAACGCCACCGAGTATGGTTTGGCCGCCTACTTCTTCACGGACGTTGCCGATACGCAACGAAAGCTGACCAGCAGTCTTTCTGCAGGAGCTGTCAGTGTGAATTACCTGAAAGGGGTTTCCGCGGACGCGCCTTATGGAGGCGTCAAGCAAAGCGGCTATGGATACGAGGGCGGTGAGCAAGGGGTGCGAAGCTTTCAAATCCTCAAGATGGTAAATGGCCTCGGATCATTTGGATAAGTTTTCGTGGATAGAAGAACACGGACCATAGCCGGCAAGGACGTCACAAGGAGCGTGGCCGACGCCCTTCAGTACATCTCGTACTACCATCCTCCAGACTATATCCGCTCTCTTTCGCAAGCATATGCGCGCGAACAGAGTCCGGCGGCGAAGAATGCCATTGGGCAAATTCTGGTTAATTCCCGCATGGCTGCCTTCGGCCGGCGGCCGATGTGCCAGGACACCGGACTTGTGGTGGTCTTCGCGAAAGTCGGCATGGACGCCCGCATCAAGTCAACAGTCGGTTTCGCAGACCTCGTGAATGAGGGCGTCCGACAGGCCTATCTCGACTCGGACAATCCGCTTCGGGCATCGATCGTTGCCGATCCGCTGGCCCGACGGGTCAACACCCGTGACAACACACCAGCGGTCATCCACGTCGATCTTGTACAAGGGAACCAGATTGAGATCACCGTCGCCGCAAAAGGCGGCGGATCGGAGAATAAGGCACGCTTTACTACCTTGAACCCCAGCGGGTCTGTTGCCGATTGGGTGGTTGACACGGTCGCGACACTGGGCAGTGGGTGGTGTCCGCCCGGCCTGATCTCCGTTGGCATCGGTGGTAGCGCTGAAAAGGCGATGCTGCTTGCCAAGGAGGCCATGAACCAGCCCATCGATATGGCGGAATTGATCGCCAAGGGGGCGTCTAGCGCGGTGGAGGCACTGCGGATCGAGCTATATGAGCGGATTAATGCACTTGGCATCGGAGCCCAGGGCCTTGGTGGTCTGACGACGGTCGTCGATGTCAAGGTTGCGACCTATCCTACCCATGCAGCGTCCAAGCCCGTTGCACTCATCCCGCAATGCGCCGCCAACCGGCACCTGAAGTTTACCCTGGATGGCTCTGGACCAGTCAGGCTGGAGCCCCCCGACTTGCGCGAATGGCCCGACATTGGAACCGACGAATTGCGTCCAGGCGGCGTTCGCCGTGTTGATCTCGATGCTCTGACAAAGGAAGAGACGGCATCGTGGCGCTGTGGTGAAACGCTCCTTTTGTCCGGAAAGATGCTGACAGGCCGTGACGCCGCCCACAAGCGAATGGTCGAGTTGATCGACGCCGGCAAGCCGCTTCCGTTCGATCTGCAGGGACGCGTGATCTACTACGTTGGACCCGTCCGCGCCGTGAGAGATGAAATAGTCGGACCAGCGGGCCCAACAACCTCCAGCCGCTTGGACGACTTTACGGATAAGGTGCTCGCCGAAACCGGGCTTTTCGCGATGGTGGGCAAAGCGGAGAGAGGGCGGGCAGGCATCGAGTCAATTGTAAGATACAAAACGCCGTATCTCATTGCAGTTGGGGGGGCTGCCTACCTGATATCAAAATCGATCAAGTCAGCGCGGCTCATTGCCTTTCAGGATCTCGGCATGGAAGCAGTCTATGAATTCGAGGTGCAGGATATGCCTGTCATCATGGCTGTCGACGTTGAGGGAAACTCCATTCACAATTCCGGGCCTCTTGAGTGGCGCAAGCGCATGGCGGCGGACAGCATCGCACGCAACATCGGCGTTTGAGCGTTCCGACCAAGCTCGGTTGGTTGGCGTCAATTCCATTTCGATAACGGCTAAGATCAGAAGGTCATGAAGTCGAAACCCAATCCTGCGCGCCTGGACGCTTGGGACTTCCGCATCCTCTCAGAAATTCAGTTAGACGGCCGGATTTCAAAGAGCGAGCTTGCAAAACGCGTTCATCTTTCGGCGTCCGCCTGCTCGGAGCGGCTCCGTGCACTCGAGGTCGCAGGGATTATTGAGGGATATTACGCGCGACTGAGTCCGGCCCTCATCGGCGGCATGGTCTTTGTCATGGTGGAGGTCGTGCTGGAACGTCATCGTCTCGAGGACCAAAGACACTTCGAGACTGCGGTCCAAGAATATCCGGAAATCCTGGACTGCTGGGCTATCGGCGGGCGGATCGATTATCTGATGCGCGTCGCGTCTCGTTCTATGGCCGCCTATCAGGATTTCATGGAGGGACTGCTGCAGGCAGGCTTCGGGATCGATCAATACTATAGCCTTGTCGTTACGAAACCGGTGAAGGCCAATTCACCAATACCCTTGTCCGCCCTGAGGCAACGGTAAAACCGAAAAGCATTGTTTCCACGGCGTTTGGCACGGCTCCCGTAGATTCGTCGGCAAAAAGCGTCCATTCCGACGAAACTCAAGCGACATTTGCGGTATACTAATTGCTGGAAAAGTGGCCGAGCGCTATCCGCGGGTTGATAGCGAGGAAGGACGATGCGCTTGAGCAATCTGGAACCGATTAATTCCAGGAGACGGATCGAAGCAGCCAGCGGGCGCACTTGGCCAAGGACGCTGCGGCGGAGAAGCCAAACCGGAGCGTGCCTGGAGGAGGCGTCCATATCCGAGATGCGGATGCGAAAAGTGGCTCTGCAGCTATTGAGCTTGGTCGCGGTCAGCGCATCCGTGTAGGGGCGAAATCTACAGGGAGGCGTTGGCAAGCCGACGGGTAGCGGGAGTGGGAGCTGGCCCGCTCGGCCTTGGCGAGCAAAACCGGCCCTCGACGCCTGCGGATATTTGGGGATCGCTCCATCGGCTTTTTACGTCATAAGTTCGTTGCTGATCAAGTTGAGGAGATCGTCTGTTTGACATTGCTGGTTTCGGCAGCCTTCTAAGCGAGGAGCATCGCTGAGCCGCGGACGCGTAGGTTGGTGACAGGGCCGGTCACGCCTGCCAGCCGAGGTGGTCTTCGAGAAGGTGGAGGTTGCGCTACCGGCTGGAGAGCATGACGATTTCCCGAAGTGCCAGTTTCACAAGACAACGGGTCGCATAATCTAATGGGCGTCTAGTTCATAGGTTGCGAACAGATCATTGGGGGATTTGAATAGTGCTACTGACCGAGGCAGAGCTAAAAAAAGTTGCGAATGCCACTCGAGGACATAGAGCCGCATCGATCGTTCTAAAGGAAGAGATGGCCGCAGCTACAGCCAGATCGTCATTCGACGTTTTTCTGTCACATTCGTTCAAGGACGCAGAGATCATTCTCGGTGTGAAGCGAATTTTTGAGGAGCTTGGGTTCACTGTTTACGTAGATTGGATCGAAGATTCACAACTGGACCGCACAAAGGTCTCCTCGGCCACTGCCGAGTTGCTGCGGACCCGTATGAGGCAGTCAAAGACGCTAATCTATGTGCATTCAAATGCTTCTCCAGGATCCAGATGGATGCCTTGGGAGCTTGGCTTTTTCGATGGCTTTCGGACCGCGGTAGCAGTTCTCCCCGTGGCAAAAAATCCTTCGGAAACCTTCTCTGGACAAGAATTTTTGGGCTTGTATCCCTACATCGATGGGACCGGACCTGCAGTCCTGTTTATAAACAGAGGGACCGCGTCTAGCTCAAGACTTGGCTCTATAAGCTCGATTGCAAACGTTACGTTTGCCAAATCCTGGCTTAAGGAATTTGTTGCCATAAAATAGAATGGTGTGCTCTAAAAAATGAAGTATCCTGGACTTTATAATAGCGCTGACGTGGCATCTAACGAGCAGCAGGCGGCATTTCTTCACCTGGTCCGGGCAGAGTACATTCTTCTTTTTTTCGCGTCTGTTCTCTCTTTAGATTTCTCGCCATCAAAAGCCTATTTCGGTGTGTATGCTGCGGTGTTTCTTTGCTCAATGGGAATCCTCATTTTCCGGTCGGTCACAAAGCCCGAGCAGGTTTGGTATCAAGCTAGAGCTTTGGCCGAGTCAGTAAAGACATTGACCTGGCGCTTTGCTATGCGAGCACAGCCGTTCGATGACGCGCGTGCGGCCGACGCCAGAGCTGATTTTCGCAAGCTCATGGAAGGTATTCTTGACAGCAATCGTCATCTTGGCAACGCGTTGAGCAGCACCGACTCAGCATCCCCACAGACAACAGACGAGATGATGTCGATAAGGGACTCGCCGCTAAAAGCACGAAAAGAGCTATATCTGCAGAAACGAATTTGCGATCAACGTAAGTGGTACGAGAAGAAAGCGCGCTCGAACAAGAGATCCGCGAAAATTTGGATGGGCCTGGGTGTCATTGCTTACGCTCTGGGGTTCTCGTTCATCGTAGTACGCATCGCTGACCCAGCGATGCCAGGCTGGCCGACGGAGCCGTTAATCGTTATCGCCGCCTCGCTTATGGGGTGGACCCAGATCAAGAAATTTAACGAATTGGCATCGGCTTACACGTTGACAGCTCACGAGATCGGATTGACTGCCGACCTTATTACGGACGCCAACTCTGATGAGGCATTCTCCGCGGCGGTGAACGAGGCCGAACTGGCTTTCTCAAGGGAGCACACCCAGTGGGTTGCTCGTCAAAACAACTAAGAGACAACAATGGCATACAGCGATCCGACCTACGTAATATTTGATGGCGATGAAGACGCTTGGGCATACCGCTTTATGAAAGGGTGGAATGCCAGCGAGAATGTGAGTTTTGAATTCGCGAACGCTCACGATCTGGACAATATGACGAGCCGGGCCCAGGACGAAGACTATGTTAAACGCAATCTTCGCAACAGAATGAATGGATCGAGCCAGGTTCTTGTCCTGATCGGTGAGAAAACCAAAAACCTTTATCGCTTCGTGCGCTGGGAGATGGAATTGGCACTTGATCTAGGTCTGCCGATAATCGCAGCAAACCTCAACGGTTCGCGACAACAAGATGCGAGCTGTCCGCCCATCATCAGGAACAAATGCGTTGTGCACGTGCCGTTCAAGATGAAGGCTATCAAGCACGCGTTTGCCCATTGGCCTAACGAATTTCATCGGCTTTCAAACGCTCAGCGTGCCGATGGCGCCAGGAGCTATGGCGAAAGCACTTACCGGGGTCTTGGATTATGATCGCCTGCCTAAGGTACTTACCCGCCTGAACGTCTCGCAATCCGCTGGCGGCCGACTAACTTTCGCAGCATCTGCCAGCGTGTTCAGCTTCGCCGCCGCTGATAATAACCCACAGAGACATCCGATTTGCTGAGTTTGGCTGAGGCTGCCGCTCATGAGTGCAAGCAGTAGGAAGAGCCCTGCTCAAAGCATCCATCAAGTTATCATATCGGCGGCTGGTTCGATAGGAAAAGGCGGGCTGGTCGCAGTGACGTTTGAGGCTGGAGCCAGCGTTTCAAGACTGCGCGATCGGCCGGCATCGATGGAGGCAGCTTTTTCCCGGCGGTGCAGAGAGTTCTGTTGGTTCGCCCGCCTCGCGCGAGCAACAGCTCAGCTCCGCAGCCGCCCTGCGCAGCAACCACGAATATGCGATCGCAAGAAGAACAGCATAATGACGACAGAACTTGGCGGGGCTGGTCGGCTGCGAATTATGATGTCGATAGCGAGGCGCTCTCACCCCGCGTCTTTGTGGGCCCGAACCTGCTGACTACTTCCTTTGGGAAGTCTGCCGAGCACAAGCCGCTGCACTCACTAAAGCCGTCGCTATGCGCGCGCGGGGGCATGACCTCAGCCTCTTGGCGCTGGCCGACCAAGTTGGAGCCTTTGCCGCGGCACTGAACCAGGTGCATGCGCTGATCGAGGCGAATGTGCTCGCTGCTGACCGCCTGCGTTACCACCCTGACGAACAACAAGACCGATCCGGACCATCAGAACCCTGTCAGCGATGAACGGCCGTTCGGCGGAACATCGCCGGCGGCGCTCTATCGTGCCTCGCGCGACCCGCGGGAAGAGCCGTCCCTGAGCGCTATTTCACCCTTTATCGGCATCCTGCAAGCCGTTGCATTTAGCATCCGTTCCTCGATGGGGGGCGCAACCGCAAAATAGACACTGTGCTGGGCGCATACGCGCATGCGAGTGTAAGCTGTTCGTGTTTGCAGGACTCGCCCTGTCGTAGCAAAATCAGTGAGATCCAATTCAGCCCTATCGGCGAAGGCGAAGGTAGCGCCTAAGTTTTCACGGCAATCGGAGGTCGATCCCGCGAATTCCGCGGCGGATAACCGGCATTCCCGAGAAACTCGAGAGACGTTTCAAGTATGCTATTTGCTAACAGGCGGCTGGCCAAGTGGCTCCGCCAACTATGGCGAGGAGAGGGACCATGCACTTGAGCAATCTGGGAACCGAGCAACTCAGAGAGAAGGATCGAAGCTTCGTCTTTCATCCGTCAACGCATCTCGCCAAGCACAGCCGAAGCGAGACGCCAAACCGGATTATGGCCGGTGGGGAAGGCGTCTATATCTGGGATACCGAGGGCCGAAAGAGCCTCGACGGTTTCGGCGGGCTTTACTGCGTCAATATGGGATATGGCTGCACGGAGATTGCCGAGGCGATTGCGAGGCAGGCGCACGAATTGCCGTTTGCTCATGTCTATGCAAGTCAAGGAACAGAGCCAGTCGCCCTCTTGGCAGAGGCCGTGGTCGAGTATTTTGGTCAGAACATGCGAAGGGTCTTTTTCGGCCTTTCCGGCTCCGACGCCAACGAAACCAACATCAAGCTGGTCTGGTACTACAACAACATTCTGGGCCGGCCCGAAAAGAAGAAAATCATCTCGCGACATCGCGGCTATCACGGGTCTGGGTTGGTCACTGGAAGCCTGACAGGCCTTGCCTTCTTTCATAATTTCTTCGACCTACCCCTGGACTTGGTACGCCATACCACGACGCCGCACCACTATCGCCAAGCGCATGACGGCGAAAGTGAGCAAGCGTTCTCGAAACGCTGCGCGGATGACCTTGAAGCCCTTATCCTCGCTGAAGGCCCGGAGACTGTTGCAGCTTTTATCGGAGAGCCGGTGCTTGGGACAGGCGGCATCGTTCCGCCCCCTAAAGGATATTGGACCGCTATCCAAGGCGTGCTCGACAAGTACGATATTCTCCTCATCGCCGACGAAGTGGTCTGCGGGTTTGGACGAACCGGTGAGAAATTCGGTTCCCACCTCTATGGCATGCGTCCGGATTTCGTGACCATCGCCAAGGGTTTGAGTTCCGCCTACCTGCCCATCTCCGGGTCGATCATTGGGGATCGCGTCTGGTCGGTCTTGGAACAAGGAACAGAGGAGCACGGCGCGCTGGGCCATGGCTGGACATATTCAGGTCACACCCTTTGCGCTGCGGCCGCGCTCGCCAATATTCGACTCCTAAAGGAAAAAAATATCTTGGAGCATGTCCGTGATGTCGGACCGTATTGGCATGCCCGCATGAATGCAGAACTGGCGGGACACCCCATCGTCGGCGAAGTCCGTGGTGTCGGAATCCTGTCCGCCGTAGAGTTGATGCGGGATCCAAAACAAAGGATCCCGTTTGAGCCCGATCTTCAGGTCGGCGCTCGCGCCGCCGCTGCTCTGTTCGAGAACGGTGTCATCGGCCGCGCCATGCCGCACGGCGATATCCTCGGCTTTGCGCCGCCTTTGATCATCACCCGGAAGGAGATCGACATAATCGTCGACGCAACCGCGAAGTCGGTCGAGACGACCTATCGCGCGCTGAGGGCCGAGAATGCGATATGAACATGCGAGCGCCCACGGAAGCGATTCCCCGGGTTCGACGACACCACGGTAACCAAAGTGGTGTTTCCTGGGATGAACTTTCCCTTGGACCAGACGCTTTGACGTCTGGCTAATTTAGGACTGGTCGCCCAATTGATCAGGGTTGACAGCGCATTTCGCGCCGAGCCGACCGAAACTGCCAATTTCAAGCCGTTAGATTCTAAGCATGCTTCGGAGGACTTTGATCGCAAGGGGTAACCAAATCAGTTCTGCCGCCGCTGTCCTGTTCCCCAACGACCAGGCGTTTGTGCGGCTCGCCCTGCCGGTGTACCTCCCCGCCGGCAGGGCGCCTTGTTTGACCGCTGGGTCAGGGTAATTGTAGCGCGCTCAATCAAGAGTTCGAGAAGGAGGTCATCTGAATATATCGATGGCACATCGAGCTTCGATATTTCTGACATGCCATGGCAGCCGCCCACAATCGCAGCTTCCGACGCGCGGCTGACCGCAGCCGGCGTTGTCGCACGCGTCTCCCTTCACATGATCGAACCTCCGGCGAGTGAATTTCTCCGGCGTCAAATATCCCGGAGGCGAGTCTCCTCGCCGCAGAAGTCAGAACTCCAACGTTTAATTGAAAAGAGGCGCAGGAGAAAATGCAACTCGTCTTCGAGACTTTGCTGGAACAGTTGTCTTTGAGCGCCGACGAAGTCGATTTTCATAACGCACTGGCCAACGCTGCCGGCGCCTTCGACATTCCCGCGTTCGCTTATCTGTCTCTGGTGCCTGATCGCGTCACAAAACCAAGGCTGATATCGAACTATCATCCAGGGTGGAAGTCTCACTACTTGGGCCACCAATATCAAAGGATTGACCCGGTCATAGAATGGGCAAGGTGCAGCGAATGTGCCTTTCAGTGGGACCGGATTTCGGCCATGCCGGCATTTCAACGCGACAGCAACAGCTTTTCCAGGAGGCTGCCGAATTCGGCATCCGCTGCGGACTGACGATCCCACTCGTTGATCGCCGCGGCGGTGTCGCTGCGATGACCTTCGCGGCAGACAGGATCGATCCGACCTTCCTGCGCATAGCCGAGCAATATGAACAGGCGCTCGAGATTATGGCGACGTGCTTTCACATTGGCGTTCGCCGCAAGCTTTCGGGTGGTCTGGCGGTGAATGGTGTTTCGCTGACGCCCCGTGAGTACGAATGCCTGCAATGGACGGCAAAGGGCAAGACCGCCTGGGAGATCGGCTGCATCTTGGGCATCAAGGAGCGCACGGCCGCTTTCCATCTGGACAATGCCAAGAAGAAGCTCGGCGTGCGAACCAAAAATCAGGCGGTGACGCTGCTGGCCTCCTCAAGATCATCAATCCTCTGAGGAACAGAATCCCTCCTTGATCTACCTGTGCAAATGCACAGGCAGTCGCGGCATGAAGGTTCGCCTCCAATGGCAGGGTCATACCTGCGAGGAGACCATCATGATTGAGCTTATTGCACCCGGCTGGTACGGCGCCTTCGACGAACTTCACGAAATGCACCGCCGCCTGCGCTATCACGTCTTGAAGGAGCGGCTCGGCTGGAAAGTGCGCACGACCGGCGGCTTCGAGATCGGTTCATTCGAGGCCCTGAAACCGCACTATCTCGTGTTGCGCGGTTCCGCCGGTCGCGTCGGGGGCGGCGTACGCCCTCTGCCCTCGACGGGGCCGACGATGCTCCCAGACGTCTTTTCGACGCTGTTGGAAGGGAGAACGACACCCGGTTACGGATTTGCCCATGGAGCTAAGCGCCGGATGGCGGCTCGCCCGGATCGGTCCGCCCCAGACATCGGCACCACGCGTGCCATTGCCCCTTTTTGGATGTCTCAGAGGAGAGCCTTGCTGCGGTCCGCCACTTGGCGGTTTGGCGGTCCTGTGCTGTGGGCGCCGGTGATCTGCACAGGCGCCTGATATGGTTATGATTGGTAATGACGTCGACTGGCCGGACTGGCAGGATGAAAAATCCTATCGTTATACGAGGCAACTGACGCGACGTGGCTGGGCCTGGGAGTTTCTGCGGCGCAATCCAGCCTTCCAGTGTGACTTGAGGCACGCGCTTGGGCAGGCAGAATTTGCAGAGATGCGCTTCGAGGTAGAAGTGGTGAGATCGTCCTTCGATCTCACGCGGTGGGGGCTCCTGTTTCGCAAGCTCGTTGAGGCGCGCTGCGGCTGTGTTCTGGTGCTCCCGCCAATGCCCCCATGTTCTGCCGGTCGTTGCAGCAAAGGCCTTGGCGCCCGAAACGCTTTCGTTTGATCTCGCTGCATTGCCATGTCGTACGGCAATCGTGATCACGGAGGACGGCCGCCAGCACGTAATGCTGCGAAATGCTCACCGGCACCTTCAGCTTGTCGTCGATGGCGCGGAGATTTTGCGCCCCGTTCGGCTTTCAGTCGACGCGATCTGGCCTACCGATCGGATCAGGCAGCACCTGAATGCGCTCGAATGCCTTAATGCTCTTCACGCGACTGGCCAATTTCCCGACAGGCTGTTTCCTCCCGAAGCCCGCGCCAGCCGTCTGCGCTTTGTCCTTCAGGCGCTCGACGGCTCGCTAGGCGGGGCATCGCACCGTGAAATCGCAAGGGCCCTGTTGGGCCGGCAACGCGTCCAGGCCGACTGGACGGATCCGCACAACCACCTTCGCGACCGCATTCGCCGTGCCGTCCGGCGCGGTCACATGCTCATGAATCGTGGCTATCAGGACTTCCTCGCCTGAAAGTGACTTGAATAGCTCACCTGGAGGCGGTCAGCGCGCGAACAGTTCTTTGTATCCAGTCGTAACCATCCAGTTTGCCCGATCGAGATGGCTGCGAACCGACATCCGGGCGCGCTCAGGTTCTCGCATCGGATCGATGCCGAGGACGAGCTGCGCCATCTCGTCTTCGCTGGCATCGTCGGCGGACGCGTCCAGGAGCCTCATATAGATCGTGAAGTGCTCGTTGTCGTAAGCGGTCAGACGGTCCGACCACGGGACTTCGTCTTGAACTTTGGGTTTCATCGCGACCTCCTGCGGTTCGGGTTTGCCGTCATCGGACGGGGCAAGACATCTCCTCGTTAGGCTAATCATATCGAATAGGAATGATCGTTCCTAGAACGATAGTTCCGGTTCTGGTCCCTATCTCGCCATGGACCTCAAGGAGGTCATGGCGATCAACATGCGTCGTTTGCGCCATGATCAGGACCTGACGCAGGAAGAGTTGGCTGCCCGCGCAGAGCTGAGCATGCGCTATGTGGGCTCGATCGAGCGTGCTCGGGTTTCCGCAAGTGTCAGTGTGCTTGGCCGGCTCGCAAAAGCGCTTAACGTTGATCCTTGTGAGTTGATTAGGCCGCAGTAACGAAGACGATCCGGCCCATCTCGGATTTCCGCAATCGATTTGATGGCGTGCAAGCGGCCGCCAGTGAACTGAGACCGCTTTCTTCAAGATGGGTTCTATATCGTTCGGCTTCGCTCTCCCCTGGCGCAGCTTGCGTGACCTACAACGCTGATCTTGAGCGATAATCATCGTCAGATCGCATCCGGGAGGTCGCCTCCTAACAGCAGGTAGTTCTGGCAAAGTCGATGCTCGCTCGAGTTGCTCCTTAAGTTTGTAGAGTATACTCCGTGGTGAAATCCTCAACAAGAGGGTGGCCTCTCGCGTATGGGAACCCGAGAGGTCTTTGCCCGCAATCTGCGTAGGCTTCGCGAGAAAAAGAAGCTGTCGCAGGAGGCGCTGGCGCATGAAGCTGGTGTTGATCGCACCTACATCAGCGCTCTTGAGCGCAGTGTATATGCTGCTAGCATCGACATGGTCGAGAAGCTCGCTACGGTGCTGGAGGTTGAGCCGGCAACGCTGCTCGATCCACGATCTGAATAGACTTAAGCAACCCTCTGCTGCCGAATGCTTCGATCGCCCCCGCCAACAACGGCTGCTAGAACAATTGATAGCGGCGGGCAGGAAAGGCATTAACCCGGGCCAAAATTGCCGAAGCGCTTCGCCGCCCGCAGTCTTCCGTGGCCAAGTATCGGGGCGGTAAACGTCGCATGGACGTCATTTGAGTTCCTCGACCTAGGGGAGCGCTCGAAATACCCCTTGCGAGGTTCTTGCAGGTGTGCGTCGCTTGCGTGACCGCTGTGCTTGGCTTGAGCGACCAACGTTGAATCGCATCCCTGGATTTGCTGCCCCAGGCAGATGCTTCGGGCGATGACAATGTGGAAGCTCAAGGCCCGTCATCTGCTGACCTCCGCGCATGGATATGCGCTGTTCGGCCGAAATGCTCAAGGATAAGGGAGAAGACCGGCTTGAGGCAGGAGCAGCTTGCCGAGATTCCGGCTTCAGCCTGCAGTAAAATGCACGGTCGGAGAAGGGCAAAAGGAACCCAACCATCGTCACGCATTATGAACTGGCACAAGCCCTCCGTGTCCGCCACATCGATCCGGACTGACCACGATTAAGCGCTATTTGGAATGACGCCGACGCGTCGCGGCACATTTCAATCGCATCCGTCGTGTAAATGATGCTGCGCGCACTTGGATGGGCGAAGAGGCACGACGTGCTGCCAGTCGCGCCGCCAGCTCTGAGTGATCGCCGGATATGCCGGCCGAGTCGCCTGCTTCGAATCCTCCAGAGCCTTCATGCCGGGTTGGCGTCCGCGCCTCGCCAAATGACGCTGAGAGTCGGCACGACGGTTTTGCGATCCTTCCGTGACACGAAATCTTAAATGGCGGATGAGGTGCACCATGCAGTGTAGCTCTGCCGCCTGGGAAAAGGTAATTCGACAGCCTTGCCGTCTTACCAGCACCTCCCAAGTTCGTTGCGTTCTTGTACAGGCATTGCAACAGATACTTCGAGGAAATTCATGGAATCTTCGCAAATGCAATTCGCTGTCAATGGTAGTCTCAACACAAATTTCGACTTCAGCGGCGGCAGAAATCTGGTGTCGTTTTATGTTCCACCGCCGAACAGCATTTGCGAAGAGCGTGAAATGACAAAGCCAGCAGGACCAGAGTTCGATTGTTTTAGGCGTTGTGCTGACCAATGTTGATGCTAGTCGATCGCCTAATGACAGCAGCACACCTTGATCGCCTTCGGATCCTAGGCCTTTGCGCGCATGCCGACCTGACTGTCTGCGAGCTAGCGGAAATTCTCGATCTTCGGCGGGAGCGTGTTGCGCGACACGTCCGGATGCTCGCCAAAGCCAACTTTCTTTGCGGCAACGGACAACGTCCTTTGTCCTCATATCATCTGAATGCAGGGGGCAAGGACGGAGGGTTCGTTCAATTCCTAGTCGATCTCCTGCCCCACGACGATGGGTATCATAAGCGGGACCTGGAGCGGCTCGAGGCGGTACAAGACGCGCGGTCGAATGGGACCGGCTGCTTGATGGAGAATAGATCCATCCAATTGGAGCGCGAATTGCCATGAGCAACTGCGCCGAGGGTGCTATCGCGCAGCCCGACACTTTCGGACGGTCTTCCTTGGTCCACGTCGATTACCGCGTTCACGAACTGCTTCTACGACAGAGGCGGCAGGAGCGGACGACGCTCAAACTCATTGCATCCGAGAACTTTGCCTCCTCGGCCGCTCTGGATGCGACCGGCTCGATCTTCGCGAACAAGCATGCCGAGGGCTACCCGGGTGCGCGCTACTACGCGGGAAACGAGATTGTCGATGAGCTTGAAAACGTCGCTATCGAGCGCTTGAAGGCGCTATTCGGCTGTGAACACGCGAACGTGCAGCCATATTCCGGCTCCCCGGCCAATCAGGCTGTCTATCGCGCGCTTTTGAGCCCCCGTGACAAAGTCATGGGCTTGCCTTTACCCGAAGGCGGCCATCTGACGCACGGTTGGGCGATCAACTTCTCCGGCACCGATTATCAGCGAGTCCCGTACAGGCTGCACGAAAAGACGCAGCAAATTGACTATGACCAATTGCGCGAGACAGCCAAGCGGGAACGCCCGAAGCTAATTTGGGTCGGCGGAACTGCTTATCCACGTATTTTTGACCACGCGGCAATGGCCGAAATCGCTGCGCAGGCGAACGCCTATCTTGTGGCCGACATTGCGCACATCAGCGGCCTTATTGTCGCCGGAGCGCATCCGAATCCCGTGGCCCATTGCGACGTCGTCACCAGCACGTCTCATAAGTCGATCCGTGGGCCCCGTGGAGGCTTTATTCTGTCGAAGAAGGAAGATCGCTATCAGGCGCTTTATCATCCGAACAGCCAACACAATCTGGCCAAACGTATAGACCGCGCCGTGTTCCCTCTCCTGCAAGGCGGACGGCATATGAATACTATCGCCGCGCTTGCCATCGCTTTGCAGGAGGCAGCGAACCCGTCCTTTCGTATCTACGGTCAGCAGATCGTCAACAACGCCAAGGCTCTGGCCCAGGCGCTTCTGGAGCGAGGTTATGAACTCGTCACCGGGGGGCACTGACAATCACATGCTGATCCTTGATCTTCGGAACCGGCCGCTGTCAGGCAAAGCGTATTCCGATCGCCTGGCAAGGGCAGGCATCATTACGAACTGCAATATGGTGCCGGGGCGACCGGCGGCATCCGACGCTCACAAGCGGCATTCGCTTAGGGACACCAGCGGTGACGTCCATGGGCATGCGCGAGACGGAGATGGCGCAAATCGCCGATTTCATCGACTCGGTCTGCCCAGCCCGATGACCAGGAGGTTCATGCGAGCGTACGAAGAGAGGTTGCAAACTTCTGCACTGCGTTCGAGGTCCCCGGCATCACCGACCGATAAGCCACCCCAGTCCATAAACTCCTCACCTAACCCCCACACTTGAAGCGAGGCATACATGACCAGGCAGTTCGTGTTCTCTTCCGAATCCGTCGGCGCGGGACACCCCGACAAGATGGCAGATAACATCTCAGATGCCATCCTCGATGCCATTCTCCGGAGCGACCCGAAGGCGCGCGTCGCCTGTGAAACGTTGGTGAAGACAGGGATGGTAGTTCTGGCTGGCGAGATCACCACCCATGCGCAGATCGATTACAGCCAAGTCGCCCGCGATACGATCCTCGATATTGGCTACGACGACGATGCCATCGGCTTTGATGGCCGACGTTGTGCCGTCGTTCTGGCTCTCACCGAGCAGTCACCCGACATAAGCCAGGGCGTTGACGAAGGACGAGGGCAGGATCTGGAGCAGGGGGCGGGAGATCAGGGCCTCATGTTTGGATTCGCATGCAATGAGACCTATACATTGATGCCCTTGCCGATCCAACTCGCTCACCGTTTGACCAAAAGACAGGCAGAGGTCCGAAAAGCAGGACAACTTGGCTGGCTGCGTCCGGATGTGAAATCTCAAGTGTCGGTACGCTACGAGGGTCTTCGGCCGGTGGCGCTGGATACCATAGTCCTGTCGACGCAGCATGACGAGGCGGTCTCCCAAGATACAGTCCGCGATGGCGTCATTGAGGAGATCATAAAACCGGTCCTGCCGACCCACATTGATACTTCTGGGATCAGATTTCTGGTCAACCCAACAGGGCGGTTCGTGGTCGGTGGGCCCGCCGGTGACTGCGGCCTGACTGGACGCAAGATTATCGTCGATTCCTACGGTGGAACCGGGCGTCACGGCGGCGGCGCCTTTTCGGGCAAGGACCCATCCAAGGTTGACCGCTCGGCCGCCTATGCCGCCCGGTATGTCGCGAAGAACATCGTTGCCAGCGGACTTGCAGAGGTCTGCGAGGTTCAGCTTGCTTACGCGATCGGCGTGGCCAGTCCGGTTTCTGTCATGGTCAACACATTCGGAACTGCAAGGATTGAGGAAAAAAAGATCGAGCGCCTTATTCTTGAGCTTTTCGATCTCCGACCGAAAGGCATCATCAAGATGCTTGATCTCTTACGCCCGATATACCGCAAGACCGCGACATACGGGCACTTCGGCCGCGAAGAGCCTGAGTTCACCTGGGAAAAGACGGACAGAGCCGACGACTTGCTGCGTGAAGCAGGACCGGCAGCTGCGTGAGGGCCGTTGGATCAAGCAATGCGGCAATCCATTTCAACTCGCTATGCCCGCGCCGGCCCGGCATGCCAGATAGCCGGGGTGGGTTCTTGGCGGAGATTTTGATGCCGGAATATGACGTGCTTTGCATCGGCAATGCCATTGTCGACATCATCGCGCAATGCGACGAGGCTTTTCTCGAGACCAACGGCATCATCAAGGGCGCGATGAACCTTATCGACGCCAGGCGCGCCGAACTGCTCTACAGCCGCATGGGGCCGGCGATCGAGGCTTCCGGCGGCAGCGCCGGCAACACCGCCGCCGGCGTCGCCAGCCTCGGCGGACGGGCCGCCTTCTTCGGCAAGGTGTCGAATGACGCGCTGGGCGAGATCTATACGCACGACATCCAGGCCCAGGGCGTGGCCTTCGATACCAGGCCGCTTACAGGCCAGCCGCCCACGGCGCGCTCGATGATCTTCGTGACGCCTGACGGCGAGCGTTCGATGAACACCTATCTCGGCGCCTGCGTCGAGCTTGGCCCGGAGGATGTCGAGGCCGACAAGGCGGCCGGCGCCAGGGTGACCTATTTCGAGGGTTATCTATGGGATCCGCCGCGCGCCAAGGAGGCCATCCGCCAGACGGCCAAGCTGGCGCATGCGGCCGGCCGCGAGGTGTCGATGACGCTGTCGGATTCCTTTTGCGTCGACCGCTACCGCGATGAGTTCCTCGAGCTGATGCGTTCGGGCACCGTCGACATCGTCTTTGCCAACAGCCATGAGATCAAGTCGCTCTACCAGACCGCTTCCTTCGAGGAGGCGCTCGCCGCCATCCGCAAGGATTGCAGAATGGCCGCCGTCACCCGTTCCGAGAAAGGCTCGGTCATCGTGCGCGGCGACGAGACCGTCATCATCGAGGCGACGACGATCAAGGAGCTGGTCGACACGACCGGCGCCGGCGATCTCTATGCCGCCGGCTTCCTTTACGGCTACACGACCGGACTCAGCCTCAAGGAGTGCGGCGACCTCGGCTCGCTGGCGGCCGGTTTGGTGATCCAGCAGATCGGTCCTCGCCCGCGCCAGAGTTTGCGCCAGGAAGCCGAGCAAGCCGGGTCGGTCTAGCCGGGCGATTCAACGACGGGCTGCCCGTCTCCCCTCCTGCGGACCGTGCGGAGCGGTGCGCTTTAATCGAAATGTCGCATGCGCATCCGCGTGAGAAGCAGCCCCGGCATGCCACGATCGAAAAGGGTGACGGTGTCGCCCTCCAGTGCGAACCTTCTGCCGTGCGAATATGGGGAAGCGTTCTATCAGTAGCTCGACCTATCGCATATCTTGCTCACCCGCCGTGGTCGACCTCGTGTGGCCCACAGGTCAGCCGTGCGATACAGAGGTAAGCGGCCGACTCGTGAATTGACATGAACGCATCACCCGATTGAAATTATCCTGCTGGGAGCGCAGCGCTGTTCACCGCAGTCGGACGATGATGGGCAGTCATAAGGACCATCGTGAGCCACGCCAGCATCGCCATGACGATGACACGGTTTCTTTTGCGGAACGGCTTCCGAGCCAAGCTACTTTCTGCGTTCGTCGACCGTAACACCCGCTGTCGACGCCGACGCGATCTTGTTCAACACCAGCAAGGGTTTTGGCTTTGTCAAATTGCCGGAGGGCATCGAGACACATCCGGGTGCTGGAGGCAGCGCGGGAGCCGCGGTGTTTCCGAGGCAAGGCGTCTCGAGGTCACGACGGAAGAAAGTCCAAAAGGTCACCAGGTCTCTCAGGTGCTGGAGGTCGACCGCGAAAACGCAGCTACACACGCGTACCGCTAGAGAGCCCGCCGCCGGACGAGCGCCCAGTTGGAGAGCGAGGGCACGGTCAAGTGGTACAATGCGCAAAAGGGCTTCGGCTTCCTTGCTCCTCAAAACCGTGAGGACATCTTCGTTCATGCCACCGCGCTGACCCGCTCAGGACTGGGCACGCCGATCGAGGGTCAGAAGGTGTTTGTCCAATGCGGGCAGGGCCAGAAAGGCCCGGGGGTTCGGAGCATTCGCCTCGCTTAAAGCCAATGCGTTGGTCCAGACCGAAATCGCACCTTAGACAAAGAAAAAGCCCGCTGCCGGGAGGAGGTGGCAGCGGGCTCTATTTCGAATGAGACACGGGAGGAGGTGCGCCCCATTCAGCGTCGGCACATATCTGGGAGGAGTAGATGGCCGACAACATGAGCATATCGATAGCCGCGGATATTGCAACGCACAAATCGTATCTCGCAGGTGCGAAATCATGCCGCATCGGCTTGGTCGATCTGAAAAATTGTGGTCAGGCTACGCCATTCTTGCGGGCACGCTTGGCAGGTGCCGACGTTTCCGGTTTCGGCTTGCGGCCCAGACCCATGGTCTTGGCCAATGCCGAGCGCGCGGCTGCGTAGTTCGGCGCCACCATGGGATAGTCCGCCGGCAGCCCCCATTTCGCGCGATATTCGTCTGGCGTAAGGCCATGGTGGGTAGCGAGGTGACGCTTAAGCGACTTGAACTTCTTACCGTCCTCAAGGCTGACAATGTAATCGGGTGTAACCGATTTTCTGATCGGTACGGCAGGGTTGAGTGGTTCCGACTTTTCTGGTGCGGCACCACCGGCACTGGTTTTCAATGCGATGTGGATCTGGCCGATAAGCCCAGGCAGTTCACCGACCGGAACCGGATTATTCGAAACATAGGCTGAGACGACATGGGCGGTGAGTTCGATGAGGTTGTCAGCTTTCGTCTCGGTTTCTTCGGTCATGAAAACGCTCCTGCGGGCTTAGACTGGGCGGTGGAGAATCAATTCATAGCTAAATAGTGACGACCGCGTTTGATGGCAACCAAGCCATTGCACGATCTGTTGGCGGATCGCTACACACCCGGCCGCAGTCGCAGGATATTCCTCTTCAACCGTCATCGTCCTGACAACACCGCTGTGCCATGGTTGTGCCGCGTCCGATGCGGGGCGCCTCTTCACGCAAATTGGTTACGGATAGTTTGGAGAAACGAATGAACGCTAAGGCTTTCAGCAACCCCCTTTTCGTGAAGCGCTCAACGCACATCATCCAAGAGATTGCCGGCCTTGCGGATGCCATCGATTTTCTCAACGAGTGGCCGGAAGATCGCAGAGACATGATCCACGAGGTCGCCCTGAGGGCATGCTACGATGCATACGATGGGCGCAAGCCGGTAAGCACGGCTCGCAACGCCTTTTTCGGCTTTGCGAAACGGGTCGCCATATTGGAAGATCCAACCTCGGCGATGAAGTGGATTGCCGCCTGCAGATCGGGCAGTGGAAAAGTGCAGGTGTAGCCTTCGACGACATGTTTGAGGCTGGCAAGGCGCGTCAAAGAGTGCAGTATGTTCAGGTTCCACAGCTAGACTACGCGAATGAGAAGCAGTTCCTCACCACCGACTCCAAGAGCGCAGATCGCACGCAACCTGACTATGGCCAGACGCAGCTCATGGCGATCGCTTGGTCGCCAATGGTCCGCTTAAGTGGTCCAGGTGCATCGGTCGCGTTCGACTGAGTAAACAAATACGACCCGGGCGGTTTGCCGCATAGTAGCTGTGGAGGAGGGGGGATGACCGGGTTGATCAGATTTGAGAGGCCAGTCGTTGTTCAGGTCAGCCGCCGCAGCTCAGAGCGTATCGTGTTCGACGTCAACGACGCGGCCGCTATCTTGCTGCGGGATCTGCATCATGAGACCGATAAACGCAGAATAGCGATGGAGGCCTGTCTGCAGGTGTTACGCGGTAAGACCCATGCGCCAGCCGCTCGACGAGCTTTCGTCGCAGCCGCGCTCGAAGCACGCATTCTACGCAACGATTGAGATTGATGACGCCGCTTGCGCGGTCCAAACACCGCTGCCGGCATCCGCCAGGAGCAAGCCAACCCCGCACTTTCCGCGATGGCTTTCCTGGTCGCGAGTGGGATCTTCCACCATCAAAACGCAACGGTCCGCCAGCCAAGCTGCGGTCGCTCGGCTTCGCCTTCGCGGCGATCGTAATCGGAGACAGAGGCAGACGGGCCATTGAGCGAGAGTTGGCCCGCTGCAGATGACAAAGCGCGATGCCGCCTCGATAGTCTACAGAAGTGCCGTTTGAATGTTCCCCTGCTTAGCGCTGCATCCGGTTTCCCGGAACACCCTTGGACCGGCGCCACGTGATCGCCGATGCGTCTCCCGATGATCGCCGATCGTCGGAGTGGAGGTCTCGGCGAGCGACACCGGAAAGAGGATAGTGATATTGGACTATCCCAATCCGGAGCAGTCCGAAACCGGCTGGAGGTCAGCCGTCTCGTTTCTGGCCGTCTCATTTGAGGGCCGGCCTTCGATCGCTCACCAGCCCCGGCCTTTGGAACAGCTGGCTTGGACGCGTTATAACAAGGCCCGCGACAGACCAAGCTTGCCGAGGTTTCGTCAGCGGCAGCTCGATTTCTTTGGGTGAGCCGGATAGACTCAACCTACTTCGCCCGGGGTGCAGCGTCGCCGCTCACCGCCGGCGAGTGTCACCGAGCCCTACGCCGTCTGCGCTTTTTCCCGAATTGCGCGTGCAGCAGCCACCATGTTCGCCAGGGCAGGCCGGACCTCCTCCCATCTGCGCGTTTTGAGACCGCAGTCGGGATTCACCCACACTTGGTCATCCAGGAATCGTTCGCGCGCAAGCATGATGAGATTGGAAATCTCGCCCACTTCCGGGACCCGCGGCGAGTGAATGTCATAGACGCCAGGTCCGATGTCGTTCGGATACTTGAAGGTTCGAAGCGTATCAAGCAGTTCCATCTGCGAGCGCGAGGTTTCAATGGAGATCACATCGGCATCCATTGCGGCAATCGCGTCCACGATGTCGCCGAACTCGGAGTAGCACATATGGGTGTGGATCTGGGTCGCATCGCCGACGGCCGTCGAAGCCAGCCGGAAGCATTCGACAGCCCAGTCGAGATAGGCCTCCCAGTCGGCCGCGCGCAGCGGCAAGCCCTCGCGCAGTGCGGCCTCGTCGATCTGGATCATCTTGGCGCCGGCCTTTTCAAGGTCGCTCACTTCATCGCGAATGGCGAGCGCGACCTGGCGGCAGACGGCTGAGCGCGAAAGGTCGTCTCGGACGAAGGACCAGTTGAGGATCGTCACCGGGCCGGTAAGCATGCCCTTCACCGGCTTCAGCGTTAGCGACTGGGCATATCGCCACCAATTCAGTGTCATCGGATTTTGTCGCGACACATCTCCAATGATGATCGGGGGTCGCACAAAGCGCGAGCCATAGCTCTGCACCCACCCGTGTTGCGTGAAGGCGAAGCCGCAGAGCTGCTCGGCGAAATATTGCACCATATCGTTGCGCTCGAATTCGCCGTGGACCAGCACGTCGAGTCCAATCTCTTCTTGCCAGCGAACGGCGGCTCTTATCTCTTTCTTCAGGAACGCTTCATAGTCGATGTAACTCAGCTGGCCTTTGGCATGAGCTGCCCGCGCCTTGCGAATCTCGGCTGTTTGCGGGAAGGAGCCGATCGTCGTGGTGGGGAGGAGGGCAAACCAAATGCGTCGGCCTGAAGCTTGGAGCGGACGGGAAATGCGCTCTTCCGACGCGTCATGCCGACCTTGATGCTGGCGATCCGGCCTTCGACCAGCGGATCATGCACCTTCGCGGATGTCGCGCGAACGGCGGCAGCCTCAGCCGACGCCTCCAGTTCGGCGGCAACTGCGTCCCGGCCTTCGGCCAGGGCACGGGCGAGCACGACCAGCTCGTCGGTCTTTTGCGTTGCGAAGGCGAGCCACGACCTTACATCCGCATCGAGTGCCGTCTCCATGTCCAGGTCGATCGGCACATGCAGCATCGAGCAGGACGGGGCAATCTCCACCCGCTCCAGCGGCCAATCGGCGACGATCGACTTGATACGGTCAAGTACGGCAGGCAGGTTCGCGCGCCAGACGTTGCGGCCGTCGATCAGCCCGAGCGAGAGCACAAGTTCCTTCCGCGCGAGCCGGCCGATGGCGTCCAACTGCTCTGGAGCGCGCACGAGATCCACGTGCAGTCCCGCCACGGGCAGAGAAATTGCGGTCTCGAGATTGTCTCCCAGCGATCCGAAATAGGTAGCGACCATGATCTTCAACTCGGGTGCTGCTTTCGACAGCCGGGAGTAGGCGAATTGGAGCGCATCCCGTTCGTTGGGAATCAGATCGAGCACGAGCGCCGGCTCATCGATCTGCACCCAATCGGCTCCCGCGAGCTTTAGCCTCTGCAGGAGCACCTCGTAGACAGGCAGCAGCCGTGGCAGGAGCGCGATAGGGTTGAAACCTTTCTCAGATGACTTCGCCAACTTGAGAAAGGTAACCGGTCCAAGCAGGACCGGGCGAGTGTGGATGCCGAGCGCCTTGGCCTCGAGGAAATGATCGACCGGTTTCGCCGACGAGAGGGAAAAGCTCTGATCGTCCGTGAGTTCCGGCACTATGTAATGATAGTTGGTGTCGAACCATTTGGTCATTTCCATCGCGGCAAGGCCATGCCGACTGGCCGCATGCTCGTCACCGGCATGTCCACGATCCGCGGCCTGACCTTGGTTGCCGCGCGCCATGGCGAAATAGATATCGAGTGGGACCTCGCCGCCAGTCCAGGCGTATCGTGCCGGCACGGCGCCGACCATGGCGACTGTGTCGAGCACATGGTCATAAAGTGAGAAATCGGTTGACGGGATTTTCGACACGCCGCGATCGTGCTGCTCCCTCCAGCTAGCGGCACGCAGCGTCTTCGCCGTCGCGAGCAGGTCGGCAGCGGGAGAATTTCCGGACCAGTAGTTTTCAAGCGCGAATTTCAGTTCCCGCCGTCGACCGATACGCGGCACGCCGAGCGTTGCTACAGCAATTCGTTGAGAGACAGTCATGCCATACCCCGATGGTTGGGGCGGGGGACAAGGAACGCGGGTTAGGCGGCACGAAGCCGAGCTACCGCGACCACCGGACACCCCGCCCGTGGACGTTGTTCGTCGTGGCAGGTCTCCTGGCTCGCGGGTCAAAGCCTGTGCCCGTCTTCCCGAGGCCGTTCGCCTCAGTGACATCAATGGGCTTGGCTCGCCGCTAACAGTTGCGGGGGCAGCGCCGGCATCGCACGGCTTCCCTCTTAGCTCCGCTACGGCAGTGCCGCGCGGAGAACCATGACATGCGCACAATCACAGCAGCTTCGCTGCTTGTCAATACCATATAACGAGATGTTTATGTGATTATGCGAAAAGCGCCTTGCGCTGGTCGGTCTTTCGTCCGAATATGCCCCCGAGCCGGGCAGGCGGAACTGCCCAAAGCTTGGCTCGCAGATCGGTGTCGTAGACGGGCGCGAGCAATAAGGGGGAGGTGGAGGGGGAAGACGCGCAGGGGGATTTTGGAAACGCGACAGCCTGCTGTGCCAGCAGCACCAGGACGACGGCCGCTGCTACTCCCCGCGACACGTTCATTCGCTTTGTTGCCATGATATTTTTCCTTGCTCTTCAGAATTGTAGTCTGTGGTGTGAAGTGCTCCGTCGATTGATTGAGATCGACAAGGCGCTAGCGCGCATTGTGCAAACTGTACTCGCACGGTTTGTACCTTGTCCCAGTCCTCGACCTGTACTCACTCATCGGAAGTTCGCCCTTGTCGAGCTCCGGGTCCTTTATGAAAGCCATCGGCATGCCACCCGATCGCGCTGCGAAGAAAACCGATACCGAGGCTGATGAATGCGGCTCGCTCCCGATTGTCCTTGCCGTAGCCGTGCCCGCCCGCGCTGGGCTCGTAGAAGTAAGCGGGATAGCCAAGGGCCTGCAGCTTTGCCGCCATCTTGCGCGCATGGCCCGGGTGGACGCGGTCGTCGCGTCTCATGGTGGCGAGCAGGATAGGCGGATAGGGCTGTCCCGACGACGCGGCGTGATAGGCCGAGATTTCACTCAGGAAAGCCCAATCGTCAGCCTTGTCGGGATCGCCATATTCGTCGATCCAACTCGCGCCTGCCAGAAGCTTGGTGTAGCGGCGCATGTCGACAAGCGGAACCGTGCAGAACAGCGCGCCGAAACGCTCAGGATAGCGGGTAAGCATGTTGGCGATCAGCAGGCCGCCATTTGAGCCGCCCTGGGCGGCAATCCGCCTCGGCAGCGTGATGCCCCTTCGCACGAGATCGGCGGCAACGGCGGCGAAATCGTCATGGGCGAGACGCTTGCCCTCCCTGCGCCCGGCTTCGTGCCAGCAGGTGCCGAACTCGCCGCCGCCGCGGATGTTGGCCACCACACACGTGCCGCCGCGCTCGAGCCACAGCTTGCCGAGGGTGGAGTTGTAGGAGGGCAGGAGCGATATGCCGAACCCGCCATAGGCGGTAAGGTGAACTGGGGCATCTCCGTTCCCGTTTGGTGGACCGACCTGCGTATAGGGGATCATCTCACCATCGATCGAGACTGCCTCGTGGCGTGTGATCACCAGTGCGGATGCGTCGAAATTCTCCGGGCTGCGCTTCAGAATTGCTGAAGCGCTGAGAGGCGGCGCGGCCTTGAGATCGAACAGCAAAAGCTGCGGCGGCGTGATCGGATCCTGAACGCAAACCAGGACCTCCCCATTGGTCTCGTGATCTGCCGCATCGAGTGACCAGAGGTGAACAGTCCCTTGCGACGGCAAGGCGTCCAGGGCTCGGCGTGTCCATTCCTGCGGGCCTGGGGTGAACACCTCGAATCTCGGAGCGAGGTTCGCCAGGTAGTGGATAATGAGCTTCCCGTCATTCCAGAAGAATGACTGCAGACAGCGCCTCTCGGCTGGTTCAAACAGGGTACTAAAATGACGCTCTCCAGCAAGGAAAGAGGAAAGCGAAATGCCGATTAGTGCGTCGGCGCTATAGGTCGTCCCGGCGACCGTCCATGGTTTGCGCGGCTTTACCGCCAGCCAATCGCCGAAGTTAGCCCACCTGGCGTCCTTCGGAAGATCGATCTCTGTCTTCGGCCCGCTTCTATCACCAATGTGGACTTTCTTCGCGAGCCAGCCCAATTGCTCAATGAACCACAAGCGCTCGCCCTCGGCGGTACGGTCCAGATGGCCATTCACACCGAGGGTTTCGGAACCGGTCTCGAAGATTACCGGCGCGGTGAGCGGATCCGCGCCACGCTTCCACAGTCGCACGGTGCGTGGGTAGCCGCAGCGCGTTGCCATGCCATCGCCAAGCGCACTGCATAGCACAAGAGTGTTGGGGTCGAGCCAATCAATGTCGCCCTTGGCCTCTGGCAGATTGAAACCGTCGGCGACAAAGCTGAGAGAGCTCAGGTCGAATTCGCGATGCACGACCGCATCGCTGCCGCCGCGCGACAGGCGCAGAACGGCTCTTTCCCGTCTCTCCGGCTCGATCAACGCACCACTCCAGACCCAGTCCTCTCCGTCGCTAGCCGCGAGCGCATCCAGATCGAGCAGTAGCTCCCATTGGGCGTCCGCGTTCACGTAGAGGGCAAGGGTGGTTCGGCGCCACAGTCCTCGCGGATTGCCAGCATCTTGCCAAAAATTGTAGAGGTACGGACCGCAGCGCGTGACCAGGGGAATCCGGCCGGGACGATCGAAAATCGCCGTAAGCGCCGCCCGGTCGCGCTCGAACTGCGTTCCCGCGAAGTCCTTCAAGGTTTTCGCCGACTGGTTGGCGGTCCACGAAAGTGCCCGTTCACCATCCACATCTTCAAGCCAAAGATGGGGGTCATCGTCGGGCGCATTCAGTGTCGGGCGGAAATCGAATTCAGTCATGTCCGAAAGACCTGAGGAATGAAAGCGCAATGGCTCTCGTCTGCTCGAGAAGGCTCAATTTTTGCGGCGACGCCCGTATGTTCGAAAAGTGTGACCATGAATGAGTTCTTCCCAGTTGGTGCGGCGTCGCAGTGCTTTTGCGCATAGGACCGCAACCGTCGTGCCAACTGGGAAATCCTTGTTTAAACAATGGGCTCGCCCTGGCGGCGCTGTGTCCGATGTCAGACATCGTCGCGAACGCGACAATGAGCGTACCGGTAATCAGCGGGCCAAATTCCGGCGCAAGGCAGCTTATCTCGATGCCGGATCGTTCTTGTTGTTATCGACGCCAATCAGTATTTCCATTCCTGGGAGTACGAGAAGATGCCGAATAAGAAGGTCGGCACAGCCGCCTACAATCGGTTCACTATCTGCCACGTCACTGCGATTTCTCCGCTTCTTTCACTGGAAAGGCGCACCAAGAACGGGACATTCCTCAATACAAGCGTCCGCAGCCTTCAACATACGTTCACTTGGGTTAAATCCTGGCAGCATTTGCCCAAGGATCATAGCGTTAAGGAACAGCGAACCGCCAAGACGCGGATGAGTCGTGTGCCCTATCGCCACGCTGTAATTTGAAGGGTTGCCACCATAGCGGAACGCAATATTCCGCGCATTTGACACACCTGCTACACCGCGTTTCTTTTTACCTTCGGCACTCATCGTTCTCTTCGCTTTCTTATGTTGTCTGTATCCAAACAGGCAGCACGATTGTTCAAAAATTATGCCAACTTCACCAATGACGTATCTGCTTACGCGCTCATTTTCTTCACGCGTTCCGGCAAAGATAAACGCATTTGTGCTTTGAGTTACTTCTAGCTCGGAAGCTTTGCCTCTGTTGTCCGGCAACAGACGCGACACCATCGCTCCAAGTTGCCGCCTCCCAACTTGCAAAGGCCGTGCCAGCATCTCAGCGTCCAGTAAGGTCCGTTTGCTTTGCAAAACTCGACAGTGACCAGACATCGGCTTGTAGTGAACCTCACATTTTGTCCGCCGCGGCTGGAACCGGCCGCCTGTCATTTAAGCCGCCAGATCAATTGAACGCCCATATCCGCGCACGAAGAGCTGGACCATCCTGCGCTACTTGCAGGAGCAGCGGTTCGACGTCTTGCAACATCACATCTCGCTCCAGGAGATGGTCGAAGCGTGCGCGTCTCGAAAGAGTGGCAATGCGCCTGTGCGGCCTAGGGACAAAGCAGCAGCTTCAAGAGAAGGATCGAGGCTTCTTCGTTCACCCGTCTGGACATTTGCCAAGTCGGGGCAGACGCGATCTGATTTCCGTCGGAGCACGGCACCGGGTTCACTCGAACGCCAAGCTCGCCTGGACGGCAGAAGGCCAGCACCGTGTCGCTCCAGGCAAGCCGATGCAGAACCGAATCTGCGAAGCCTTGAACGGCCGCAGCGGGACGAGCGATTGAACTTAGTAGGACCTCGATCACGCGATCAGTGATCGCTAGATGGGTCGCTGGATGCCGCCAACGGCACCCTAGCATTCAGCGCCCGGATCACACCTGCGGCCCCTATGCCGCAACGCTAACTGCAACACACGGCTGCGCAACTCGACCGGCCGGCGATCGCCTGTTGCCTCAATCCGCTCTTAGATGCGCAATGCTCAACCGAGGAGTCTGGCGTCAACCGTGCAAAGCTGGTCACAGCATTTGTCCGAGTTCGATTCATGACAATCTGTGTTCAGATACAGACATCCTGGGGCTTAAGTTCGAGCCTGCCAGGCGGACGACTCCTTGGATATGTGGTTGCTGCTCACAACTCACTTGGTGGCATGGCAATTGCATACCATGACACGTGTTGCGACATGGCCCGTCGCGCAGTCTTTAGCCCAGGAGTTCACATGACATTCTAAATTTCTCTCGATCTGCCGCGCCCATCCGGAGTGCCACAGACGGCGTAGAAAATCAAAATGGACCCAATCCGAGAATCATCAGGGGCTCCCGAGCTCCCAGTTCGAGGGCAGGATCCTTTCTGAACGTGGCGCTACGCTGAACCGGAGTGACGCAAATGTCCTGAGGCTTTCAGGCTGCTGTCACCCAAGGGTGTCAGAAGCCGGCTGTTGCTACCCTGCCGTTCACCGTTTACTTGGAGCCATCCCATGCTTAATCCAAAAGCTGGCGCTATCACCCTTTCCGCCCTAGCCCTGCTTTTTTCCGGGCTAACGACACGATATGGTCCAGTTGCCATACACTACGTCCGCCAGCTCGAAAACCATCGCCGGCTCGCCGAGGATTGGCGGAAGCTCATTCCAGAGCGGCGCGACGCACTCTTGAACGACACCGCTGCGCCAACTGCTGGCAACCCGAATGGCGACGTCCCTCTCATTGTGTTTTTGGACTACAACTGCCCGCAGTGCCGGGCGGAAGACCGTATAATCCAGCAAGCCCTCAAGGATGATCCCAAGCTGAAGGTTGTCTACAAACATTATCCGGGCGAGAAACCGGGTTCCAAATTTGCCGCACTGGCGGCGCTCGCCTCCATCAAACAGGGAAAATATGACGCGTTCCATCACGCCCTGATGGCTACTAGCGGGCAGCTCAGCGAATTCGACATTTTGACTATCGCAAGACAGGTCGGCCTTGATGTTGAACAGCTCAAGCGGGACATGAAAGACCCCGCCCTCGAAAACCTCCTCGAGCGCAATCGCGCGGTCGCCAAGGAGCTGTACATCGACGGCACGCCTGGGGTTGTTCTCGGCCTCGAAGTGATCCCAGGCGTGCCCAACATTCACAAGCTGGAACGCTTAATCGCCAAAGAGCGGGAAATTAACCGTCGTGCCGCATCACCAACTTCGGCATTTTGACAACGCCGGCGGCCGGTGCAGTCCCTTCTCTCGCCACGAGCGTCGCCTCTCGGCCCGGCCAAATCTCTTATACGGTCCGGCAACACGGTAGTGGCCGACCACGCGGTTCTATGCAGCGCATCAGGCCAAGAGCAATGCCAAGCCGTCATGGACATCGCATCGGAGTTCAAGGGCACCAATGCCCAGGAATGGTCGCCGCGACAACAACTCCTGCGAACGGGCGCTGAGAGCCGCCGTCGTTTAACGAAAGATCACCAACGGCTATCCCGAGGACGCCCCATGAATCGCTGCAAATCATCATTTGCAATTCTTGCTTTCGGCACGTTCTGCACATCGTCGACCATCGCCATGGCGGCGCATTCGACCATCTGTTCAGCGCCCGACAAGAGCGTCGCCATTGTGGTGTTGGCTACACCTGGCTAAAGGGCAACGAGCTTGTCTACGACAAAGTGGGGCAATCATATCAGCAATTTGATCTGGGAAACCGGCGCGCCTGGTTCTGACCACCGGGCTAAGGGCCGAGGTGTGGAACAACTGGATCATTTCAGCCAACGCCGTCTTCGGTTTCTCTGGCAACAGCCATATGGAAGACTGTGATTGGCTCAAGGATGCGCCGAGCTTCGCGGCACAGGATTGGTCGCATCAGTCCATCCACCCCGAAACTCGCCTTGACCGCTACATTGACCTTTGGCAGCAGGCCCAGACTTCGTGATCAACGATGCCACGGTTATCAACCTGCATGGCGGCGTCAAATACACTGACATGAAGTGGAAGGCCTATGGCGGTTCGTACCAATATAGTGGGGAAGGGTTCCGCGATTATCGCGGGGTCCCCGGACCGAAACCGGGCATCGATTACGAACAGCGCTATTTCGGCCTGTTCCTTGGCGCGGAAGCGACCACGACGCTCGTGAACTTGAGCGCTCTCGGGTCTGCTGCGCAGCGGCTTCACCGTTGATGCAAGCTCTGTTGACGATCACTGGAGGCGCGAGCTGCGATTTGAGGACGACTTCTTCACGGTGCCGTTCATCTCGGCCGGCGCCAAGATCGATTATCAGATGACCGAACGCGCCAGCGTCTTCCTGGCCGCCAATGGCGACAAACATTTTCGGAAGAAAGGCTACGCAAAGGCCTACAACATAGCGACCGCAAACAAAAAACCTACAAGGATAGCGCTGGCGTAGACTTCTATGCCTTCACGCTGCGGGCCGGCTTCAGGCTGACGTTTTGAACGCAGCCATGTCTGACGCTGAGCCGTAGACGATGCGTGGAGTGACGATTTGGAGTAAGGACGCACAATACATCTGCGCGAAATCCTGATCGAGAACGCGCTGCACTGGACCCTCGACGTCGCCGCAGCGAGGATCAATCCCGCCTCCGAAAGGGGCACGGGGCGCATTACATGGCTATCGTCAGGCATTTCGCCATCCAAGCGTGCCGTCACGACAAGCCCCCATCAAGCTCAGGCGCAAAAAGGCCGGTTGGACCGACTATCTCGCTGCAATCCTCGGAGAACTTCGCCGTTGACCCCGATTCGGAGCTCTGCCCAAACGGCGCCGACCTCGGCCAGGATGTCAGGAATATCCGGGCGGGCGTGATCCGGCTGGCGTGAAGGTGTTGTTCGCCGGACATCAAATTTTTATTCCCGACGACCGTCTGGCGCTGGTTCGCGAAGCCGCTTCGAAGCGCGCAAAGCCAGTAGCTCAGCTGATGGCCCGCCTAACCAAAGGCGGCCATCGTAGTAGACCGCAGTCCTTCTGACCGACGTCCAAGCGGCCCAGGCGATTTCGCAAGCCGGACGCGGGTTCGCGCCGTTCGCATCAAGAGCTGCCCGGCCAAGTTGTCCCTCGCATAAAGCTGACGGTTAGCCGCAAACGGTATACCAGCTGTCGAATCGGCCATTGTTTGGAGCCACGCAAAGACCACCGTAGCAGACATTCTCATCCTTGAAGTAGGCCAGGAACTGTAGCAAATGCAATACTTCGTCCTGTTCATCTTCGTCGCGGATCCGCTCCGGAGCACCCTGCGACTTCAGTGCAAGGTGGATCAACTCGATCGCCCGATCTTTGTTGCCGCTCTCGTGATAGTACAGGGCTGCCAACGGATAAGGCAAGAGCTTGCATTGGTCGCTTTCGGGGGGATTCAGTTCCAGGATGTGTTCGGACAGCTGTTTACCCATTGCCAAGCGCTCAGCAGACGGAAACTGCGAATAGTCAAAGTTCGGGGAGAAGAGTTCCTCTAGCGCCGCAGTCATCCATTTCTCGGATTTTCTGTGGATCGCGTCGCGAACGAATTGGCTCATGACCGGCAAGCCGACCTGCATGTCCTTCATTGTGCGAAGCAACAGATTCACGTGAGAACGGCGCAAACCGAGGTTGTCCGGCATCAAGGCGATGCCTTCCTCGATCGCCGAGAGCGCCGCCTTCCAATCCTTCTTCTCCACCGCCGCGCTATATATGTCATTGATCTTCTTCTTCAGCGCCTGTTCGCGCGCTATCGTTTCGCCTACCGCGATCCGCTCCCTATCGGCGGATTTTGCTTTATTGCTGGCGCGCCAGCTGCCAGTAAGCACTTTCGGCAAAACCTCATCGAGTTGCATCGGGTAACCGATAAACGCGATTTGGCCGTCTCGGTCGACCACGAACGAGGTCGGAAGCGCGAAAGAAAAGCTGGGCTCCATCCAAAGCGTGTTCATTTCGCCGGTGAAGTCGAACGCGATCCGATAGTTCAGATTCATAAACTTTTCGGTCAACCAAGTGTCCAGCGTGCTTCGGGCCTCATCGGCCGTAGGAGCGTCTTCAGAAGCCGCGACCCCGATGATCTCAACTCCGCTGTCCTTGTATTTCTCCTGCAGCTGCATCAGACGGGGCATTCCATCCACACAAGGGGCGCACCAAGTTGCCCAAAATTCGACGATGTACACTTTGCCCGGCTCAAAGCTGGTGAGGGGCTCGCCACGCAGCCAGCTCTCGACTTGAATCGAAGGGGCCGGGGACCCGATCTGCAATACCACGTTGCGGTCTAATGCTTTTTTCAAAGCTTTCTGCATTGGTTTCCTCTCGGAGGCGGACGGGTTCAGGGAAGCATCCTTGTCTTGCACCGTTGCTTGTGTGCAAACGCTATGCCAGCGGGCTCAGCGCGCTAACCCCATGATATCTTTGAAAAGCCTCTGAAGTGCCCGGATAGCGGTTGTAATGAAACTGACAAGCCCTTTGTCAAGTTTTGGACGCGCATTGCCCGCTTTAAGGTGGGTTGTCCCTTATGTTGAGGGTGATGCATGCTCGTTGCACTTACTTGGAGAGAGTGGGGCGGGGGGCAGCCCAGAGCCAGATGAGTCATCAGCATGTTGCGAGGCCTGACTCCAGCGTCATCTTTGAATGAATCAGCGTGAGGGGGATACTTTGGTGGGTGATCATGGATGGGTTCTCCTTGTTCTGTGAGGCGTGTCCGGGACCGCGCACATTCCGTGCCAAACGAGAAAGCTCGTTTCGGCAATGAGTAATCGGACTCTGCTATGTTGCGGATCCCACATTGTCGGGAATCGGACAGCGCCAGGAAGTGCGTGCCACTTAAGTTTCTATCTTGCCCGTCGCTGGGGCATGGCGCTGCTCGCCGGCCGCACGAGCAAAAATTGACGACAGAAAGACCGCCGGCCGCGCGGCTAGCGCTCAGCCGTTGCTGCGATCAAATCAGGACCGCGGACAACCTCCTTCGCGAGTGGCGGCCGGGGCCCGGAGATTAGGTCTTTCTCTCGCCACCACCAGTCTGGAAACCTCAGGATTGTTTCATTGTATCTTCGAGGTCAGCCTGGCACCTCAGGGCTTGAAGACATGCAATCAGGATATGACAAAGCACTCGTGGCCAACACCGGTTGGCAGCATGCAAAATGGGTCGAGGAGGCCGGTGTCTGCTTGCCAATCTCGCCGGCTCAGATCGTGCTCTCTATCGGCGGCGCTGGACCGGGTGAGCACAACAGCCTCGTGGCCGACGCTTTGGCCGCGGCCGGCTGGGCACGCCGGAGTTGAGGCAGCCGCCCCGCCAGCATTAGCTGCCAGCCAACGGCAGATCGGCCCTGGCCGGATGCGCTTGACCCGGGCAACCACCTGCCGCGGCTGTTGTGGCCAGCGGAGAGGCAGGAGGGCCCCGAGTACGGCTAATCGCGGAACAACTGGTCGAGCCTTCCACGCAGAATCAGTGAAGCCGGGGTGAAGGCCGCACTCTCTAGGCCATGGACGGGCGGAAGGTGACCGGCAGCCTCTGCGGGCAGCGAATGACGTAAGACGGCATGTAGACAACGTCCTCCGCGGCGATGGTCAGCGCCAGATCCTTCAGCCGCCCAAACAGCGCGGGGAAGGCGCAGCCCAATTCCAGGCGCGCCAGCGCAGCGCCCAGGCACGAATGCGGCCCCTGGCCGAACGACAGGTGCGGGTTGTGCCGCCGGGTGACATCGAACCTGTCGGCGCCCGGACCGAAGGCCCTTTCGTCCCGGTTCGCCGCATGTAACGCCATCAGCACGGCGTCGCCGCGCCGCACCATGCATCCGTCGATCTCCACGTCCTGGGTGGCATAGCGGAACGGCAGATTGGCCGCTGAGCTGCCCCAGCGCAGAATCTCCTCGATCGCCTGTGACCACGGAACTTGGCCGCTGCGCACCAGGTGTAGTTGCTGCGGATGCGTCAGCAATGCCAGCATGCCATTGCCGATGACGCCGGTGACAGTCACGAAGCCTGCAGAGAGCACCATGAACAGCATGTCGATGAGCTCGGTGTCGGAAACGAGCTCGCCATTGTCGCGTGCGACGATCAGCGCCGAAGCCAAATCGTCGCCGAGCTGGCGCCGCTTGAGCGAGATCAGACAACGGAAGAACTCCGGGATGCGCTGCCGCGTCTGTCGCACCTCTTCGGCTGTGGCGGAGGTGTTGGCCAGGCTGTAGGTGAGCGCGACGATCTCTTCACGCTGTTCGTCCGGCAAACCGAACAGTTCGGCGATCACGTTGGTGGGCAACGGAGCGGCGAACTCGCACATCAGATCGGCACTGCCGCCGCGCTGCGCCATCTCGGCCAGGAGTTGATCGACGCGTTGTTCGATCCGTGGCGCGAGCAAGGCAATACGACTGGGCGTGAAGCTGCTGGACAGCAGGCCGCGCAAGCGCCGGTGATCGGCGCCGTGCGCGGTGGCCATGTTGTCCACTTTGCACATCCCGATCAGCGGATGATCCTCGGGAATCTCGCCGTCCTGCAGCGCCCGCCACTGTCGCCAGTCCTTGTTGAAACGCTGGTCGGAAAGCATCCGCCTGAGCGTCTGATGACGGCCTGCCGCCCACGTCACCACATCGCCAGGCAGCGACACCCGCGCCACCCCCCTCTGCCGCAGAATTGCAGAAGACAGACCATCAAGTTGCGTGGGAGCGGCCGGCACACCGATCACGTGCCGATGATCGTTTTCTACGCGCATGCCAACAACTCCCTTAAGACCCATCGCGGTGCCACTTCTCGGCGCGGATGATCCGGGCGCGGACTTGGAAAATGCCTCTTCAGGTGCTTCGTCCTTAGAAGCGGTAGGTGAGACCTGCGCCTACCAGCCATGGATCGAGCCTAGCCTTGCCTGTGAGCTTAGCGCCGGCGACAGTGACGTCGAAGTCGGGCTTAAGGAAAAGCTTCTTCACGTCGAAGTTCACGCCCCAGTGCTGGTCCACCATGTAGTCGAATCCGACCTGCAGCGCGGCGCCGAATGTGTTCTTGACCTTGAGATCATCGGCGCTGCCGGCTTGCTGATGATGGAAGATCGTATAGTTCACGCCGGTGCCGACATAGGGCTTGAAGGCGCCGAAATCGGTAAAATGATACTGCAATGTGAGCGTTGGCGGCAGCAGCCAAACCTTGCCGATCTTGCCCAACCCGCCGATCGAACCTTGGCCATAGATGTTGGCATAGGTGGTGCCGAGTATGAGTTCGGCGGCGATGTTGTCGGCGAAGAAATACGATATATCGAGTTCCCGCGTCACGCTGTTCGAATAGGAAAGACCGGAGCCGGGCACCGCGTTGACGTAGCCCGAATCCTCGGTGATCACCCCCAACGCGCGCATGCGGATCTGCCAGGGGCTTGGCGCTTCCGCGACCGGGGATCCTACCTTCGCAAGGCTCGCGACTTGATGAATATCTGCCGCGCCGGCCTGTCCCGCAACGATGAGGACGACAGCCGCTGTTACTGCCCGCGCCACGCCAATTCGGGCTCTCGCCATACTCTTCTCTCCTTGATATTCAGAAGCGACGCACTGCGCCCTGATTGAATCCTGACCGCATCAATCAGATTGACGGAGCGGTCATGCGGGACAGCCCCCGCATATGTCGTGCCAAATGAGAAAATGATTGCGAAACAAATGCGATCGCTCTGAGAGCGCTGTGTCTCATGTCCGACTTCGTCGAAGATCAAACAACGAATGCAGACGAAGCCACCCGGGTAGGCAAATGCAATCCAGATTCGGCCCGGTTCTGAGACGGGAACGGGCTGTACGTTTCAAACCCTCGAAGATTTCACGCGGCATCAGCCTATATTCACGATGCGGTCGCAGACCGGGCACCGTGGCCACCGCGGGGAGTGGCTTGCCCGCGTACCTGCCCTGACTGGCAATTCGCCGCATGACGGCGGCTCTGCACTTCGGGCGGAGAACCTGCCCCACCTTGGTGTAGATGCGCTGTTTCGATTGCAGCGTCGCTGACGAGACCGCCGTGGCACTGAAGAAGCGATCGCGGACAAGAGCTGGCAGCACCCATGTCCGGAGTCGAAAGACTCATCGGTGGGACGGACAGACCCAGATATTTCCATCGGCCGCTCGTTTTTTAAGCCGATCTTCGTATGCCAGGGTTTCGTGTGGTTGCCTGACAGCTGTTTTGATCCGTCGGACCACATCGCGCACCTGGTCTGCTCCGGCGGCGAGGCGCTTCTCCCCAAGCGAGGAACACCCGCTGTGCATGGAAGGCAGCGATGTTTTGCGGACATTTGCCGGATCCGCCGTTTTCATAGGGCACGGCAGGGTAGGTCCTTGCGGTTTGTCCTGATCGACCCGACCGTTTGGCCGCTGATGGGCCGCTAGCTGCAGCGCGTTCAGGCCTTCCGACAAGCAAAATATCTGCTACCGACATCGCCACCGGCCTGTCAGAGCTTTGAAGCACCTCAATCCCACAGGGCGCGCCAGCTGAGCGGGGCGAGCAAGAGGCCAAAGGCGATCACTGAGCCAACGGAAGGCGGGATTTGAACGCCTATGTTCTTCAGCCGGCGGCATCCATCGCCGGCGAGAGTGCACACTTTGCGCCAAGATCTTCGCTGCGTCTTGTGGAGGTCTGTGCATCGTGAAACCAGGCTCGTGCGCTGCAGCTGCATCGGCGCAATTTTCCGAAGCAGCGCATTCCCACGCGCGAAGTCATCCATCCGAGGAGAAGCTGGCGGACTGACGGAACGTCGCAGAACCGCCTCGCCGAGACGGAGAATACCTCTCTACAGTTCGTCCGCCTCAAAAAGAGCCCGACGATCGACTGAGCGCCTGGAATGAGGGGAAATCAGGCTACCCTGTAGCCGACGGGGGAAATGCGTTGGTGCTTCTTCTTGTAAATGCAGTAAGTGAGCAAATCATAAGTATTTGAGAAGCTGTGCAACCAGAATATGTGAGGTTCGCCGTTCGCATCATAAAAGATGCTTTCGCCTTCGCCTACCGGACCCCGCTTGCGGTTCGTTGCGTGATCGCAGATCGCGGAATAGGCGACTTCGGTCGTGATGCCCGGAAAGTGCTCAGCTAGCGCTTTCGATCTCGGGAAATAGGCCACATTGTCGTTCCCCGCCTTCTCGCAGATATCCCTGTGATAGGGATGCCGGCTGACAACGCCGAAGGCAGGAAATTCAGGATTGCGTTCGCAAACCATTTGCCAAAGCGTTGTAGTAAGGGTGTTCCCGTAGCGCTTGCGAAGCTGCTCAATGCTCTTCCATTCAAACGAGCAGTCCAGCGCTTCGGGACGAAATCTTCCTCCGAGGAACAAGAGATGGCGCCCACCGTAATTGGCTTCCGCCTCCATTGCCTGATGGAATGTCGGGTTCAGAGTGGACTCATTGTCCCCCAGAAGCAGGGAGCGATGCCAAGGAAGAAGGTCATGGGTAATCTCATGTGCGATGAGGAAGCGTCGCTTCAGCTCGGCTACGTCATCATCGATGAAGATTCGCTTGTCGCCTTCCTTCAGCATCAGGATACCACGAAGGCCATATTGCTGGACCACATCGACCATGCGCTTGGCCGTGCTGGTGATCTCGTTGCCAGCGAGTCGCGCCCGGTGGGCGATCTCATCCAGTAAGCTCAGGTTCGCTTTGCTATAATAGGTAAGGTCAAGCTTTTGCAGCGCGCGCACCTGCTCGAGCCGTAATGGGGGCTCTGGATTGCCGAGATCACGGAGCAGACGTGATATGTGCTCATGGATATCTCGGCGCTCAAAGTCCCCAATTATCGGCTCAATCGCGGACATGATCATCCATTCTTCTTATCGATTGAGGCCAGTACCTTGACGAAATCGTTGAGGTCGCGCCTTTCAGCCTGGCTTAGCTTCGATAGGTCGTCCGAACTCGCGGCAAAACGATGCGCCGCTTCGGTGAGATTGTCGTTCTGCGCAGACGATGCCGCGGTCAGCTGTTCTACAGCACGTGCTGAAACCCCAATGAACTCGGCTAGCTGATGAACGGTACGCGGGCCTGGAACATAGCAGGGATCCTTCTCCACCTTCTCCAATTCCGCCGCATCAACACGAATTTTGGCAGCCAACTGCGCAATGCTCAATCCGTCCTTGCGTCGAAGCTGATGCACCAACTTAAAAAGCACAACAGATTTCTGTTCGGAGGCAGCCGAAGGCTGCCCCGCAGTTGCTTGATGACGAGACTTCTCCTGCATAAGACGTCCAAGCGGAGCTGCATCGCGCAGCGGGAGTCCCGCGTCGCAATCGACATCTGGATCATGTTCGATATGGCTGCGCAGCCAATCGGCAGTGAAATGTAATTTCATGGTCGACTCCTCTTGCTAGTGTTGCACGGATAGGAAAGTCGCAGCATCCCTGCTGGAAAGCTCGAAGTATCTCAGACCTTTATGCACTCCTTCGCTATCCGCTCCAAGATCCGTCATTCCGATCGCATCTCGGTAGAAAACTTCTGCGCCAGGAAGTGAATGCAGACCGATACGGCCACCAAACTCTTCTTCCAGGCTCAAGCTGACGGCCGTACCAACGAGCACACGCCCCGCACCCTTGTAAATCGGCTCAGCAACCAGCTTTGGTCGATTCCATGGAGCCGTCGCCAGAAACTCCACGTAGATCAGCGGCACTCGCTGATGCTCGGGGTGGCGACTGAAGCAGTCTTGGCCCCCTTTGCGCGTCATCATGATGGCCTGTGTGCTGCCACCACATTCGAGCACGAAGAAATCGAACAGGAATGGATCGTCCAGCGCAACCAGCGCCTTCTTGCCCCATTCCCAATGGGCATCTTCTGCATTGACCTCCGCTAAAGTCTGAAGAGAGGCCTTGGCTTCCCTCCGACGCAACTCAAAAAGCGGCCGCCAGCGTCCCTCGATATGCGCGAGATTGGTGCTGTCCAGGCCATGATACAGATCTGCATCTTCGAACCGGCCTGTTGCGCGATTTAAGAGAAAGACGCGATCGATCAGCTCTTTCATAGAACCATCAGCTCTACTTTTTCTGACTTATCTGCGCTTTCGACAAACACCTTTTCGCCACGCGCCAGTCGATCGTCGACTGATTTGTAGAGCCGCAGCGCTTGGCGAACGAGCGCGGTTTTGGACAGCCCTTTTTCTTCACACATGGTTTCAAGGACGCTCATTTCCGCGTCCGACAAGTTAAGCGTCATCGTGCGCTTCATGGGCGCCTCCCTAACCGGCATTGTTTATGTAGCTATAAAGTCCATAATTGTCAACCAAAAAATGATGACAAAATAGCTACCAAGTAGCTAGACATTGGCTAAAAATTGCATATATGTTTTGTGCAGAATGAGAGACAAGGAGGCTTCGATGCCTGGCGTGACGAACTTTACATACAAGCTGGACGGCCGTGTGGTGGCTTCCAATGACGCCATCATTTCTGGTCGCGAGGTCCGCGCCCTCGGTGGGCTTGATCCGGCCAGCGACTATGTTCTCATCCAGATAGTGGACAGGACAACGCGTTCGATCGGCCTTGAGGAAGCGATCGACCTGCGGGAGATGCCCCACTCTGAGTTCCTTTCATTCGAAGGCGACAGGACCTTTTCTTTCACCGTCAACGAGCGTGGCTGGGAGTGGGGATCGGCGACAATCTCCGCGGCTGACATCTACCGCTACGCCAGCATCGATGAGGATCTCGAACTGATTCTGGACAGCGCCGGCGATACGGTCATTCCCGCTGACGGCGCGGTGACTCTTGGTGGACAGGGCGTCGAGCGCATCCGCAGCCACGAGGCGAAAACGGTGGTTATCAAGGTCAACGGTCGATCGCGCACGGTACCAAGGAGAAAGCACAGCTATCGCGAGATTGCACTGCTGGCCTACCCCGACGCCAACTTTGAGAAGTTCAAGTACACGATCACGTACCTGAAAGGTATCCACGGCGCGGAAGGTGATCTGGTGGAGGGCGAGAAAATCGAAGTCAAGAACGGGATGGTCTTCAATGTCCGCCGATCTGATAAGTCGTGATCCGCATCTCAAGCGGCTGCTGGACGAGGGGTTTGAGCTCGAGATGCGCGAGCTCGTCCTTCTCGTTCACAGCGTCCCCTACGTGAAGCGCGACAGGTCGCTTGGCCGCGGCACGCTTGTCTGCACGCTCTCGCTGGATACCCAAGGCCTGACCTCGACTCCACAGACAGACCACACCATGTGGTTCACCGGAGAGACGCCCTGCCATCGCGATGGCACGCCGATGACCAATATCATCCACAACAGCAACGAGGCGACTGTCGGATCCGACATCAAGGTCCATCACTATTTCTCATCGAAGCCAGAAGGTACTGGCCGGTATGCCAACATTTACGACAAGGTTGTCACCTACGAATCTCACCTCGCCGCCGCTGCGCGGTCGCACGACAGGACCGCGAACCCGCGCACAGGCGTCACGTTAGCCAGTGCGGAGGACGATAGCCCGTTCGCAATCCCCGATTCTGCGTCAGCCCGCTACGGAATCGTCCTCGCCAATCGCAAGCTCAGAGGCCGCATCGCGATCATCGGCCTCGGCGGCACAGGTGCCTATCTGCTCGATCTCGCCGCCAAGACCCGCGTTGCCGAAATCCACATCTACGATGACGACCAACTTCTCAACCACAATCTTTTCCGCTCGCCTGGTGCTCCCGAACAGGCGCTGGCGAAGAATTTTCCCCGCAAGGTAGATTATTACGCAGCGCTTTACGCGCGTATGCACAAGGGCGTGAGGCCGCACGCCACCAGGGTCAAGGCTGACAACATTGACGAATTTGCAGGTTATGACTTCGTCTTCGTCTGTGTTGACAAGGGATCGTCGCGGCGCGTGATTGCCGAAGGGCTGGTTCGCCTGGGCATTCCATTCGTCGACACCGGCATTGGTCTTGGGCTCGATGACAACACGCTCGACGGTTGCGCACGGGCGACTTTCATTGCCCCCGGCACGCCGTGGGCGGAGGTGGCGACCCATCTGTCGTTCGGTGACGACGATGACGAGGCCGATGTGTACGGAACCGAGATCCAGACCGCCGAGCTCAATTCGTTGAACGCCATCATGGCGATCATGCGCTGGAAGCGCTGGCTGACCTTCTATCGTGATGAGCGCAACGAAAGAAACGCGACATACATGATTGAGGGCAACAACATCACGAACCGGGGGGCATGATGGCTCGGGTGGATTGTCTTACAACGGTCTTTGTCGAAGATATTCCCGAACAGCTGGAAGACGGGGTTCTTTACGTGTCGCGCCAATGCCACGTTGCCCTCCACAATTGCGCCTGTGGCTGTGGCGAGGAGGTTTCGACACCGCTCGTTCCAACTGAATATGACCTTGTCATGGAGGACGAGGGCGCCTCGATCTGGCCGTCGATCGGCAATCACGACTTCCCTTGTGGCTCGCACTACATCATCAAACGTGGCCGAATCCATTGGGCCGGCAAGATGTCTCGCGAGCAGATCGAAGCCGGCCGCGCCTATGACCGCCTTCTCAAACGCGGCGCCGAGCCAAAGGGGCTCAGGGCCATCTTCGCATGGTTCAAGCGCCTGTGGATCAAGTTGATCGGCTAACCAGCGTGAGGCCGAGGGCATAGCGTGTGCGGCCACAGATCAGGTTGGCGACGCCTTGCAACAAGGGCGTTATATATTTGACAGACCCAAACGGATACCGCGATTAGGAATCTAAGGAGTTATCGCTATGTCCATTCTATCCCACCCCTACTTCCACGACGAAGCCGCCGCATTGAGCATGTCGAAGGCATGTTGTGGCCGCAGGGTCCGGTTTGCCACCACTGCGGCTCTATGGCAAAGCACTACTCCCTTGAAGGGTGGCCGTACGAAGCCGTCCAAGAAGCATCCGCATGGCTGAGCGATTCACTTTTCGTTCACTATATGAGCGCAAGCTAACGTAAGGTCATGCTGGTACCGCGTACATGCCTGAAGCCCTAGCGCCGATCACCCTCCGCGCTGGGGCTTTTCTGTGTCTCAAGAAGGTGTGAATGTTGGAGGCGCTTGAGGGACTGTTCAAGGGCAAGTCGTGATTGCTCGACCTTCAATCTAGCATCTTCCACTCCGGCGCGGGAGCGGCCAATCAAGCGGCGCGCGCTATCGACAAGCCGCTGTTCTGTTCCCCATGGATGCATCTCTTGGATCACCGGGCAACCCGTTCAAGCTCTGTCGATAGCTGGTCAGGATCAATCAAACCTCGCCCGAAAAGCGCCAGGACTTTAAGCGCTATGCGCTCGCGCTCATCCTTCCCTGCAGCCAGGTGCTTGGTACAATAGTCGTTCTGGCCTTTCGTAAGAATTGCGAGTTGGGAATCCGCCACACCGTATGCCGACATACTCGTCTCTCCAGACGGACGACGGGAAGAAGATACACCCAGAAAAAGTCAGAAACGAGTCAATTTGAAAGCGTGGATCTGTCAAATATACAATCGCCGCAACAAGCGGCTGTTCGGCAGGTTTGAGGGTGACACCGCGGCGTCGAGAGGAGATGGCCCGCGCCGTCGTTGAACGCAGCTTCTCTAAAGCTCAAGCGGCAAGAACCTACGGTGTGACGCCGAAGGTGGTCGCGCGCTAGGTCGAGCGATACGCGGCTGAGGGCTGCGCCAGCATGTGCGACCGCTCATCGACGCCGAAAGCGGTCGACCAGATTTGGCCCTGCGCCGTCAACGGCTGGCGGGCAAGGACATCGCCAAGCGTACAGGTGTTTCGCCAACGACTGTGAGCAGGGCGCCCAAGCGTCGCCGGCCTGTCACGGCTTAGGGATATGGAACCGGCCGAGCCTGTTCGCCGCGATGAGCGCGACATGCCAGTCGAGATGATCCACATCGACATCAAGAAGCTCGGTCGCTTCGATCGTCTCGGCCACCGCATTACCGGCGATCGAAAGGGACAATCCAACAGCCGCGGCATCGGATGGGAGTTTGTCCATTCTGCACCGATGACGCTTCGCGTGTGGCCTCCTCGCAAATCTCGCCCGACGAGAAGGAGGAAAGCGCGCCATTGCCTTCCTCAAGGTTTGCTTTCGCCTTCTATTCCGGTCTCGGGATGCCGTCGAGCGAGGTGCAAGGTCTTTGCCTTTGCCAAGGCTTTCCGCAAGCTCGGGCTCAAGCACATCCGCATAAAGCCTTATAGGCCGACCACTTGATACAAACCGCGGGCCTATGCCGTCGCCTATCGGACCTCAGACTTCCACGCAGCCGAGTTTCCAGCCTGGCCTCACCGATAAAACTCATCGACCGCATGGCAGCCTCAAGCCACAACCTGTTGAAGCTCCACATCGAGCCGACCTTAATACATTGGCTAAAACCGCAGGGTTCTACGGCGCTGATCCAGAAGGCTTCCCTATCCATGCCATGGATGCATGCCATCCAAACAACCAAGTTTACCGATACGTCATGATGCTGCATAGCGAAGTACCGGCGGGCACCGACCGATCACTCCCTGCCTTGATCGTTAGATGAGCGCGCCAAGAGATTTCAATAGAAGGAGAGCTATGGTTGCCCCTGACTTCCAGTGGAGGCCCTAACTTCCGTTCTGAGCTCCTGTCTGGGTCGTTCTGCAAATTTGATCGGCCGTTACCATGCTGAAGAGAATTACATCTGGATAGACCGATGGCGCTTTCAATAGAAGCACTAGCCCACTGCAATATACCACCTTACCTGTCCACCAGCAAAGCGAAGTCATGAAGTTCGGGTCAAGCGGCGTTCGAGGTTTGGATTCGGAATTGCTCGGCAAGGCCAGCGGGCTTTATACCGAAGCTTTCGCCTGGCGTTTGAGTTCGAGCCAGGTTCAGCCGAATAGTTCGGTCTTCGTAGGCCGCGACCTGCGTGACAGCAGCCAAGCGATAGTCAACAATTGCATGGCGGCGTTGGCCGCAAATGGTTTCCAGCCGATCGATTGCGGCGCCATACCGACGCCTGCCCTGGCACTGTATGCACGCAGACACGGCGCGGCTGCTCTTATGGTCACTGGGTCGCACATTCCAGCCGATCGCAACGGCATCAAATTCTACGGCCCGAATGGTGAGATCAGCAAGGCGGATGAGGCCGCGATTACGCGCTTTGTGGCCGAAAGATCAAATGCATATTGCTTGCCACCCGCTCCTCTGGGAACGACGTGGCCTATCCGCCACGAACAAGCGATGGCCTCTTATCGAGAGCGCGCCAATGACACGCTGGAGCCGGGCTCCCTTTCCGGCCTGAGACTTGGAGTCTACCGGCACAGTTCGGTAGCAGCAATGCTTTTGGTGGAAATTCTTCAATCGCTCGGCGCCGGCGTGGTCGCCGTCGGGAAAACCGAAACTTTCGTGCCTGTCGATACCGAAGCCGTGGATGCAGCCACGATTGCAAAATTGAAAGAATGGGTCCGCGAATTCAATCTCGATGCCATCGTGTCGACCGATGCAGACGCTGATCGGCCACTCATTGCCGATGAAAATGGCGATCTGTTTCGCGGCGATCTGGTTGGGCTCGCCACGGCTCTCTTCCTGAAGGCGGATACCGTCGTGACGCCTGTGACCTCCAATTCCGGCATTTCGAAAGCTTTCGGCTTCGACGTCCTGAGGACAAAGGTCGGGTCCCCCTTTGTCATCGAAGCCATGGAGGCGTCACATCGTGCCGGCAGCATCGTTGTCGGCTTCGAGGCCAATGGTGGCGTTCTCCTGGGGTCGGATTACACGGCGAACGGGAAGACTTTGACCGCCCTGCCGACGCGGGACTCGGTTCTCCCCATCCTGGCTGTTCTCGGTACCATGGCATCGACAAAGAAGAAGCTGTCGCAACTGCGCGAGCTCTGGAAGCTTCCGGTATGCGCGAGCGACCGGCTGCAGGATTTCTCCGCCGAAAGTTCAAGCAGATTGATGGATCGCCTCGCAAACCTAGACGCACTCCATCAATTTCTCGCCCCGTTCGGGACCGTAGCCGAAGTCGACAAAACCGACGGCTTCAGGGTGCGTATGCGCACAGGCGAGATCATACACCTGCGGCCCTCCGGCAATGCACCGGAACTGCGCTGCTATTCGGAAGCTTCGAGCGAGAGCAGAGCCACGACGATCGTCGCCTCGGTGCTGAAAAGAGCGCAGGCATTCGCGTCGCAGACGTTAGAGGGCATTTGATGAAAGTGGTTCCTGTCATCATCAGCGGCGGAGCCGGCTCGCGGTTATGGCCCGCCTCCAGGCAATCGCACCCCAAGCCTTTCCTCAAGATGGCGGACGGGTATTCGCTCATTCAGCACAGCGTCTTGCGCGCCGCTTCCATAGTGGGGGCGGCCGAGCTCGTCACCGTGACCTCCAAGGACCATCTCTTCCTCACGAAAGACCATTTTGACGAGCTGGATTCCGTCGTGCTCCCGCGCACCTTCCTGCTCGAGCCGGAGGGCCGGGACACGGCCGCCGCTATCGCCGCGGCGACCATCCACGCCAAGGCGACACAGGGGCCGGATGCAATCCTGTGCATTTTTCCCGCGGACCAGATGATCGGCGACCTGGCGGCCTTTGGAAGCGCCATCAGTCGGGCGATCGAGCATGCGGGGCAGGGGCGCATTGCAACCTTGGGCATCAATCCAGACAGGCCGGACACGGCATTCGGCTACATCGAGGCCGATGGCGAAAAAGTCGTCCGTTTCGTCGAGAAGCCGGACGTCGAGACCGCCAAATCCTATGTCGCCTCCAAACGTTTCTTCTGGAACGCCGGCATCTTCTGCTTCAAAGCGCAAGTCATGCTCGATGAGATGGCCCTGCATTGCAAGGAGGTGGTCGATGCCGTTCTGGGCAGCTACGAGAACGCCGCAATCATTGACGGCGGGCGCTTCGCCAGCATCGAGCTCTCGGCCAAGCATCTCGCCGTGGCTCCGCGCATCCCGCTCGACCGGGCGGTGATGGAAAAGGCGCACAATCTCGCCGTTGTCCCTTGCGAGATGGGGTGGAACGACATCGGTTCCTGGAACGCAATGGCCGAACTGATCCCTCCCGACGAGAGCGGCAACAGGATCCGCGGCGATGTCCATCTAGTGGACACCGTCGACACCTACATAAGCTCGGACAAACGAGTCATAGGGACGGTGGGCGTCAGCGACCTGGTGATTGTCGATTCCCCCGATGCGCTGCTCGTTGCATCCCGCGATCGCGTCCAGGACGTCAAGAAACTGTTCGAGGGGCTCAAGGCTGCGGGACACGAAGCGCACTTGCTTCACGGTACCGTGCACCGGCCCTGGGGCACCTACACGGTTCTGGAGGAAAGCGAGCGCTTCAAGATCAAGCGTATCGAGGTTAACCCGGGCGGGCGCTTGAGCCTGCAGATGCACCATCACCGCTCCGAGCACTGGGTCGTGGTCAGCGGCACTGCGAAAATAGTCAACGGCGACCAGGAGCTACTCCTGACCACCAATCAGTCCACCTATATCCCGTGCGGCCACAAACACCGGCTCGAGAACCCCGGCAATATCGTCCTGGTTATGATTGAGGTCCAAAGCGGCGAATATCTGGGCGAAGATGACATTGTGCGGTTTGAGGACGTATACGGTCGCACCTGACGGTCCGACGTCTACAGGTCGTGATCAGAAGGTAACTTCGTTGAGGTTTCCCTTTCCTCGTTAAGCTAATGGCGTGCCGAGCTTAAGCGAGAAGATTGCGTTGATTACTGGCATCAACGGTGAAGATGCTCCCATCTGGCCGAAATGCTGGTTAAAAGAGCTATTCGGTCCATTACCTAAGCCGTCGCACGTCCCCGTTCAATAAGGACAATTTGGAACTCAGTTCCTTCGGCGCATGGCACCTCTATGCCCTTCATGCGTGTGCCTCGCGAAGATAGCCGACGTCCGATCGACCAGACAATGCATTGGAGTCGGTCGTGGGCCGGTCGATGCGCAGTATATCTGCGAAATCCGAATCGGAGATTTTGGAGTCCCAAGTTTACGGCGAGGACAAAAAAGTCACCGCACATATTGGCGTTCAACGCGATGCCACCGCGATTTGGCGAGTTGGTGCACTCGGCGGGCGCCACCCCAGCTTCCCCAGAAACAGAGTTGCCATTCAGGGGGGCGTTTATAGGGGCCCGATCTCAAAATACGGCTGTTCTCGATCGAAGGCTCGGCCGGGTCTTCTGTCAGACGAACTTCGGACATTGATCCTAACAGCATTTGCCCCGCCGCAAGGGCTATTGTGCATTGCACAAAATCCGACCCGCGGCTAGACGTCCTTCCGCTGCGGGAATCGGGGTTGGAACCCAGCGGCGGGGCAGCGAGAACCGAGGCTTCGTCGATATCGCATTCATAGCTGAGGACCTTCATGACCCTTTCTAGCCCTGACCAATCCGGCGCCCCCAGTCTCGAGGCCATCGCGCGAAACGGCGGCGTGCTGCGCCGCATCGCCTTGCGCATTCCCACCTATCTTTCGGACATTCGGGAGAACCCGGCATGGCTGCCGATGTTCGTGCTGGCCCGCACCATGCCGGCCCGCAGGATGCACTGGCGTGGGGCAAAGCCGGTTTGCGTGTCCCAAAAGGCCCACGACACGATGTTTGCCGGCGTCAATCGCCAGGACGTTGTCGAGGCGCTGCGGTCGGACGGGCTGTTTTGCGGGCTCGTCCTTCCGACTTTCATCCATGAGGAGATCGCCGCCTTCGCCCGGTGCACGCCTTGTTTCGGCAATTTCGATCGCCGTCTCGAATTCATGCCTGAGGACCATGCCGAGGCCGAAAAGCGTTTCGGCCGCTCCTTGCTCAGCGGCCACTATTTCGAACGCATCCTCGGCTGCGAGGCAGCGGTCGCCCTCCAGAACGATCCGCTGCTGCTCGACATCGCCGCGCATTATCTGGGCGCTCAGGCGAAACTGATCACCACACGCGTGTGGTGGAGCTTTCCCACCGGCCAGGCTTCCGACGCCGACAAGAACCGTGCCTCGCTGGGGAAGTATCATTTCGATCTCGATGACTGGCGGATGCTGAAATTCTTCTTCTATCTGGCGCCGGTCGACGAGGGCACCGGCCCGCATGTCTATGTCCGGGGCAGCCACAAGCGGCGCATCCTCAAGCATCAACTGACGCTGCTCGTCGGCCATCCCGCGCATGAGGTTCTCAACGTCTATGGCGATGACAGCCCCGTCACGCTGACCGGCGAAGCCGGCTTCGGCTTTGTCGAGGATCCGTTTGGCTTCCATATGGGCACCGTGCCTTCGCGCACGCCACGATTGATGATGGAAGTCGGCTTCGGCGTGTCGCCGCCCTCGCGCCGGCGCTTCCATGGCGAGCCGGTCATTCGCTGATCTCGCAAAGTGCTGAAAACAGCTTTCCCCAGATCACACGCCTGGTTCTCCCTTGGGCTAGCTGGTGCCATGGCGTCGTCATGGGATCAGCTGGCACACTGGATCGAGGTCATCCGACCCCGGTTGGGCCTCGACTGACCCAGATCAAGGCCATGTTCTAGTCGGCGTGGTCTGATCGGCCAGTTCTTCAGGGGAAACGCATGTGCTGACCGACAGCCTGATCGTCGCTCCCATCATCTTTACAATCCGGACCATACGGCGCGCAAATGACGCTTCACCAGCCAGGAACCGACGCGAGAAACGCGCCTGAGGCGATGCGGCGGGCCATGGATCGCAGCGCGACCGATGTGCGACATACGGCTCGAATCCAGCAGCGTTTCGCGAAGAGAGCCGACGCGCAGGCGGCACGCTGATGCCCGGCCTTGACCACAGCTTCGACATCATTGTCGTTGGCGCCGGGCCGGTCGGTCTTTCCTTCGCCGCATCGCTTGCCCACAGCGAGCTCAAACTGGCGGTTGTCGAAGGACAGTCCCTGGATAGACTGGCAAGTCCGGCTTTCGACGGTCGCGAGATCGCGCTCACCCACGCCTCGATTGGCATCCTTCGCGAGCTCGGCGCCTGGGATGTTATCCGTGCTTCGGACAAGTCACCGCTTCAAGGCGCACGCGTCCTCAACGGATCGAGTCCCTTTGCGCTGTGTTTCGATTCACCGGGCCGATCCGCAGAACCACTGGGCGTTCTGGTCCCGAATTGCCGGATCCGCGATGCCCTTTTCAAGATCATCCGCTCCCAGGGCCATGTTCGGCTGCTGTGCGGCCACTCGGTCGTGCGTGCAACAAACAGCCGTCAGCGAGCAGTTATAACGCTCTCCAATGGCAGGCAGCTGACCGCTCGGCTTCTCGTTGCCGCCGATTCGCGTTTGTCCGCCACCCGCAATCTGCTCGGCATCGGCGCCGATATCAACCGGCTTGGCAACTCGATGCTGATTTGCCGGGTGAGGCACGAGCGCCCCCACCATCAGATCGCGATCGAATGGTTCGATCATCATCAGACGATAGCGATGTTGCCCCTCGCCAAGGGCGTGTCGTCGCTGCTTTTGACTTTGCCCTCAAACGAGGCCGAAGAACTGCTTGCCCTTGATGACGAGTTGTTCCTGATGGAGTTGACGAAACGCTGTCGAGGCCGCCTCGGCAACATGAGCCTGGCAAGCCAACGCCATATCTATCCGTTGGTCACGACCTGGGCGCACAGGTTCCGGGCGCCGAGCGCCGCATTGATCGGCGACGCTGCCATCGGCATGCACCCGGTGACCGCGCATGGCTTCAACATCGGCCTCGGCGGCCAGAAGCAGCTCGCCCGTGGTATTCAGACAGCATGGCGCGACCGTCGCGACATTGCCGATCCCGACATGCTCCACAGATATGAAAGCCGACTGCGCCTGTCGGCCGCGCCGCTCTACCATGCTACGAATATTCTCGTCGGTCTCTACTCAAGCGAGCATCCGGCAGCACGGCTTGCAAGGCATGTGGGGCTGCGCCTCGGACAACATCTTCCCTTTGTCCGTTATGGCATTGCGGCCATGCTGAGGCGGTGAACCCCAGTCACAGTGGCATCGTCCGCGTGCCGGCCTAGCAGGCTGGCGAGTGTGGTTCGATGTGAGCGGTCGCGGCTGCGCGGAATCGTCGATCGCCGCAAGAGCATGACGCCTTCCTCCCCTTGTATAGGCGAAGGCGTGCTCTGCTCTTTCAGGCGTCTGTGTTCCTAGTGCGGACGACGAGGTATCTGGGCCGGTCAATCGGCTTTCGGTGCTGATTATGGCAGGGCCGCCCCTCTACTGAGCGATCGGTCAGGATTGCTCTGTCTTGGAACGAGAGAGGACCGCCGCGATTTTCGACCCGCGCAGCGCCCAGCCGGTTCCGTGGTTGCACGCTTGCCGTTCCATGGTCAGCCGCATCCGGCACAGCCGGCACACGAGGTGGGCGACCGAACGGACCGTCAGGGGCGCCGATCCGAAGGAGCCCAATTGCTCCCAATGTGGGCCTCGCGGCTGACGGAACGCGGCTGATCGACGCGATGGAGAAGGCCAACTGGTCCAGGCTAGGGCGGCTCGTATCCTCGGCCCCACGCCGCTGCAAGTCGGCTATGCTCTGCGCCGGCACGGAATTGAGGTGAAGAAGTTCTAAACGCCTGGATGATGTCAGGTCGCGAAGTCGCCCCCGGCCGTTGTGACCCTAGACATGCGGCACCTCTCGCGAGCGAGTTCGCTTCGTCAATGTCGGGGGCCAAGACATTGGGCGATGACACCTTTGTGAGTTGGCATAGGATTGGACGTTGAAGCGCATTCTGGAACAGAGTTTGAAATGGCCGAGTTGAGCCCGCTGCGCCGCCTGAGCGAGGACATGACGGCTTGCAACAACGATCGCACATCCACACGGTAGCGAAGGTATTTCGTTTCTCCGGAACGACGATGCGCGCCGTCTTGTACGTCTCCTTCGCGATGTAGGTGATCACGCCGCAAGCTCAGATAGCTGAAGGTGGAGTTCGCACAGGAGGTGCGGTGTCTCCTTCACCCTCATCGCCGCCGCCCGACCCTCCATCATCCAGATCGCTACTGGGCCAGTGTGCCGACAGGCTGTCGGATGGGAGGTCGACCTCGTCACCACGGCGATCGCCCGGCAACAACAACCCATTTCCCTGTACCGGGATGAAATCGGCACCTGATAATCGTCTCGCCCCGACTGATTGCGGGCACTACATGAAGCTGGGAACGCAAACGCCCCTCACGCAGGTCGTCCTCGAGAGGCAGCAATTCAAAGCCGGTGGCGGGTGCTTCCCGGGCGACACGCTCCACGACCGCTTGAAGACCGTCATGAAATCGGAAGTGCCGATCCTGAAGCGGTGCGCCGATTGGGTTGGGTTGAATTATCCCAGGGAATGATAGAGAGCTGGATGTGCAGCAGAGCCTCGCGGACCGCGGGGGCGAGCCCTTCCGCACGGCGTGTTGGGACAAGTTCACGGCCTCTGATGATAAATAGCTCGTCGCGGAAAAGTCGCGCACCGGCTTTAGCGGGTGGAGCATTCACATCAAGGCCCTTGAAGCGCACGGTCGATTCATCCACGGCATGGATGTGAAGTATCCGAACAATCGATTTTGCGACGTTTATGGAGTGCTGCATTTCTGAAGTAGACGTCTAGCATCAAACGAGGCCATGCTCGCTCGAATATGTTCTTCGGACGTTGCGCAAGCTCCATCGATCCGGCTGACGCAACCAAGCCCCAAGGCCGCTTGGAGGCATACCACCGGCAAAAGCTCCGTACGCTTTCCAGACTGGTCGAGATCGGATCGCGTGACGCGTAACCCAGGAAACGGCAAGAGGAAGCTATTCCATGCGCTTCCAAAGTACGCCGGGAGACTATGCGGGAAATGAGCTGGGACTTGCAGACAACGTCGAATTCGCCGAATTCTTTCAAAAAGCCATTTTTAGGAAGGCGGCTTACATAGAGTTGCTGCGCCGTTTCATCCAGGGCTGACATCGTAGGTCAACCCCAGCCGAACAAACCTTAGAACGGAAACACTTGCATGACCCATCCAATGCCTTCACCTAGCCCATTTGTGATCCTTGCGATGCCGAGGGCGGGTACGCATTACTTGGAAGAACTGCTGAACGACCATGCGAGCGTACTGAGCAATGGTGAGTTGCTCAACCGCTATGATACTAACTGGCTCGATAAGGACCGCTTGCTAGGCAGCGATCGCGAGCTCCTCGAGCTTGCCTACTTGCGTTATCCCAACGCAACCGACAAGAAGGTGACGCGCGTTGGTTGCAAGATCAACGAACCTCAGTTTCGCGAGCGTCCGGGCTTTTTTGCTGAGCTCGCTCGTTGGCCATGCCTGAAGGTCATCCTTCTAGTTCGCAGAAACACATTGGAATCGCTGCGATCGCTGACACAGGCGAGGCAAACCCGCCAATGGCTTAAGTACATTTCGGGCAACGACGCGAATCCATGCGTCAAACTGACAGTCGCCTGCTGCGAGGCTTATTTCAAGACCGCCGATGAATTCCACAATCTCGTCGCGCGCTCCTTCGCGTCCACCGACTTGCATGTGGTCGAGTACGAGAGCCTTCTTGGCGAACCCTCTGCGTGCTTGGCAAAAATTTGGGAGTTCCTGGGGATTCCAGCGGTTCGGCTCTCTGGTGCCACTATTCTTAAGCGGCAGGAAGCGCGCCCCCTGGACCAAACGATAGAGAATTTCGGAGAGTTGCGGCGTCACTTCGCAGGCGGACCTTACGCGCGATTCTTTGAGGTTGGTGACCGTCTGAATAGTCGGCGCAGCGGAAAGCGACAGCCTGCCCTTCCTTAGCCTCCGGGACCCAACGTCGACGAGCTCGCTCGCCCTTCCGACAGTAGTGCAGCGCTGAATTCAGGGCGAAAAAGGGGCTCGACGATGAAGGGCAGCATGGGCATCCAAACCTAGAGACCGCACACCCGCAAGGCACCGGCACCACCATCACCGCTTCTCGCAATCGGCACGTCCGTGTTCATACGGCCATGGCGTAAGACATACCAGACCGAGCGAAATAGGGATGCCGCCGGCGAAAGCAAGCGCCGGAATGGCAATAAGGGCTCGGAATGGCCTCCTGTACTGGCAACACCGGGAAGCAGCACGAACATTCGCATTGGTATGGCGATGCCGGGAGTTGCTGCGTGAGACGGCGCGGGCGCACGAAATTGTCATTCACGCCGGATCGACGTGCGCATGCTTGTGTCGGTCCCGCCGAACCTGTCGGTAAGTATCGCGTGCAGCGCCTGAAGGGACGCAGTTTACACAAGCTGCTGAGCGAGTTCGGATATTGCGCAAACGCTACTAGGGCCAGCATCTGTGGGCGAGGGGTTATTGGGTTGCCACAAGCGGCAATGTTACCGACGAATGTGGGGAACCAGACGCCGCCCGAGCCTGACGACAATCTCAACGTGACGTGAGTTCGCGCCCTGTCCGCCGGACGGCGGACCGATCCGGCTTTAAGCCGTAACCTGAAGCCACCGGTTTTAGTCGGTGAAGCATTCACCCGATGCTCAGAAGGTAGCCGGAAACTCCCTCAACGCGCGGCATGGGCTTCCCGGACAGCAGTGCAGAAATGACAAAGCCGGGGCGACAATGTCGGACAGGCGACGTATCTGTTTACGCTATCTGCTTGTTCCAGAATGACCTTTTATTCGGAACGGCACATGCTTGGTTGTCCGCGAGTCATCACCGAGCGAGTCTGGACACCCCATGCCTTTGCCGATCCTTGCACTTGCCATTGCATCCTTCTGCATAGGCACCACCGAATTCGTCATCATGGGACTGCTGCCGGAGGTGGCCGCCGATCTCGGCGTTTCAATTCCATCGGCCGGCTTGCTCGTCACCGGCTACGCGCTGGGCGTTGTCATCGGCGCACCGATCGTCGCTGTGGCGACGGCCCGCCTGCCGCGCAAGCCGGTGCTTGTCGGCCTCGCTACGCTCTTTGTCATCGGCAATCTGTTCTGCGCGCTTGCGCCCAATTACTGGCTGCTGATGGCGGCGCGCGTCTTCACCGCTTTCGGCCATGGCGCCTTCTTCGGCATCGGCTCGGTCGTCGCCGCGAGTCTTGTGCCGCGCAACAAAAGGGCGAGCGCGATCGCGCTCATGTTCGCCGGTCTGACGCTCTCCAACATACTCGGCGTCCCCTCCGGCACCGTGCTCGGCGAAGCCTTCGGCTGGCGCGCCACCTTCTTTGCCGTCGTTGGCATCGGGCTGGTCTCGGTCGCGGCCATCGCCTGGCTGGTGCCTTCGGATGTCGCCGAGCCGAGCGGTGGCCTGCTCGCTGAATTGCGCGTGCTCGGCAAGCTGCAGGTGTGGTTGGCGATGGTGATCGCCTCGCTTGCATCGGCCAGCCTGTTCGCGGTTTTCACATACATCAAGCCTTATCTCACCGACGTCTCCGGCCTGTCGACGGCGACCGTCACCTGGGTGCTGCTCTTGTTCGGCGCCGGCATGACGATCGGCAACCTCATCGGCGGCAGCCTAGCCCAATGGAGGCTGATGCCGACGGTAATCGGCACGCTTTTCGCCATGGCCTTGATGTTCGTCATCTTCGCCAAATTCGGTGCGATAGGGATGGTTGCCATAGCCATCGTCTTCCTATGGGGTATGCTGATCTTCATCGTCGTGCCGCCGCTGCAGATCCGCGTCATCGAGGCGGCTGCCGAGGGCCCGAACCTGGCCGCCACGCTCATCCAGAGCGCCTTCAATGTCGGCAATGCCGGCGGCGCTTGGATCGGTGGCCTCGCTATCTCCTGGGGCGTATCCTACGCCCGGTTGCCGCTGGTAGGTGCGGCGCTGGCGCTTCTGGCCGTCGCCGCCGCTGTGCTGCTGCAGTCAGTCGACCGCCGTACTGTCCTGCAGACGCGGCCGGCGGAATAGCCGCTCTGCGCATGGTAAGTCTGCACCCCCGAAATTCTCCGCTGAATACGAAGGGTAAGGCGATGCGACGACATTCCGAGATGCGCGAAGATACATCCACCTGTTTGCAATTCCCCTGCCTGCTTGGAGTCCGGCGCATGCTGGATCACTGACATCTTCCTGAGTTCGGACGATGTTGTCGCGAGGCAGGAAGGGGATGAGCTTGGAATTGAGCCTGGATGCCAGTGTGTAGGCGAGGTTGAGCTCGCGGTCGGTTTGACGCTCGTTGCAGATCAGTCCGCTCGATGCACGACATGCGGCTCGACTCCAGCAGCGTCTCCCGAAGAGAGCCGACGCGCTGGCGGCACGTTGATGGCCGGCTGTGACGACGGCTTCGACATCATTGACGTTGGCGGGTCGGGCCCTTCCTCCACTTGATCGCTGCTTCGGCACGAGGCGCAGACACGCCGCTGGCGGCCGCTCTTGAGGCAGGTTGTGTCACCGACAGCCGCCATCGCTGCCGTCGCAGTATCGGGCCGATCGAGGACGACCAGAAGCTGTAGATCAGGGCTTTGAAACGCATGGTGTTAACATCCACAGCCTGGATGCTCGCCATCTAAACAATCAATTTTACCAATCCGAGCGGGTCATTCATAGACCGCCGCACATGACGTACACCGCCGTTGCACCACCGCGTGAGGTACACAAAAGAACCCGAAAAAAAGGAAGTCTTCGCATGCGCTCTGACGTGCAGTGGAGGTTGTGCTGGGAAAATGAGTTGCGGCTTACCGATCATCTCGAACTCTCTGAGTTCTTCCGGAAGATCTATGAGCCTGTCGGAGCCTTTAGTGCAACGGCATTCGCGGGCGGTCGAAGTTGGGCCGGTGCAAGGCCGGAGGTCCGCGCAATCGGCTATGATGTGCACGGGATAGCGGCTCACTTGGGCGTGCTGCGCCGATACATCAAAGTGGGCGACGCTGATCTCCTTGTCGCTGAACTCGGTCTATACGGGGTGCGTCCGGATCTTGAGGGGCTAGGAATCGCCCATTCGATCAGCGCGATGTATCCAGTGCTGCAGCAGCTTGGCGTTCCATTCGCTTTCGGCACGGTTCGGCACGCGCTCCGGAACCATCTTGGCAGGTTCTGCCGCAAAGGCTTGGCGAGCATTTTGTCGGGCGTTCGCGTGCGTTCAACCCGCCCGGACGTGTACCCAGATCTGCCTCCCACGCGAATCGACGACGACGTGCTCGTCATGGTGCTCCCAATTGGACGCTCAATGAGCGAGTGGCCGGCCGGCACTTTGATCGATCGGAACGGTCCAGAGCTATGAAGAACACCCGCAATGATATCAGTCACCGCGACCCGCCCCTCATCGCATTGACCGATCTGAACCCAGCATTGACCGCGGATTTGTTGTCCGCTCGCTTCCTCAAATGTACTGAAAAATCTGACATCTCATGAACCTCTTTGTCCCGGCCAGTATTGTCGCCGTCTGCTCTTATGCGCTGCTGTCGACCGTCTATAAGACCGCGCAGGTGCTTTATACCCTGCCTGCAGACGTACCGCCGTCCTCGGGCGAACCGGCCGGCTGTGAGCCTTGGCCGAGCGTCGATGTCATTATCCCGTGCTACAACGAGGCACCTCGCACCCTCTCGGACTGCCTGGCTTCCATTGCAAGCCAGGACTATGCCGGAGAACTGCAAGTCTATGTTGTTGATGATGGTTCTGGAAACCGCGATGCCCTCGTAGGTGTGCACGAGGAATACGCGCGCGACCCGAGGTTCAATTTCATTGCGCTCCCAAAGAATGTCGGAAAGCGCAAGGCACAGATTGCGGCGGTTCGCCGCTCGTGCGGAGATTTGGTGCTCAATGTAGATTCGGACACGATACTCGCACCGGACGTCATCACAAGGCTTGCGCTAAAGATGCAAGATCAAGCGATCGGCGCCGCCATGGGCCAGTTGGCGGCTAGCAATCGCAATGAAACTTGGCTGACGCGGTTAATTGACATGGAATACTGGCTCGCCTGCAACGAAGAGCGGGCAGCGCAGGCTCGGTTCGGTGCCGTCATGTGTTGCTGCGGTCCGTGTGCCATGTACCGGCGAACCGCGCTTGTTTCGCTGCTTGATCAGTACGAGACGCAGCGCTTTCGAGGGAAACCGAGCGACTTCGGTGAGGACCGCCACCTTACGATCCTGATGCTGAAGGCAGGCTTTCGAACAGAATATGTCCCGGAGGCCGTCGCGGCAACAGTCGTTCCCAACAGCATGGGGCCTTATCTGCGCCAACAACTTCGCTGGGCTCGGAGCACGTTTCGTGACACGTTGCTGGGGCTCCAACTGCTGCGCGGCCTTAATATCTATCTCACATTGGATGTGATTGGGCAGAACCTTGGCCCATTATTGCTGTCATTGTCGCTCCTGGCGGGGCTCGCGCAATTCCTAACGACGGGTACCGTGCCTTGGACGGCGTGCCTGACGATTGCGGTCATGACTATAATTCGCTGCAGCGTGGCAGCGTTTCGTGCGCGCCAACTTCGATTTCTCGGATTCTCGCTCCACACACTCATCAACATTTTTCTCTTGCTCCCATTGAAAGCATACGCGCTGTGTACATTGAGCAATAGCGATTGGTTGTCGCGAGGCTCTGCGGCCAATGTGCCAAACATCGGCGGCGCCGTTCCAAAGCACAACTTGGTGGGATCTGACGCAACTTACAGCGAACAGCAATAGTCACGTAGGTGGAAGAGCTTTGAGCCAGGACCAGGAACATCAAGTGTTGAGTCGGAAGTTGGGCCCAGAGGATTTGGGGCGGCTCGAGACTGGTCCGATCGAACGGAAGTCTCACGGGCAAGCAAGCGCGAAAAGCTCCCTGCCTGGCCCTCTGTCGACCGTGGCTGTCGATTTTGCCGGCGTAACCAAGTCGTATGGGAACAAGGCCGTTGTCGACGAACTGTCGTTCAGCGTTGCGTCGGGCGAGTGTTTCGGCCTCCTCGGACCAAACGGCGCGGGCAAAAGCACGATTGCGCGTATGCTCCTTGGCATGACATGCCCTGACGCGGGCACGATCACAGTGCTCGGCGTCCCGGTGCCGGCGCGAGCTCGGCTGGCACGCAGGGGCATTGGCGTGGTCCCGCAATTCGACAATCTTGACCAGGAATTCACCGTACGCGAGAACCTGCTGGTGTTCGGCCGCTACTTCGGCATGAGCACACGCCAGAGCGAAGCAGTCATCCCGTCCCTTCTCGAATTCGCTCGCCTCGAGCGAAAGGCGGATGCGCGTGTCTCGGAACTGTCCGGCGGGATGAAGCGATGCCTGACGATGGCGCGGGCGTTGATCAACGACCCCCAGCTCATTGTGATGGACGAGCCGACAACCGGCCTCGATCCGCACGCGCGCCACCTGATTTGGGAGCGGCTGCGCGCCCTGTTGGCATGCGGCAAGACGATTATCCTGACGACGCATTTCATGGAAGAGGCTGAGAGATTATGCGATCGGCTGTGCGTGCTCGAAAGAGGTCGCAACATCGCCGAAGGCCGCCCGCAGGCGCTTATCGACGAGCATATAGGATGCCAGGTCATGGAGATCTACGGCGGCGATCCGCACGAGTTGCATTCGCTGGTCAAGCCACATTCTCAGCGCATCGAGATCAGCGGCGAAACCCTTTATTGCTATGGGCCAGACCCTGACCAGGTGCGCACGCAACTGCAGGAGCGTGCAGGTCTGCGTCTTCTTCTGCGCCCAGCCAATCTCGAGGATGTTTTCTTGCGGCTGACCGGGCGCGAGATGGAGGAGTGAACGATGATTGAAGGTTTTGCCGCGGCGCTGCCGGCCAATGCGTGGAACTGGGTTGCGGTGTGGCGCCGCAACTATCTGGCATGGAAGAAAGTCGCACTCGTGTCGATTCTCGGTAACCTCGCCGATCCGATGATCTATCTTTTCGGACTCGGCACCGGACTCGGCATAATGGTCGGCCACGTTGACGGTGCGTCGTATATCGCCTTTTTGGCGGCCGGTATGGTCGCGGTAAGTGCGATGACCGCCTCTACCCTCGAAACATTGTACGCGGCTTTCGCTCGCATGCATTCTCAACGCACATGGGAAGCCATGCTGTACACGCACGTTACCCTCGGCGACATCGTTTTGGGTGAACTGGCCTGGGCAGCCACCAAGGCCTTCCTGGCCGGTACGGCAATTACGATTGTCACCGTAACGTTGGGCTATGCAGCCTGGCCGTCCGTCCTCTATGCGCTGCCAATCATTGCTCTGACGGGGTGCGTATTTGCGAGCCTCGCGATGATCGTCACCGCACTTTCGCCCAGCTACGATTACTTCGTATTTTACCAGACGCTTGTGCTTACACCTATGCTGTTCCTGTCGGGCGCCGTTTTCCCATTGAATCAGCTGCCTGACGCCTTTCAGAACATAGCGCGATGCATGCCGCTGTCACATTCGATCGACCTCATTCGACCTGTTATGCTTGATCGCCCGATCGCCGGCATCGCCCTGCACATCGGTGTGCTCGGCCTGTACGCACTGTTGCCATTCTTTCTCTCGATGGCGCTGTTGCGCCGCCGACTGATGCGCTGACGCGAAAGAGAGAAGGAGATAAATCATGCCCTATGAGCGCAAATAAAAACGACATCGCCAGCATGTGCCGCGAAGGGTTTGGCTGGCGTCAATACAACTCACAACGCTATGGGACCGGCGTCTCGAGCACAGAATCTTATGTTGATCCCGGCGGACCCAAGAGGATTTCTTTGAGGTCAGTGATGTCTGACTGGCGTTCGCCGGGACGAATGACAACGCAGCCGGTCTTTCTGATCGAACGGCCTCGAGACAGGCCAATTTAGTATTCTTGTACGACAAACGGAGAGCCAGATGCTGTGTCTAGGATTGAACGGCGGATTGGACAAAGTCCATGAAAACAGGTTTCAGATTCCAAACACATTCATGCACGATGGCGCTGCGGTGCTCGTCCGGGACGGACAGGTCATTGCGGCAGTAGAAGAAGAGCGCCTGAATCGGATCAAACATTCCAACAAGCTCCCAATTAGCGCGGCTCAATACTGTCTTTCAGCAGCCGGGGTTCAGCTCAGCGAAATCGATCGTGTGGCGTTCTACGCTACCGAAGCCTACTCGAATGCCATGCTAGAAAACATGCTTGTTTCCCAGCCGGATGCCTCCATTCCGTTGGATGCTAAACTGTTGGTGCAGAAGCTGTTGGCGCAGGAATTCGGTACCGAACTCGACGCTTCGCGTATCTCATTCGTAAGTCATCATCAGGCGCACGCCGTGAGTGCTTTTGCAATGTCGGGCTTCGAGCAAAGTCTGATTTTTGCGGTCGATGGCTCTGGTGATTTCCTGTCGGGCCTAATGGCGATAGGATCCGGTACTGAAATTACGCAACTCGCGACTTTCCCGGAGAACAATTCCCTTGGGCAATTTTATCTCGAGACGATCCGGTATCTCGGCTACGGCTTGTTCGATGAATACAAGGTAATGGGGCTAGCCCCCTACGGCGATCCCGTTCCCTATCGCGAGCTTTTCGAGCAGTTCTATGAACTCTCAGCAAACGGCGAGTATCGCGTCCACCTGGACCGCATCGGTCCGACTTTGCTCCGCAGCATTCAGGTTCGGCAAAAGGGAATGCCATTCACCCAGCAGCACAAGGATGTGAGTGCGTCGTTACAGGAAGCGCTCGAACGCATCGTGTTTCACATTCTTCGGCATTATCGCGAGGCCACCGGGATGACGCGGTTATGCCTGGCCGGCGGAGTTGCGCACAATTGCTCCATGAACGGCAAGCTCCTCTATTCAGGACTTTTCGAAGACATCTTCGTGCAGCCCGCATCGCATGACGCTGGGTGCGCATTAGGCGCTGCACTAATCGCGTCTAATGAGCTGGGCCGCCCCGCGCCGCGTGCGCGATTGCAGGAGGTTTATTGGGGGCCGGATCTTGCGAGTGATCACGCTGTCGAAGAGGAACTAAAGGCATGGGCGGGGCACCTGGAGTTTGAACGCACCGAGGAAGTGGCGGATAGGGCAGCCGAGTGGATGGCCGGTGGGGCCGTGATCGGCTGGGTGCAAGGTCGTTCGGAGTTCGGGCCGCGCGCGCTCGGAAATCGCAGCATTCTTGCCGATCCCAGGCCCGCCACAAACAAGGACCGGATCAACGCTATGGTCAAGAAGCGGGAAGGGTATCGCCCGTTCGCCCCATCTGTGCTGGAGGAGGATGCGCGCGAATTCTTTGACCTTCCGGGGAGTGCGGGCGAATTTCCGTTCATGAACTTCGTAGTTCGTGTGCACGATTCCAAACGTGGTTTGCTCGGCGCCATCACGCACGTCGACGGTACGGCTCGGCTGCAAACAGTATCGCGCAAGGCCAGTCCTGCCTACTGGAACGTTATCAATGCCTTCAAGCAGCGCACTGGCATTCCAATGCTGCTCAATACGTCCTTTAACAACAATGCCGAGCCGATCGTAGATTCAGTTGCAGACTCGATTGCCACGTTCTTGACGACAGAGCTGGATGGACTTGTGGTCGGGCCGTACCTCGTCAAAAAACGGGCCGCAACGCTGCAGGACTGGACTGCGCTCGCGGTTTCATTGCCGCCATATGTGTCCCTGCATAAAGTCCGCGCATACACGGCGCAGGATCGCCAAGAGACCGTCTGCGAAATCCGAACGGATAACCGTGACTGCGCGCGTATTTCACATGACTTGTTCGATCTGCTGACGCGGATCGAAGGCGAGGCCGTGCTCGCAGAGCTCCTCGACACAACCACGATGGATCAAGCCCAGCGCGAGGCTCTCACATCAGAGCTGAGACGATTGTGGGAGCAGCGCCACGTCCGGATGCACCCCTCACGAGCTGCTCGCGTCCACCAAAAATGATGCCAGAGCCTGGACGACCGATACCAGCTGCCGAAACACCGGTGCGTCCAAGCACCTTCATATGACAAGCCGCTTGGTGCGGGGGATCCGGAGCAATTGGCCGAACACCCGGATCCTGATCCATAGCCATTTATTGCAGTCCGCAGGTTTTTCGACTGGTGCCGGGCCAATATATCGACTTCAGCCTCGGCCTGGTGCTCACCATGAGCTTGCGCAAGGCATGGCGCGGATCTGGAGCCCCGCACAATGGCGCGCTTCGAAGCGTCCCGGCGAAGGGCGAGTCCGAAGGTCAAATTCGTTCACGGAGCCGGCAGTTGGAGCCGCGTCGAACGCGTCATCGCCTCGTGTCGAGGGCAGCGAATGAAAGCGTGGCCAAGGCGAGCTGTTCTCAAGCTGCGCCACGCGTCGCTGAAGGATTTCCGCGAGGAACGTGGAATTGCTAGCGTGACGCGAACCTCAGTTGGCACGCCGATCTAAACCATGCGAGTTCGACTGGAGCGCCGCGGCCTATCGCGCGGGCAGCCGAGTTGGCCGTTCGCAGACGGTGCCAGTTTATCAGTCTTGGATCGGTGGGGCGGGCTCGGGCATCGACTTCGGACATGCTCTTGGCTTTCGGCAAGAGTAGCTGCAAACTGGTCCAGTTGGGAGGAAAAGAAATGGTCCAGTTTCCAGGTCCCGGCGGCTCAAACCGCTCGTACGGCATGGGTGCGCGCCAGATCTACGAATCGCTTCGCGAGCAGATCCTCAGAGGCGTCTACGACACCGGCAGCCAACTGCCCTCCTCACGTGGTCTCGCCGAGGAACTTGGAGTCTCGCGAACGACCGTCACCGCTGCCTACGAGCAGCTGGCGGCGGAAGGTTTCATCGACGTCCGTCAAGGCGCGCGCCATCGTGTCGCATCCTCGCTGATCGGACCTGAGCTAACCGCCAATCCCCCAAAACGGGCCGGCCCGGGTCACTTGTCGAACTATGGCGAACGGCTGCGTGGCACTCCGCGCTGGCCGGATCACCTGCCCAACAGGCTGAAGATCGATTTCCGATATGGCGACCTGGCGCCCTCAGATTTTCCGGCACCGGTTTGGAAGCGCGCGATGAACGCGGCTATGGCGCAGCGGCCTGCACGGCTCGCCTACGACCATCCGTGCGGTTCGCGCCGGCTGCGCCAGGCGCTTCAGGGCTATCTCTGGCGCGCCCGTACTGTGCGCTGCGACCCTGAGCAAATCGTCATTGTCAATGGGTCGCAGCAGGGGCTCGATCTCTGCGCGCGCCTGCTGCTCGACCCAGGGGACAGCTTCGTCATCGAGGACCCCTGCTACAGGATGGCACGCCAGGTCTTTGCCAGTACAGGTGCCACGCCGGTTCCGGTCGAGGTTGACGAGCATGGCATGCAGACGGAGCAACTGGCGGGGCTCGCGGCTCGGCTGGCCTATGCGACGCCATCGCATCAGTTTCCGCTCGGCGGTGTCATGCCGATCGCGCGGCGGCATCAGCTTCTGGAATGGGCGCGGGACGAGGGCGCCTACGTCATCGAGGACGACTACGACAGCGAATATCGCTACGATATCAGCCCCGTTCCCCCACTGCACAGCCTGGAGGATCATGGGGCCGTCATCTACCTAGGCACCATCTCCAAGACGCTCTCGCCGATGCTGCGCATCGGCTATCTCGTCGTCCCGGTGGAATTGCAGCAGGTTTTTGAAACCGCCAAGCAGTTTGCCGACCGGCATTCTCCGATGGCCGAGCAGGAGTCATTGGCCTCTCTGATCGAGAGCGGCAGCTATGAAAGCCATGTGCGCCGCGTGCGCCGCCTCAACGGCGAGCGCCGGGAGGTGTTGCTGACCACCATGAAACGGAGTTTTCAAGATAGGATCGCCGTCCAAGGGGCAGAGGCCGGACTGCACGTCGTCATATGGTTCAACGACCTGCCGCGGTCGCGCGAAACGGCGTTGGTCGAAGCCGCGCAATGCGCAGGTCTAGGTCTGCACCTCATTTCGCCGCTTTATCATGGGCAATCGGGAGCAGGCGAGGCCGATCGCGTCGGGCTTGTCATGGGCTATTCTGCCTTGGGCATCCGGCAGATCGAAAAAGGCGTCGAGATGCTGCGGGACGTCGTCGCTCAACTCTGAGACGCTGACAGTTTCCGCATGCGGAGTAGGACACGTTCGCGGGTGCTCATCGTAAACAGTTCATCGTTGAAAGCAGCCGGGCAACGGCCGCGCTCATGGCCGGCTGACTTGGGTTGATGCTGCTTGCCCCCCCGTGAGGTTGCACTTCGGTCGGTGCGTCGCACGACCAGGAGGTTCAGATCAAGGGCTTGATCTCATCTATTCACAAACTGGATGCTTGTCATCGAAGCAATCGATTTTGCGGATTGGACAGGACGTTGCATAGGAAGATGCAGCCCTAAAAGGATTGTCGATGTATACGTTGGCTCCGAGTAGCATTTCTGGTGTGTGCCTCCTGGGCTGCGCCGAACTTAGGCGAGCCGATCCGCTTTCCGATCAGGTTCGTCGGTGATCGGCGCAAGCTGCATCGGGTCGGCTCTTCGCCACAAGCTCCCTCAGGTGGCGTAGCGCCTACCTCAACATCAACAAGGTTGAGGTTTTCCCATGCGCTCCCAAGGACGGTGGAGGTTGTGCTTGGAAACAAGTTGCAAGTGGCCGATCATGTCGAACTCTCCGACTCTTCCGAAAAACCTATCGAGGGACTGATCCCTTTGATGGAAAGCTATTCGCAGCCGTTCGAAGTTGGGCTGGGGCTTCGGCCTAACGGCTACGACGCGCTGGTCGTCACGGCTTACTTGGGCCTGTTGCGCCGCCATCAGGATCGGCGAGGTTGATGTCGTGGCGGGAGAATTCGGGTTGCACGCGATGCGTCCGCATCTTGATCGGTTCGGAATCAGCAATTCATTTTGTATACCATATCCAGTGCTTTCTCACTTGGGGCACGCGCTGCGGAACCAATTTGAGGTCCTGCAGAAACAGGCGTGGCGGCTATCGCGTCTACTTTCGCGTACGATCCCACTCCGGAGTGCCGAACCTCGACCGGCCGTCTCGCGCGTTTGAGCACGTGCTCTCGTGGCTATGCCGATTGCGGGGCCGATGAGCAAATGGCCGGTACAACAATTGACCCGGAAGGATCCAGAGCTATGAAATATCATGATGAAAGATGGGAGGTGCAGAGTGAATGCGCTGATGGAAGTCGGAGCGTTTATCTGACGTTTGACGACGGTCCCGATCCATTTTTCACGCCACAGATACTCGATGTGCTGGCGCAAAATGGGGTGCCAGCGACTTTCTTCGCCATCGGTGCCTGTGCCGCAGAGCACCCGGATCTCATCCAGCGAATGATCGCAGAAGGGCACGAGGTAGGCAACCACACCATGTCTCATCCAGATCTGTCCAAATGCGACTTGGGTGAAGTGCAACGCGAGGTATTTGAGGCCAACCGTGCCATTATGGCAGCATGCCCGCAGGCCTCGATCCGCTACATTCGCGCGCCATACGGCGCCTGGAGCGAAGAAGTGTTCACTGCGTCAGAGATGGCCGGGCTGGCCGCCCTTCATTGGTCGATAGACCCAAAGGACTGGGCGCGGCCCGGCACCGACGCAATCGTCGATGCAGTGCTCGCTTCGGTCCGGCCTGGCGCAATCGTGCTCTTGCATGACGGTTGCCCTCCCGACGAGTCCAGCACTCAAGCCAGTCTGCGCGACCAGACCGTTATGGCGCTGTCCAATCTGATTCCGGCATTACATGCCCGCGGATATGAAATTCGCTCGCTACCAGAACATCACTGAAATGCCGGATTGGACCTGCTTCCCGCCAGAACCTTGTGATCTCGCGCATGAAGGCTTGCAGGCCGTTTACGCCCTGCGCACAAGCACTTCGTCGACCTCGGACGAACTGCGACCGTTCGCTTAAGCATGGAAGGTAGTTGTCACCTGCCGGACCCGCGCACGCTCTCGGCATTGCCTGGCCGACGCGCTCTCCTGGAGGTTGTTTTAACATGGCTCATTTTGCGTTAGCTCTATTCATTGGGCTTGCCAGAGGCCTATACCACATTCCTGCGTGATCGCGGGCCACAAGGTTTGGGAAACTAGCCGCCGTTGCCGTCGTTGCGGGATATGCACCACCGCTCGGCTGCGAAGGACGCAGGCTGTTGCCAGACTCGCCCACCCCGCCGCGGGATCTGTCCCTGATCGGATCGGCGCGATGCCGTCTTTCGTCAACTGGACCACGTCGATAGCTTCTGACTGGCCGTTTTCAGCAGGTCAGATTGCCAGTAGCTGACTGGTAACGCAAGGAGGGCCTTGCAGCGAGCGGGCGGGCATCTGACCGAGAGATCGCCGCGCTCATCCCAAATAATCGTGAACCTCGTTGGAATCGACCATGATGCCAGAACTGACCCCGTTCGCCCTGTATCTCGCCGCGGCCTTCATGCTCGCCATCACGCCAGGTCCGGGCATCTTCTACGTTGCCGCGCGCACGCTTGCCGGCGGTCGTGCGGAAGGTATCGCTTCCAGCTTCGGCACCGGGGTAGGGGGCATGATCCATGTCCTCGCCGCAAGCTTAGGTGTCTCCGCGATCGTGCTCGGGAGCTCGGAACTGTTCTCTGCATTAAAGCTGTTCGGCGCGGTCTACCTCGTCTGGCTGGGCTTGCGCACCTTTCAAACCGCCCGCCGCAAGGGAGCGACTGGCGGCCATGACGGCGACCGGGTGAGTCCAGTCGGACCCCGGCGGGCATTTCGTGAAGGGGTGCTGGTCGAGGCTCTCAACCCGAAGACGGCAGCGTTTTTTTTAGCCTTCCTTCCGCAGTTCGTGAACCCGAGCGCAGGGTTCGTAGCTCTGCAATTCGTGGTGCTTGGCTCCTTGTCGATTGCACTCAACACGCTTGCCGACATCGTGGTTGCCTTCCTGGCCAGCGGCATTCAAGACGGCGCGGCAGCGCGTCCCGGGTTGATCCGCCGCCTAAGGGAAGCGTCGGGCGGCGCGATGATCGCGCTGGGCGTAGGCCTCGCTCTGGCCAAGAACCCGGCTGCCTGAATTGTGAATCCGATCGGTTGGCCGTCTCTGTGGGTTGGCGGGTTAGCTTGCGCAAGCAGATGGATGGCCCGAGCCAGCTTCGGTCATTGCACCTATTCAGGCAATTTCTCGGAAGGCGCGGCACCACAGTGAGAGAAGCGTGAGCTCGACCGACTCGCCTCCCGCATGAAGATCATTTCGGCCCTCGCATATCAACGGACGGTAGAAGACAAGTCAGCCGAGAATGGCATCCGTTTCCTGGAAGGAAAACCAACCCATGCGCCAAGCATCGCCCCGCTTTGCACTCGATCATATGGCGACACCCGGACTTGACGTCGGGGCACTTTTCGCTTTTGCCCGCGACCAGGGGCTGACCGAGGTCCAGATCCGCGGCCAGCCGCGCAGCAATGCGGTTGCACTCGGCATCCCGGCAGCGGACGTCCGGTCTGCCGCCGCCGAAGCAGGCGTTGGGATTCTTTCCGTCAATGCCTTGCAGCGCTTCAATGAGTGGACACCCGCCCGCAAGGCCGAGGCGAGCAAACTCGCCGATTACGCGGCCGCCTGCGGAGCCAAGATGCTCATGCTGGTCCCGGTCAACGACGGTTGCTGGCCCGCCAATGGCGAGCGGCGGGGCGATCTCCACGCCGCCTTGAAGGCGCTCAAGCCGATCCTCCAGTCGCGCGGTCTGATCGGTCTCGTCGAGCCGCTGGGCTTCCAAACCTGCTCGCTTCGATCGAAGAACGAAGCGGCTAAGGCCATCGCCGCTGTTGATGGCCAATCGGTATTCCGACTCGTGCACGACACGTTCCATCACACGCTCGCCGGGGAGACGTTCTTCTCCTGCGAGCTGACCGGTCTAGTGCACATTTCAAGAGTGAACGATCCAATCCACTGGATTTACCCGGATCGCGTCCTGGCAGGTTCCGACAATGGCAGCCAGATCCGGGCGCTGCTTGATGGCGGTTATGGGGGCCCCTTCTCATTCGCACCGTTTGTCGATGCAGCCCACCCGCTCGACGACTTCGCAGGCGCACTTGCCGCAAGCATCGATCTAGTCCGACACGGGCTATTGACCCGACTGGCGGCCTGAGACGCGGGTGTGGGGGTGCCTGCGGCGCCCTTTGGCGTCCGGCGGAGAAGTCATTCGGGACGCCTCCTGTAACAACACCTCTCGCATCCAGATGCTTGCCGGATCGCTGTTGTGAAGGGCGGGCCACTGGACGGCCTCGGTGAATGCGGGAAGCGGCAGCGGAAGTTCGACGATCCGCAGGGGCAAGGTTTTTTCGAAATATTTAACCAGCCGGAAGGGCATGCTGGCGATACGAGCTGTGCCTGAGACCATCGGCGGGATCATGCTAAAAGCCTGTACGACGATCTCGATACGTCTCTTGAGACCATGCTCAAGCAAAAACCGTTCCTCCATGGATGGCGTCAGCGCATGGCCGAACTTGACCGCAACGTGCCTCATAGACATGTAGCTCTCGAAGGTAAGCTGCCCTGGCAGCTGCTTGTTCGTGGGGCAGCCGACGCACACGAGTGTCTCGTCGAACAGCGCCGCTCTTGGATGCGCGCTCGACATGAACAATTCGGGACAAATCAGGAAATCGACGTCGCCGCGCCGGAGAAGCTCATCCGGATCGTCGTCGAGCGGCAGCAATTCGAAGCTGACGCCGGGTGCTTCGCGTGCAACACGCTCCACGACCTTTTCAAAAAACACGAGTGTGACGAAATCGGAAAGAATGATCCTGAAACGGCGATCGGATTGAGCCGGGTTAAACGGATCCCAAGAAATAATCGAGGATTGGATTGTCAGGAGTGCGCCGCGAACTGCGGGAGCGAGTGTCTCCGCACGCTGCGTTAGAACACGTTCGCGTCCGCTCATCGTAAACAGTTCATCGTTGAAATAATCCCGCAGCCGGCCGACGGCCGCGCTCATGGCCGGCTGACTCAGGTTGATGCTGTCTGCCGCCGCCGTGAGGTTGCGCTCGCTCAGCAGTGCGTCGAGCACGACGAGAAGGTTCAGATCAAGGCCCTTGAAGCGCATGGCTTTCACTTATCCATAGCGTGGATGCTCACGATCTAAACAATCGATTTTACCAAACTTCCATGGCGCTGCATAGATGACCGCACCCGAGATGCACCCGATCACGCCACTGCACGGCGTAGCGGCTCACTTGGACCTGCTGCGCCGTTTCCTCACGGTCGGCGAGGTTGATTTCTTGGTAGGCGAACTCGGATTGTACAACGGTGCAAGTCGGATCTTGAGAGACTCGGAATGAGCCATTCTATCCGCGTCATGCGTGTCCCACCGCAGCAGCCTGACATTCCATTCGCTTTCGGCACGGTTCGGCACGCTCTGTGGAACCACCTTGAGAAGTTCTGCAGAGACCGCCTGACGGCAATAGTGCCGTGCGTTCGCGTCGCCGCACATGATCGCGACCGCCGCCGCGATCGAGGTAGCGATCAGGCGCTGAGATTTTGTCCGCTCGCTTGCAGCCGATCGCCCCACAATACCATGCCCGATCCCCGTCAGTTTCGATCCTTTGCGCCGCAACTGGCCCGCTCGCCGTGCCCGCAGACGGCACGTAGCAATGCGATAGATAGGCTGGAGTCTGATGCTTGATCACATAACAATCGGAGCGAAAGCACGCGACTCGCGCCCAGCCGGAACAAACAACCGAGATCCAAGCTTTGATTTCGCCAAAGGTATACTCATTACTTTAGTGATAATTGGGCACTTATTACAATATTGCATTTATCGAGGCACTGACGCCTTCTGGCTGTCGCCGTATTTCAAGTCGATATACATATTTCATATGCCTCTCTTTATGGCCATAAGCGGCTATCTATCTTCTGCGGCAATTTTGCGAAAACCATTCATTCAGGGAGTCCGCAATCGAGCAACCCAGCTACTGCTGCCAATGCTTTTTTGGTGTGCGTTAATTTGGACGCTAAAGTCCACCGTGATGGTCCCGACGAAGAGTTTAACTGGTGGGTTGTTGGATCTTTTGAATGAGGTCATTGGAACATACTGGTTCATATGGGCGGCGTTTACGTCGTTCGTCCTGGTTAAGTTTTTTACAACTTTCAATCGTCTATCGATGTGGATCATAAGCGCATCTGCAATTGCGGTCGCAATCGCCCCCATCACATCATCGATAATCCCGTCGTTAAGATACACATACCCATTTTATTGTTTGGGTTTCTTTTTCGCCCAGTCGAAAGGGTGGCAAGAAAGTATTAGCTGGACCCACAAATCAATATTTTTGTTCCTACTTTCGATAGCAGCTTTCATATGCTTGCTATGGTGGGATAAGCAGACCTACGCCTTCAACAATCTCGTGTTAATCAATGATGAACGGTCAGCTAAACAAGTATTGCTAATGTTCGCCGGCTCTGCGGCGGCTTCTGCAGTGGCAATGCAGTTTATGTTGCAATGCTGGAGAATCGGGTATTCGACCAGAATAGCTCACTTTGTAGCGGTCGAGCTTGGTCAGAGCACTCTGCTGCTTTACCTGGTCCAGGGTGCCGTGTTTCGCCTCACGGATTTTATACAGTTTGGAGAAGTCTGGAATCTCACGACCAGAATCGTGTTCGCAAGTGTTCTTGGAGTGGCCATTGTCGTAACAGCGATGGCAATTCGCAAGTTTGTGGGAGACCTTGGATATGTGTCGCAGATCGTTGTCGGAGCGCCGCCACGCTCAAGCCTGCTCAAATCTCAATCTGTGATCAATTAGCCACGTGAAAAATTCAGTTCATAGCTCCGGACCTGTCCGATCAACAGTTGTACACGCCGGCCATTCGCTGATCGGCCGCGCAATCGGCATAACCCGAGCACTTCCTCCACACGCGTGGGCGGCAGGTCAAGACACAACACCTCTGAGTGGGACTTACGCAATGGTCGCGATGACAAGCAACCACGTTGCGGACGGATGAGGCATGCGCTTCAAAGGCCTTGATCTGAACCTTCTCGTCGTACTCGACGCACTGCTGACCGAGCGCAACCTCACGGCGGCGGCAAACAGCATCAACCTGAGCCAGCCTGCCATGAGCGCGGCCGTCGGCCGGCTGCGCCATTATTTCAATGATGAACTGTTTACGATGAGCGGACGCGAACGTGTTCTAACCCCGCGTGCGGAAACACTCGCTCCCGCAGTTCGCGGCGCACTCCTGCACATCCAGTGCTCGATTATTTCTTGGGAGCCGTTTAAGCCGGCTCAATCCGATCGCCGCTTCCGGATCATGGTTTCGGATTTCGTCACACTTGTGTTTTTTGAAAAGGTCGTGGAGCGTGTTGCACGCGTAGCACCCGCCATCAGCTTCGAATTGCTGCCGCTCGACGACGATCCGGACGATCTTCTCCGGCGCGGTGACGTTGATTTTCTGATCCTTCCCGAATTGTTCATGTCGAGCGCGCATCCAAGAGCGGCGCTATTCGACGAGACATTCGTGTGCGTCGGCTGCCCCACGAACAAGCAATTGCCAGGGCAGCTTACATTTGAGAGATACGTGACGATGAAGCACATTGCGTTCAGGCTTGGCCGCGCGCAGATGCCATCCATCGAGGAACGGTTTTTGCTTGAGAATGGCCTCAAGAGGCGTGTCGAGATCATCGTTCAGGCTTTTAGCATGATCCCGCCGATGGTCTCGGGCACATCTCGTATAGCGACCATGCCGCTCCGGCTGGTTCAGCATTTCAAAAACACCTTTCCCTTGCGGATCATCGAACTTCCGCGGCCACTACCCACGTTCACCGAGGCCGTCCAATGGCCCACCCTTCACAACAGCGATCCAGCAAGTACCTGGATGCGGCAGATAATGTTGCAGGAGGCGTCCCGCATGTGAAGTCGCGGGTGCTCCCTGGTCCAGGTCTGGATTTTACTCAGCGCCTCGTACGGGTGCAAACGGCGCGCAAAAAATTGGGCCTGGCTCTTCGATGATTTTGGCATGACGGTGTGGTGCTGGCTTCCCCACTGTCCCCGGGTGCTTCCCGGAGGTCACGCGGCGTGCGCATCGAAACTGGAGACCCGGTTCATGACGGAATCCGCGATATACATGGACGGAGTTCTGCATGACCCAGAACAGCCAAAATCAACGGTCGGGTCCCGCCCTGCGGTGCGGTCATCTCGCTTGCCTTAGGCACCTTCGGGCTTGTGGCGGCAGAGTTTCTGCCTGCCAGCGTGCTGACGCCGCTCGCGCATGATCTCGGTATCACCGAGGGTGCAGTTGGACAGGCGCTGACAGCGACTGCAATCGTCGGTGCCATCGCCGCGCCGACGATGGCCATCATCACAAATCGCCTTGACCGCAGGATCGTCATGTGGGCGATGACGCTGTTGCTGATCCTGTCGAACGTTCTATCGGCCGTCGCGGGGTCGCTGCCGGTTCTTGTGACCGCCCGCGTCGTGCTCGGAATAGCGATCGGAGGCTTCTGGTCGATTTCAGCAGCGCTGGCGATGCGGCTCGTTCCAAGTCACCTTCCTGCAGCGCGCCATGTCGATCATCCTCACCGGCGTTACCGTCGCTAAAGTCTGCGCGGCTCCTATCGGCGCCTATGTCGGCGACATCTGGGAATGGCGAACCGCCTTCATCATCGCTGCGGTCGTAGCCGCCATTACACTGATAGTGCAACTCGTGACCCTTCCGAGGCTGCCTCCGATGGGACCGGCCAGCTTTCGCCGTCTGCTGGACGTGGCCAGGAACCCGAGGATCAAAGTCGCGATTTTGGTCGTCCTGCTGGCGGCGTCCGGGGCCGATTGCGAAGCCTGCAACCGCCAAAGATCGTGCGCAGGATCGGACCGCGCGGCCGATCTGATTGCATCTATCCCCGCGCTTTCACTTACGGCCTCTTTCAACGGTCTAGGCATCGCGCTTGGGGCCGAGCAAGAACACCGTCAGGGCAGCGAGGAACGAGGCTACGGCGCTGTAGGCAAAAACACTGGCCACGCCGGCATTGTCCACGAGTAGTCCGCCGAAAACCGCGCCGGCTGCAGCGGCGCGCAGCACCATCCATGTCTGCATACCCACCGGCACCCCGCCGAAGGCAAAGCCCCATACGAAACCGCAATCACCGCGGCCCACGCCGATGCTCCCAGCGCGATGGCCACTTGGAACGTTGCGGCCATCAGTCCACCGGCGTTCTCGGCATGCTCGGGAGTTGGGACCTGCATCGACCGCGTTTTTTTAGTGGGTGATTGCGTGCGCAGGCCGGGGATCTGGGATGACGCGGCCATCGCACCTCTACCATTGCGCTGTTGCTGCTCCCCCGTCGAGGAAGGTCTTTGACGCCTCCCGCTCATCAGCACCGCGCCGGTCTGCACGTGGTAAGGATCGAGTTCGGCTGGGCGTCAGGATCGTTGCATGATCGAGATGCCTTGATTTGCTCGCGGGCGCGCCCATCCGAAAAACTTTTTTTGGGCCCGAAGGCGGACAAGAATGTTGCAAGCGCGACCAAAAGATCGCCTCGGCCGTCTGCCCGTACTGGGGCAATGGTCAAAGGCAAACGGCACGGCGATCGGCGCGCAACTTGCTCCGACAATTTTGTAGTGGGCGTCGTCAGCAGTGCTTCACGAGCTCAGCGGTGATTGACCAACGATTGGCGGCGTGGCGGTTGTCGAATCCTGACGAGAAATACCGTGAGGAGAGCCTTCATGCCCTATCCTTCGACCGGCCACGGGCTTGTGACGCCGGCTACGCTGCCCGATGATGCCGCATGCACGCGCCAAACCAGGCGCGATTGACCCTGCACACACAGCCAGCCTTATTGAAGACCGGAGCGGCGACTAGCCCGTCTTGGTCAACAGCAACCCATCGCACCAAACGTGGTCCACGCATCCCCACTCACACGCTGCCGAGGCATCGGGAAAGAAGCCCCGTCCGTTTAGGTTGGCACTCGTGTTGCAGAGCAGCGGAATGCCGGTGAGTTGTTCGTATTCGACCAGGAGCTCTGCAATTGGGTGATCAGATTTTCTAGAAACTGTCTGTAGTCGTGCAGTCCCGTCGAGATGAATGACTGCCGGGATTTTCTCTTTCCACTCCGAACGTGTTCGGTGATCGAACAGCATGTAGGGATCAGGCGTGCCAGGTTCAAATATATCAACTGCGCGATCCTCCAAGCATATTGGCGCTACCGGCCGGAAGTGCTCTCGACGTTTTACTTTGTTGAGGTGGTCCTTCATTTGGGGCGAAGTCGCGGCGGCCAGGATGCTTCTGCCTCCCAAGGCTCGTGGACCAAGCTCTGCACGGCCAGTGAGGAAAACGACAGGCTTGCCGTCGGCGAGCACGCTGGCCAGTTCTGCCACGCTGCATGGAGCAGCCTGCCATCCCGGCGACACGGGGCCATCCTTCATGTTTGGTCCGCTGTAGACCGACCAATCGAGGTGAACGAAGCCTTTGTCGGCAGCCAGCGCGCAGCAAGCGGCACCGAGCGCCGACCCGCTGTCGTTTGGGAACGGAGGCACCCAAACTGTATCGAACAAACCACTCGCCCGAAGTGCGCTGTTCCATTTGATATTCAGCCCGCATCCCCCGGCGATGCACAGGTTTCGCGTTCCGGCAACCGAGAGCCCACGCAGCGCGATTGCCATTTCGCGAACCAGAAGACGCTCGAGAAAGGCATGAAACGAAGCAAGTATGTCCTCAGGTGTCTCGGCGACCAGCCGTGCCTCGGCTGCATCGAAGAAATCATGCACGGCCGTGAGTAACGCGTCCTCGGAGCGGCTGTTGTTTCTATATTCAATAGCAAGCTTCGTGTCACCGGCGAAATGTTGGTCGTAAAGTTCCCCAAATACTGTCACGATCTTTTCGCTGACAGATCCGAGCGCGATATAGGCCATCAGCTTGCCGGCGATATCCAGATTCCAGCCGGTCCTCGTTTCCTGCCTGTAAGGACCGAAGTGTTGGCCCGCGGCGGCATAGGCATGACCCATCATCGGAAACAGGCATTCGATAAACCGCACTCCGCTTGGTTCCACGTAGTAAAGCCGCGGGAAGATGAAGCCGTCCCATACCAGGCAAAGGGCAGGTTCTTTGGCTTTGGCGAATGAACTGGTGCAGTATGCGGAAGCTACGTGGCCAAGGACATGCGGATAGCTTTCATAACAAAATACCCCGCCGCCCAGCACGAGGCCTGAGCCATGACAAGCTGTCAGGGGACTTTTAGGATCCCGCTCCACATATGGTGCCCCGTTGAGAGTGACTGGTGTGCCCTCACTAACAACCTCGAATTGCGACTCGATCTCACCGTCCCAGCCATCGATGACGAACCGGTCTACATCGCGCGGATCCAGGCCATGCTCCGCTAAGGCGGCAACAATCGTTTCAAGACGATCAATGGATTGATATCGAGGATTATTGTCGAGTTTTTCCTGCTCGATGCAGAAGGCCAATCGGCCGTCCTCGACGACAGCGATTGCCCCGTCGTGCGTTAGCTTAATACCGCAAATTCGCATAATAGATCCATGTCAAAGTTAGCTGTGGAACAACTTAGGCAACCGACGAACGTGAGCTGGAAAGCATCGGGCATACGCTTTCAAGCAATGCGCTATGCAGTATGAGAACCCATCGGTAAACTTGATTGTTTGGATATAGTGCATCCATGGCGTGGATATCGCGGCACATGCCCACAGGCGCCCGGTGGCCAAGCTTAGTGAGCACGCGAGCTCAATAGCGCGCCCCATTCAAAGCCTCCATGCCGACCAGACACGCCGGCAAATTGGCGAAGAAGCGGGCGACCGCATCGCGGCGCAGCCTCTTTCGCAAAGAGAGTCCTATGGTAATTGACGCCATAGGCTTAGTAAGCCGCCAAGGGCGCAGCGGTCGCCTTGACGCCATCGGCACTGCTCAGCGCCCGCGCGCCTGAGGCGCGCGCCGGGTGCTCGTGAACCGAGCCCACTTTCTTCGGCAAGCTCAGGCGGTCTCGGCCCTGCGGCTTCGCCCCCTGGCGCGGCCCAGCCTGTCGGCTGCTGACGGTCGCCGGCCTTTGGGCCGGCGTGGTTTCTTGTACTGGCCTTCCCCGGTGGCGCGCGGTGAGCGGCACTCCCTTCTAGGCCCGCCGCGGCGTCCCGCAACCCTTCGCTTCGCTTCGGGTCCGCCTCTTCGTTCCGGTCCTTCGGATGCGGTCCGCCTTGGACGTCGGGCCTTTCCGGTCGCTTTCGCCGCCCACCCCGCTTCCGGGGAGGGCGCGGGATTAGGAGCGGAGGACCAGACGATGGGTGCAAAATACAAGCGTTCCGGTAGCCAAGAGGCTGGCGCGGGCAGGGGCGGGCGCACGAGCGCCAGCCTTTATCAGGAAATCACTGATCGCATCATCGCCGAGCTGGAGCGCGGCACGGTGCCATGGGTCAAGCCATGGGGCAGCGCCAAGGCCGGCCTCGGCCTGCCCAGCAACGCGGCCACCGGTCGCGCCTATTCCGGCATCAACATCCTGATCCTTTGGGGCGCTGTCTTCGAGCGCGGGTATGCCAGCCAGAACTGGCTGACCTTCCGGCAGGCTCAAGCGCTCGGCGGCAATGTCAGGAAGGGCGAACACGGCACGACCATCGTCCACGCTGACCGCTTTGTTCCCAAGGACGAAAAGGAACGCGCCAAGACGGATGGCGACGAACCGCACGCCGTGCCCTTTTTGAAGCGCTTCACCGTCTTCAATGTCACGCAATGCGACAACCTGCCGGATCATCTTTATGCCGCCGCCGAACCGCTGCCCCAGCGTCAGATCGTTCCGCAGGCCGAGGCGCTGATTCACGGCTGCGGCGCTGACTTCCGCATCGGCGGCGATCGCGCTTTTTACATGCCGGGCAGCGACTTCATTCAAGTGCCGCCGCAGCCTGCTTTCTTTCACCAGATCGACTATTACCGCACGTGCTTCCACGAGCTTGGCCACTGGACCGGCCATCCAACCCGGCTTGCGCGCGACCTTTCCGGCTCCTTCGGCTCGAAGGTCTATGCGCGCGAGGAACTGGTCGCAGAAATCTGCGCAGCCTTCGTCTGCAGCAGTCTCGGTATCGAGCCGACCGTGCGCCATGCCGATTACATCGGCTCATGGCTCGCCGTGCTGCGCGAAGACAACCGCGCCATTTTCCGCGCCGCTAGCCAAGCCTCGAAAGCCGCCGATTTGCTGCTCTGCTCTATCCCCAGCACTGAAGACTCGGACCGTGAGGAGATCGCGGCGTGAGCGCGCACGATCCTCATACGCTGCCGCCCGACACGACGCCGGAAGGCGAGCAGACGCTCATTCCCGGTGTCCGGCCAGTCACCACGCGCGACCGGCTTTTCGCTTCTCATTCACGCGCCGATGCGACCGCGCAAGGCACGAAAGCCGCTCGATATAGGCCTTTTCGACGAAGGCGCGCGCAATGAACTCGACCTGTTTTGACAAGGAATTCAGCAATGATCCTGATCACCGACGACCTTTGCGCCCGTCTCCTCGCCAATGGCGCTTCCGACACCGAAACCGACCATGTTCCGGTCGTAAAACTGTTCGATCCGACCGGGGCAGCAACCTGGCTCTTGAGCGAACTCGCCGCCGACGGCGACACGCTGTTCGGCCTTTGCGATCTCGGCGTCGGCTTTCCCGAACTCGGCAGCGTCAGCCTTGCCGAACTGCAAAGCGTCAAGGGCCGGCTTGGCCTCGGCATCGAGCGCGACCGTTATTTCAAGGCCGAGTTTCCGCTCTCCGTCTACGCCGAAGCCGCGCGGCTGTGTTGCCGCATTACCCAGGACGAGCGTCTGCTGCGGCAGGCAGCAGACGCGCTTGCAAGCCCCCATTCCGAGCTTCCGCCTGACATGGCGGAACAGACGCGCCGCTAGGGCGCGAAAACCGTCCCGCCGCGCCGGCCTTGCGGCCTTTGCGGCGGGAGAACCTCAACCAAACCGAAGGAGACAGATCATGCAGCTTGCTCATATTCCGCTTGATAGGCTCAACATTTCCGCCCTCAACATGCGCCACGGCAAACGCGCGCCGGACATCTCCGATATCCTGCCGTCCGTTCGCGCGCGCGGCGTTCTCGTGCCGCTTCTTGTGCGGCCCAACGGGACGCCGGAAAGCTTCGAAATCGTCGCCGGCCGGCGACGCTATTTCGCCGCCAAGTCGCTCGCAGACGAGCGCGGCGAGAGCCACGCCTTGCCCTGCGCCATCATGGAGGACGGCGACGACGCCGATGCGCTCGAAGCCTCGCTCATCGAAAACATCGCTCGCCTCGACCCCGACGAGGTCTCGCAATGGGAAACCTTCTCGCGGCTGATCAAAGAAGGCCGCTCCATTGCCGACATCGCCGCCACCTTCGGCATCACCGAGCTTCAGGTGAAGCGCATCCTGGCACTCGGCGAGCTTCTCCCCAAGATCCGCGAAGCATACCGCGGCGAGGAGATCGACGCCGAGACGGCGCGCTATCTCACCATGGCTTCGAAAGCGCAGCAGAAGGACTGGCTGGCGCTTTATGCCGACCCCGAGCAATACGCGCCGCGCGGCTACCAGCTGAAACAATGGCTGTTCGGCGGCCAGTCGATTTCCATCAAGGTGGCGCTGTTCGCCATCGAGGACTATCCGGGCATGGTCGTCTCCGATCTGTTCGGCGAGGACAGCTATTTTGCCGATGCCGACGTGTTTTGGCTGAAGCAGAACGAGGCGATCGCCGCCAGACGCGACGCCTATATCGAGGCTGGATGGAGCGAAGTGACGGTGCTCGAACCGGGGCAGTATTTTCATTCCTGGGACCACGAGAAAACGCCAAAGAAGAAGGGCGGCAAGGTCGTCATCACCGTCTCGCATCGCGGCGAGGTCGAGTGTCACGAGGGCTGGCTTTCGCGCAAGGAAGCGCGGCGCGCCCGCGCCGATGACGAGGGCGGAGAGCCGGACGAACAGGTCCTCAAGCCGTCGCGGCCTGAACTCACCGGCCCGATGCAGAACTATGTCGATCTGCATCGTCACGGTGCCGTGCGCACCGCCTTGCTCGATCATCCCGCCATCGCAATGCGCCTCATGGTGGCGCATGCGATTTCCGGTTCAAGCCTGTGGCAGGTGCGCCGCGAGCCGCAGCGCGCGGCGAACGAGACGGTCGCCGCCAGCCTCGCCACCTGCAAGACCGAAGCCGCCTTCGCCGAAAAGCGGTGTGAGGTTTTGGCGCTGATTGGGCAAGCGAACGATGATGGCCCGCTCACCGGCGGCCACGTCGACGCCCTTGCTTTCGCCAGCGTCTTTGCCCGCTTGCTGGCGCTCTCCGATGACGATGTCTTGCGCGTTCTCAGCCTTGTCATGGCCGAGACGCTCGAGGCCGGCAGCGCCGTCATTGAGGCGCTTGGGCATAATCTGAACGTCGACATGGCTGCTTTCTGGCAAGCGGACGAGGCGTTCTTCGAGCTACTGCGCGACAAGGAAGTCGCCAATGCCATGCTCGCCGACATCGGCGGCAAGCCTGTCGCCGACGGCAATGTCTTGGAGAAGGTCAAGACGCAAAAGAAGATCATCCGCGACTTCCTTGCCGGCGAGGACGGCCGAGAGAAGGTGGAAAGCTGGCTGCCGCGCTGGATGAAATTCCCCGCCGAAAGCTACACAGCGCGCGGCGGCTTCCGCACCGCCGATCAGTGGGCCAAGGTCCGGCACCTGTTCGTGTCGGAGTGACCGGCCAAGCCCCAAGCGGCGGCATTTCGAAAGCCGCCGCTTGGGGCACCTCTCGGGCAGAACCGGTTGCACTTTCGCGATTTTTGAAGCGCGCACTGCATGTGGTGGTCCGACGCAAATCGATGCCCTCGCCAGCCCTGTGCCAGGCCAGAATGCTCGCCGAGGCGCCACTCGGGTAGGTACGTCGTCGCTGGCTGCGGTGTCTGAACCCGTGCCAAGCCCGGTACCCGCCATGTTGCTTGGGGATCGTGTCAGCCGATCGCGCGATCTGTCCCCCAAGCGTCTTTCAGGACCATTTCCCTGCGGTTGGCTTGTCGACCTATGGGCGGTTCCGACCCGCCCGAAACCCTCGGCCAGCAGCTTTTTTCCCCGCCGCCTATGGCGGCTTCCTCGCGCCCGCTTCGCTCCAAAAAAGCCGCCCGCTCGGGTCCTGCGCTGTCGCTGCGGCCCTGTCGGGTTCAGGCGGGCCGGACGCGCCCATCACGGTCCGCCATCGCAGGGGAATGGTCCCCGGCGACAGCAAAACAGGAGACTAACATGACCGCGATCGGATACGTCACCAAGCAGGAAAACGGCGGCTACAAGGGCCAGCTCAAGACGCTCAGCGTCCGTGCCGACATCGACATCGTGCCCAACCAGGGCAAGACCGCCGACAATCATCCAGACTTCCGGGTGCTGACGCAAGGCGTCGAAGTCGGCGCCGGCTGGATCCGCATGGGCGAAGCTTCCGGCAAGGACTATGTGAGCCTGTCGATTGCCGCCCCGGAGTTCGGTCCACGCAAGCTCTACGCCAATCTCGGCCGCGCCGCCGGCCAGGACGATGACGACACCTACGCCATCATCTGGAACCCCGTCGACTAAACGGCGGAGCTCCGAGCCCCGCGCCGCGACCGGCGCGGGGCTCATCTGACAAGAGCGGCGAAAACTCGCCCCCGACTCTTCGCCCGTCCCCGCAGCGACCTCGCTCGCCCATCCTCTCCGTCGCTTCTCCTTAAGCGATACGAGGACAATCATGGACGACGAAAACGAACGCGCCGCCCGCGCCAAGAAGGGCAGCCCCTTTCTCAATACCGCGCAGGCAGCCTTCTATATCGGCCTCTCCCAGCGCACGCTCGAAAAGATGCGGCTCAAGGGCAGCGGCCCGAAATTCCGCAAGCACGGCCGCTATGTCCGCTATCACATCGACGAGCTCGACGAATGGTCGAAAGGCCATCCGCACTGCGGCGCTCCCGAAGCCGGTTCCACGCCGGCCGACGATGGGGGCCGCTCATGACCCGGCGTCCTTTTCTGCGCATGATCGGCTCCGGCCTGCGCCGCATTCGCGCCCGCAAGACGATCGCCATTGCCACGATTGGCCTCAGCCTTTTAGGCTTCACCACGTTCGCAAAACCCACGCCCTGGCTGGTCTGGAACGCCTCGGCTAGCGTGCCGATCGGCCTCTATCGAATCGCTGCGGGCACGCCGGCGCTGGGCGATCTGGTGCTCGTCCGCCCGCCTGATTACGTGGCGTATCTGGCGGCCCAACGCGGCTATCTGCCTGTCAATGTGAAACTCGTCAAACGCCTTGCCGCACTGCCCGGCGAGCATGTCTGCGCCTTCCATGACGCCATCATCATCGGCGGCGACATCGTCGCGCGCCGGCTCAAGATCGACGCCCAAGGCCGGCCCTTGCCATGGTGGAACGGCTGCCGGGCACTCACGAAGTCCGAGGTGTTCCTGCTCGGCAGCGAGACCAATCGCTCCTTCGACAGCCGCTATTTCGGGCCGGTGCCGGCCCAAAAAATCCTCGGGAGGCTCGTGCCGCTATGGACCGAGTGACCCTCCTGATGTTAGGCATGATCGCCACCGCGCCATGCGCCTGTTCCGCCTCGACCGGCGCCGAGCCGGTCGCCATCTCCCAAAGTCCGCAGCTTCGAAACTGGCAGCAGTTCGTAGCCGAAGCGAGCCGGCGATTTCGTGTTCCGCAGGCCTGGATCTACGCCGTCATGGATGCCGAAAGCGGCGGCAACACCATGCGCGACGGCCGCCCCATCACCTCTCGCGCCGGCGCCATTGGCCTCATGCAGGTGATGCCCGCCACCTATGCGGAGATGCGCGTGGCCCATGGTCTCGGCCCAAATCCGCACGATCCGCGCGACAATATTCTCGCCGGCACCGCCTATCTCCGAGCCATGTATGACCGCTTCGGATTCCCCGGCCTGTTCGCCGCCTACAACGCAGGCCCCGAGCGCTACAAAGGGCATTTGAAGCACGGCAAGCCATTGCCGAAAGAGACCGTCGATTACCTCGATCAGCTCAGGGCGGCGGGGATTTCGGCCACCGACATGAAACAATTCAAGGGCGAATCTGTCGCTCCGGAGAGGCGAAAGGCACCCTCGGGGCGCTCGCTGTTCTTCCTCCACGACGGTGTTCGCGCCGGCACGCGAAACGGCGATCTGCTCGTGCCGCTTCGCAAGGATGACATGCGGCCGAAGGAGCCGGATGGCTAGGAGTTTGGAGGCTGTGCGCGCGCGACAAGGGCAGTGCGCGTAAGGCAAGATAAAGGTACCGCCTCCGGGAGGCGGTCAAGTCTTTGTCTGCACATCGTTTTTCGAGGAGGCAGCTGGCGGGGCCAGGAGGCTGCGGCGCCTAAACCGTTGATCTAGCTTTGGATTCCGGAGGCCGACATGCAGGACGATGAATTCAGGCCGAAGCTCGGCAAGATCGGGTCGCGCGGATCGAAAGCAGGCAAACGCTTCGCCAGCCAGATCCGGACAGCGATCAACAGGGCCGGCGGCCGGCTGCAACGCGATGGTCGCTTCACCGGAAGCCGGGCAGGGCGGGGAGGGGCGGCCGCAGCACTCCTCAAATCCCGCGACCGGTATGCCGCCTTCCGCCAGCGGCGGGTCGTCGTCAAGGCCCGCTTCGTCAAGCTCGCCGGCAAGGGCGCGGACGGGGCGCGTGCGCATCTGCGCTATCTTCAGCGCGACGGCGTCACCCGCGAAGGCGAACCTGGCGACCTCTATGGCGCCGATAGCGACCGCATCGATGGTAAGGCGTTTGTCGATCGCACTGATGGCGACCGCCATCAGTTCCGCTTCATCGTCGCAGCCGAAGATGGCATCGAGTATGAGGACCTCAAGCCGCTGACTCGGCGCCTCATGGCTCAGATGGAAGAGGACCTCGGCACCAAGCTCGACTGGGTCGCCGTCGACCATTTCAACACCGGTCATCCGCACAGCCACATCATCGTGCGTGGCAAGGACGACCGCGGGGAGAACCTCGTCATCGCCCGTGAGTATATTTCGAGCGGCATCCGCGAGCGCGCTGCCGAGCTGGTCAGCCTCGATCTCGGTCCACTCACCGATCGCGAGATCGAGCAGCGCCTGCGCCAGGAAATGGAGCAGGAACGCTTCACCAGTATCGACCGGCAACTGCTGCGCACGCGTCACGATGACGGTCTTGTTTCGACAAACGGCCGCGACACCTTTCGCCAGACGCTGCATCAGGGCAGGCTTCGCAAGCTGGAGCGCATGGGTCTGGCCGAGGACGTCGGCGCTGGCTCCTGGCGACTCGACGGCGAGCTGGAAGCCACCCTGCGGCGTATCGGTGATCGCGGCGACATCATCAAGACCATGCATCGCGAGCTGGCCGGCAAGGGGCTCGCGCGCAGTGCCGCCGACTGCGTGATCCACGATCGATCCGGTGAGCCGGCCCAGCCCGTCGTCGGCCGCGTCGTCGCTCGCGGGCTCGCCGACGAAATCAATGACCGGCAATATCTTCTCGTCGACGGAGTTGACGGTAAAAGCCATTGGATCGACATCGGCAACGGTGAGGCCACCGAACCGATGCCAGAAGGCTGCATCGTGCTTGCCACCCCGAGGAGCACCGAGCCGAGGCAGGTCGACCGTACTGTCGCCGAGATCGCCGCAGCCCATGGCGGCCGTTACGACGCTGATATCCACCTGAAGCATGAGCCATCCGCCACCCAGAGCTTTGCGCAAACGCATGTCCGGCGGCTGGAGGCAATCCGCCGCGCGACCGGCGGCATCGAGCGAGAGCCGAACGGCACCTGGCTGGTCGCGCCGGACCATCTCGATCGTGTCGTGGAATACGAGCGCCAGCGGGCCAGGGTCGAGCCTGTCGTTGTCGACAGGCTGTCATCAATGCCGCTGGAGCACCAAGTCAGCTTTGAAGGTGCCACCTGGCTCGACCGGGAACTGGTTGCCGACGGACCAGAGCGGTTGCGCAACTCAGGCTTCGGGCATGAGGTCCGGGAGGCGCAAGCCAGCAGGCGGCACTGGCTGATCGCGCAAGGCCTCGCGCGCGTAGAGCAGGATCGGATCGTCTACCGCGCCAACATGCTTTCGATCCTGCGGCAGCGTGAGTTGCACCGTGTTGCCGGCCAACTGTCGGAGGAACTTCGTCTGCCCTATGCTGAAGCGCGATCCGGAGAACGAGTACAGGGTACGCTCCGCCGTTCCGTCGAGCTTGCCAGCGGCAAATATGGCGTGATCGAGAAGTCGCGCGAGTTCACACTGGTGCCATGGCGACCGGTGCTAGAGCGACACATCGGCAAGGAGGTTTCCGGGATCATGCGCGGGGACGGGATTTCCTGGGCGATCGGCCGGCAAAGGAGTGGGCCAAGCGTGTCATAGTGGCGCCGACATCTCACGCGCACAAGCCGCCGCTCTGGGGCAAGGGAGACGTCCGCGTCTGCTTAGGAGCCGGAGACATAGCTTAGCTGCTCAACGTTCTTGCTATATTTGCGCCTGTACGCGGCGATGAAATCGCCGTCGCTACAGATGCAGCGGCCGCTGGAATATTTGGCCTTCGGATCATGCAAATGAGAGCCAAGGGGGCGCAGAAGATTCACCCGAGTGCTCGTCGTAGCGCTCATGGGAAAACCCGCACTATGTTTGACCAGCTCCGCGGCAAGCATAATCCCGGCAAGCGCTGACTGAAAGGCCATCGGAACCACGGTTCGAACGAGGCGATTTCCATCGCTAAGCTCGAACACCAGACCGCCGCAGATCGCTTGCTGATAAAAGGAGCGCAAGGGCTGGCCAACAAACGGGGCTAGCGGTTCAAACGGCACAGCCATCGCAGTAGCCACCCGAACTACAAAGTCGTTGGGAACTCCGGCATTGGTCTGCAGCAGCGTTTTTACCTGCTCGTGTGCTTCCGGTATTCCGAGTTCCTCGGCAATCAGCTGGTGCTCGTCCTTGGATTTCCCCGACGGCATGTACATGCAACAAAGGCAAGCCTGGCCGTCATCGAAACCGTGCCGCGAGATTCCGAGATCGTGCTCCTGGGTCCAGGCATTCGCGATCCATCGGGGCAGAGCACCTTGGACAGCGAGACGGTCGGCGGCGGTGTCAAGCGCCACACCCACTTGGTCGAAGACCCAATTGCCCCTGCGCGCAACATATTCTGCCCACTTCACCGGGTGCGCCTCGACATCGAGGGCGGTCGATCGAAGGACGGTGGTTGCAAGGACCGCCTTGGACATGCCTATCTCCGCCTGGCCGGCTAATGCGTAGCGCTGCAGGTTTGAGAGTTCGATCGCTTCGGGATCGATTACATGCAGGCGACCCGAGAGGCCGGGGTGTCTCGCTAGCGTCCAAAGCGTGCCGTGGCCTATCGCGCCGAGCCCAACGAGGTGCGTTTCGCCAAGGTCGACAGGGAAATCGATCGGGCCTGCCTCGCCGGCTTTGGTCTTGTCGTAGCTGTATAACGAGAGGTCAATTGTTTCGTCCAACTCGGCGCCGGTCAGTTGGGCGGCGAAAATGGTTCGAAAGACATTGGCGGCGCCGAAGCAACCGGCGGCGCCAGCTCCATAGGGCAGCAAACTTGAGCCAGAGCCCACCGGGTCCGTAAGCGACAGCTTGGCCGACCAACCGTCCGATCCCATGAAAAAGGTTGGGCACCGGAGTGATGGGCGCGTTACCCCTGCAACTACGCAGACGGTGGCAGATTTGCCGGAACGCCGGATGCCGACTTTTGGATTGATCGACTTTGCCAAGCGCTCCAGCGCTTGGGTTTGACAGCTTGCCGCGCTGTCCAGCGGGAGTATCGCCAGAACTGGGTAGAGCCTGGCGAGCAATCTCACCGCAAGATCCAGCGTCGCCGCGCCTTCGGCGCAGGAAGCCGCCTGATTGTCGAACGCGACTGCCACGACCTGCTTTTCAAGAGCGGCTTTAAAGTCGCCCAGATGAAAGTCGGCCAGCACCTGAGATGCCGCCGTGGCAGCGCGGTCGATGAAGTTTGCAAGGGCCATCGTCAGCTCGTTATCGTGATCATTCGCATCAGGGCCGTGGACGCGACCTCATTCCAGTTCGCCTTCGCGTCAAGTCGGTAGGCAGCGACGCGAGCAAGATCGAAAGGCTCCCGGGCGAAATTCGGCACTACCAGCGACAGACACCCAACCGTGCTAGCAACCGCATAAGCGTCGTCGGTCGTCGAATGGTAGGCGCGGCCCGGATGGCTGTGAATCTGGGCCAACAGTTTCAGGCCGCTTTTGTAGAGCCAGACATTGAGCCGGTGCAGTTCTTCGGCCGGAACTATCACGCAAACGCCATCGCTTGTCCGAATGTGACGCTGCGCCGGGATAACCGTCTCTGTTACGGCAAACTGCCGGTGTTGCTGAACGCCGACCCAGAGCGCCATCCCCTCATTGCCCTCGCGACCAACTGAGCGCAGATGCGCATGCGTGGTCGAGATGCAGCCGCGCGGGAGAGTCACGGTCGCTACATCTTTCAATTCAGTCATTCCGGTATCGCCTGAGGCGACACCGCCATTCCCACGACGGTCGGTTGGAGATGAATCTGCAACTGCTCTACAGGATTGATTCCGTATTTGATGATCTTGTCCAGAATGAAGGCCAAACAGCCTTCGCCAGAACCCCGATGAAGTAGCCATGGGTCACCTGAATGGGCTGGGTTATCGTGGTATTCGCGGATACCCGCCATGCACAGGAATGGGGGGTCTTCGGGGCCGTTGGCCTGGATGAAGTCCGTCAAGGCCACAGCATTCTGCTGGATCAGGGCTGGGATCATCTCCGGAGGAGTTCCCGGCAACGCAGGACGTCTCAGCATTCTAAGCATCAAATCCTTCCGGGCAACTGGCTGACGGGTAAACGGGTCTACGAAGACCACCGAAGGAGGTCGAAGGTCGAAGTTGGAGAAGTCGATCTCGACAGCTGCACCGATCATCTGTGGCTTTATCTTCGGCGGTGCAAATATGAAGAAGGCGCTCGGGAAGCTCGCCTCGATCAGGAAGCAGCCTTGAGCACGATAGGCATCTGCATATGGCCGGAACCGGCCCATCTCACGATCAAACTTCGCTCGGGAGACCTCCGGGTCCACAGCTTGGAGTTCAGGCACCTGCAACACCCGCCTTCAGGCTTAGGAACAGGGTCACAGGATTCGCGAAACCGAGATCGCCAACTTTTTTGTCGACGTCAAGCAAGTTGCCGGCCTCATCCTTGAATTCCCAATTCTCGGGCGGTTGGGCGACGTTCTGCGTGTTTTCAAGGGCTTTGGTACGAACGACGTGCAGCGGCTGGTTGGGATTGGCTTCGACCTGCGTGGGCTGGCCGTTCACGACCACCGTGATCTCGATCTTGCCTGGCCCGCCGCCGTGATTATCGGTCTTACCTGAATCCTTCGACATTGTCCTACTCCTGTGGCTTGCCAATCCCGCCCCCTCGTGCCCACCTGCTGGTGAGACCGTTGGTCTTCAATCGTCCACGCGGCGCCACGACCGCGAGTACGCGAAAGACAGGGGATAAGCTACCGAATCGGTGCTACCTCTTTTATCCGCGACTTGAGCAGCAAGTAAACGGGCTGAAATTGCTCTTCACAACTATAATCGATTAAAGCAATGCCAAAATATTGGAGCCCCCCGATTCATGTGCGCTTTCACTCGCCTGCTCCAGTTGCAGCGTGCAACGTTGGCCCACCCCGTGCAAGTACGCCGCCCGGTATGATTTCATGTTCGATTGGGCGGGCGCTGTGATGATTTGGCTGGGGCGGCTTCCGGCCGCTGTCATCTACGGACGTCCGGATGCGCCCGGAGAACGATGCTAACCTATTGCGAGTGGAAGAAGTAGAGTTAAACGACTGGTAAGGCAACATTATCATTCGTTTTGTCGCGCCGACAGGCTGTGCGTTTTGGTGCGAATTTCATGGCGCAAAGCGCACGAGCACTTTACCCTCGAACACATGATTGGCCTCGATCCCCTCGCTGCCAATCCCTTGCCCGCCAGCCCCATCGCGACGCCGACAGTCCCGGCCTGGGCGCTCGCTGGCGGCAGCGGCCCGAGCGACGCCGACGCCGCCTTCCTGGCCGGCGCCGCCTTGGCTTCGCTCGACCCGCTTGCCCGGGCGCGGCCCGCCTGGGCCGGCGCCTGGCGGCAGAGGCTGGCGCTAAAATGCGCGGCCGCCAGCATGCGGCTCGCCGGCCGCGCCGAGGACGAAGCCGCCTTGCGCGACGCCTGGCATCTGCGTCCCGCCGGCGCCGATCCCGGTCCGGCCGGCGCCGTCCTTGGGGCTTGGCGGCAGTTGGCCGTGCAGCCGGCCCTCGCCAGCGCCGGTCGGCTCGAAAAGATCGTCGACCTGCTTGGCCTCCATTGGGAAGGCGCGGCGCTCGCCGATCTTGGCACGGAGATCGAAAAACTGGCGGGCTCGCAGCGGCCGGCGCCATTCACCGCCGCGGCGATCGCGACCCACGTTGTCGCCATGCGCCCCGACGCCGAGCTGCTTGCCTGGTGGCTGGCCGACCTGGTGCTGGCGCAAAGCCTGCGCTGGCCGGAGCCGCCGCCGCTGCTGATGGCCCAGGCTTTTGCTCCAGCCTTCCGCACAGGGGCCGGTGGCGGGCGCGCCCGACCCGGCGAAAAGAGTTTTGAGCGCGCGGTCTACGTCGCGCTGGTTCAAGCGGCGGCGGATGCCTGCCGGCTGGCCGGCGAGGTTTCGCGGCGCGCGGAAAAACTCTTGTCGGTGGCGCCAAAATGCGCGCCAAGGGCGCCGGCGACGTGATTTTTTTGCTTCTGAATGAAGATGCTGTCGCCGGATCGCTGACAACGAAAAACATGTCGCGTTTTGCGGCGCGACGCCTGTTCGAGCGCTTGCAACAACTGGACGCCGTGCGCGAGCTCTCCGGCCGTCCCAGCTTCCGGCTGTTTGGGCTGTAGCGATGAGCGAAGCGTCCGCCCGCCGCAAGCCGAATGATCAGCCGACGCTGCTCGACACCGAGTTGGAGCATCTGCCGCCAGAGCTGCGCTGGCGTGAATGGATGGGCCGCGTCGAAGCCGTGGTCTTTGCGGCCAGCGAACCGGTGACGCGTAGTGTCCTCGCGCGGGTGGTGGGAAGAAACTGCAACATCGAGCTGATCATCGACGACATTCGCGCCGAGCTCGCCGGCCGCCCCTACGAGCTGGTCGCGGTCGCCGGCGGCTGGCAGCACCGGACCAGGAAGGCCTTTGGAGACACCATCCACGCCGCATTCGGCCAGCAAGGCGGCAGGGGCGAAAAAGAGCTGTCGCAATCCGAGGCGCTCGTGCTGATGTGTATTGCGTACTTCCAGCCGATCACCCGCGCGGAACTGTCTTCCTTCTTCGGCAAGGAGGTGTCGCGCGACCTGATCGGCGTGCTGCGCGCGCAGGAGCTGATCGCCTCGGGGCCGCGCAGCCCGCAACCGGGCGCGCCCTACACCTATGTGACGACGAAGAATTTTCTGTCGCGGTTCGGGCTCGACACGCTGCGCCAGCTGCCGGATTTCGAGGCACTGGAAGACGCTGGACTGCTGTCAAAAGAAAAGCTGCTCACAGGTAACGTCATGCCAGGATTTGCCGACGACAGCGATCTCGAAGCTGTCGCCGTCACGGACGAATAGCACACCCGCGCTAGGACAGATGATCGAGTTGCACGAATACGCGCGCGGGACGCTTCAATCGTGCGAGCTGTAGTCTCCGACGCGATGCCACAAAGGTGTCGACCTCGGACCGGCGACGTATGGCGCGATCATGGTTCTCTGGAAGTAACCAGCAAGGGGATGTGTCGAAATCTATGCTGACGTTCGACAACTGTGTGTCGGCGATCGGTAAAGTGGTTTCCTTGAAGCCGCAGGAACGTTCATAAATCTCCCGACGCCGACGCGTGGTTAGTGAGCCGGGCAAGGTTCGCATTTAATCGGTCCATTCCCTCGCAAACGCTTGCGGCGATTCGCTTTTGCCACTCAATTGACTCTCGATCAGCATTGAATAGCCGATGAATATCGGCGCGGACGCAGGATTTTCCGAAGGAGCCGAATACAGTCTCATGCAGGATGCCGACGAACTCTCGATTGCGTTCGTCATTGCTCATGCTGCCGAGCGCGGCGTCCAGGCCGGCAAGCAGTTCTTCGACATCAGCAGCGGTTGCCTCGAACATGGCGAAGCCCTTCCTCGAAGCAGGCGAGCACCGAGGCCTCGTCGCCGGCCTCGACATAAACGACGCGGCCGGGCAGCAGCCCGGCCTGGGCCAGCGCCGGCGCGAAGAGATCCTGCCGGGTGACGCACCAGAGCACCTTGCCCCTGGTGCGCGCGGCGATGCCGGCGGCAAAGAGCGCTGCGGCCGCCCCATCGATCGCCCCGTTGAGGCCGCCCGCCACCTAATGCAGCGCCCCGAGCGCCAGCCCGCCTCCCGGCAGGACCTTGTCGATGGAGGCCCCGCCGAACGGCAGTGTTGTACGATTGCGCGCCGACCCACCTTCGAGGCGTGCGATTCGCTCGCGAGCGCAGCGATGGCAGGGCTGGCGGCCGCCTGACCAATGGATAATCACTCTCAAACAGTCCCCAATGGATTTTCGGGTTGATATGTTCCCTATGTGTTCTATTCGATGGGAATGAGTCAATCGGATTCGCGGCGCGGCCCCAAACTTGATCGCGGCTGCCCGTTCCAGATGCGGCGTGACATTGCCGGTCATCGGCGGCAAAACGGAGTTTAGCGCTATTGAGGGCTTCCGAAGGCCTCTGAACGATCAATTGCGCTGAAGACCGCGCATCACGGCAGAGAACGATGAGTCGACCATCCAAAAAGCATCACTTCGTTCCGCAGGCCCAGCTTCGGCACTTTGCCGCCGATCCAGAACGGCGCTCCATCTATGTTTTCGCCAAGCGGTCCGACCGGTCGTTTCTGACCTCGATTGCCAATGCCGGTTCCGAGAACGACTTCAATACGGTGAGCCTGGGCGATACCAAATGGAACTTCGAGGACCTGTTCCAGGAGGTCGACGCGCGTTCGGCCCGCCTCGTCGCCGAAATGGTATCGCGACGCTCGCTGGCATGGATGACGGCGGATGATCGTATTGCCCTGGCTGATTTCTTCGCGACCCAGATGCTGCGGACGCATTTCAGCCGCACGGGACCAAAGCATTTGGCAGGCCAATTGCGGGAGATGACGCGCCAGGTCGGCTATGACCCGGATGCCGATCCGCACATGGCCATGCCCTCTGACGCGGCAGTGAGGCTTGGTGCCGTCAAGGCGTTCCTTGAACGAGAAGGTCACACCGTGGCGCTGCTTGGTCTTCATCCCGCCCTCTACGCGAGCGACGGAGAGCATCGCTTCATCATCTCGGACCATCCGGTCAGCCGCATCAACGCCTTCCCTTATGGAGATGTCGGGCTCAAGTCGCCGGGCGTTATGGTGATGCTGCCGGTTTCGCCTGGCCTGACGCTTGCCCTGCATTGCCCGACGATTGTCCAGCGTTACGAACTGGCTGCGAGCGCGGATCTCGAGCCCGAGCGCAGGGCAAGAATGATCCGCTATCGGGATGGCCTGCGGTCCGGTGAGCCGATCGCCATCGATGGCGACATGGTGCGCTACCTCAATGGCCTCCAGGTCTCGCAAAGCGCCGGCTATCTTTATGCCGACACCGATGCGTTCGACTTCGCACGCGAGATCCTAGGGAAGGATGAGGACCTGCGCAGCGTCGAGACCCATGTCGAGCTCGGCCAGATGGGGAACGCGCCTCCACCGCGATCGGGCATGCCCGCGGGGACGCACCTCGTCATCTTTGGTTCCCTCGATCACTGCACACTGGCGATTGAAGAGATCGACGAGAGCGGCGAAGGCCTGACGGCAAGAACCGGGCAGGTCGATCTGCTGGCCCAGGTCGCTGGCGACACCGGGATGTTGCGGGTCGAACTCTATGTTGATCGGCAGGTGAGGCGTGGGATGAGCCAAGTGATGGTGGAGCGCTTTGGCGAACGGTCATCCGGCTGGTTTCGGGTCGTCCATCGCGATCCGAGCCTGAGATCGCTCAGCGCTCAGCTTGATGCCAGGCGCGGCTGAGATTACCGGGCGCGGACAGAGCGCTTCAATATCCGGTCGAGATCGGCGTAGCTGAAGGCCGGCGCGCGGCCGACCAGGAAGGATGGCGCGAACACATCGATCACCTTCTGGCCTGGTTTGAGAGCTTCGCGTATCTCGCGCCGAGCCCGTTTCAGTTGCGCGCTGGAAGGGTTTGCGATGCCGTCACGTTGCAGAACGGCCGTGACCATGCGCTCCAGCCGATCCTGCCGCAGGCGCCCGATGCAGTAGGTTCGGATGTATCGCAACAGCGATTGCAGGAACAAACCCTGGCAATGGAACGACTGCATGCCCCCGCCGAGAGTTGCGGCGAATGCGGCCGTCACATTCGAGGTGCGGTTCATCTCCCGATAGAAGGCCAGGGTTTGCGCCTCGAGGAAGCCGACGCTGATTTCCTCAGCCGGCGCGCAGAAGAGATAGGCCGGCACGGGTCGCTTCAGGCTCACCTGCTTGTAGAGATGCAGGCCGAAGCACAGTGCGAAGATGGAGGTGAGATTGTTGGCTGTTGCAACGTTGAGGGCCCGCAGATCCTCGATGATCTCGCTCCAGCCAATACGATCGCCGCTCGGCGCAAGCAGGAGGCCGTCGGCAACCGTTCCGTGAGCATCGACGTGGAGCACGGGCCTCAACCCCTGCTCGGCCTCCGTCGTCAGCTGCCTGAACAGATCCTTCAGTTCGGCGCGGTCTCGGACGGCACACGCGATGACGGGGAAACCGCCGGCAATGGCGAGGCCCTCAAGGTCTTCGAGGATGCGCCGGCTTGGCCCCATCTCCTGTTCCGGCAGCGAGTGGATCCACACGATCGCGTTGGTCTGCAACGTTTCCGAGATCGTTAGAGCGGTGTCTGAATAGAATATCATTCTGGTGGGTCTCGCCTCGCCCCGACTCCCGTTCGCTGGGTTTCAGACATAGCGGGGTTTGCCCAGAAGGGTGGAAAGCTCAAGGCGATCGCTGAGCCCCGCGGCTGCCACATGTTGAGCGACGGTGGCGCGCTCGGTTTCGGTGATGGTCGAGCCGAGCACGATGCGGTCGATCAGGGTGGGAAGATCGACGTCGACAAGGATGCCGTGTTCGGGAACCCGGACGCCAAATTCCTCGGCCATGCGAACGGAGATTGCGAGCCGATACTCCCGCTCCCATTCAAAGGCCCTGTGCTTAAAAAAGAACCGGTCGAGCATAGCGACGCCGCGCATCCGAATCTGGGTCAGGTCGACATATTGGACCGGACCACTCCACAGATCTTCGACGCCATATTCCGGTTTGAGACGGAAGGGCTTGAAGGCGGCGCGCATGCGATCGGGCGTCGTGCAGATGGCGATACCCTTGTGCTCTCCGGCGTAGAGCTTCCACATCGCATCGCTCTCGTAGGCGGCGCGGTGCCAGCAGCTTATCTTGGTCAACCGCTTCAGTTGGAAGAAGGCGTGCTCCACGCTTTCCATTTCGGCATAGCGCGGATCAGGCGGCGGCACGTTCAACTGGACGGCGACGGCGCCTTCGAACGGATCGATGAACTGGTTGGCCGATGCGAAATAGAGCCGGCTCTCGGCGAGCGTTGAAAGGAAGCGCTCGAGACGGAAGTACTTCCAGAGCGTCTCGTTGCCCTCGACAGCAATGTCGCCAACCTTGCGCATGATTACCCCACAGCGACGTTCATAGCCCGGTTGGTGCGGAGAGATACCACCGAACGGTTATTTTTCCGCTCGTTGCCTTGAAATTTCACCAGTCGGTGATATTTGTTCGATACTAACCGCTTTATCACTGAGCGTTCATAGGATGTCAAACATGCACATTCGGAGCGTCGACGACGTTCGCCGTTTTCTGCGGGAGGAGCGCAAGCGTCGCGGCCTGACCCAAGGCCAGCTCGCTGACCTTACGGCGACCTCGCAGAAATGGGTCAGCGATTTCGAGCGTGGCCGCGTCGATCCGCCAATGTCGATCGTGCTCAAGGTGCTGGTGTTGCTGGGCGTGACGATCGCGTTCTCGCCGGCGACAATCTCGGCGAGTGACCCGGCAGACGCAGGATCCGAATTCTGATGCCCGCATCCATCCGCCTTTACGGTCTTCCTGTTGGCGTCCTCGACGTTGCCAGGGATGGCGATTTGTCCTTTCGCTACGAGCCGGGCTGGCTTGAGCGCACGCAATTGCCGCGCCATCCGCTTTCTCTGGCGCTACCTCTCTCGCCAGATCCCTACAACCATGATCGCGCCGGTCCGTTTTTCGATGGGCTGCTGCCGGACTCTCAGCAACGCGCGAGGCTCTGGCTATCTGCAGGTCGATGCCACCGACGACTACGCGCTGCTCTACCAGCTCGGCCGCGATTGCCCGGGCGCGGTCACCGTTATGCCGCTCGACGATGAGGTGATCGCCGACGAGAATGTCGAGACGAAGTGGGACGTGCTGGACGATGATCGGCTTGCCGAATACATCGAGGCCCTGCCGCGGCGGCCGCTGTTCATCGACGCCGACGGGGAGCTGCGGCTGTCCCTTGCCGGCGTCCATCACAAGGCGGGGGTCGGCGTCGTCGATCGCAGGATCGCGCTGCCGAGAGGGCGCACGCCGAGCACTCACATCCTAAAGGTCGACATTGACGGTTTGCCGGATTCGATCCGCGTCGAGCATTTTTGCCTGCGCGTAGCCGCGGCTGTCGGCATTCCGGTGCCGTTCTCGACCATCCGAGTGGTCAAGGACACGCCCTATATGGTGATCCGGCGATACGACCGTGTCGGCGTGAATGGGCAAGAGGTTTTCCGTCGCTTGCATCAGGAGGATTTCTGCCAGGCGCTCGGGCGGTTTCCACGGCAGAAGTACGAAAAGGATGGCGGGCCGGGCTGGCAGGAATGCTTCGAGCTGATGAAGAAGGTCACCGATGTCGTCACGGCCCGCACGCAACTTCTTGATCGCGCGATCTTCCAGTTCCTGGTTGGCAACCCGGACGCCCACGCCAAGAACTACTCACTGCTCTATCGGCTCGATCGCATCGAGCTCAGTCAGCTCTATGATGTCAACAACGCCGCCGCCTTCCGGTCCTTCTACAAGGAGCAGCGTCCGCGGCTGGCGAGTTCGTCGGGGGCAATCGTGATCCGCTCACGCTGACGCCGGAAAACTGGGAAGCCTTCGCCAAGGATACCGACTTCCGTCCCCGCTTCGTGCTTCGGCAATTGCTCGATATGGCCGAGCGCATGATCCCGGCAGCCGAGAAGGTGCTCGCGGAAATGAAAGGGACCGAGGCCGACAGCAAGCTGCTCGCGCTGGCAGTCGAGGACATCGTGCAGCGCTGCACCGCAGTGCGCGCCTGGAGCGCATAGTTCAAGGATTCCCAGCCGCGTCGCGGCTCGGCGTGGATTTCATAATGTCCGTCAGGAGCTGGTCGATGCTGCCAGCCGATGCAGCAAGCCTGCCGTCGACAACATGTGGAAGGTCGTTCTCTTCTTCATAGCAATAGCTGGCTGCGAATTCCTCAACGGCTTCCCCCGCCAGGGGGACGCCTCGATCCCTCAGGCGCTCATAGGCAGCGACGACAAAGTTGAACAGAGCGCGGTTGATGTTCACGACCGGACCATACCAATGGAACATCTGATGGCAGGCCTGCCGAGCCTCCTCATGATATCGCTTTGTCGTCTGTATCGCCGCGACGACGTTCCCGCGTGGGACGAGGCACATCGTCATCAGATCCGTCGTTATCGGGTAGCCGCCGATCGGAATGAGTCTGACGACGTGCCGCAGTTCCTGTTGATGGTGGAAGTAGTTGCGGAGGCACTTGAGGGCAGCAAATTCCTGGACGTCAAGAAATCGACGGCCGCTCCGACCTTCAGTCAATCATTGAGACTGTGTGCCGCCTCAAGGAGCGAGAACAGTGTGTCGCGGCTCGGCGAAACGCAATGCGTCCGGTAGAGCCGAAAGAACCTCTCGGACGCTGCGCCAACATTGGCCAGATCGACATCTTCTGTCACAGCGAACCTCCAATCCAATATGCGCGTGTCGAAGCCGTCATCTATGGCGTTCTAGCCCGAAGCCTGCGACGAACCGCGCTGCAATAGCTCGTTCAGGAAGGCATCCTGGTTTTCTGGAGGCGACGGTGAGGTTGCTGCGCCGATCAAGGCACACACGCATCGACGCGCAAGCCGTCGAGCGTCCAGTCGCACTTGGCTTGGTATGTCCTGCATCGCCTGGCCATGGAGGAAGTCGCTCCTCTCCTTGAAAAGCGCGAGGTATCGCTCGCCGGCGGAGGCGTCGTCCAGCAGCGCCGCCAAGCGCCATGCGACCCGGGCGGTCGCGCCCTGACGCCGTTGTCCGCTGATTTTCGGGCGCTTCCTGGAGTCATGATCGATTGGTTGTCCTAGCGCTGCCTCGATCACGGTGACATGCGCGAGAAATTCGTCGATCCCATCGCTCGCGAACGCCCGGATCACGAAGTGCTCGATCGGGCGATGAAAGAGCGGGGAACGTCGAGCTTCCGAGAGTTCAGTCCAGGCTGTATCATCCAGATAGGCTGTTTGGGGGATCGCACCGTCGGTCAGGGGCAACCGCGCAGGTCGTTCAAGCTCCACCATGGCACCGTCCTCATCTTCGTAGAAGTCCGGTTCCCACGACAATGTGTCGGCATCGGGCGGCGTCGCTCGGCGCGCAAACAGGTCGTCCGACAGCGTATGGACCCATGGCACGCGAAAGGGACGCCAATCCAAGTCGGAATAGCTGGTGACTTCCTCCCAGGAGGCCGTCAGTAGCGCGAAGAGCGCGGCTTCGACCGGAGCGGGAAAGTGCCTTTTGTGCGGTCCGATCCGCCCGAAATCCTGTCGCAGATCGGCGAACAGTCCGGGGAGGACGCGGCCGCCAGATTTTCCGGGGAGGACCACGATCTCTTCGACGACAAGCCAGGCAAACCGGCTGAAGCGCTGGCTGTCGAAACGCCAGCCGGGCCGTTTTCGCGACAACCCATCGGTGTCGAGGAGATCGTCCAGCTCTTCTGCCGTGAAGTTTCGAATGGCATTGGGTCCAAAACGCAATTCGGGGACCTCGTCGCCGAGATCAAGCGGACAGAGATGGACCAGGCGCGCTTCGGTTTGCCTGAAGGCTTGGTCAAGGCGGGCCGCTGCGATAGCCGGGGAGACAGCAAAGCGAGCTGGTGCGCCATCGCTCCAGCGATAGCCGAGGCCGTGGAGGGCGTGGCTGAGGGCGAAGTTCACGGCGTCCTTCGATCCCGCTGACTGATAGAGCCGTTGGCAGGTTTCCCGAAGCCTCACAAAAGCGGGGGAGGCATATAGATTGCCTGCTACCGGACCATCGTGACGCCACAACGCGTCGACGGCGGATACTAGCTCAATTGGGAGCGGGTTGTTCAGGACGCGAACTCCTTTTGACTATCTGAAGCTGTCCGAATGCGACGGGTCAAATAATGTAAGGTGCGGCGAGCCGTAATGTCACGGTTGCGGGGCGCGTTAGGAGAAGATCCGTGCGATCGATCGTTCCCATTGCAGAACAACTGGACCGCGCACTTGCCGAACTGACAATTGATCACCCGCTCAATGAACGGATCGCACTGATCCTCGTCGACAATGGCGTTGAGCTGATGTGCCATCAAAAATGCGCTGACGTATTGTTCGAAGACCGGCACGGGAACTCCCACCGGCTCACGCCGGAACAGCGCAGCGACGCGCGTGGCCGCGCCTTCGACAGGAAGATCCAGTTTCTAAAAGAGCTCGGTCACATTCCGCCCGATCAGGTCCGGGCGATGGGAATCCTGCACGAGTATCGGAACCAGCTCTATCATGTCGGGCTCCGCGACGATCCGATCATCGGGCAGCTCGCACACGTCTATTTCCGCCTAGCTGCTGGGCTGCTCGAGTCGCTCCTCGGTGCACAGCGTCATCTGCGCTGGGAACCTGAAGTAGTCAGTGATGCGGCACGTCGACTTTTGCCTGAGTTGGTAACCACTAAGTACCGCAGAGCCAAGGTCGATATGGCTGGACTACGCGATCGGCTGCTCGCGGCTTGTCCGCAACCACCAATGTCGGTCGAGCGAGCGTTGAGCGCGCATTTGTTGTTTCGGGTCGAGCAGGCGGAATCGGCCTTCGAGATCATCGCCAGGGGACGCTCGGGAACAGACGACCCTGTCGATACGCTGCGGACGATCCAACTCGAAGCTGACACGATCGCCGAAATCGTTCGTTTTCGCCGCGATGGCGACAAGGCACTGAAGGCAAAGGGCCTCCCGCCCAAGCCGCTTGATGTGGACGCGCTTGGGATGGCGCGAGGGACGAAAGTGTTGGTCGATCTCAATGCGCGCCTGCTGCCTAAATGGAAGCCGAGATACCCGCAGTTGCCGTTCGAGAGCTGGAGAAAGCGGGCCGGCTCGCTTAGCGCCAAACGGGCGGCCCTGGCCGCACTGGAGATGTTTGATCAGATCAGGAAAGAGATAGACCAGCTGGAAGAAATCATGGCCGAACCCATCGAGAATATGCACGGGTGGCACCAGTACCTCGAAGATGTCGCCATGGACAGCCGATAGCATTCGGTCGGTGCGGTCATGATGGCCTGCATCGAGGAGTGCTTTTCAGCAATGAAGCTGTAGAATCCACATCATGAACCCGACACGCCCACTGACGATCTTCTGCGGGGGACCGCTGGAACATGACTCGGAACGTATCTTCCTGCGCGCCCTCGTCGACCATCTGGCGCGAGGCGCGGCGGCGGCAGTCGTCCTGTGCAATTTCCAGCTCAAGGGTCGACAGATCGACTTCGTCGTGGCGACGGAGGATGCCGTCGCCCTTATCGAAGCGAAAGCCACCAAGCTTCCGGTTCGCGGCGAGATCAATGGACCATGGGAGCGGCTGTCGCCGTCCGGCGAGTGGACGCCGTTCCGCAACCCCTATCAGCAGGCGCTCGACGCCAAGAACCGTTTGCGTGATGCCATGGCTCAGGCGGCGCCCATCGGCGATTTCTACCCGGATGGGTTGGTCGCGATGACCGGTGACCTCCCTGCTGGGTCAACCATCACTGCGGGCGACTTCAAGGTTCGGATCGGGTCGACTGCCGAGGTGCTGGCTGCCTTGGCAGCGAGGGGAGACAGTGTATGGTCACTGGCGGCCTGGCAGGGCTTTGCGCGGTCCTTGAAGTTGACCGCTACGACGGTGGACGCCGCGCTGGCAGCCGAAAGTTCCTGGACATTTAGCGAGTGGGCGGAACGCTATCGGCGGGCATTCGCTGCAGAATACCAGCCCGATGCCGATCTATGGATCCCGGAAGATGATGAGCAAGCAGAGGCTCTCATCGCATTCACCAATGAGCAGGCTGGCAGCTTTTTGTGGGGACCCTCCGGGTGCGGCAAGAGCCTGATGGCAAAGTGGCTGGGAGTCCAACTGACAGCGACGGGCGCCATATGCCTCTTCGTTTCGGCAAAGCTGTTTTCGGGCTCGTGGGCGGAGGCGGTTCAGCGCGAGATTTCTCTGCTTGTTGATTCCTATGATCCGCGATTCCTGCGCCGGGCTACGCAATTGGGGATACCGGTCATCCTGATCTTCGACGGATTGAACGAGCTGTCGGCCGACAATGCGCGACAAGCGCTGCGGGGACTCAAGGCTCTCGCAAGGCGGTATGAGGCGCGGGTCGTTGTGACGAGCCAGGAGTCCCGTCCAGAAGGTCTGGCTGGCCTGAGCAGTGTCAGGGTCGGGAAGCCCTCGGAGATTTTGAAGGCACGCATCGCCGAACGGGGACATGGAGTCTTGACCTCGGCGGCAAAGGATGTGCTGCGCGGCGTGCGGAGCGGGCTCGAGGCGGGCATCGTGGGTGAAATCGGCAACGAGCTGCGGCCGAACGTTACCCGCCTTGAACTCGTTGACCAATTCATTCGCACGCGACTGGGTCCACATGCGCGTTCGGGTTCGCTGGGCCTTCGACGGCTCGCGGCGCGCCTCACCGACGAAATGGCCTATTCCCTATCGGAGATTGCCTTCGATGAGTTCATGCTGGCACAGCGCCTGACGTTCGACGATTGCGAGGCAGTTCTGCGGGCCGGCGTTCTGGAAACTCGAAGCGGCAGGGTGTCGTTCAGTCACGAAATCTTTCAGAGCACGTGCGCCGCTCAAGAACTGGTCAGGCTGGCGCAGACGAATCCCGCGAAACTTGGCGTCCAGTTGGGCACGCCGCTCTTTCGTCCACTGGCCCGCGACATCATCGCCGCTCTCGACACGGAGCCCGCTTCCCGTGCGGTGCTGGATGAAATCACGGACGCAGACATCATTGCCGATGCCGCCGACGGTGAACTTGGTAGCGTGGCGACCGTGACCGCCTGGGCTATTCTTGAGACCAGCCACGCTAGTCTTCTCGCCCAGATCGCGCAGTCCACGCTGGTCCTGACGAATGGTGAGGCCTTCAAGCGCCTCGAATGGGAAGGGCACATCGAGCCTCCGCCGACGAGTCGAGCCCGCTATCAGGCCTTGGGCGTTCGCGCGGCCAAGGGCACGGGCATCGAGGAATACCTGGTTCTGTGCCGAGCAATGGACACAAAACTGCACGAGGAACGATCAAGGCTTGCCGAGGCGGCTCGTGAGGGCAACGTCGCCTTGCGTAGTGAAGCGTTCGCACTGGCCTATTATGGCTTCGGATCGCGCCACAACTTCACGCTCGCCGCGACACAGGCTGACGCAACGAGGTTCACCCATATCATCGGCAATCGGCCACCGAAGATCGCGATGCGATCTCTTGTCGGGTTGACCTCCGGCGAGCTCCTGTTCGTTCTCAAGCAGCGCCATGAGCTGTTTGGCAAAGCGGATGTCACGCGATTCACGCTTGAGCTGACCGAGGTATTGCGCACGCGGTGGAAATACGAGCCCTATCATGTTCGGCTCGAACTGCTGCATATCGTCGGGTTCGTCCGGGACGCCAAGGAGACGGCGAGAGCTGGTCTTGTCGAGGCGATCAACGCCCTCGAGATTCATCCTTCGAACTGGGCGTTGAATTCGAGCGTGATCGATGCCCTCAAGATACTGGGAGCGCTTGACGACGAGGGCGAAGGGCAGCGAGCTGCCATTCACGACGAGGTTGTGGCTGTGATTGGGGAAGCGGACAGCGACGAGATCCGCGAGCAGGCTCTCAGCGTCTACACGCGGATGTTCGATCACCCGTTTGACTGGATTTATGCCGAGGAGGTCTACGGGCTGCCGGAGGAGACACAGCGTCTGCTCTACCGTCGCGCCTTTCAGGCTGATGGAATCGGCGATTCCATGAGCGTGAGATACTTGGCGCAAAGGATCGCAGAATACGAAGAGCCTTCAGACGCTCCATTGTTCTCGAACCTGGCGCGACTTCCGTCGCAGACGAATCCGATGAGCCAGGACGAGTTGGCGGCCTTCGTCCTGGCGGTTCGCTTCCTCGCACGGCACGCCGCGCCGCTTCCGGTTGTGGAGGCTGAGAACGATGCACAACAATGCATGGTTCTCATCAGAACGTTGGTCTATGCGGCCGAGTCCGGCCGCGACGTCGACAGGGAACAGGCACGTGCGGCCTGGGAGAAACTGCACGCGCTCCCTGCGCAACGTGTTATCGGCTGTCTCGCAGAAATAAACGAGCCGCTGGCGGCAAGTCATGTGGCGGAACGACCACCTAACTATCTAGCTCTCAACCTGGTGGATGTGTTTCCGGTCGACCTGCTCGCGGTCAGCCGGAAGTTGGTTGATGAGGGCTTGCCCCCGACATCGTACCATCGGGTAGGCTTTCGTGATCGGGACCTGCATTTCGCCTTTGGCGTGATTGCGAAACACGGCGACCGCAGCGACCTTGGCAGGCTGCGGCGTGTAACTGCAGATCAGCCGTTTGCGCAAAAGGCCATTGAGGTCATCCGCGCAATCGAGACATCTGCAGCCGCCGTCAGCGGATAGCCCAGACTCGCGGACTCACGGTGCTCCACAACGGCCGCGACAATGCGCGGACCCGCCTCGTCGATTAGGGCGGCGCGCTGCTCCTCACCAAGATTGGTTGCCCGCGCCACCGGCGTAGCTTGCGGACAGGTTCGAATCGCCTATGCTGGAGCATGGCTGATCCGGCCATGCCGTCCACATTGGCGAAGCCCGCGGGCAGGAATGAACGATCACCCCGTATGAACCTCTCTCCAAGGTGCGCGGGCCAAGTGGACACGCCATTGAAGCACCGCCGGAGCGGTTCCATGCGAATGCATTTTCCCGATCTCACTCGGCCGAAACAGGCCGCAAAATATCTCGTTCGCGCGTCGACCGGACTGAAGCTCGCAACGGTGCACGAGGCGCTTGCGCGGGCACTCGGCTATCGAGACTGGCACGAGCTTTCGATCACTAGTCACCCAAACGCGCTCGCTGCTCATGATGGTCCAGATCTCGATGCCGCGCTTCTCACGATCCTCGATCTGGCTGATGCCCTTGGCCTTCCGGACGGCCATGTCCAATATGCCGTTTCGAGGGCCCGTCTACTGCGAGCGACGCCGTGGTCGATCGATGAGCATATGGTCCTGCGCGCCTCCATCTGGCGGCGACGTGTTTTCGGGCCGCCGGGCCGCGGCAAGCCTGGAACCGTCGTGAAATACAAAGCCTATGACTCCGCCGCCCTGGCCTACCTTCGCTATCCCGGCCGGCCCACCCACCTGCTCTTCGACACGGGATTTGGTATGCGGGCCGACTTCGAGGTCGCCACTCCGCGCACTGCGCTTCCGGACTTCGTGCCATCGCGCATCTGGTTGCCCTACGGGCTCTGGCAATTGACGGACGGATTGGAAGTCGCCTTCTCGCGCGACTATCTTCCAATGTGGCGCATATCGAACGATGGAACTGAGCGCCTTGCTCCCTGGCTATGGATCAAGGACATCGCGGAAGAAAAACACTTCGCCAGTGGTGGAACCGCCATCTGGGCCTCCGGCGCTGCTCGGGACAGTGCCGTCGCCTACCTTCAGCAACATCGCATTTCCGAGTTGCCGATGCTGACCGACATCATGCCTCACCTGTTCGAGCCCCAGGTCGAGTCCCTGCAGGACGGCGTTGCCCGCCTCTGTGGCTCCCGAGGCGATGCAGGAGCCCCGCCCTACGCTAAACTGAACGATCGTGTGTTGGCATGATCCCCAGCTTGTTGCCATCTCCCACGGCAAGTCGCCCCCGAATCTGCTAAGCGGTAAGTATTGATGGGCTCGGACTATATGGCTGCAGTCAAGAAGAAGACTTATCCGCCACTAGATACACGTTTCAGATTTGCGGAAGACTCGTTTGCCCGATTGGCGGGCGGGTGGGACTCTCACCTGCGCCCTGCTGTGGGGGTGGCGGACGGCGAGCCGTATCTCCTGCGCTTGTTCAAGAAGACTGGCACCCCGCTCGACGACGATCTGAGGGCGATCGTCGGACGTGGACTGAGGCGTATTCGGCGTGTGCTTTCTTCCCGTCGCGCAAGAGACGTCCTGGTCGAGGTCCTCGAAACCGCGGAAGACCAGCACGAGCTGGCCATCGTCATGGTGGACCCCGGAAGTCCGATCTCGGGGGCGTCACAGCGCCGGAGGACGAGGGAGGGGCGTTTTCTTACGAGCGCAAGTCGTGGTGTCTTCTGGCGGAATATGGTCCGCGTGGCAGAAGCGCTCGCACTGTGTCACGACGCCGGTATCGTGCACGGCGGCGTCAGCCTGCATTCGATATTCTCACAGCGAGACGATAGCGCCGACTATCGGCTCGGTGGGGTCGAGGCCTGCGTCCACATTGCGGACGGCGATCTCAAAGAGTCGGGGCATCTGCTTCGCGCCTCCGCTGTGATCTCGTTCCGGCAAGACTGGATCGACCTGGCTGCGGTCGCCGGCGCGCTGCTCGGCCTCGATGGTGACAACCCGCCCGCGCTTCTTTCGGTCGAACGTCGAATGCTGGAACGACTGGCGAGTCCCCCGCAGTTTCAACTGTTCGACGGTGCGGTTGTCCTCGACGAGCTAAGAAGCGTCGTGACCGAGCTCGACAGGGTTGGCTCCAGCTCGGAGGGGGAGCTCGTTCTTTATCCCTCTCGGGACGTGGTTCAGAGCGATTTGCCGGCCCTCTCTTCGGGCACGATACCCGCAGCGGATGGCGCCGCGATCCTGCAGTTTGTTGCGGACGATCTGTTGTCGCCCGGCGTCCGCCTTGTCCCGGCCGACCAGGACACCGTCCGTCTCATGACGGACCTCGCAGTCTATCATGTTCGCGTCATGAGCGACTCTGTCGGGATGATCGTAGCGGCACACCAGCGTCGGCCAAACGAATGGATGCACGGCGCCGTCGACATCGTTCATCGATTGCATCTCTCCCGAAATCGAGCGAGCTCGGAAGAGCGGGTCCAGAACCTCGGGCCAGGCGCCAAGGTCTGGCGTGATCTCCTGGAACCCATCCAGACTGCCGACGGGACGAACGACGTTCCAATATGGTTTGCTCTTATCCTCCTCGAGGCCTTCACTCTGCTCCGAGAGCAGTTTCGCCTTTATCCGGTGCATGTACTCCCGACAGTCAATACCGACGTCAACGTCGTTTGGCTGGCCCCCGCCGAGGACGCTCCGCGGGATGCGCAGCGCGAAACAATGGGGCTGCGCCCCGCTGCCGAGGCGCTGAAGCGAGAGCTGAAGCAGGACGACGGAAAGGCAAACTGGACGCTGTCACAAACGGCGCGTCTGGCCGTGGGCCGCGAGCGCGTTCCGGAACTCAGCTATGAGGGCAGTGGGCTGATCAACGGGAAGGTCGCGTTCGCATTCGGGACCAACCTCGCGATGCAGGCCGGGCAGCGGCTTTTCCTGCGCCCCCGCAAAGACACCGGTACCGAGCGGGCCATTCGGCGACGACTGCAGAACATCGTCGCCGCCAGGTCCAATGTCGAGCTTCTCAGGGCTTTGGACGATCCCGCGCAGGTGCGAATCGATGACGTGCTGCGCGACATCGCAGCACCCGGCCCACCGCCGGCCGACGCCGACATGGAAAAATCCAAGGTCGAGGCATGGCAGTCCATCGTCGAGGGCAGATCGATCAATGTCGTTGTCGGCCCGCCCGGAGTGGGCAAGACCTTTTTGATCTCGCACCTCGTGAAGAGTATCCTGCATGAAACGCCCGACGCTCGGATCCTCGTATCCTCCCAAAACCACGAGACGCTCGTTCACATGGAGGACGAGCTCCGCAAGTTTCTGCCCGCGTCCTCAACCATCGTCGTTCGCGTCGAGCGATCTCGATCGAGCGAGAAAGAGAGCACGCTGAGGCGTAGCTCGCAGTCTCTGCTGCGTTCCGTGTCCAAGCCGGATCCGGCCAGCGCCGCGATAATGACGAACCAGCTCAACCAGATCATCCATGCCCTCAAACCAGTAGATATGTCCGAGCAATCGATCGCTGACCGCGCTCTCCGAGACACCGATAATCTGATGCTGCGCTCGTCGGACGTGACGCTGGCGACCACGTCGTCGCACATTCTCGAGGAGATGATTGCCGACGGCGAGCAGTTCGACTGGGTCTTCATCGAGGAGGCGGCGCGGGCCAATGGCGCCGAACTGATCGGTGCGCTGCTCTTGGGGAACCGTCGAGTGATCATCGGCGATCACAACCAGCTCTCGCCCTTCGATGCGGCGGATCGGCAGAAATTCTACGACCCGAGTCGGGCCGGTGAGCTCCTGCGTGATGCCAAGGAGAAGCTCGCCGCGATCTCCGACTTGCCGAGCGAGGTGGAATTGGCGCTCGAGGCGTTGAAGGCAGATCAGTTCCTGCTCGGGGACGTTCTCGCGGTCGCGTCTCGCCTCGAAGAGCCGTTCCGATCCATTGCCGAGCGGGAAGAGACAAGAACGATGGACACCGGCCGCCCCAGCTCGATCGCCACCACGTTGCGCGAACAGAGCAGAATGCATCGGGCCATCTGCGAGCTCGTCTCCAACACGTTCTACAAGCGACAGTTGGTTTCGTCCGGCCGGGTCAAGACACGTGGCCAGGTCGTGGAGAGCGTAGGCGGATTCCCGGCCTCTCCGGTCGTCATCCTTGACGTGCCCTCGCTGAGCACGGTCAAAAGACGTGCATTCGAGCAACCGGTGAAACGATCGATCCGCAACGAGGTTGAGGCCAATGCGTTGCTGGCTGCGTTGCGGAAGTTGCGGCCGGTCATCAGCGAGGATGAGCGGGTCCCCACGCTGGTGGTGCTGTCGCCATATCTCGCACAGGTTAATCACCTCGAGCGGCTGCTCAAGCCCGAGATCGATGTGTCCGCGGGAACGCTGTTCGGCTTCGCCAGCCCGCGAGGCGACGGCAAGTTCGTCTATACGAGCGACAGCTTTCAGGGCGGTGAGGCCGATCTCGTCCTCGCCAGCCTCGTCCGCAATAACGTCCTCGTGGGCTCAAGAGCCGTTGGCTTCATGAGAAACCCCCAGCGCCTGAACGTGCTGCTCAGCCGCGCCAAGCATAAGCTCGTCCTCACCACCAGCCGGAAGTTCGTCCGCAACGCGGTTGATGGCATCGATCCCGATGCGGTCAACGATGAGCTGGGCTTTCTGCGAACCATGCTCGATGAACTGACCCGGCTGTCCGAGGCCGACTTTCCGTCGGTTGGCAAAGGCGCCTCCATCATCCCGGTGGATGATCAGGGGAGGTTGCCCCGGTGAACAACATCTATATCCCGGCCTGGCACTATCGCGCACCCGGCATTGTCCAGCGGACCTGGGGCTGGAGCCCTGTCGAGGAAATGATCCTGCTGTCGCTGGACCGAAGCCCGGGAACGATCAATGACGTCTCCGACACGCTCAAGATTCCCCGACAGGTGGTCGGCTCCACTGTGGCCCGCCTTATGCAGTTCGGACTTGTGGAAGTTCGGCTATCGCCGCACCCGGTCCTCGTCACCAGCAGTATTGGTCACGACTTCATCCGCACGGGGCGCGCCCTTCCCGAACGCTCGGCCGATCGCGAGATCGGCATCAGCGTGGTCTACGAGAAGGTCGGCTTATCAGTCTTCAGGACGAGGGACGTCGACACGATCTCCGTCACCAAGCTTCCCGGCAAGGGTGCAATCATCCGGTTTCCGGACGGCGAGCCGCCAGAGACGCACTATTCGATGATGCAACGCGTCAACGAGTTCATGGTCGGCATGCTAAGGCCCGGAGAATGGCTGCGCGGCGTGCAGGCCAATAGCTCGTTCCTGGAGCCGAAATTCCTCGTGCTTGATCTCGATGAGACCGGAGCTGGCGTGTTTCCGCAAGGCGCGAGCGACCAGCTCGTCGAGGCCCTCAAAGTAACGATCAAGACCGGCGTTCTACCCAAGACCACCGCACCGCCGCCGGAGCGTCCGGTATCCATCGAAACCCGATTCAGCGCCAGCGACATCGTCGTCGGCGCCGAGCAGCACTTGAAACGCTTCGAACAGATCGTCGGCGCTGCGAAATCCAACATATTCGTCCTGTCCACGTTCGTTGCTTCTCAGTCCGATGAACAGGGCCGGGATCGTCGGGAACGCATCGTGCGAGCCCTGGAGGATGCGTGTAAGCGCGGCGTGAGATGCCACCTCTTTTTCGGCACTTCGCTCGATCGCGCCAAGCATGCCGCAGCCATGCAGGAACTCTATCTGCGCCTGTCTGCGGCGCGGCAAACCAGAGGATATCTCTTGGTGCAGAGGGATCCCGTCGAGAGCCATGCAAAGTTCCTCGTTGCCGACGACGGCCACGACGGTGCGGTGGTGCTGATGGGATCGTGCAATTGGCTTCACTCTCCCTTCTCGGCCGTTGAAGTCTCGGCCGAACTCAGAGAGGCCAACGCGGCCGCAGAAGGGCTGGATCTGCTCCGCGAGATTGTCTCCAGGCTTTCAAGTGCCAGCCGATCCGTGGAGGTACTGCAGTTCATGGCGTCCGAGCTGCGGCGCCAGCGAAACATGCTGTCGACCTCTGAAGAGGCGCAAGCGCCGGCCGCGACGCTGACGATCCTGCATGCCGCTGACCACGAGCGCTTGTTGCGCGCTGCGGCCCACGATGCGCAACAGCGCTTCATCTGCTGTACCAACAAGGTGGGCGCGAACATGGTGCCGGCGCTGTTCGATCCCGCCGAGGTCGCCGGCCGGCGGCTCAGCCACGTGCGCATCTATTATTCGCGCCGAACCGGACCGGTGAAGCGCAGCCACGTCACAAAGCATCGAGAACGGCTCCACGGCATCGTGGACCTCACAGGTGTGCCCGAACCGCAGTTGCATGCGAAGTTTCTGGCCTGGGACTCCGACCACGTCGTCGTCAGCAGTCTGAATTGGGGGTCCCAGTCAGGACTCGAGGACAATCCGCTCGATGAAATCGGCCTCTATCTCGAGGGACCCAAGTTGGCCACGTCCTTGCTTGAGACCTTCGAGCGTGAACTCGAATGAGATGGGCGCGGCGCTCTGCTATTTCAGCGGTGCCGTATGCTCGCAGTTGGGGAACTGGCTGCAGCCCAGGAAACGGCGATTGGCAGGTCCAGTTCGCTCGACCAAGTGACCGGCGCGACATGCTGGGCATTGACGCAGAAGCTCGCCGTCTATCGTCTCAAAGCGGAGGTCGTTGCCGGCAATCTCGGAGAGCTCACGGATGTAGCGGGATGGTTCCCGAACGTTGGCGAGCAGGAAGACGCCGCGGCTGGCGCGAGTCAGGGCCACATAGAACAAGCGCCGCTCCTCCGCATATTCGAACGCTTCGGGTCGCGGCATCACGAGATTGAGCAGCTCATCGTCCTCGATCCGGCTCGGTACCCCATAGTCGCCTTCGCTGACATCGAGCAGAATCGTGTAGTCCGCCTCCAGCCCCTTTGCCCGATGGAACGACAGGCCCGACACCTCGATGTTGTGAACCGGGGCGTTGAACCCTTCGAATTTCGGAGGCGTCTACGAGCCGTTTGGTGATCCTGGGCACACCTAGTCTCCCATCGGCCCTAAGATCCCGCGTAAGCACCACGTAAGCACGGGGGAAAGTCAGGGCGTAGTTTTGGATAGGAACGGTCGCATCAAAGGTAGGAAATATCCAGCGCTTTCAAATGGATATCGTACTGCAGCGTGCCCTATCGTGTTTTTCGGATAAAGCAGCTTTAATTGCTCCGAACGCGCCATCAGGAGGCGATATCCTTGAGAGCCCAGAACGAGGCGAAGGCCTTCGCGAAACGTGCAACGGACGAGGTGGATTGTCGCCGGCAATCGCTGATCAGGCTCAGTGGACAGGCCTTGGATGAACAGGATCGCGCCGATTTCTTTCGCACGCCGCTTGCCGATCAGGGCGGAATCCTTCCACTCGATCCTTGCCGAGAGAAGCTCCGCCGACTTTGGGATAGCTGAAGAGGTCCTGATGAGGTTTGCGAAGACGCGACGTACGGAACGCGTTGCGGCAGAGTGGCGATTGAGACTGGACGATGAGGCCAAGAAGCTTTTTGGAGATGGCGCCGCGCGTATCGTCAGGCAAGCTGTTGATGGCAAGCTCGATGGGCGCCCGCCGCTGATCTATTGCCGGGACGAACGCACTTTTCTGGCTGCACTCGGTGTGCTGCAATGGATAGCGCAAACGCTTTGACGGGGTTTCATCGACTCCTTCTGAGTGGCTTGTTGGATAGTTCCTTGATCTTATGACTACGTTACGATGCGGTTCATGCAGCGGGCACCATGCCTTCCACGAGGTGCCATGACGATCAGGCAGGCGATTTGCGCTTCCGTCTACAACTAGATTCGCTGGTAGCTTATGTTTCTTCATACTTTGCGGGTAGCGAATGATCGTCAGGATCTTCGGTTGAACTCGGACGTCTAGATGCGCGCGCTAGTCGAGCAGTGGAACCATCTCGAACCTCCGCCTACAATCGGGCGTGAGAGGGAGCGTGCCAGGCTTCTCGAGGCACTGCGGCAACCGGGACAAATCGTGGAACTCGTGGCATCAGTCGGCATGGGAAAGACCACGCTGCTGAAGCGAGTTTCCCTCGATGCGCAGGAGACTTTCGGGGGAGTGGTGGAGTACTTCGCGGGTAGCGATGCCTTCCCTTTGAGCGCAGCGGTCGATGTGATCGCCCAAAACCTTCGCGAGGCGCGCGGGCACAGTGTCCTTGTGATCGATGCAGCCGATCCGTTGGATCCAACTGATACGCTCAAAGCGATCGATCGCCTCTCCTCGGGGCCGTGGTCCTTCTCAACGGTTATCGCCTCCCACAAGGGACTAGGGCTCAGCGGTCCCATCGTCGAACTTTCTCCGCTTGGTGGTTCGGCATTTCGGGAACTGCTTGAGTCTCAGTTCGACGGAGCCTTGGACGCGGCCGGCATGGAACGGTTATGGGAGGCGACGCGGGGCAACCCGCTGCTTGCCCGGCTGCTGGGAGAGCATTGGCGAGCTGGGAAGATCAGAGAGGTTGGTGAATTCACGCGGCTCTTCGATCCCTGGAACAGGTCTGGGCTGCTCGGTCCAGATGGTCGGCCGTTGCAGCAAGGCAGCAAATCGGAGCAACGCATCATCACCGATGTGCGTGAGGTCAGCGACGCCCTGCTCCTCCAAGTTGCGAGCAATCCGCGGCTTCTATACGAGATGCCGCCGCGCCGGTTCGAGGAACTAGTAGCCGAGCTCCTGGAGCGTGCCGGCTACTCCGTCACCCTGACGCCCCAGACGCGAGATGGCGGCAAGGATATGTACGCGGCTCGTAGCGACCAGTTTGGCGCGTTCCTTTATGTCGTTGAGTGCAAGCGGCACTCGCCTGACCGACCTGTTGGCGTCGGGGTCGTTCGGGCACTGTACGGCGTTGCGCAACGCGAGCGCGCAACCGCTGCAATGCTGATGACGACATCCTACTTCACTGGCCCCGCGCGTGAGTTCGCCGAAGACCTCCAATATCAGATTGCACTCAACGACTATTTCAATCTACGCCACTGGCTCGATCAGTACGGCCAGTGACGGAAGCCGTTCGAACGTAATCACCCGAATTTCGACTAGGCGACACCATTGCCAAAGCAGCACATCACCTTTCGGAGCGCCGCCAATGCAATCACCTCGGTGCAAGATGCCTCCTGCCAGTCGCTCGTTCTCAGCCCGGACGGTCAACTTGACTCCGGCTGGCGCTTTCCACCTGAACAATTTCGCTGAGAGTTAGGAAAACCAGCATCCCTTGGTCAGCACCCGTTGCGGCTAGATAGTCTCTCAGCTGACCGGCATAAGCGCTTCGAACGGCGGGGGAGGGGTTGATGTCTGACTTCCAATCAATCACCACCTCGACCTTTCCAGTTCTGATTGCGAGCGCATCAGCGCGGCCTGCGAGGAGGAAACCCTCGCCTGACGCCCAAATCGCCACTTCGGGCACCAGCCAGGGACGAAGCGCTGCGACCTCCGGCAAAGCGATCGCCCGCAAGGCACAACCCGCCATTTCTGATGGGTCAGGTCGCGGTTCTTCGTCGGTCTCCGTTACGAGTTGGCCTAGCAAAGCGCGCGCTCGGGCAACTACTGCCTCACCTTCAGTCGGAAGCTCGCCAGTGAGGAACTCCTCCATGAGCTTATGCAGGACAATTCCACGCAATGCGCCCGCACCCGCGACCTCTACAGTTTGACCCGGTGCGTCGGTGACGATGACAGTATTGAGCGGATCATCTGGGCGATCCTGATCATGGTCGCTCGGGCGACGCCAGACGATCGACGGAGCGCTCTCTTTGACCTTGCGCTGTTCCAAGGCGAAGACATCTGCCGTCTGCTCATTGCCGCTGGTGCTTTCTGGGCGGACGTCGGCGGCCACGAAGTCCGAAACGTTCAGTTCCGGGAGATCCACCTGCCGCAGATCGATCGAACTGAACCACGAGCCTTTCGAAGCCTGCGGGATGTGCGGAAGGATCAGCAGGTCGCGCGCCCGAGTACATGCGACGTACCAAATTCTCTCGCGCTGATTGGCGTCTTCCTGACTTTCTTCGGCGCGCGCCGCTGCCAGGTCCAGTGGAGACACGCCTCCAAGCATCCAGTGCAAGCTGTCGTCCGACTGCCGGTGAACAAACCGGTCTGGCCGATAGAGCTCTGTCGTCGAATTGATGGGGATCACGATGGGCCACTCCAACCCCTTCGCGCTGTGTATCGTGACAACCTCGATTGCATGCTCGGCTGCGTCGATGCGTCCTTCGGGTGCCCTTGCCTTACGCTGCCAATCGGCCTGGAGATCGCGCACAAACGCGCCCAACCCTGAAACTCCATAGCTTCGCGCACGCTCGATCAATGCATCGAGGTTCGCGATCGCACGCGCGTTCCGGTTCCGGTGCCGGGCGGCCACGATCACCCGGGCGTTCAGACGTTCGATAGCCTCCGCAAGAATCAAACTCGGCGTCGAGATCGACACTCGGCGTCTTAGGTGCTGCAGCTGCTCCAGGATCGATCTTGCGAGCGGATGCCGCACGAGGGTCGCATCGGTTCTCGCATTGAAGAAGCTGGGCCGACCTTCGATGGGAGGAAGGGCAGCGGTGATATCGAGAAGCTCTTGTTCGGCCAGCCCGACCAGTGGTCCGCGCATGAGCGCACCGAAAGCGAGGGTGTCGGATGAGTCCGCCAATACACGGAGCAGTGCAAGGATGTCTTGCGTTTCCTGACGCCGCATAAGGCTTTGGCCTGCCTGAGAAGAGACGGAGAGGTCACGCTTCTCCAGTGCACGCTCGTAGCGCCAGAGCTCGGTATGACCCGGAGAAAGAAGCGCAATATCCCCAGCGCGAAGCGGAGAGAGGGAGCCATCCGCACGTGGAATCATAACATTGCCGATCAGGCGCTCGCAGATGTCGGCAACCCGCTCCGCCTCCGCCTCCCGGAACATGTCCGCGTAGACGCGCCCCTCGGTCTCCACATGAATCGTGAATCTCGTCACGCAAGGCACGGGATAAGCACCATCCGGTATCGTCGGAGCCAAAGCGACATATCTGGGCTGCGAGCCCATGCCAAAGATCCCCTCGAAGCACGTGTTCACATGCTTGATGATGGCGCTCTGAGATCTGAAGTTCGCTGTGACGTCGATGACGGCACCGTCATCTTGTGCGCTGATCAGCCGACGAGAGAGTTCATAGGCCTCGATATCGGCGCCGCGGAAACGATAGATGGCCTGCTTCGGGTCGCCGACGAGAAACAGCGATCCCGGCCGCAATCGACTGTCTTCCCAACGCTTCAGACGATCTTCGTTTGCAGCAATTGAGAACAAAATCTCGTTCTGGATGCGGTCGGTGTCCTGAAATTCGTCGACCAGGATATACCTGTAGCGCTGCCCAATGGCGCGGCGCACCGCTTCGTGGTCACGGACCAATGTACGCACATGGAGGAGCAGGTCATCGAAATCGAGCACCGCAGCAGCCCGCTTCTGTCGCTCATAGTTATCGAGAAGCAGATCCAGTGACGATGACAGTTCACAAACCAATCTGCTCGCGATGTGACCGATCAGCTCGTTCCAGGCGTCACTGACGACTTGGTAGCGTTGAAGAGTAAGATCGCTGGCCGTCTCTTCGCGATAGGCACCGAGGACCTCGGCGGCTTCGCCATAGGCCTTGAGTTGAAGGCCTTCGCTGGTGAATAGCCGTGAGTGACCTGCGTCGCAGAGCTTCCAAAGCGTTGCGAAATCCGGTGGCCGCTCAAATGCGTTCTTGTATCGAGCAGCCAGTCGCTGCAGTTCCAGAGCGATTTCTCGCGGCCAACGGTGATCACCAATACTCGCCTGCCACTTGTCGAAGTCATCGACGGCCTGGAGGAATACGATGTCTGGACGCCGGTCCGCCGGTGGCGCGATCGGCGTCGCGTCGGGGTGTTTCCTGCGGAGCAGGGCGAGCTCTCGGATCAGATCTAAAACCTGAAGCGGGATTTGCTCGGCGAGGACGACAATAGGGTCCTCGTCGACCGCATGCTCGCCGAGGCGCCGCGAGAACCAAGCGGAAAGTTCGCCAAGGAAGAGCCAGTCCGCGACGGTCGCATCAACGATGCGCGCACCTGGGTCCAGTCCGGCCTGAACGCCATGGCTATGAATGATGGCTTGACAGAAGCCGTGGATGGTCGTTGCCGTAAGTTCGTCAAGCCGAGGGGCTGCGGCCGCGAGTGCTGCGCGCTGGGCGGATGTCAGTCGATCCGGCAGCACCGGTTCGAGGAATGCGGGTATCGCATCCGCCAAGAGCGCGTCGACTGTTTCCCTGATGCGACGATTGAGCTGGCTTGCAGCGAGTTCTGTGAAGGTGATCGCCGCTATATCCCCAGGCAGATGACCGCTGGCGAGCATCATCGCGACACGCCCCGCCATAAGCGAGGTCTTGCCGGTTCCAGCGGCGGCCTCGACCAGGAGGATAGAGCTGAAATCGGTCATCGCCCGCCGACGGTTCTCCTGATCGACCAGCGTCATGTGGTGGAATTCCAGAGCTTGCCGAGCTTCTGGTTGGCCGCGCGGAATTCGGAGCTTTTGCGGCGAAGGTAGCTCTCCCGGTCCGCCGGCAGCGCCAGGCGCATGTCGTCATAGTGAACGTCCTGCTCCCACCGAGGCGCGATCTGTCCGCTGCGAACAATCCCGACCGCCGCGACGAGATAGCTCGTCGCTTCAGCGATGGCGCTATCGAGCTCGTCACCTCTCAATTCGAATTTGGCAGGATCGTCAGCGAGATAGATCAGCCTGGCGACGATCGTCCTAATTTCAGGAAGAAGTGTTCGGACCGCCATCGCGTATAGGACCCGCTGCAGCTCGCGTCCCTGGCCGAGGGCGATGCGCTGGGTCTTCGGAGGCGGTTTGGCGCTCTTGTAGTCGGTGATCTGAGCGCCGTCGCCAGACGCCCGGATATCGAGCCGATCCATTCGGCCACCATAGACTAGACCTGCCTCCGCAATTGGGATCTTGACCGTCGCATCCCATGGCAGTTGGACCGCCACAGGCTGTTCCTGGCCGAACGGTATTTCACTCCAGCTACGTGTGTCGGCCCTGGTGGGATCATCCGAAGCAAGTCCCCTGGATGTCCGTCGAGCCGCCTCTTTCACCGTATGACGCCAGAGAACGGGTGGCGGGACCGAGCGTTGCAAGGGCCACGACGTCAAGATTGTCGCCGATGCGGCCGCGATGGCGGCCTCGATTTCCTCTAGAGTTGCACGCGCAAACCCGGGTTTCGGCTCAAGGCTGGAGATTGCACCGCTAATCAGCTCGTGTACGAGCTCGCCAAAGGCGATCGGGTCGAGCTGGAGCGGTTCGGGCTCCAGGCGGATCGAACGCCAGTCAAGCGCGTAGCGCCACACGAAGCCGAGGGGATCCCGCAGCAGACGCTGGAGCGATGTTGTCGATTGCGTTCGAGACAGAGCGGTCACGATTGCCGGATGATCTGGTGCGACCAAGCCGTCATGGGGTGTCAACCCAGAGTTCCATTGCCAATCTCGCCAGCAGAGCTGGCTCTGTCGGACGTGCTCGACTTGCGCTGCGTCCCGCGGCCGGGCCAAGAGGCGGTCCGCCTCGCTGAATGCATGCCCGGGAATGCGATCTCGCTTATGAAGTATCTCGTCCGCGGGCCATAGTGAGCTTGGTGACAGGAGGCTGCCTTTCGCACTCCGCTCCGGCCGCGACAGGACTAAAGCCTCGCGCGTTCCAGCCCGAATGACTTCGAAGTGTTGCCGATCACGTTCGGCCATCGTGACCGGATGAAGCCTGCGCCGGTCGAGAAGATGGTCCGGCATAAGGGGATCGTCGTTCTCGAAGCGTGGCCATGATCGGCTGGTCAGGCCGAGCAAACGGGTGAACGGTCGCGGGCACGCCGCCAGATGGGACGCAGGGCACCACACGACGCTGTTGGCCGGCTCGCGACCGTCGCTCACCCGCAAAGCCTGCAAAGAAAGCGCGACAGCGTGGGGCGGTGTGCTTCTCAACGCCTCGTTCCACATAGCTAAACTCGCACCTGAGAGCAGCAGGAGGCCGGCTTCCCGGCCCGAATCAGGCCCGCGCGCGAGAAGTTCAAGAAGCGGGAGAAGAATGCGTTCAGTGAGGTCGTTCGTCTGGCGCTGCGGCCGGGCCGCCGCCAGAGCTTCACGCCATTGGTCGAGGGTCTTGAGACCAGCGCGGCGCGGTATCGCCGTGAACCAATCGTCCGGAAGAGAGCTCACGAAGGGCCGAGCCGGCAGGCGCCTGAAAAGCCTCCACACGCGCTCCTGACTAAGGCCGCTGATCAGGATGTCGGCTAACGCCGCACACGCTTGCCCGTCCGGCGTGCTGAGCGCGGGAACGCCGTGCGAGAAATGGAGCGGGAGAGCAGCATCGCGTGCGTAGGCAAGGAAATGCTCATCCCAATCTGGCGTCGCCGTTGCAGCGATGGCAATTTCCTCGGCCTTCACCTCGCCCGATGCCAGAAGCTCACGCACCCATCGCAATGCTTCTACAACTTCGGATTTGGGGTCGGCGCTCACCTCCGCGGTCGAGCGCGATGGGCTGGACGGTACTCGGCTGCGCACCTTGCCGTCGAACCATCCGTTTTCGACTTTGCCCGGCATATCCCACGCCACGTCGGTGAAACGCGCAATCGCATTCAGCAAGGGACGCCATATGGGGTCGACGTCGACGATCCCAGCGAGTGTTACCGGTCCAAGCAGGACGTTCGCCAGGGAAACACGCGCGAGCGCTTCGTCGCGCAGGTCGCGGGGTAGCAGTCGAGATGGAGGGAGACGGCCGCGTATGCGCTTCTCGACCAGATGCAGATCGGCGAAGCGGCCGACCTCTTGAGGAAGAGACGATAGGTCAATATCGGCCCGCCATGCTGCGTCGAGAGACTGAAGGAGCGCTCGCGGCATACCTGGCAGGCTCGCAACGCGACTGATGTCGCGAAAGCCGCCAGCCGCCAATGCCGCCTGAATGGCTGGATAGAGAACATCCGTGCCCGCAGGAGTTATGAACCCGCCGGCGAGGCGGGCTGCAAGGAACGGAAGTGTCAGGATATCACGAACAAGCCTGCGCTCGCGCGCCGCCGTGGCACGCTGACTACGAAATGCTAACGGGCCATCGACAACCAGCGTCTCCCGCATCAACATCTACGCGGCCGCCATCGGCTGCGGGATGATTTCGCTACGCTCTATGTCTCGATCGGCACCGAAATCATAGAGGCGACCAATCCGCTGGCCGTCCCAACGGAACCGGTAATGGGCGCCTTGCACGCCCTTCTCCAAAAGAACGTCATCGTTGAAAATACTGATGAATGCGCTGCCGGGCAATTCGGCCATGTTGAAGATGACGCCATCGACACCATCCTCATACAGGCGCTGGCCGATTTTCCATCTGGCGGCCTGAGAAGTGTCTGGCGTCACTCCCCGCAGGTCGACGAAGCTTCCCATGACTTTGTTGGTTATCATCCGCATGTCAACGCCGCAGGCCGGCTCGTCAGTGCGAGAAAGAAACTCCTCACGTCTGATGATCGCTCTGGCGAGAGCGCCGCGCTCGTCGGATGCCAGCTCCATGACTGAATACGGGGGAGGCAGGAAGTGCGTCCCTTCCGGCATGGGATACGAGAAGGGTGCGTGATTCCAGTTCTGAAGTTTCGGCGAACTGGAATCCGCAGATATGTTCCCACCGGTAATCCGAGACTTGGCGGCAAGACGCGGGTTCGTGATCGTCTCGAGCTCGGCGGCAAGCGCCTGCATCTCCCGAGAGCCGAATTTCTCGTAGATGTCGATCGTAGGATATTTTGAAGGGATCAGTCGGCGATAGTGCCCGTCGACTGCGATCTGCGGATGTTCCAAACTTACCCTCCGCGTTGGGCATCGACATATTGTCGTACCCTAATAATGTCGCTCAAATTCCCGTTCAGCATGATGTCCAGGGCGGACGTTCCCTCGAAATATCGATTTGGTCGGCGAATCCACTTCACGGCAGCATCAGGTGAGTCGAGCAGGATAGTAAGGGCCTTATAGATAGAGCCCAAGTGTGAGATCCGCTCCAGCGTATCCACAGAAACGTCGCCGCCATCTTTACGCCAACGGAAGTATGTCGAGCGGGCCGGCGATCCCAGCAGCTTGATCTGCTGATCGGTGCTCAAGTCCCAGATTTCCGCGAGTTTGAAGAAGAAGTCGAGGGGGGTGGGCTGTGCCCTGTGAGGCTGGTCTGTGGGTGCTGTCCATTTTTTCGTATCCATCGGGGCTCCTCGATGAGTGTCAAATCGGACTTGATTTGCAAAATCAGTCCGATTATACACAGTCTCATAACGGACTGAATCGAGACTATCTGTCCCTTCCGGGATTTCGTCAAGGTCTGGAGCGTTTGTCCGTGCGCTCCGAAATGGAGAGAGAATATGGAAACGATTCTGATGAAGGCCGATGGCGACCGGAAGCATGGCAACGGTACCTTTCAAGTCGAGGTCGGCGATAAGAACTTCGATTTCGCCGCGGTCACGTTCGACGACGCCAAGATCACAGGCGCACAGGTCGCCATGTCGATCGGCAAGCATCCCGTCGAAGACTTCGTCGTGTTGCGGCATCTGAAGACGGGCGAGTTGGAAACCTTGCGCCCGACCGAAACGTCTGAGCTGGATAAGAGCAAGGTCAACCGCTTCTTCGTGGTGGAAGGCGGCGTCACGCACCGCTTCTTCATAGAAGGCCTGGCGATGGAGTGGCCGCGCAAGAAGCTGATCGCCTCGCAGATCAAGTTTCTTGCCGGCGCCGGCGACGAGCTGGCGCTGATCCTTGAGCGCCCGGGCCTCGACCAGATTTTCGACGATGATGACGAGGTCAATATCGGCGGCGACGAGGTCGAGCGCTTCAAGCTGCGCAAGCGCAAGAAGACGGTGACGGTAATCTACGGCGGCGATGTCGAGTTCGAACTCGAGCGCCGCGTTTACACCACCGAAGAGCTGATGAGCGTCTTCGGAGTTCCCCCTGGCTACAAGCTCGACATCATTGGCTCGGATGGCGTCTTCCGTGAGATGGCTCCGGGCGAGCGCCTGAAGGTGAAGGACGGGATGGAATTCGCCTCCCATCCGCCGGTGGGGCAGTCGTCATGACGGCCCAGCTCCAACTTGCGGCATTGCGGCGGATTAATCGCCTGGCAGAACTGTGGGACGAGGGGGGCCAACCCCTCGTCTTTCTCCCGAACATGAACGTCCTGCACAACGGGGGTACCGTGACGATAGACGGTCTGCTCTGTCCGCGCAGCCATTCGAGCTACACGACGCGCCTCTTCCTGTCGAAGCCCTTCCCGAACCGCGGTCAGAACTGGACGGTCCACCAGATCATGGGCCGCGCGTGGCACGCGATGTCCTTCAACAATGTGCCTGCCTCGTTGCCCTGGACAGAAATCCTCGCAAACCACCTGGGGCAGCTCAAATGAGAGTAAGCCTCAAGATCGCCGGTCCGCTGCTCGACCAGGTTCGGTGCGACCTAGCAAGGCCGCACGTCTTCGCGCACGAGCGTGTCGGCTTCCTGACGGCAGGCGCAGCCATAGAGCCAGATGGCCTGTTGCTGTTGGTTCGCGGCTACGTGCCGGTCGACGACGAAGACTACGAAGTCGCTCCCGGTGTCGGCGCAAGGATTGGCTCTAACGCCATGCGCAAAGCCGCGCAGGCGGCCTATCGGCCGGCCTCGACCCTCCTCCATGTCCATACCCACGGTGGTCGCGGCCTTCCGCGTTTCAGCGGCGTAGATCTTGAGAGTGGCAACACGTTCGTGCCCGGGTTTTTCCAGTCGTGCCCGAAAATGCCGCACGGACTGCTGGTTTTGAGCAACGACGGCGCAACTGGCTTGCTGTGGCTTGAGCCCGGCAAGCGCTCCGTTCCGATCGACCGTTTCATCCGCGTTGACCAACCGGTCGTCGCGCAATGGAGTGCGAAATATGAGCTGGCTTGATCGTCAGAGCTTTTTGGGCCCGCACAGCGAACGGCGATTGGGTGAAGTGACCGTCGGCTTGGTGGGCCTCGGCGGAGGCAACTCGCATGTTGCTCAGCAACTGGCCCATGTCGGCATCGGCAACTTCGTGCTGGTGGACGAGGACCGCATTTCGTTGACCAATCTCAACAGGCTGATCGGCGGCACCTGGTGGTACGTGCTGAAGCGCGCAGTCAAGGTCGAGGTCATGAGGCGAATGATCGAGGCCATCAATCCGAGGGCCCAGGTCGAAATCCATCGCCAGCAGTGGCAACTCGTGGGTGACGCGCTCAAGTGCTGCGACGTCATCGTGGGCGGCCTCGACAACGTGCGGAGCAAAGACGAGCTCGACGCCTTCTGCCGACGCTTCCTCATCCCATACATCGACCAGGGCATGGACGTACACAAGCTTGAACCTGGGCACGGACATCTTGTTGCAGGTCAGGTTGTCCTGTCCCAGCCGGGTAGTCCGTGCCTACGCTGCCTTGGCATTGTCACCGAGGAGGCGTTGGCCGAGGAAGCCCGTAAATATGGCGCTGCCGGCGGGCGTCCGCAGGTCGTGTGGTCCAACGGTGTGCTCGCCTCGCTGGCGGTAGGACTGGTCGTTCAGATGGTCACGCCATGGAACCGACGGGCCAGGGCAGGTGCCTATCTCTCGTATGACGGCAATACCGGCCTGGTCTCCGAGGCCGACCGGTTCCGGCGTTGGTCGGCGCCTTCTTGCCCGCACTATCCGCCGGCGGCGGTCGGCGACCTGAGCTTCGACATTCGCAGGTATGTAGAAAAGAATCCGAAAGCCAAACGGCCTACAGGTTGGATTCGCTGGGTGCCTAGTTGGATTCCAAGGTGTATGCGCAACGGTTGAATTTGGCCCAATGTCGCCCCGCATAGCAGTTTGCAGCTGACGGCCCGAGGCGAGGGGTACATTGCCGCCCGTAGATGTTTCTCCTCGGACGATTGCGGCACCTTCGGCGTTCACCATCTGTGCTCGAAAAGTCGCATAAAGGGCATTATGTTATGATGTCCGGAATTATTTGGCATTTCATGGGGTTTACCCAGTCCGGAATTATGGCCGCGGGTGTTCCGCCTATACCATTGAAAACAAGAGAGTCTTCAGGTCGTGCATAGGGACTCCCGATCTAAACACCGGGTTTACCAATGGCCCCCATCACAGCTAATTCTGGATTGGCGTTAAGTCGTTGGATTGGCGTAGAATCTGAGCGCCTTTATTGGTCAACCCGCTTGCGGTAGGCAACGGATTGGTCAACCCAAAAACCCAGGATTGGTAAACCGAAGTAGCAGCCCTATCGACCAAGATTCAGCTCTGTACTTCCCCGCGAGCGCGGCGGCACATTGGGCGAACAGCACAGTGCCAGAACTCGACAAACAGACAAGGGCCTACCAAAGGTCGTCCGATCGTCTGGAAAGGATGCTCTCTCGATTGTAGCTGGATACGTCGGGGGAGGTAAGATATTGTTCCCTAGCCCAGCTAGTGACCAGTAGTAGGCCTATGACTTTTTCTTCGTTAGTTCTAGAATGCCGCCGACTATGACTGCGACGCTAAAAGCTCCCAACAATGCCAGAGAAGCCACCCGCCAGAAGTCGAGGATGCCTCTGCCCGAGTTAGCTCGGTCGCGCCATATACAGACACGTCCGTATTCATCGTTTCTCCTTCTAGCACATGAAGATCAGTCAATGTCGACTGCCGGAAGGCAGAATCGCCGCCGTGCAATGAGAACATCAAGACTCGTGCCAACCGCGCAAGGAAGCTTCGCGGAGGTTCTAATGCTTCCGAATGGCGCCGCTTCTGAGGCGAACTCCATTGTGGCCGCCATGAACATGTGCGCAAACACCCTCAGGATACTGCCCGTCCACGCATGAGCCGGGTCGGCAATTGAATGGGGTCCGAAGCGGGTCGCTCACAACCATTCGAATTGAGCTGCCTTGGCTGATGGTTCCATCATCGTCATCGGCGGCAGCTCTTCCGGAATCGCCATCGCCTGGAGTTGCTCCGCGCCCGACGCAGGGCTGCGGCGAACCGTTTGCCAGCAACGTTGTCAGCGGCAGCATCCCAACCGCATGTAGATGGTGATATGCGATTGACCATGGCGATCCTGTCGCCATACTCAGCGGTCTTAGCGTTGGAGCCAGCCTCGGCGATCATGGCTTCGGTGGTGACGAGCAGGCCGGCGACCGGGGCGGGGTCCTGGAGAGCAGTGCGCACGACCTTGACCGGGTCGACCGGTGGTGGCCAGCGAAGCGCGCAGCAGCGCGACGCCGCCGCCGTGCGGAAGCCTCGATCGTTGGCACGCGCCTACCGGCATCGCCGACAGGCGCCGAATGGTGAGATGGTCATCCTGCGAACGGACGAGATCTCGCTGACCCGCCCGGTGTGCCTGCTTCGAGGTCGCGCCCTTTGTTCTCAAGGATCTTGCCGGCAAGTCAGCGGCGCCAACTCCGACCAGACCTGCCTGCACGACCAGTTGCGCGGGATGGTCCAGGCGACCGTTCGTGATCTCGACCGGATCGACGCCGTCCTGGGACAGGAAAGCAGGCGCGCCAGCTACGAGGAAATGGCCGACCACATCCGGCGCGCAGCCATCTCGACCGGCGAACTGGAGGTGACCCCCGGCTACAAGGAACTTTTCGCAAACTGACCAGCTTATGGCGCCGTACCGACCCACGCTTTGCGGGCGCGTTCCGGTTCACGCTCCGGGTCGATGCCACATGACGAGTCTAACAACCCTTGTTAAGTTGTCCTTTGCGCCTTTCGTGTTTCCGGACTTGACATCCTGACTTCTGGGACGGACGGCTGTCGAGATCGGTCGCGAAGGCTAACGAGGTCATCGGGCGGGTCGCGACAGACGAGCTCCCGTATCCTGGCCAGTGGTCAGCCACCGACCTTGCGTTCCTCGCGGACTGCAGACGCTTCAACGCGGAAGTGCGAACGCGGTTCGAAGGGGATTACCCGGACGTACGTCAGCCGACACGCGCAATCGAGGCGTTCGTCGACTCAATTGACCGCTATTCATGTTCAGTGCTGCAAGTTCCGGCTGCGCCGAAGGTGAAGGAGGCGCTTGCCCGGACTGCGGCCCGCGCTGTGACCTTCGCGCTCGTCGGACTCTCTGTCGCGACTTACCCCGTCGTACCTGATTTCGCCATTTCCATCGCAAGGAGTCTGGGCTAGGGCTTCGCAAGCTCAGCTGGTTCGACCGCAACTGGATGGCCGAGCCAGTCCGTCTCTCTGCAAGCCATGACCCGGGCGGCCGTTGAATAGCCGATCAAAGACTTCGCGCGTTCACCGCGGTTTCGAGAATCAACCCAAGGACGCGAGCAAGCCGGGTGCATCGTGGGCTTCGTCTTTGATCAGCCTTGTCACCGAAACGACGCCGATGTCGTCCGGCTCGGCGAAGTCTGAAGTGTTGATGGCCTTCCAAAAGCGCGGCTAAACGACAACAAGAGTTGGTTGTGTTGCAAAATTTTTTCTGTGTCATGAAGGTCAGTCGGGACCGGCCGCTTTCATGCCGCGAGTACGGCCATGAACGGAGGCTGACGCGACTCAGAAAGAGGCCTACGGGTGCGTACGTGGGGTGCTTTTTGCGCTACAGCCGCGCCTCCACGCGCCCGAAGGCAGCGGACGGTAGATCCGCTTCCGAGCGATTGGTAGTGGATCAAAAGCTCCGGAGATCTGCGCCGCTGACCATCGAATTCCGATGGTTCTTCCGCGCCGCCCCACATGATTTGAGCGCCAACATCAGCAATCGCTGGTGCCCTGATGTGCCGGTCAGGCTTCAATGACGGGGAAGTGGGAGGATGGCGCGTTTGCGGGGTGTGTCGCCGGTCTGGGGTGGGATGATCGTATACTATCCGACACTGTTCTGTCGCTTTTGTTGGGTCCCTGCCACCGGTCTTTTTCGCCGAGCTCTTGTCTGGCCTCACGATAATCCGCTCAAAAGCAATCACAATGTTTTTTCTTCTGCCGGGTCGGCCAAGTTGGCACGAATTTTGAAACTCCTTCGTTGGGAGCCGAGGCCGCCGGCCGACCTTCATTTCGTGGATGACACCGCGATCGATGGAACGAAGAAAGAAAAGCAAATGTCAATCCGCATCAAGATATCATTCTATGGCAAGGCGGCCTCGGCGAGGCCGCCCCGTACTGAAACAGGCGCCGCCCTTGTCGACCCTTGCGCCGGAAAATCTTGATGGCCGGCTGCGACTCAAAGGCCGGCCCATCACACTCGCTCAATCCTGCCTTCAAAGGCGCAGGATAAGTTCTGCATCTCGCCCCGCGCGGTATGGCTGGACAGTTATACGTTGGCCAATCTTGATAATCGAGCCGGCTACGCCGCGGAGGACGTCTACATGCCGTCTTACGTCATTCGCTCCCCGCAGCGCCTTCCGCCCTTCCATCGCTTAGAGAGTGAAGTGCCACCATGTCCGAACACCCCTTGCCGACACTGCCGATGTGGCGCGTCGATCACATCGAGCCCTCGCCCGAGATGCTGGCGCTACGCGCCAACGGTCCGATCCACCGCGTGCGCTTCCCGTCCGGGCACGAAGGCTGGTGGGTGACAGGCTACGACGAGGCCAAGGCGGCGCTGTCCGACGCGGCGTTCCGGCCCGCGGGAATGCCGCCGGCGGCATTCACCCCGGATTCGGTGATTCTCGGTTCGCCGGGGTGGCTGGTCTCGCACGAGGGGGGCGAGCACGATCGGTTACGTACGATCGTGGCGCCGGCCTTCAGCAACCGCAGGGTGAAGCTGCTCGCGCAGCAGGTCGAGGCGATCGCCGCGGAGTTGTTCGACAAGTTAGCTGTCCAGCCCCAGCCCGCCGACCTGAGGCGCCACTTCTCCTTTCCGCTTGCGGCCATGGTCATCAGTGCGCTGATTGGCGTGCTCTATGAGGATCACGCCTTTTTCGCCGGGCTGTCCGACGAGGTGATGACGCACCAGCATGAAAGCGGCCCGCGCAGCGCATCGCGTGTGGCCTGGGAAGAACTGCGCGCCTACATTCGCGGCAAGATGTGGGACAAGCGCCAGGATCCGGGCGCCAACCTGCTGACGGATCTGCTCTCGGCGGTCGACCAGGGCAAGGCGACCGAGGAAGAGGCGATCGGCCTGGCGGCGGGCATGCTGGTGGCGGGGCACGAGAGCACCGTGGCGCAGATCGAATTCGGCCTGCTGGCCATGTTCCGCCATCCGCGACAGCGCGAACGCCTGGTCAGCGATCCATCCCTGGTGGACAAGGCGGTGGAGGAAATCCTGCGCATGTACCCGCCGGGCGCGGGCTGGGACGGCATCATGCGCTATCCGAGGACCGACGTGACTATCGCGGGCGTGCATATCCCCGCGGAGAGCAAGGTGCTCGTCGGCCTGCCGGCGACGTCGTTCGATCCGCGCCATTTCGACGACCCGGAAATCTTCGATATCGGACGCGACGAAAATCCGCACCTGACGTTCTCGCACGGGCCGCACTACTGCATCGGCATGGCGCTGGCCAGGCTGGAACTCAAGGTGGTGTTCGGTTCGATCTTCCAGCGCTTTCCCGCGCTGCGCCTGGCCGTGGCGCCCGAAGCGCTGAAGTTGCGCAAGGAGATCATCACTGGCGGGTTCGAGGAGTTCCCGGTGCTCTGGTAATTCACGGACGCCGCCGGGAATCGCAATCTCTCCGCAACTTGCCGGCGCCCCTGGCGCGCCGGTCAGATCAGCCAGCCAATAGGTAACCAAGATGGACGTGCAAGAAACCATGGCAGCATGCCGGGACGCCTTCGCCGAACTCGCCTCGCCAGCGTGCATCCACGACCCGTATCCATTCATGCGGTGGTTGCGCGAGCACGATCCGGTGCATCGCGCGGCGTCAGGCCTCTTTCTGTTGAGCCGCCACGCCGACATCTACTGGGCGCTCAAGGCCACAGGCGATGCGTTTCGGGGACCGGCTCCGGGCGAACTGGCGCGCTATTTCCCGCGTGCGGCGACCAGCCTTTCGCTCAGTCTGCTGGCGTCCACGCTAGCGATGAAGGAACCACCGACGCATACGCGTCTGCGCCGGCTGATTTCGCGCGATTTCACCATGCGCGAGATCGACAACCTGCGGCCGAGCATCGCGCGCATCGTCGCAGCGCGCCTGGACGCCATGGCGCCCGCGCTGGAGCGCGGGGAGGCGGTGGACCTGCATCGGGAATTCGCGCTGGCCTTGCCTATGCTGGTGTTCGCCGAACTGTTCGGCATGCCCGAGGACGACATGTTCGGGCTCGCCGCCGGCATCGGCGCCATTCTGGAAGGCCTGAGCCCGCACGCCGGCGATCCCCAACTCGCCGCGGCGGATGCGGCCAGCGCCAAGGTGCAAGCCTACTTCGGTGAGCTCATCCGGCGCAAACGCACCGATCCCCGCCACGACATCGTCTCGATGCTGGTCGGCGCACACGACGACGATGCCGACACGCTGTCAGATGCGGAGTTGATCAGCATGCTGTGGGGCATGCTGCTGGGCGGCTTCGCCACCACTGCTTCGAGTATCGACCATGCGGTCTTGGCCATGTTGGCGTTTCCCGAACAGCGGCACTGGCTGCAGGGGGACGCCGTGGGGGTGAAGGCATTCGTCGAAGAAGTCCTGCGCTGCGACGCGCCCGCCATGTTCAGCTCCATTCCGCGTATCGCCCAGCGCGACATCGAACTGGGCGGCGCGGTAATCCCAAAGAACGCGGACGTGCGCGTGCTGATCGCGGCCGGCAATCGCGACCCCGAAGCCTTCGCCGATCCCGACCGCTTCGATCCCGCGCGGTTCTACGGCACCAGTCCTGGCATGTCGAGCGATGGGAAGATCATGCTGAGCTTCGGCCACGGCATCCACTTCTGCCTCGGTGCGCAACTCGCCCGGGTGCAGTTGGCCGAGAGCCTGCCGCCGATCCAGGCGCGCTTCCCCACGCTGGCATTGGCCGAGCAGCCGACCCGGGAGCCCTCCGCGTTCCTTAGGACGTTTCGCGCGCTGCCGGTGCGGCTGCAAGCGCAGGTGGGCTGAGATGCGCGTGGTGGTCGACCAGGACCTGTGCGGAACCACCGGGCAGTGCGCGCTGACGCTGCCGGGCACCTTTCGCCAGCGCGAACCGGACGGAGTGGCCGAACTGTGCGTGGCAACGATTCCGCAGGCGCTGCACGCCGCCGTGCGGCTCGCAGCCAGCCAGTGCCCAGTCGCCGCCATTCTGGTCATCGAAAGCGACGCTGGCGATGAGGAGCTCGCCAGCGCCGACCCTGCGCCTTCTCCGGTGGAGGTCGAGCGGCATGCCGCGAAAGACCAACGCAATCCAGGAGGACACGATGGGACGGTTTGAAGGCAAGGTGGCGGTGGTGACCGGCGCCGGCGCCGGCATCGGCAAGGCATGCGCCCTCGCCATCGCGCGCGAGGGCGGCAGAGTGGTGGTGGCCGACATTGATGCCTCGGCGGCCATCTCCTGCACCACGCAGATCGCGGCCGAAGCAGACCACACGCTGGCCCTGGCCATGGACATCGCCGACGCGCAGGCGGTGGCAGCGCTGTTCGAGGCGGCGCAGCGGCACTTCGGTGGGGTCGACCTGCTGGTGAACAACGCGAGCGCCATGCATCTGACCCCGCGCGACTGCGCGATCCTCGACCTGGACCTGGCGGTCTGGGATCAGACGATGGCGACCAATCTGCGCGGCACGCTGCTCTGCTGCCGACAGGCCATCCCACTGATGATCGCCCGCGGCGGTGGCGCGATCGTCAACATGTCGTCATGCCAGGGGCTCAGCGGTGACAGCGCGCAGACGTCCTACGCCGCGTCGAAGGCGGCGCTGAACATGTTGTCGGCCTCGCTCGCCACGCAGTATGGTCATGCGCAGATCCGCTGCAACGCCGTTGCGCCGGGTCTCATCATGACCGAGCGTCTCCTCGCCAAGCTTGACGAATGCATGCAACGGCATCTGCGCCGGCACCAGCTCCTGCCGCGTGTCGGCCGCCCCGAGGACGTGGCCGCGCTGGTGGCGTTCCTGCTCTCCGACGATGCTGCCTTCATTACCGGGCAGGTCGTGTGCATCGACGGCGGCATGCTGGCGCATGTGCCGACATACGCCGACGGAGGCAACAGCCCCGCCGCGCGGCCTACCGGGGGCATCGCCGAAGCGGCCGCGGAGCAGCACTGCTGATGGACATGCTGCTCAACCCCCTGGACCGTCGGCACCGGCTGCGGCATGACATCCCGGTCATGCCCGGCGCTTTCCCGCTGATCGGGCATCTTCCCGCCATCGTCTGCGACCTGCCGCGCCTGCTGCGGCGCGCGGAACGGACGCTGGGCAGCTACTTCTGGCTGGATTTCGGCCCTGCCGGCCACCTGATGACCTGCATGGATCTGGATGCGTTCGCACTGCTCCGACACAAGGACGTGTCCTCGGCGCTGATCGAAGAGATCGCGCCCGAATTGCTTGGCGGAACGTTGGTCGCCCAGGACGGCGGCGCGCACCGGCAGGCGCGCGATGCGATCAAGGCAGCGTTCCTGCCGAAGGGGCTGACCCAGGCCGGGATCGGCGACCTGTTCGCGCCCGTCATCCGAGCGCGGGTGCAGGCGTGGCGCGACCGCGGCGACGTAACCATCCTGCGCGAAACCGGCGACCTGATGCTCAAGCTAATCTTCAGCCTCATGGGAATCCCCGCGCAGGACCTGCCGAGGTGGCATCGCAAGTACCGGCAACTGCTGCAGTTGATCGTCGCGCCCCCAGTCGACCTGCCCGGACTGCCCTTCCGGCGCGGCCGCGCCGCCCGCGACTGGATCGACGCGCAGTTGCACCAGTTCGTCCGCGACGCGCGCGCGAATGCCGCGCGCACCGGGTTGATCAACGACATGGTGAGCGCCTTCGATCGCAGCGACGATGCGCTCTCCGATGACGTACTGGTCGCCAACATCCGCTTGCTGCTGCTCGCCGGTCACGACACCACCGCCTCGACGATGGCCTGGATGGTGATCGAGCTGGCGCGGCAGCCTGTGCTGTGGGACGTCCTGGTCGAGGAAGCGCAGCGCGTAGGCGCGGTGCCGACCCGGCACGCGGACCTGGCGCAGTGTCCGGTCGCCGAGGCGCTGTTCCGCGAGACGCTGCGAGTGCATCCGGCGACCACGCTCCTGCCGCGTCGCGCGCTGCAGGAATTGCAGCTCGGCCAGCGGCGCATTCCCACGGGCACCCACCTGTGCATCCCGCTGCTGCATTTCTCGACCTCGGCGCTGCTGCACGAGGCGCCTGATCAGTTCCGCCTGGCGCGGTGGCTGCAACGCACGGAGCCGATCCGGCCGGTGGACATGCTGCAGTTCGGTACCGGCCCACACGTCTGCATCGGCTACCACTTGGTATGGCTGGAAATGGTGCAGTTCTGCATCGCCTTGGCGCAGACCATGCACGAGGCCGGGGTGCGGCCGCGTTTGCTGAGCGGCGTCGAAAAAGGCCGGCGCTATTACCCGACCGCACATCCGTCCATGACAGTCCGCATCGGTTTCTCATGACCTGGCATGGCATGCCCCGTGTGGCGAGGCAGCGGCGCCGGCGACGGGCAGCATTGCAGCACTCGGCGCAACCGCTCGGCGCCGGCAAAACTGCGGCGGCTCGGCGCTCGCAGTGGCCGTGTCAGGTACAAGGACTATGAACAACATGCAGACCGGTTCCACGCTACACGACGACCGAACTGGCGTTTCCGCGCTCGGCGGATTGGCCGCGCAGGCGCGCGGCGCATCCGGCGCGCTACCGCCGGAGATCTGGATGCAGGACGGCGCAAAGCGGGTCGAACAGGCGCTTGCGCGTCTTCTCTGCGCCGAAGATGACGGTGAGACCGAGCTGATGGCGGCCATGCGCTACGCCACCTTGCACGGCGGGAAGCGCACCCGCGCCTTGCTCTGTCTGGCTGCCGGCGCACTGGCCGATACGCCGGCGCACATGCTCGACGACGTCGGAGCCGCCATCGAGATGATGCACGCCTGTACCCTGGTCCACGACGACCTGCCCGCGATGGACAACGACGTGCTTCGCCGCGGCCTTCCGACCGTGCACGTCAAGTTCGGCGAAGCCACTGCGATCCTGGTCGGTGATGCGCTGCAGGCGCACGCCTTCCTGACCTTGGCGACGCTGGATGCGCCGGGTAACAACCGTATAGCGCTCGTGCGCGAACTGGCGCAGGCGGTGTCCGCCGAGGGTGCCGCAGGCGGGCAAGCCTTGGATCTGTCGCTAGTCGGAAAGCACGTCGAGCTGGACAGGATCATGGCGATGCACCGGATGAAGAGCGGGGCGCTAGTACGCGCGTCCGTCCGCATGGGCACGCTATGTGCCATTGCGGAGGATACGGTGCACGCTGCGCTGTACCGTGCGCTCGATCGCTACAGCGCCTGTTTCGGGCTCGCCTTACAGGTGGTCGACGACATTCTCGACGCGACAGCCGATGCCGCGACGCTGGGCAAGACCCCCGGCAAGGACGCGGCGGCGCAGAAGCCGACTTGCGCGTCGATCATGGGGCTGCAGGCAGCGCGCCAGTTCGCGCTGGATTTGTTGCGCGACGCCGGGGAGGCCATCGCCCCGCTGGGGCCGCGTGCGGAACCGTTGGCGCAGATGCTGCAGCGGGCCAAAGCGTATCTCTGCAAGCACGCGCCATGCGCATGAGCGCGCCCGTCCGAATGAAGTCGCCCATGTGCCGCTGCGATCGGCCGGGGCCAGCGGTGCATGCTGCGCTGCGTCCGAGTCCGCGGCGATGGTCAGCGATTGCCCAGCACGGCCGCGGCACACCGGCGCGCCGCGCGCAAGCCTATGCAGCGCACCGGCGCCAGCATCGGGGCGCGTCGCCGCGCCGCAGCAGGGCGGCCGCCCGGCGTTGCACATGCGCCGGGCCGCGACGCGACGGGCCTGCGGCGAGGCGCGCGGCGTCTGCCCGATCCTGATTCTCGTCAACCGTCTGCCGAAGGAACATCCCGCGTGAACGCGCTGTCCGAACAGGTCCTTTCCGAACTGCGCCACCTGCTGAGCGAGATGAGCGATGGCGGCGCCGTCGGTCCGTCCGTGTACGACACGGCGCGAGCTCTGCATTTCCACGGCAACGTCACCGGACGGCAGGACGCCTACGCGTGGCTCATCGCGCAGCAACAGGCCGATGGCGGATGGGGAAACGCGGACTTCCCGCTGTTCCGCCATGCGCCCACGTGGGCGGCGTTGCTCGCACTGCAACGTGCCGATCCTATTCCCGGCGCTGCCGACGCAGTCCAGGCTGCAACCCGATTCCTCAAGCGTCAGCCCGATCCCTACGCGGATGCGGTGCCGGAAGACGCGCCGATCGGCGCGGAGCTGATTCTGCCGCAGTTATGCAGCGAGGCTTCATCCCTGCTGGGCGGCGTGGCGCTTCCGCACCACCCGGCGCTGTTGCCGTTGCGGCAAGCGTGCCTGGTCAAGCTGGGGGCGGTGGCGACGTTGCCGAGCGGCCATCCGTTGCTGCACTCCTGGGAAGCCTGGGGGACATCGCCGACCACGGCATGCCCGGATGCTGACGGCAGCATCGGCATCAGTCCGGCGGCCACCGCCGCGTGGCGTGCGCAGGCCGTGAGACAGGGGAGCACGCCGCAGGTTGGGCGCGCCGACGCGTATCTGCAAACGGCATCGCGGGCGACGCGCAGCGGCATCGAAGGTGTCGTTCCCAACGTCTGGCCGATCAATGTGTTCGAGCCATGCTGGTCGCTGTACACCCTGCATCTGGCCGGGCTGTTCGCGCATCCCGCGCTCGCTGAGATGGTGCGCGTGATCGTCGCGCAGCTCGAGGCCCGCCTGGGCGTGCGCGGTCTGGGCCCGGCCCTGCACTTCGCGGCCGATGCGGACGACACCGCCGTTGCGTTGTGCGTCCTACGCCTTGCAGGCCGCGACCCGGCGGTCGATACGTTGCGCCGTTTCGAAATCGGCGAGCTATTCGTGACCTTCCCCGGCGAGCGCAATGCTTCGGTTTCGACCAACATCCATGCCCTGCATGCGTTGCGACTATCGGGCAAGCCCGCCGCCGGCGCCAGCGCCTACGTCGAGGCCAATCGCAACCCGCACGGTCTATGGGACAACGAAAAATGGCATGTCTCTTGGCTGTATCCCACCGCGCATGCGGTCGCTGCGCTGGCTCAAGGCAAGCCCCACTGGCGCGACGAGCGCGCGCTGGCGGCGCTGCTGCAGGCGCAGCGCGACGACGGCGGCTGGGGCGCCGGTCGCGCGTCCACATTCGAGGAAACCGCCTATGCGCTGTTCGCGTTGCACGTGATGGACGGAAGCGAAGAGCCGATAGGGCGCCGACGCATCGCGCAGGCCGTGGCGCGTGCGCTGGAGTGGATGCTCGCCCGCTATACGGCGCATGCATTGCGGCAGATGCCGCTGTGGATCGGCAAAGAACTGTATTGCCCCACCCGGGTAGTGCGCGTGGCCGAACTCGCCGGGTTGTGGCTGGCGCTTGGTTGGGGGCAGCGCGTGCTGGCCGAGGGAGCAGGAGCGGCGCCATGACCCAGACCGAACGCGCGCTGCAGCAGGTGCTGGAGTGGGGGCGTTCCCTGACCGGGTTCGCCGACGAGCATGCCGTGGAAGCGGTCAGGGGCGGCCAGTACATCCTGCAGCGCATCGACCAGAGCCTGCGCGACACCAGCGCCCGCACTGGCCGCGATCCGCAGGATGAAACGCTGATCGTGACGTTCTATCGCGAACTGGCGCTGCTGTTTTGGCTCGACGATTGCAATGACCTTGGGCTGATCGCCCCGGAGCAGCTCGCCGCGGTGGAGCAGGCGCTGGGGCAGGGCGTACCGTGCGCACTCCCCGGATTCGAGGGCTGCGCTGTGCTAAGCGCTTCGCTGGCCGGGCTCGCCTACGATCGTCGCGACTATGCTCAGCTTCTCGACGATACCCGGTGCTACTGCGCGGCGCTGCGCGGCGGAGACGCGCAGGCAGCAGGGGCGGAACGCTGGTCCTACGCCGAGTACCTGCACAACGGCGTCCATTCGATCGCCTACAGGAACGTGTTGTGTTGCCTGTCGTTGTTGTGGGGGCTGGACATGGCGACTTTGCGCGCGCGTCCGGCGTTTCGCCAGGTCCTGCGGCTCATCTCCGCGATAGGGCGCCTGCAGAACGATCTGCATGGACGCGACAAGGACAGGTCGGCCGGCGAGGCCGACAACGCGGCGATTCTGCTGCTGCAGCGCTATCCGGCTATGCCTGTGGTGAAGTTCCTCAACGACGAGCTGGCCGGCCATACGCGCATGCTGCACCGAGTGATGGCGGAAGCACGCTTTCCCGCGCCGTGGGGACCGTTGATCGAGGCCATGGCAGCCATCCGCACACAGTATTACCAGACCTCGGCCAGCCGCTACCGCAGGGACACTGCGGGGGAGGCCAGCGTGGGCCGGCCTGAAGGCGCGGGAGGCGGCGACGTGCGCGCGCTGCCGTCAGTGCGATCCGACGCAACGCCGTCGCCCGATGCGACCGATGGAGCGAGCATGAACGACTCCGCCCTGAGCCGGCGCAAGGACGACCATCTTGGCATCGTGCTGGATCGGCGAACGGCGCCGGCCACGGTCGCCGCCGGCTGGGAGTATATCCGTTTCGAACACTGCGCATTGCCGGAGTTGGACCTGACGCAGATCGACCTGCGCGCCTCGCTGCTAGGCAAGACTATGCGCGCGCCGCTGCTGATCAGCTCCATGACCGGCGGCACGCCTCGCGCCGAGGCCATCAACCGGCATCTGAGCGAGGCAGCTCAAGCCTTGGGGATCGCGATGTGCGTCGGTTCGCAGCGCGTGAGCCTGCAATCCCGCAACTCCCAGGGGCTGACGCGCGCGCTGCGACACCTGGCCCCAGACATCCCCCTGTTGGCCAATATCGGCGCCGCGCAACTGCGCGAGGCCGACGGCCTAGACTTGGCGCGCCGGGCGGTTGATGCGCTGGAGGCCGATGGACTGATTGTCCATCTCAATCCGCTGCAGGAAGCGCTACAGCCGGAGGGCGACCGCGACTGGCGCAGCGTCCTGGCGCAGATCGCTCGTGCCGCGCGCAGTGTGGGCGTGCCGATCGTGGCCAAGGAAGTGGGCTCGGGCCTGTCCGCCTCGGTGGCCTCTGCGCTCGTCGAGGCGGGCGTGGCGGTGATCGATGTCGCCGGCGCCGGAGGCACCAGTTGGGCCGCGGTGGAGGGCGAGCGGGCCCGCGATGCCGCGGACCGTGCAGTGGCGATGGCGTTCGCCGACTGGGGGATTCCGACCCCGGGCGGGGTGCAGGCGGTACGTCGGGCGCTGCCAACGGTGAAGTTGATCGCTTCGGGCGGAATCCGCGACGGCGGCGACGTGGCCAAGGCCATCCGCCTGGGCGCGGACTTCGCCGGCCAGGCGGCCGGCGTGCTGCCCGCGGCGACGGTGTCCACCGAGGCGGTTGTCGCGCATTTCGAGATCGTCATCCGCCAGTTGGCAGTCGCCTGCTTCTGCACCGGCTCGGCTGATCTGGCGGCGTTGCGTCAGGCGCGCTTGTTGCCCTCGGCGCATCTGCCCGCCGGTTAATGCCGGCATCGTCCGCACGTGGTCAAAACGCCAGTTGAGCAGGGATCTAATTCTGCGCCGCCCAAACTTTCATCTCTCGAACGCTCGCGGAACGCCCACGCGCCGGCTGCCTAATCTAGCAGTTGCACTGGGCATGCTCTGTGCTCGGCTATCTCGAGCTTCTCCAGTGCCTGCCTGATGTCGTCTCCGGCGTCCTCCGGCAACGGCAAAATGGGGCGCGGTGGCTGGACGTGCGCCAGACCGAGGTATTCGGCGACGACGAACATAACGCGGAAGCTGCCGTAGCGCTTGAACACCGTCCAGAGCGGCTCGAAAGCGCGATTCAACCGAGTGGACTCCACCGCGTCGCCGGACTGCGCCGCACGCGTCAGCGCAAGCGCCGGGACCGCCAGCAGACCTGCCGCAACGCTGTACCAGGTGTCACATCCGGCGAGTAGGGCATCCGCCGCGCCCCAATCGCCGCTGTATCCGATTGTGAACGTGTCAGGCGTCATCGACCGCAAGCGTGCCAGTTCTCCCGTGTAATCCTCATTCACCGCCAGAGGCATTTTCACGGCGACGATGTTGGACACCTCTGACAGCCGGGCGATCAATGCGTCGCTGAATGTGAAGCGCGTGGTGCTTGGATTGTTGTATATGCACAAAGGCAGTTCCCCCGCCTCGGCAACCGCGACGAAGTGCTGGAAGACTTCATCCTCGTTCAGGGGAACGTAGGACATGGGTGCCAGGAGCAGGCCGTCAGCGCCAGCGCATTTTGCATCGCGCGCCAGAGCCTGAGCTTCGTCGGTACGCAATGCACCCACCCCCACGACAAGAGGCGTTTTGCCGCCGATGCATTCCACGGCAGCCTGAACGGCACGCTTGCGCTCTTCCCTCGTGAGGTAGCATAACCGCCCGTGCTCCCCAAAAGGCCGATGGAGTCTGCTCCCGCTCGTTGAATACGCTCGAGAAAACGAGCCAATGCCTCGGTCTCGACATGCCCTTCCGCATCGGTTGGCGTGAGGGGGAACGCCGACATGCCGCGAAACAAAGTCATCATCCATTCCTTTCGAAGCTACATAGGGGAAAGCAGCATGCGCACCCCGGCGAACACGAAGAACATCGCCAGCAGACTTTCGATCCAACGGCGACAGCGGCGATACAGAGCCACCAGCGGCGGTGTGGAGAAGACAATGGCGTAGCCGCAGAATATCGTGACACTTAGGACGGCGCAGCCACCCAATATGGCCGCCATGGTCTGCCACGACGAATTCGGGCCGATCCCCAGTGTGACGAGCGCGATCCATGCCAGCACGGATTTAGGGTTCGCCAAATGCATCAAGAGACCCCTTCCATAGAGCTCACCCCGTGAAAAAGCGACTTCGTCGGTCGAGGCGCGCACCGCCAGCTTCTCGTTCGACGTAAGCGCCGACCGTCCCGCCCTGAAGGCGAGGAATAGCAAGTAAAGGCCCCCGAAAACCTGCAGGACGAGCAGTGCCTGGGCGTACCTGGCCAAGAGGGCGGAGATGCCGGTCGAGGCCATAAAACCCCAGAAGATCGAGCCGCTGACGACGCCAGAGGCGAGTATGAGCGCGGCACCCCTGCCGCGCGACATGGCAACCCCCATGATGCGCATGTTGCTCGGGCCGGGGCTCCCTGCGGCAATGACATAAGCAGCAAAGACGATGAGCAACTGATGGAGATCGACATTCATTCTCTCAGCCCTTGATAATCTCGATCGGATGGATCGCACCGGATTGCCACGGCCATGGATCCGCCGACCGGAAACGTCATCCGGGGGCGATGGCAATTTCTTGGCTCGCAATTTTGCATCAAGGCATTCAATCTTCCGACCAGGGCATTCGTCGCATCCGTCAATGCGTCGTCCGGCACGGTCTCCAACGCAGGTGACGCAAATGTCGTCGCGCCATCGTGCCTCCCCGTTCATCATTGTGTCGGGCATTCCACTCCCGTCAGAAGTGGCATCGACGTGGACGCTCGCGGCTCTAAATCCCCATGCAATATTCTCTATTCGACGTCGATGATGGGACCCTCAGACATCCAGGCAACTCCATCAATTCGAGCGCAAGCACCAAGAACGGCGCGACCGGTCCCGATCGCTTCCCTGACTGCAAGCCAATATTGCAGTTTACTGGTTCAAGATAAACTGCCACTTTCTGAGATTTTCAGCGGTCCAGTATAGGAGGATTCTCGCAGTACGGGAGCGACGGGTCGAATTTGCTCAAGAAGGCGCGGCCGCAAGAGCGGTCGCAGGTTGAACAGCTCCATCACCCGCAGCGGCCCCGGTTCGTCCATCCATAGCGTGGATGAGAGTTATCCTAATAATCAATTTTACTGATCTTACTGGATTTCATTAGAGGATTCTAACTGAGCGGGCCGGGCGCGTGTTCGGCCTCGTCTGCGTCGGCTGAAGCTGCCGGGAAGAATTCGGAGAAAAACATGTGCGGGATTGTTGGCATCGTTGGGCAACAGCCGGTGTCGGAGCGCCTGGTCGACGCGTTGAAGCGTCTGGAATACCGCGGCTATGATTCGGCCGGCATTGCGACGATCACCGAGGGCACCTTGCACCGCCGGCGCGCCGAGGGCAAGCTCGTCAATCTCGAGACGAGACTGAAGGAAGAGCCGCTGAGTGGCACCATCGGCATCGCCCACACCCGCTGGGCAACCCATGGGCCACCGACGGAACGCAATGCACACCCGCACTTCACGGACGGTGTGGCCGTCGTCCATAACGGTATCATCGAGAATTTCGCCGAGCTGAAGGACGAATTGGCGGCGACGGGAACCGAGTTCCAGACCGACACAGACACCGAGGTCCTTGCGCATCTTTTGGCAGGACACCGCCGGGCGGGCATGGGGCGCGGTGAGGCGGTGCATGCCATGCTGAAAAGCGTAAGGGGTGCCTACGCGCTTGCCATCCTCTTTGAAGATGATCCGTCGACCATCATTGCGGCGCGCAATGGACCACCGCTGGCGATCGGTCATGGCGATGGCGAGATGTTCCTGGGCTCCGACGCGATCGCGCTTGCTCCATTCACGAATGAAATCACCTATCTCGTCGACGGCGACTGGGCCGTAGTCAGCAGGACGGGCGCCGACATCTTTGATAACGACGGCCTCCCCGTCGCGCGTCCGCGCCAGACCTCCATGGCCGCGGCCACTCTGGCCAACAAGGGCAATCATCGCCACTTCATGGAGAAGGAAATCCTCGAGCAGCCCGAGGTCATCGCCGATGCGCTCGGTCAGTATACCAACCTCATAGAAAATGGCGCCGATGCGGTATTTGGCATCGACTTCGCCGGGATCCCGAGCTTGGCGATCTCTGCCTGCGGCACCGCGTATCTCGCCGGACTGATCGGAAAATACTGGTTCGAGCGCTATGCGCGCCTGCCGGTCGAAATAGATGTTGCATCCGAATTCCGCTATCGCGAGATCCCGTTGTCGCCGCAGTCGGCGGCTCTTTTCATTTCACAGTCGGGCGAAACCGCCGACACGCTGGCATCGCTGAGGTACTGCAAGCAGCTTGGGCTAAAAATTGGCGCCGTTGTCAATGCGTGCGAATCGACCATCGCTCGGGAGGCTGATGTGGTCTTCCCGATCCTTGCCGGCCCGGAGATCGGCGTCGCCTCCACCAAGGCCTTCACCTGCCAGCTCACCGCTCTTGCAGCACTCGCCATCCACGCAGCCAAGGCCCGCGGAACAGTGACGGAAGCTGAGGTGCAGGCGCTCGTCGGGAGCCTCACCGAAATGCCGCGCCTCATGAGGCAGGTACTGGACAGCGTCCAGCCGGAGATTGAGCTTCTGTCGCGCGAACTGTCAAAGTTTCATCATGTCCTGTATCTCGGCCGTGGCACAAATTTCCCACTGGCGATGGAAGGTGCGCTGAAGGTCAAGGAGATTTCCTACATCCACGCCGAGGGCTATGCGGCAGGTGAATTGAAGCACGGTCCTATCGCATTGATAGACTCGAACATGCCAGTGATCGTCATCGCGCCACATGATCGCTTTTTCGACAAGACCCTCTCCAACATGCAGGAAGTGGCCGCCCGCGGAGGGCGCATCATCCTCATCACCGATGGCAAAGGGGCAGCCGCATCGAAACTCGATACGATGCACACGATCGTGCTGCCGGCCACCGACGAGATTGTCGCGCCGATGATCTTCTCGCTGCCGATACAGCTTCTTGCGTATCACACGGCGGTCTGCGTGGGCACAGATCTCGACCAGCCACGCAACCTGGCGAAATCAGTCACCGTCGAATGATTGGGAAGCTTTCATAGGTACGCTCGCAAAATTGGCAAAACTCCAAGCCCCTTCAACCGGTGCAGGCGCACCGCCTGGGTGGAACATGCCGGTTAGCAACGATTGGTTATCCCTTTGGCCGCCCCTCACGCTGCTTGGGCTGGGCCTACGGGCAAACCCGGTCGAGAAGAGCATCGAATACGCAGCAATGGCGCTAATCACCGATGCTCCTGCCGCACGCGGATAAACCCCTCCGATGTCCACTATCACGTCCTCGGCCAGGATCGCCGAGCGTCTAGCTGAACTAAGAGAACGGATCGGATCAGACCCGTGGGCCGCACAGATTGCCGGCACGTCAGCGGCTCGATGATTGCGGCTCGCGCGTGGTCTTCGTCGGTGAGACGGTAGCCCCTTGACTTCGCCAGGCGGCCAGTTGCGATGTGCCGGCTGTAGCCATCCCGTGTAACCTCCTTCTGGGCATAACGCTCGCCGGTACCCCCGGCCAGTCGCAAGAGGATCGAGCGATGATCGGACGCTTCCAGGAACCGCTCGAAGGTTCGGTCGAGCGGACGACCGAAATAGCGGCCGCACAGCACGAGATTGGGCGAGACAAAGACAGGGACGATCAGCGACTTGAAGGGCGCCTTGACGTAAGTGATCGGCCTGTTAGAAGGATCCTGCGCGGCGAGCGCGGGCACGCCGGCGGCGGTCAGCGCGTCGAGGTCTTTGGACGCCAAGGTTGCATTCCGCCGATCCGGTCGATATCGAAGCTGGGATACTGGCCGAGCTCCGCATCCGACTAGTCGGATGCGCCATGCCGCCTTCCAGCAGCATCTCCTCGCCCAGGCGGACGCTGAAGGGAAGGGGATAAGATACTAGCCCCAAACCGTGTGCACGATACTCTCGACGGGAAACCCATGGCGCTTGTCGCGGACCAGCGCGTCCTCATACCGTCGCTGTCCAGCCAAGGCTGAACAGCGCTTATCGCTGCGAATCAGACCGAAAGCGGAACGGCCTGATATAGCGCAGAGACTCAGGAGAGCGCAGTGGTAAGGATGGAAGGCATCAACATGGGACGGTAAGTATTGCAGACCATAAAAGATCGCGAGGCCCGCCTGCCTTGGTACACCATCTATCCGACTGTCTCGGAGTTCTCTGGGGCGGTCGGCGCCGAGGCTTATGAGGAATGGCTCAAGAACCTACCGGCTGACGATCCGGCGTCACTCTACTTGCACGTTCCGTTCTGCCGATCAAAGTGCTGGTTTTGCGGCTTTCCCACCGCCATCACTCGCCATGATGCGCCGATCTTCGATTATCTGGCGGCGCTGCGTGACGAGATACGTTTGGTCTCGGAGCACGCGCCGCAGGCGCTGCCCGTCAGCGATGTGCATTTTGGCGGCGGAACGCCAACTCTCATGGGGCCAGTAGAGTTTCTCGCCCTGATGGAGTTCCTGCGCCGCCACTTTGCGCTCGCGAAAACGGCTACGATCGCCGTTGAGATCGACCCACGCACGTTCACGGCCGAGATGGCCGAAGCCTTGGAAGCAGCAGGCGTGAGCCGCGCGAGCCTCGGCGTGCAGAGCTTCGATCCCATTGTTCAAAAAGCGATCAACCGGGTCCAAAGCGAGGCGCAAACGGCGGCTGCCGTCGAAATGCTGCGTCGGCATGGAGTGAGAAGCATCAACTTCGACCTCATCTTTGGTCTCCCGCATCAAACGGTGCAATCTTGCGTCGAGACCACGAGAGCGGCGGTCGCCATGCGCCCCAACCGGCTTGCGGCGTTCGGCTACTCGCACATCCCGTCCTTTATTAAGAATCAGCGCCTCATCGATGAGGCATCTCTTCCAGGCAGCGCTGCCCGCGCCGAACAGCATGCGGCCATTGCTGTGACGCTGATTGCCGCCGGCTACCGAGAGATCGGGCTCGACCATTTCGCCTTGCCCCACGACGATCTCGCCCTAGCACAGAAAACCGGTCGCCTGCGACGCAACTCGCTGGGTTACTCGGCCGACACCTGCAAAACCGTGATCGGTTTCGGCGCGTCGGCTATCGGGCGTGTCGGCGAGGGTTACGTCCAGAACGAGGTTACACGGGATTCCTACAGCCGGCACATCGCAGCTGGCCGTCTGGCGACGTCAAAGGGCTACCGTCTTACGGACGAAGACCGCGCGCGAGCCGCAATCATCGAGCGACTAATGTGCGATCTCAAGGCCGATGTGCCGGCAATCTGTGCCGCCCACGGGTCTGATCCGATCCATTTTCTCGAATCAGCTGAACGCTTGGCGATGCTTACCAAGGACGGAATTGTGGACATCGAAAAGGGTTTTGTCCGCGTATCGCGGCAGCATCGCTTTGCGATTCGCGCTGTTGCTGCCGCATTCGATGCTTTTCTCGACCGGGTTGCCCCGTGAGACAGCCAACGAGTGTGAGGGAGGCCAAGGCGACGCCGAAGCGAAAGTCGACGCACATGCGGTTTGCCTTCTTGTAGATCAGGATTTTTTAGCCGTCGCCGGCGTAGCGGGCCTCAAGCGGCTTCCCGCCCTCCAAGAAGGCCGCGGTGAGGGCGCAACGAGCCTCGAGATCTGCTTCCGATATGCGGACGGCTGCACAGGCGACGCGCAGATAGGCCAAGCGGGGAAGCAAAAGTTTCTCAAGAGTGGTGAAGAAGCCCGGCCTCGTTAACGCCAGCGAGCGCCCCTCAGGAGCGGCAGCCAAGGAGCAGCCGTTTATCGGCGATCGACTAAAACGATCGGTCTTTGTGGAGTTGGTCGACACCTGTGAACAAGCCGTGTGCGACATTGCAATAATCCATCTAATGGCTCAACTGCCCACATGGCCGTGAATGAACTGGATTTGTTGGTTTTCCAGATGGCAGTGGAAAGCGTCCGCTCACTCTGCTTGAGCTTCAATGACAAAGCGGCGGAAATAGCAGCGAGGAGCCGCGGAACCCTGCTTTTCGACGTGCGGGTTGACGATGACGCCGACATTCAGCGGATCGCAGCCATCCGATATCGAGACGACCAGATGGGTGTGGTGGCGTTGGACAGACAAGGCCTTGTTAGCCGCTACTGCGTCGTAAATGGTACCTTTTCCCGCTTCATTGTGCCGTTGGAAAATTGGACCAGCATGCCGGTGTCAATGCAGGCCAAAATCGATGTCACTCACCTTGCTAGCCTGTTCCTAGGGGCGTTGCGAAATGCGGGTCATATGCTTGGCAACTAGCGCTTGGCGGAACGCGTCTGTGGAATCCGCGTGGGCGTTGAACCGGTGGCCCATCGAGTTTCTGCAGCGCGCAGATGTGCCACGGCCGGGGAGTGATAGCCGCCTGTTCGACAGCATCGCCGGCGAACCTTGACACACAAGGAATGTTGGCAATTCGGCGTCCGAGAAGATCGCCCAAGATATCCTCAGCGCCCAATATGTCCCAGCTCGCCTGAGAAATTCCCATGGCGGCCAGGCTCACCTCGCGATCCGATCTCGATAGGCCTGTTGTGCCCCAGATCGGACTCGATGTTCAGGATTCCTCAGCGGCTTGCCCGCACCGCCACCGCCAGCTCTCCTACCAAATATCCGACGTGCTCACGATAAGCACGAACGATACGGGCCCCGCTCCGACACAGCAGTCAAGACTTGCTCGGGAATGCGCGAATATCGATACACATCTCGAAGGGAGAGCAACGGCGCGCCAAACAGCCTCATCGCACCAAGTCGTACATAGGGTGTATTCCCGTTCCGGCCGCGCCGGGCGATTCTCGATCCACCTCTCCAGAACGGCGGAGCAATCTCAGTGACGCCCACAAAGCTTCTGATTGGGCAGATCGCCATTGTGTTCGCCATCGTTCTCCTCGGCGTGTGGGCTGCCACACAATGGTGCGCTCATATGCTAGCCTTTCAGGAACAACTCGGCGCGCCCTGGTTTGTCGCGGCTGGCTGGCCGATCTACGAGCCGTGGAAACTGTTGGAATGGTGGTTCCAATTTGATGCCTATGCGCCCGAGGTATTCGACAAGGCCGGCATGCTTGCGGGCACCAGTGGATTGATGGGTTTTGCCGCTGCGATCGCTGGTTCCCTCTGGCGCGCGCGTCAGCGCGGGTTGGTCACTACCTATGGCTCCTCTCGATGGGCGGCGACGCGGGAGATCGAGAAAGCAGGGCTGTTTCAGCCGGCAGGCGTCTTCCTTGGCAAACTGAATGATCGGTATCTGCGTCATGACGGGCCAGAGCACGTCATGGCGTTTGCGCCGACACGTTCGGGCAAGGGCGTCGGACTGGTTGTGCCAACTCTTGTCTCCTGGTCCGGATCGGCCGTCATTCACGACATCAAAGGCGAGAACTGGCAGCTGACCGCCGGCTGGCGGTCGAGGTTCTCGTATTGCCTATTGTTCAATCCGACTGATCCGCGATCGGCCCGCTACAACCCGCTCTTGGAAGTGCGCAAAGGTCCGAACGAGGTCCGCGACGTTCAGAACATCGCCGACATCTTGGTCGATCCTGAGGGCGCGCTGGAGCGGCGTAATCATTGGGAGAAGACCAGCCATTCACTCTTGGTCGGCGCCATCCTGCACGTCCTCTATGCCGAGGAGGAAAAGACACTCGCTCGGGTCGCCACGTTCTTGTCGGACCCGCAGCGCTCATTTGTTGCAACGCTACAGCGGATGATGACGACCGACCATCTGGGCGCGGCGGAAAGGCCTCAAGTACACCCCGTTGTGGCTTCTGCGGCGCGCGAGGTGCTGAACAAGTCGGAGAACGAGCGTTCAGGCGTCCTCTCGACCGCCATGTCTTTTCTCGGGCTCTACCATGATCCGACCGTGGCTGCGGCCACTTCGTCTTGTGACTGGCGGATTGCCGACTTGATGGATGCCGCGCGACCTACATCGCTCTATCTGGTCGTGCCGCCATCTGACATTTCGCGCACCAAGCCTTTGGTGCGACTGATCCTGAACCAGATCGGCAGACGGCTCACGGAGCGCCTCGAGGGTGACCCAAAGAAGAGTCGCAAGCATCAACTGCTCATGATGCTGGATGAGTTTCCGGCGCTCGGTCGCCTCGACTTCTTTGAGACCGCGCTCGCCTTTATGGCCGGTTACGGAATTCGCGCCTACTTGATCGCGCAATCGTTGAACCAGATCTCCAAAGCGTATGGCGAGAACAACGCCATTCTGGATAATTGCCATGTGCGAATTGCCTTTTCCTCCAACGATGAGCGCACGGCCAAGCGAATCTCGGACGCGCTTGGCACGGCCACGGAATTGAGATCGATGCGCAACTATGCGGGCCACCGGCTGGCGCCCTGGCTCTCGCATGTCATGGTGAGCCGCCAGGAGACGGCCCGCCCGCTGTTGACGCCGGGCGAGGTGATGCAATTGCCGCCCTCGGACGAACTGGTGCTCGTTTCGGGATTGCCCCCCATCCGCGCCAAAAAGCTGCGCTACTACGAGGATCAGAACTTCACCGAACGGATGCTGCCTGCGCCGGTGCTGCATGACGGTCTCTACCCAGACTGCCCTGCGCCGCGCCAAGACGACTGGACTGGCCAAGTACGCCGAGTCGACCGTCGTCTTGCCTCCGACGACGAAAACGCTGGCGCCGCGCTTGCGGACGAGGGAGGTGTTCAGCAGCAGCGCCATCCCGGCCTGCCCGAAGAACATACCGCCGTCACCCGGGAACCGGACCAGGACGATCTGTCCAGACCCGCAGACGATGATAGCGAGGCGATGGCCGACAAGCGCGTCATGGACCGGATCTCCACCGTCGGGCGTGCCTATGGCATCAACGAGGGAAGGGGCGATGACAAGGATATCGTCCCCGGCTTCTGAAGGCCGGCGCGTAGCCGGCGTACTTCAGCGTAGATAACGGCCATAAGCGATTTCGGGGGTTTGGCCGATGCTTGTTCCCGTCGCCGGCGCAACGCCGGCCCGTCGGAACGAGCCGCATGAAGACCCACCGCATTCGTCACCAGTTTCTGCTCGAACCCGAATTGAGCGAGAGGCTGGAGAACCTCAGTCGCGATCCCTCGACGACCAAATCAGCCATTGTGGCCAAGGCTGTTGAGGCGTTCATCGAGCGGCGTGGCGAGAACGAGCTCGACCGGCGCTACGGTGTGCGGCTCGATCGTCTTTCACGCGACCTCGTTCAAGTCCGGCGCGATGCCGAAATGATCCTGGAGAGCCTGGCGCTCTTCATTCGCTTTTCGATCACGCTTCACGCGCACACGCCGGTTCCAGACAAGGCGACGCAAGCCATTGCTCAGGACCGTTTCGACAAATTCATCGAGCAGGTCGGTCGCCAGATTGCTTCCGGGAAACGGTCTCTCGGCAAGGAGAACGGCAGGGGAGGGGAACGATGAGCTCTCATCCGGAGGCCGACCATCGTCGCCGCGCGATGCTGCGCACCGCCATGGGCCCTGCGATCACCGAGGCGCTCTCCGATTCATTGGTGATCGAGGTGATGGTCAATCCCGACGGCGCGCTGCGGCTCGACCGGTTGGGCGAAGGCCGCGTCGATACGGGCGTGCACATGCATCCTTCGGAGGTGGAGCGCATTATCCGCCTGGTCGCGTCCCATATGCGCGCCGAGGCTCATGCCGACAACCCGATCGTCAGTGCGGAACTGCCGTCGGGCGAACGATTCGAAGGACTGCTGCCGCCTGTGGTGCTGGCGCCGTGCTTCGCCATTCGCAAACCAGCGGCAAAACTCTACACGCTGGCCAATTATGTCGCCGACCGCATCATATCGCCGCTGCAGGCCGATGTGCTGAGTAAGGCAGTGCGCGAGCGGCGCAATATCCTGGTCGCAGGCGGCACGTCCTCGGGCAAAACGACCCTTGCCAATGCGCTGCTGACCGAAGTCGCCGACTGCGACGAGCGGGTGATCCTGATCGAGGATACGCGCGAGCTGCAATGCGCAGCAAAGGACTGCGTTGCCTTGAGAACGAGGCGTGGTTCTGTAACGCTTGCCGATCTCGTGCGCTCGACGCTCCGGCTCAGACCCGACCGCATCATTGTCGGCGAAGTGAGGGGCGCGGAAGCGCTCGATATGCTCAAGGCATGGAACACGGGCCACCCCGGCGGCATCGCCACCGTTCACGCCAATTCGGCGCGCTCGGCTCTTTACCGTATTGAGCAACTCGCTCAGGAGGCCGTCGTCACCGTTCCTCGACGCCTCATCGCCGATGCGATCGATCTGATCGTCTTCATCGCCGGGCGCGGATCATCGCGCCGCATCGACGCGATTGCTGAGGTCACCGGTCTCGACGGCAGCGGCGATTACGCCGTCACCCAGCTCACGCCTCCTCAACTCCAGCAGCTTTGAAAGGTCACTTCATGCTCAAGAAGCTTCGCTTTCTTTCGTCCACCGCGCTCGCGCTTCTAGTCACCGCCCCGGCATACGCGGCTGGTTCCGGCATGCCCTGGGAACAACCGCTGCAGCAAATTTTGGAATCTGTGCAGGGCCCGGTCGCCAAGATCGTCGCGGTGATCATCATCATCACCACCGGCCTGACGCTCGCCTTTGGTGACACGGCCGGCGGTTTTCGCCGGCTTATCCAGATCGTCTTCGGGCTGTCGATCGCATTCGCGGCATCGAGTTTCTTCCTCTCCTTCTTCTCCTTCGGCGGCGGGGCACTCGTCTGATGGCCACCGGAGAACAGCATATCGACGGCTTCGAGGTACCGGTTCACCGGTCGCTGACCGAGCCCATCCTGCTTGGCGGTGCGCCGCGAGCGGTAGCGATCCTCAACGGCACAGTTGCCGCAGCCATCGGGCTCGGCCTTGAGCAATGGATAGCCGGGCTGGTGCTCTGGACTGCCGGCCACACGCTGGCGGTCTTTGCCGCCCGCCGCGATCCGGACTTTGCCAGCGTGCTTGTCCGGCACCTTCGTCTGAGGGGGTGGCTGGCATGCTGAACCTTTCGGAATATCGCGGGAAGGCCGACCGGCTTGCCGACCATCTGCCCTGGGTAGCACTCGTCGCGCCGGGCATCGTGCTCAACAAAGACGGCAGCTTTCAGCGGACGCTGCGGTTCCGCGGCCCCGATCTCGAAAGCGCGACGGAAGCCGAACTCATCGGCATTTGCGCGAGGGCGAACAATGCGCTGAGACGCCTCGGCACCGGCTGGGCATTGTTCTTCGAGGCAGAACGCGTCGAAGCGTTGGGCTATCCGGCCTCGCGCTTTCCCGACGCGGCGTCGTGGCTCATCGATGAAGAACGGCGCGCGGCTTTCGAGGGCAAGGTCGCGCATTTCGAGAGCCGCTACCATCTAACATTGCTGTTCATGCCGCCAGCGGACAGCCAGGCTCGTGCGGAAAGCGCGCTCGTCGACTCTCATCATCCAGAAGCCGAAAGAGACTGGCGCCAGGAGCTATCGCGGTTCCGCGACGATACCGACCGTGTGCTGGATCTGCTGTCCGGCTTCATGCCCGAAGTGCGCGCGATCGACGATGCCGAGACGCTGACTTACTTACACGGCACAATCTCGATGCGTCGCCATCCGGTCACAGTACCGGAAACGCCGATGTATCTGGACGGCATCCTAGTCGATGCGCCGCTCACCGGCGGCTTGGAACCGATGCTGGGCGATCAGCATCTTCGCACGCTGTCAATTCTTGGTTTCCCGAACCTCACTCGCCCCGCAATCCTCGATGCCCTCAACCATCAGGATTTTGCCTATCGTTGGACGACGCGTTTTATCCCTCTCGACAAGACGGAAGCGACCAAGACGCTTACCCGGTTGCGGCGGCAGTGGTTTGCCAAGCGCAAATCGATCGTGGCTATCCTGCGCGAGGTTGTAAGCAACGAGCCCGTTCCGCTCGTTGACAGCGATGCCGACAACAAGGCGCTCGATGCCGACGAAGCACTTCAGGCATTGGGCGGGGATCATGTCGGCTTCGGCTATCTCACCACGACCGTGACGGTGTGGGACGAGGATCGCCAAGCCGCCGCGGAGAAACTTCGCGCGGTCGAGCGCATCGTCAATGGGCTCGGCTTCACGACAATCCGTGAAAACGTCAACGCGGTCGAGGCGTGGCTCGGGTCGCTGCCAGGCCATGCCTATGCCAATGTTCGCCAGCCGCTCATTCACACGTTGAACCTTGCCCATCTTATGCCGCTGTCGTCGGCGTGGGCCGGTCCGTCGACAAACGAGCATCTCGCCAAGGTCACCCGGCAAGAGGCCCCTCCGCTTCTCTTCGCCGAGACCAGCGGGTCGACCCCGTTTCGGCTTTCCACTCATGTCGACGACGTCGGTCACATGCTGATCGTTGGTCCGACCGGTGCCGGCAAGTCGGTCCTGCTTGCGCTGATCGCACTTCAGTTCCGACGCTATGCCGGCGCCCAGGTCTATGTCTTCGACAAAGGCAATTCAGCCCGCGCAGCAACACTCGCCATGGGTGGAGAGCACCACGCACTGGGTGCCGACGGGGCGCTTTCGTTCCAACCGCTGCGCAACATCGATGACCAAGCCAGCCGGAGCTGGGCGGCCGAATGGATTGCCACCCTCATCGCGCATGAGAACGTCACCATCACGCCTGAGGTGAAGGAGGCAATCTGGTCGGCGCTCGGCAGCCTCGCCACCGCGCCGGCGCAGGAACGCACGCTGACCGGCCTTTCGGTCCTGCTTCAGTCCAATGCGCTGAAGTCCGCATTGATGCCCTACACACTAGATGGCCCCTACGGCCGGCTGCTCGATGCCGATGACGATCGCCTGGCTCTGTCCGACGTGCAGTGTTTCGAGACCGAGGAGCTGATGCACAGCCAAGGCGCTGTGCTGCCGGTGCTCACCTATCTGTTCCATCGTCTCGAGGAGCGGTTCGACGGACGGCCGACGCTGCTCATGCTCGACGAGGCTTGGGTCTATCTCGACAACCCGCTGTTTGCCGCCCGCATTCGCGAATGGCTGAAGGTGCTGCGCAAGAAAAACGTGTCGGTGATCTTCGCTACGCAGTCGCTTGCGGATATCGCCGGCTCTTCAATAGCGCCCGCGATCATCGAGAGCTGCCCGCAGCGGATTTTTCTTCCGAATGACCGCGCCGTGGAGCCACAGGCGAGAGCGGCCTATGAGGGCTTCGGTTTGAACGAACGGCAGATCGAAATGGTCGCCCGCGCGATGCCGAAGCGGCAGTACTATCTGCAGTCGCGTCGCGGCAACCGCCTCTTCGAGCTGGGCTTGGGTCCCATCACACTCGCACTTTGCGGCGCCTCCGACCCAGCCACACAGACGCTGATCGACAGCGTCTTGTCCGAAGACGGGCAGGAGAATTTTGCCTCCCGATTTCTCGATGCGCGTGGCCTCGGTTGGGCCGCCGAGCATCTCCAGCAATTCCCTCAACCTGACATGGAGCAATCGTCATGATGCGACGCCGCCTTCTCTCCAGCCTGATCACTCTTTCCCTAATCGCCAAGCCATTGGCCGACTATGTCCAGCCAGCCTATGCCCTGATCGTCTTCGATCCATCGAACTATACGCAGAACATGCTCTCGGCCGCGCGCGCGTTGGAGCAGATCAACAACCAGATCCAGTCGCTGCAGAACCAGGCGACCATGCTGCAGAACATGGCGCGCAATCTTCAGAGCATGGACTTTTCCTCGGTTGGCCAGCTTACCGGTTCGCTGCAACGGATCGACGGGCTGATGGACCAGGCGAGTGGCCTGAGCTTCGATGTCGGCAAGCTCCAGGACCAGTGGCGCCAGCAGTATCCAGAAAGCTACGACGCCACGATCAAGGTCAGCGACGTGGCGAGCGCGGCTCGCGAGCGTTGGCAGAGTGCCATGCAGGCGTTCCGCCAGACCATGGGTGTCCAGTCGCAAATTGTTGAGAATGTCCGCGGCGATGGCGACCTGCTTGCCGACCTTGTCAACCGCAGCCAAGGCGCGGCCGGTGCGCTTCAGGCAAGCCAAGCCACCAATCAGCTGATCGCGCTTTCGACCAAGCAGCAGATGCAGATCCAGACGCTGCTTGCGACGCAGTTCCGCGCCGAGGCCGAGGATGCCGCCCGCAAGGCGCAGTCCGAGGAAGCTGCCCGACAGACGACAAAACGCTTCCTGGGCACCGGCACCGCCTATCCCGGCAACTGATCACTGGCACTTCAACATGAGGAAGGCGGCGGCATGAACGACCTTGGCGTCATCGATCGCTTCATGGAGACTTTTATCCGCTATATCGATAGCGGGTTCGGTCTTCTTTCGGTCGACGTCGCCTTCCTCACCACCATCCTGATCGGCATTGACATCACACTTGCCGGCCTGGCCTGGTCATTCGGCGGCGAGCCCAACATTCTCGGCCGCCTCATCCGCAAGGTGCTCTATGTCGGCGTCTTCGCCTTCATCCTGAACAATTTCAAGAACCTCGCCGACACCATCTACCGCTCCTTTGCCGGCCTCGGCATCAACGCATCCTCCGGCAATCTCTCCGCCGACAATCTCCTGCATCCAGGCCGCATTGCCGCGACCGGCTTCGAGGGCGCTTGGCCGCTTCTCGATCAGGCGAGCCAGCTCCTTGGCTTCCCGGAAATCTTCGGCAACGCGCTCACCATCTTCGTGCTGCTCATAGCCTGGTTCCTGGTCATCATCGCCTTCTTCATTCTGTCGATCCAGCTCTTCATCACCATCCTCGAGTTCAAGCTCACCACCCTGGCTGGCTTCGTACTTGTGCCCTTCGCGCTCTGGAACCGATCGGCGTTTCTCGCTGAACGCGTTCTCGGCAATGTCATCTCGTCGGGCATTAAGGTGATGGTGCTCGCGGTGATCGTCGGTATCGGCTCCACGCTTTTCGGCGAGTTCGCTTCGGCGCTCCATGGCAAGGAGCCGGATCTGGCGGCGGCCATGTCACAGGTGCTGGGCGCGCTGGCGCTTCTCGGGCTCGGAATCTTCGGCCCTGGGATCGCCTCGGGCCTAGTCTCTGGCGCACCGCAGCTCGGGGCCGGCGCCGCGCTCGGGACCACGGCGGCCGCTGCCGGATCGGCGCTCGTTGCCGGGGGAGCTGCCTTTGCCGGTGTGCGCTTGGCAACCGGCGGCGGGCTTGCCGCCGTCCGAGCCGGCACGACCGTGGGCTCGGCAGCTTCCTCGGCTTGGCAGCTAGGACGAGCAACCTCGCCCGACTCCGGCCTGTCCGGTGTGGCTGCTGGAATGCAGGGTGTGGCAAGCGCCGCCGGCGGCGCCGCGATGCGAGCAGCAGGATCTGCTGCGGGGAGCTTCGGGCCTGGCGTCAATGCCGGGCGCGAAGCCGCATGGACCGCCAGCGGCGGTGCGCCGACCGCGTCAATGACCGGAGGTCCGGCCGGTTCTGCTCCTACTACCGCGCCCAATTGGGCGAGACGCATGCGCGCCGAACAGACCGCTCGTGCCCATCGCCACGCCGCCGTCCAAGCCGTCCGCGACGGTGACAGACCGGGCGGCACCGCCAATCCCTCTCTCAATGACAAGGACGACTAGATGCTCTTCAAGCGACCCGTTCAACGTTACGGCAAGACGCCCGAGCCGGTCACGCCATATCAGAAGGCCGCCCAGCTGTGGGATGAGCGCATCGGCTCATCGCGGGTGCAGGCCCGGAATTGGCGGCTGATGGCTCTTGGCTGCCTGGCTTTGACGACTGGGCTCTCCGGCGGACTCGTGTGGCAGTCGATGCAGAGCCGTGTCGTGCCATACGTCGTCGAGGTCGACCGCTTCGGTGAGGCGCGCGCCGTTGCACCGGCAATCCGGGACTACGAGCCGTCCGATGCACAGATCGCCTGGCATCTCGGCCGCTTCATCCAGAATGTCCGTTCGATCTCCACCGACCCAGTGCTGGTACGGCAGAACTGGCTTGCGGCCTACGACTTTGCCACGGACCGGGCGGCGCTTTTCCTCAACGAGTACGCCAAGTCGAACGACCCCTTCGGTAAGATCGGCACGCGCAGCGTGTCGGTGCAAGTGACCAGCGTGATCAGGGCTTCCGACAGCTCGTTTCAGGTCAAATGGACTGAGCAGGTTTTTGAGCGCGGCAGCCTTGCCAGCACGACGCGCTGGACCGCGATCCTCACCATCGTGATCCGCCCCCCGAGCAATACCGACCAGCTGCGCAACAACCCGCTCGGCGTCTTCATCAACGCCATCGACTGGTCGCGTGAGCTCGACAGCGCCGCGCCAACATTCGTTTCCCCGAAGGAGCCTGCAAATGACAAATAGAGTCCCATCATTCCGTGCCGCGCTACTCCTGTTCGCGTCAGCAGCCGTCCTTCCCGCTTGCGCCTCGAAGCCGGTGCCACCGCCTGAGATTTCCTACGATGCTGCCGATTTCAAACCAGCTGCGATCGAAAAGCCGCCGGAGAAATCGGTGAAGATTGTCCAGGTCCCAAAGCCGCTACCGCTACCGGGCCAGTTGCAGCCCGATCCGGATAAGATCGCTGAGGAAAAGCGCTCCCCTGAAGAAAGGGTAACCGATGCCAACAAGGCGGCGACGCAGCAACCCACGAGATATGGCTATGTCAATGCGGTCCAGGTCTATCCCTTCACCGACGGCGCACTTTATCAGCTCTACGCCGCGCCGGAGCGCGTCACCGATATCGCTCTACAGCCGGGCGAGAAGCTAACAGCCGTGTCGGCTGGTGACACCGTGCGCTGGGTGATTGGCGACACCGTCAGCGGCACCGGTGACAATCAGCGCACCCATGTGCTGGTCAAACCGTTCGCCCCGGCGCTTAGCACCAATCTGGTGATCACCACGGAACGGCGCACATACCATTTGCAGCTTCAAAGTACCGAAAAGACTGCCATGGCGGCGATCTCCTGGACTTACAGCGAAGACCAGATCATCGCGTTACGCCAGCGGAATGCGCAGGCCGACGCCGCCATGCCGGCAGCTTCAAATGTGGCGCTCGAAAGCATTCGCTTCCGCTACTCGATAAACGGTGACACGCCGCCTTGGCGGCCGATGCGTGCCTTCGACGACGGCAACAAGGTTTATATCGAATTCCCGCGGCGCATTGATCAGGGTGAGGCACCGCCACTCTTCATCGTCGGTGCTGACGGGAGCAACCAGCTCGTCAATTACCGCATGCGCGGGAACTATTACATCGTCGATCGTCTCTTTGCCGCCGCCGAATTGCGCCTCGGCGTCAAGCAGCAGCAAGTGGTCCGCATCACCAGGATCGACGGCCGGCAACCGCCGCGGCGAATACCGCTCTTCGCGCGGTCCAGCAGGTGAGGGGAGCACTCATGACCGACAGTTTCCCACCAGATGCACCGCCGAAACTCGATCCCGAGCAGCTGCAGTTGCGGGCTTCTCCTCGCCGCGCGGTGCGGTTCAGACGCGGCGTGATCGTCGCCATCGCTGCACTTGGATCTGGCGCAATTCTGGGCGTCACGATGATAGCGCTTCAGGGGACGGCGTTGCGCATCAGAGAGCAGGCGGAAGACCTCTACAACACCGAACGTAAGCCAACCGCGGAGGGACTTGAAACGCTTCCCAAGGACTATTCCGTAATGAAGCCGAAGCCTGCCGTGCTTGGGCCACCTCTGCCCGGCGATCTCGGCCGCCCCATTCTTGAACGCCAGCGACAGCTTGGCATCGCCCCGGGGCAGGAGGCCTCCGCCGAGGAGGACCGGCTTGCCCAGCAGGCGATCGAGGCACGTGAGTCGCAAGTCATGTTCCGGATCGAGAACCGGCCCAGGGAAACGAAGGTCGCCGACAATGCGCAGGGAGCGCGGCCGCCGTTTGAAGCACCACTTGCACAACCCGATGCGGGAGACGCCAAGGCTTCCGTTGCACCGGCTGAGGGTGATCAGAACAATCAGCAGCGCAAGCTCGACTTCGTCAGCCAGCAGAGCACAAATGGGATCTATAATCCGCACGCGCTGCAGACTCCGGCTTCGCCCCACCAGCTGATGGCCGGCAGCGTGATCGCCGCAAGCCTCATCACCGGCATCAATTCCGACCTGCCTGGCCTCGTGGTTGCACAGGTCACCGAGAATGTGGAGGACACAGTCACCGGCAGCACCTTGCTCATCCCGCAGGGCTCGCGGCTCATCGGCACCTATGACAGTGTCGTCGCTTTTGGACAGAAGCGCGCGTTGCTAGTCTGGCAGCGCATCGTGATGCCCGACGGGTCGTCGATTGAAATCGACAATCTGCCAGCGACAGATACTGCCGGCTATGCAGGGCTGGAGGACCAGGTGGATTTCCACACCTGGCAGCTGATCAAGGGAGTTGCTCTAGCCACGCTGTTGGGCGTCGGCACCGAGTTGAGCTTTGGGGACAACGAAAGCGATCTGCTCAAGGCAATCCGCGAATCCACTCAGCAGAACGTCAGTCAAGCTGGCCAGCGCATCACCGAAAAAAACCTCAATATTCAACCCACCATTATTGTCCGTCCTGGTTGGCCGCTGCGCGTCATCGTGCACAAGGACCTCGTGCTACGACCATACACAAATTGAATAGGAGCCGCTCATGGCGAACTTGAAGTTAGGAAAGCTTCCGGACCGGACGCCTTCCAAGATCACCATCACCGTCAGCGCGGGCCTCAGCCAAGCACTGAAGGACTACGCGGCGCTTTACCGACAGACCTATAATGAGTCTGAGACAGTAGCTGAGCTCATCCCATTCATGCTGGTCGGGTTCTTGGAAGGCGATCGCGCGTTTGCCCGGGCCAGAAAGGAAAGCTTGCCTGCCGCCGGCATGTCAGAGAAATTGCGACGCGTGTCAGGTTCAGGTTCCGAGTTATCGAAGGCTGAGTAGCGGAGCCGCAATGGGGTGCGTCGCTGACATTCAGTGAAAGAATCGCCAAACGAACAATCCAAGGTCCTGAGCGGATACAAACTGGAGCCCTGCCTGCGGGTTCCGGCGGGCCTCCTCTGCCATGCGACCCCCATTGGGAATACACGCGTCGTCAAAGGATCATAAAGTGGCGCCCTATGTCTCGCCAAGCCTGGCAGCTAATTCCGGTCTCATTGGTGGTCCGTCGTTTTTGCCTCGCCGGAAGTCTGGACTCGTCAAAGAGTCAAAGCCCTGATTTCGGTCAGCCTCCGCACGGACAAACTGCCGCAAGGATTTCTCTGCCATCGCTTGCTATCCTGCCGAACTTGGGATCGATGGCGCGAGCGTAATGACAGTACAGCAGGACATTCACAGTTCCGGCATTCCCGTTCTTTGCCTGTCTTGCGCCGCGCGGCATCGCGGGATCTGTGGTGCGCTCGATCGAAACCATTTGGTTTGGCTCGCCAAGACTTCGTCGCGGCACAAAATCGAGCCGGGGGTCGAACTGATCGCCGACGCCGCGGCTGTTGACAGCTATTCAAACATGCTTTCAGGCGTTGTGAAGCTGACGAAGTGCCTTTCGGACGGCCGCCAGCAGATTGTCGGTCTTCGGTTCGCACCGGATTTTCTGGGCCGGCCCTTCAAGGTGAAAAGCACGATCAATGTGGAAGCGGCAACCTCCGTCTCGCTGTGCTCGTTTCCGAAGGCGGCCGTTGAACGGATAATGAAGGAATCACCGGAACTCCAGCTTCGCTTGCTCAAGCAGACGCTGAACGAACTCGACGAGGCACTTGAATGGATGGTGACTCTCGGGCGCAAGACCGCACCCGAGAAGGTGGCGAGCTTTCTCGTCATGATCGCCCAGAATATGGATTCCAGTATCGACCCGGCGGCTAGGTCCTCATGCTTCGATCTGCCCCTGACACGTGCCGACATCTCTGATTTCCTTGGACTGACGAACGAGACCGTGAGCCGCCAGCTTACGCGGTTGCGGGCTGACGGCGTGATCCGGATCAAGAACAACCGCCATGTAACGGTGGACAGCATGATCCGGCTGGAGCAGCGCTGCGGCGGCCGAGGCTCGCGGCAACCGGCCTTTGAGACCTAAGCGCCTGCGTCGCTTATTGCGATCCGCGGCAGGACGTGCTCGCGTTCGAAAGCGATGTGTCGCCGCAAGCCTTCGAAGAAGCCTCGTAGCATGAACCCGACAGCTTCCGGGCTCTCTATCGGATTACCATGACCTATCGCTAGGAGCGTTTCGGCCACCGCGCTAGCGAAGCATTGATCCTCAAGGTGCTCGACGCGCAACCGGCTGGTAGAGGCAAGTTTGCCCTCGGCCGGCGTCAACTGCGCCTCATACGCAGGGAAGACCACCGTCTCCTCAAACCCATGAATGTCACGGAGCAGCGGAACGATTTTCTTGGCCGTTCCAAGACATTTGAGGCGGTCGACGTTCGGCAGTGCATCGGCAATGCTTTCCAGTGAGTCGCAGAGATTCAGCTTTTCCCGATGGGCACGCTTCATGACCTCGCCCGGAATCGCCTCTGTGCCGGCCCGACGCGAGGAAGCTGCACTTGTCCGTGAGTGGGGTCGCCCGTGCTGCGTTTCCTCGTTCAAATCGCCACCTTCTGATTCACCGAACTCGATGCTGCCCGAAGCAAAATCGTGCGGCTCTGACATAGATCAGGGCAAGCAGGCGGCAACTAGGGAATTAATGCACCGCGGTTTAGCGTCGCGCATTGGAATCCTGGTCGGGGACATGTCATGAAATTTGGCACGGAGATCGTCCTTCTAAGCCTGTTTGCCTTTGGCGCCCTCGTAGCTGCCGGCCTGGGGGTGGATGAACCTTTTCGCCAGCACATGTGGGTTTTGTTCTTCGCCGTGGCTGGCTTCACTGCGATCCTGCTGCGCAATACGGATTTCAAGCCCGCGGCGCCGATCGACCCATCCGCCTATGTGGATGGTCCAATCCGCTACGGCGCCATCGCGACGGTGTTCTGGGGCGTCGTCGGCATGCTCGTCGGCGTGCTCATCGCGCTGGAGCTTGCGTACCCTCAGCTTAATATCGGCCCTTGGTTCAATTTCGGCCGTTTGCGCCCGCTGCACACATCGGGAGTCGTCTTCGCCTTCGGCGGCAACGCACTGCTTTGCACATCGCTCTATGTTGTCCAGCGCACCTGCCGCGCCCGGCTGTTTGGCGGCAATCTGGCCTGGTTCGTCTTCTGGGGTTACCAGCTGTTTATCGTCATGGCCGCGACCGGCTACCTGCTCGGCATCACCGAGGGCCGCGAATATGCCGAACCCGAATGGTACGTGGACCTCTTGCTGACCATCGTCTGGGTTGCCTATCTCATCGTGTTCCTCGGCACCATCCTGAAGCGCAAGGAACCGCATATCTACGTCGCCAACTGGTTCTATCTATCCTTCATCGTGACCATCGCGATGCTGCATGTGGTCAACAACCTGTCGATGCCGGCCTCTTTCCTCGGCTCGAAGAGCTACTCCGCCTTCTCCGGCGTCCAGGACGCCTTGACGCAATGGTGGTATGGCCACAATGCGGTCGGCTTCTTGCTGACGGCTGGCTTCCTTGGCATGATGTATTATTTCGTGCCCAAGCAGGCGAGCCGCCCGGTCTATTCCTACCGGCTGTCGATCATCCACTTCTGGGCGATCATTTTTCTCTACATCTGGGCCGGCCCGCACCACCTGCATTACACCGCCTTACCCGACTGGGCGCAGACGCTCGGGATGGTGTTCTCGATCATGCTGTGGATGCCGTCATGGGGCGGCATGATCAACGGCCTGATGACCCTGTCGGGCGCCTGGGACAAGCTGCGCACCGATCCGATCATCCGCATGATGGTGATGGCAGTCGCCTTCTACGGCATGTCGACCTTCGAGGGTCCGATTATGTCTATTAAGACGGTCAATTCCCTGTCGCACTACACGGATTGGACCATCGGGCACGTCCATTCCGGCGCGCTCGGTTGGGTCGGCATGATCTCGTTCGGCGCGATCTACTACATGGTGCCGAAACTGTGGAACCGTGACCGACTCTATTCGCTGCGGCTCGTCACCTGGCACTTCTGGCTGGCGACGCTGGGGATCGTCGTCTACGCCGCGGTGATGTGGGTGTCCGGCATCATGCAAGGCCTGATGTGGCGCGAATACGACGAGCAGGGGTTCCTCGTCTACTCCTTCGCCGAAACCGTCGCGGCCATGCATCCCTACTACGTCATGCGTGCCATCGGCGGTGCCATGTACCTCTCCGGTGCCATGATCATGGCCTGGAACATCACCATGACCATCCTCGGATACCAGCGCGAAGAGCAACCAATGCCGGGTTCCGAGCCCGCCCTTCGGCCGGCCGAATAGGGAGCCAGACAATGGGCTTGACAGACAAACACGCGATCATCGAGAAGAACGCCACGCTGCTTCTCGTTGGCTCTCTTCTTGTCGTCACCGTCGGCGGCATCGTCGAAATTGCACCGCTGTTCTATCTCGACAACACGATCGAGAAGGTCGAGGGCATGCGTCCCTACTCGCCGCTCGAACTTGCCGGACGCAACATCTATGTGCGCGAGGGGTGCTACCTCTGCCACAGCCAGATGATCAGGCCTTTCCGGGACGAGGTCGAACGCTACGGCCACTACAGCCTGGCGGCTGAGTCCATGTACGACCACCCCTTCCAGTGGGGCTCGAAGCGCACCGGCCCTGACCTTGCACGAGTCGGCAACCGCTATTCCAACGAATGGCACGTTCAGCACCTTGTGGATCCACGTTCGGTGGTGCCGGAATCTATCATGCCTCGCTATGCCTTCCTGAAGGACGCTCCGATCGAGGTGAAACACTTCTCGACACATCTGGTTGCGAACGCGGGTGTTGGCGTCCCGTACTCCGATGACATGATCGCGCACGCCAATGCCGATCTAATGGCCCAGGCCGACCCGAATGCCGATAGCTCCGGCCTCGAGAAACGCTATCCGAAAGCCAAGGTCGGCGATCTGGACGGCAATCCGCAGCAGGTGACCGAGATGGATGCCCTCGTCGCCTATCTGCAAATGCTGGGAACACTGGTCGATTTCAAGACCTATGACGATGCAGCCGGCTACCGCTGAGGGGGACGCAATGAGCTATGATTTGATGCGGGAATCCGCGGACAGCTGGGGTCTGCTTGCTATGGCGCTCTTCTTCGTCGGCAGCATTGCCTTTGCCTTGCGTCCCGGCGGCAAAACACAGGCCGAGCAAGCCGCCCAGATTCCACTCAAGGGCGACCGAACATGAGCGACGAGCACATCGACGAAGTCTCGGGCATCTCAACGACCGGTCATGAATGGGACGGGATAAGGGAGCTCAACAACCCATTGCCCCGATGGTGGGTGATAACCTTCTACATCACCGTCGGTTGGGCGGTGGCTTATACAATCGCGTATCCCGCTTGGCCCATGCTGTCTTCCGCAACCAAGGGTGTGCTTGGATATTCCAGCCGCAACGATGCCAAGAATGAGCTGGCGGCGGCGGAAGCGGCGAAAGGCAAATACGCCGCGGCGGTGGACTCGAAAAGCGTCTCTGAAATTGCGTCGGACTACGCCTTGCGCGAATTCGCGGTCGCGGCCGGCGGCGCCGCATTCAAGGTCAACTGCACGCAGTGCCATGGCTCCGGCGCCCAAGGGTCGAAAGGTTTTCCAAACCTGAACGACGATGACTGGCTGTGGGGCGGCACGACCGAGCAGATCCAGCAAACGATCGCGCACGGCATCCGCTTCGCGTCAGATCCGGACACGGGCCTGTCGGAAATGCCGGCCTTCGGCGACATCATCACCGCCGATCAGATCGCACAGGTGAGCGCCTATGTTGCCAGCCTTTCCGGCAAGGTCCGCGATGCAAGTCTGATTCAACCCGGCGCCAAGATTTTCGCAGAAAACTGCGTCGCCTGTCACGGCGACAATGCGAAAGGCAACAGGGAACTCGGCGCACCCGACCTGACCGACGCGATCTGGCTCTACGGATCGGGCGAGACAGCCGTCGCCGTCCAGGTCCGTGCGCCGAAGCACGGCGTCATGCCGGCCTGGATCGGGCGTCTCGGCGAGACCACGGTTAAGGAAATTGCGGTTTATGTGCATTCGCTTGGCGGCGGAGAATAGGAACGGAAGCCTATTCTCAGCCCTCCCCCGCCAAGCGACGAGGCCCGGCTTTGCCGGGCCTCGACACCATTCCGGCATGCGGCGAGTTGTACCCTGCTGCAAGGCGACGCGGTCCCATTCGGCGAAGCGGGCTCGCTGCAAGAGCGGACGTCTGTCGACGCGGACAAGTCCGCCGCACAACGATGCATAAGCCGTGGGCAAGTGGAGATACAGGTGCCGGATAAAACGCAGATGGAGCGGCTCGAGGCAAAAGTGGTTAACTCCGCCAAGACACGACAGCCGCTCTATGCACCGCGCAAGAAAATCTTCCCCAAGCGCGCCTCGGGTAGCTTCCGCCGCTTCAAGTGGCTCGTGATGGCGATCACGCTGGGCATCTACTATCTGACTCCCTGGCTGCGCTGGGATCGAGGACCGTTTGCTCCTGATCAGGCCGTGCTGATCGATCTTGCCAACCGCCGCTTCTATTTCTTCTTCATCGAGATATGGCCGCAGGAATTCTACTATGTCGCCGGCCTTTTGATGATGGCCGGAACCGGCCTCTTCCTGATCACGTCCACCGTCGGCCGCGCCTGGTGCGGCTATATCTGCCCGCAGACGGTATGGGTCGATCTTTTCGTGGTGGTGGAGCGAGCCATCGAAGGCGATCGCAATGCCCGCATAAAGCTCGACGCCGGCCCATGGACGGTGCGTAAACTGGTACTGCGCGTATCGAAGCACGCCATCTGGCTGGTCATAGCGGCAGCCACCGGCGGCGCCTGGATCCTCTATTTCGCCGACGCGCCAACGCTGATCAGCGAGGTATTCACCGGCACCACCGCTCCGGTCGCCTACGTCACCATCGCGGTGCTGACGGCGACCACCTACACGTTCGGCGGGCTGATGCGCGAGCAAGTCTGCACCTACATGTGCCCGTGGCCGCGCATCCAGGCTGCCATGCTCGACGAGAATTCGCTCACAGTCACCTACAATGACTGGCGCGGCGAACCTCGTTCGAGGCACGCCAAGAAGGCCCACGCGGTCGGGCAGCGGCTCGGCGACTGCGTCGATTGCAATGCCTGTGTCGCGGTGTGCCCCATGGGGATCGACATTCGCGACGGCCAGCAGCTCGAATGCATCACCTGCGCGCTGTGTATCGACACCTGCGACGGCGTCATGGACAAGCTCGGCAAGGAGCGTGGGCTGATCTCCTACGCAACGCTCTTTGACTACAATGCCAACATGATGCTGGCGACAGCAGGCGGCTCCAGTTCGATCAATCCGTCGCTGGTCAGGACTGCTGTCGGCACCTTCTGCGATCAGGTGGCGTATTTTCACATTCGCAAGATCTTTCGGCCGCGCACCTACGTGTACATAGGCCTGTGGTCGATGATCGGGCTGGGCCTGCTCTATTCGCTGCTGACGCGCGATAGGCTCGAACTGAACGTCCTGCATGACCGCAATCCACAGTTCGTGACGCTGTCCGACGGTTCGATCCGCAATGGCTATACTGTCAAACTGCTCAACATGATCCCCGAGCCAAGGACAATCATTGTCGCGTTGCAGGGCTTGCAGGGAGCCGAAATGAGCGTCGTCGGCAGTGATCTGCCGGCAGCTCGCTTCTCCAGCATCGCGGTCGAACCCGACCGGCTGAAGATACTGAAAATTTTCGTGCGCCAGCCAGCGGGTGAGGTGCGACATGTTGCACAAACCTTCAAGTTCCGGGTCGAGGATAAGGCGAACTTCGAATCGGACGAATACACGGCCACCTTCAACGCACCGGAGATCGCCAGATGAGCACCCATACGCGAAATACGCGTGAGTTCACCGGCAGGCATATGCTGCTCACCATTCTCGGCTTTTTCGGCGTGGTTGTCGCCGTCAACCTGACCATGGCGGCGCTCGCTAGCAAAAGCTGGACCGGTCTTGTCGTCGAGAACACCTATGTGGCCAGTCAGCTATTCAACAAAAAGGCCGAGGAAGGGCGCGCGCAGGCGGCACTCGGCTGGACCGGCAACCTGACGATCGCTCGGAGTGAGGTCCGCTACAGCTTAAGCGATGCCACCGGCAAGCAGGTTCCCGTGCATGGCGTGAAGATACTGTTTCGTCATCCCGCTTATGAGGCCAAGGACAAGTCCGTCACTCTTGCCTTTGCTTCGGCTCAGGAGTTTGCAGGACAGGATGTGCCTGAGGATGGCGTCTGGATCGTCGAAGTCGATGCCGACGTCGGACTCGCGGAGCCCTATCGCGACGTTCGCCGGATCATGATTTCGCAAGGAGCGCTGCAATGAGCTGCTGTGCACCCGGCGCGGAACTGCCGATGGATCTGACCGGTACCACATCGGTCCTGCCGTCTGGCCAGGAGATCAGATTGGCGAGCCACTTGGTTGGCGATGATCTTCGCCAGATCGACCTTTCAGTTCCGACAGTTCATTGCGCAGCCTGCATCCAGACGATCGAGAAGGCTTTGGGAAAGCTCGATCGCGTCGAGAGCGCCCGCGTCAACCTGTCGACGAAACGGGTCTCGGTCAGATGGCGTGGTTACGACGTGCCACCGTTCGTCCTCGCGCTCGGGCGGCTAGGCTACCAGGTGCATCTGTTCGACCCCGAGGTCGGCGACAAGAACAAGACATTATCCGAACTGATCCGCGCGGTCGCGGTTGCTGGTTTTGCGGCGGGCAACATCATGCTGTTTTCGGTCTCGGTCTGGTCCGGCGCCGAAGGCGCGACCCGCGACTTGTTCCACTGGGTCTCTGCGCTGATCGCCCTCCCAGCGCTTGCCTTCGCCGGCGGCATTTTCTTCCGCTCGGCCTGGAACGCGCTGCGCCACGGCCGCATGAATATGGACGTGCCGATCGCGGTCGGGGTGTCGCTGGCCTACGCCATGAGTCTCTATGAGACGATCAATCATGGCGATCACGCCTATTTCGACGCGTCGGTATCGCTGCTATTCTTCCTGTTAATTGGGCGTACGCTCGATCATGTCATGCGCGAGCGGGCCCGGACCGCCGTAAACGGTCTGTCGCAGCTGGCGGCGCGTGGTGCCATGGTGCTGCGCGGCGAGGGCGCGCGCGACTACCTGCCGGTTGTCGAGATCGAACCGGGAATGCAGCTGCTCATCGCAGCGGGCGAAAGGATTCCTGTCGACGGACAGATCATTCGGGGATCATCTGATCTCGACTGCTCCCTGGTCTCCGGCGAAAGCACGCCCAGAAACGTGGCGCCAGGCGTCCTCGTGCAGGCTGGGGTACTCAACCTTACCGGCTCGCTCACGATTGAGGCGACAGCCGCCGCGAAGGACTCGTTCCTGGCGGAAATGGTTCGGTTGATGGAGGCGGCGGAGGGCGGCCGCTCGCCCTATCGCCGCATCGCCGATCGTGTCTCCGCCCTCTATGCTCCGGTGGTCCATCTCACGGCCTTAATAACATTCATCGGTTGGATGGTTGCGGTCGGCGACTGGCACCTGGCAATGACGACTGCAATTGCCGTTCTCATCATCACGTGTCCATGTGCGCTCGGCCTCGCCGTGCCGATCGTGCAGGTGGTCGCGGCGCGGCGTCTGTTCGAAAGCGGCATCATGGTCAAGGACGGTTCGGCCATGGAGCGCCTGGCGGCGATGGATACGGCGGTGTTCGACAAGACCGGAACGCTCACGCTCGGACAGCCCCGGCTCGTCAATGCGTCGTCGATCGATCCGGCCGTGCTGGCGATCGCCGCCGATATGGCCGCGCATTCGCGTCATCCGTTTTCAAAGGCCATAGCCGGTTTTGCCGCTGCTGGGGGGCAGCACAAGTTCGATGCCGTCACAGAGCATCCGGGGTTTGGAATTGAAGCCACTGTCGCCGGAAGTATCTGGCGGCTGGGCCGGCGCCGATGGGCTAGATGTAAGGCCCGAACCTATGGCGAAAGCGGGCATGGCGGAACAGTTCTGACGAAAGACGGGGGCATTGTCGCATCCTTCGTTTTCGAGGATGCCTTGCGCCCCGATGCCGGGGCTGCCTTGGCGCAGTTGAACGATGCCGGGGTTTCGGTCGAAATGCTGTCGGGCGATACCGCAGACGCCTGTGGCGATGTCGCAAGAATATTGGGCATCGACAGTTTTGTTTCGGCGCTGCTGCCGTCCGGGAAGGCTGAGCGGATCGAAGTGCTGACAAAGGCCGGCCACAAGGTCCTGATGGTGGGCGACGGGCTCAACGACAGCCCAGCGCTGGGCGCGGCGCACGTCTCGATCGCTCCAGCCACCGCCGCCCATGTGGGCCGCAACGCCGCCGATTTCGTGTTCCTGCGTGAAAGCCTTTCGGCGGTACCCCTTGCGCTGGGCGTCTCGCGAAAGGCAGGGCGGCTGATCCGCCAGAACATAGCCATCGCGATCATCTACAACGCCGTTGCCGTTCCGATCGCTATCCTCGGCCACGTCACGCCGGTAATCGCGGCGGTCGCGATGTCCGCCTCATCGCTGCTGGTAATCGGAAACGCGCTGAGGCTGCAGGGCTTTATGCTCGCCGAGCTGACAAGGGCTTCTTCGGCAAGGCGTTCCGGCATTCGCTCATCAGCGCGGGCGTCATGACGACACTCGTCTACCTCATACCAGTCGCCCTATTTTTGGGCGCACTGGGGCTGTCTGGCTTTCTATGGGCGTTGAGAAGTGGCCAATATGAGGATCTTGATGGAGCCGTTCAGCGCATCCTCATCGACCAGGACGACAAGCCCGGACGCTGAGCAACCGCCGCTGAAGCCTGCGCCGGCGGAACACCGACGGAGCACTGTGAAGGAGATCGCGCCATAGGCCATGGCCTAATGCACTGTCAGCCGCCTGGGCAAGGAAGGGCGAACAGAATGAAGTCAGTCATTGGTGTCCGCCGTGAAAGTGCCGCCGTGTGTAGCCTTGCGAATGGGCGATCGGGCTTGGCTCCGCGGCAGAGAAGGGGCGGCATCGCTGCCGCCCCTCGAGATTGTTGCAGGTGCGTGGACCTTAGAAATCCATACCGCCCATACCGCCCATACCACCCATGCCGCCGGGCATGCCGCCCGGCATACCGCCGGCAGCTTCCTTCTTCGGAGCTTCGGCGATCATGGCTTCGGTGGTGACGAGCAGGCCGGCGACCGAGGCTGCGTCCTGGAGAGCGGTGCGGACGACCTTGACCGGGTCGACGATGCCCATGGCGATCATGTCGCCATATTCGCCGGTCTGGGCGTTGAAGCCGAAGGTCGCGCCTTTGTTTTCGAGGATCTTGCCGGCCACGATCGAGGCTTCCGCACCAGCATTGGCCGCGATCTGGCGAGCCGGAGACTGCAGCGCGCGACGAACGATGGCGATGCCGGCGGTCTGGTCGGAGTTGACGCCGCTGACAGTGATGGCCAGCGAAGCACGCAGCAGGGCGACGCCGCCGCCGGGAACGATGCCTTCTTCCACGGCCGCGCGGGTCGCGTTCAGCGCGTCGTCAACGCGGTCCTTCTTTTCCTTGACTTCCACTTCGGTCGCACCGCCGACGCGGATCACCGCAACGCCGCCGGCGAGCTTCGCCAGACGTTCCTGCAGCTTCTCCTTGTCATAGTCCGAGGTGGTCTCCTCGATCTGCTGCTTGATCTGGGCAACGCGGCCCTGGATCTCGGCCTTCTTGCCGGCGCCGTCGACGATGGTGGTGTTCTCCTTGGAGATCGACACCTTCTTGGCGCGGCCGAGCATGTTCAAGCCGACATTCTCGAGCTTGATGCCGAGGTCTTCCGAGATGACCTGGCCACCGGTCAGGATGGCGATGTCTTCCAGCATGGCCTTGCGGCGGTCACCGAAGCCCGGAGCCTTGACGGCGGCGATCTTCAGGCCACCGCGCAGCTTGTTGACGACCAGCGTGGCCAGGGCCTCGCCTTCGACGTCTTCCGAGATGATGAGCAGCGGCTTCGAGGTCTGAACGACGGCTTCCAGCACCGGCAGCATGGCCTGCAGGTTGGAGAGCTTCTTCTCGTGCAGCAGGATGTAGGCGTCTTCCAGATCGGCGACCATCTTGTCGGCGTTGGTGACGAAGTAGGGCGAGAGATAGCCGCGGTCGAACTGCATGCCTTCGACAACTTCCAGCTCGGTCTCGGCGGTCTTGGCTTCCTCGACGGTGATGACGCCTTCGTTGCCGACCTTCTGCATCGCTTCCGCGATCATCTTGCCGACCGACTCGTCGCCATTGCCGGCGATGGTGCCGACCTGAGCGACTTCTTCCGAAGTCTTGATCTTCTTGGCGGCCTTGCCGAGAGCGGCGACGACTTCGCTGACGGCGAGGTCGATGCCGCGCTTGAGGTCCATCGGGTTCATGCCGGCGGCAACGGCCTTGTTGCCTTCCTGTACGATCGCCTGGGCGAGAACGGTCGCGGTGGTCGTGCCGTCGCCGGCGATGTCGTTGGTCTTCGAAGCGACTTCGCGGACCATCTGGGCGCCCATGTTCTCGAACTTGTCCTCAAGCTCGATCTCCTTGGCGACGGTGACGCCGTCCTTGGTGATGCGCGGGGCGCCGAACGACTTGTCGATGACGACATTGCGGCCCTTAGGGCCGAGGGTCACCTTCACCGCGTCGGCGAGGATGTTGACACCGCGCAGCATGCGCTCACGGGCGTCGCGGGAGAATTTTACGTCTTTTGCAGCCATGGTTAGCTCCTGACAAGGGCTCGGGAAGAGCCCGAAAACTCAATTGATGGAGAGGCCGATGATCAGCCGATGATGCCCATGATGTCGGATTCCTTCATGATCAGAAGGTCCTCGCCATTGAGCTTGACTTCAGTGCCCGACCACTTGCCGAACAGGATGCGGTCGCCGGCCTTGACGTCCAGCGGCACGAGCTTGCCGCTTTCGTCGCGGGCGCCGGAGCCGACGGCGATGATCTCGCCTTCCTGCGGCTTCTCCTTCGCCGTATCCGGGATGATGATCCCGCCGGCGGTCTTGGATTCGGATTCGACCCGGCGAACGACCACGCGGTCATGAAGCGGGCGGAAATTCGACTTTGCCATTTTGGATATCCCTGTGCGGAGGTTGAAAGGTCTCCGTTGCCGGAGCCCGTTAGCACTCGCCAGCGGGGAGTGCCAACGTGGCGGTGAGATAGGCTGTAGGTTCGTCCTGGTCAAGACGGATGAGCGGACAGCCGAAGAGCAAAAAGTTGGGAATCGACATGGAAGCCTGGCCTCCATTACGGGCGCATTCCAATGTCTGAGCGCGTTTCGGCCGTCAGCTCTGGGCTGACTTTTGTATCCTATTTAGAATGTGAAATTATGTGAAATTAACGGCCGAGCCGTCGGCGGCATCCATAAACTTGGGGTCGCAACGAGCGCTCATCGCTCGGCAGGCACTTGCAGAGCACATTGGAATGTCTTTCTGACGACGATGTTTCCCACCGGCAGCTTGCGCGGGTGCCAGCCGGACGAGCTTGCGCGCCAGCTCGGGACGATCGACCCGTATGCGTGAAGAAGAAGCGAAGCCGGCCGACGCAATGCTGTTCATCGTCGGCACTGAACCCATTATCCTGTTGCTCGATCTGGAACCGGCGGCGGTCGTCGGTGGTCGCTGTATCCGGCCACCGGCCAAGGAAGGTGGCCAGGCGTCCGATGTCGCGGAGATAGTTGCGCTGCGTCGCCTGGCTGAACCGGCGCAGCATCATGTCGTTGATCAACCGCTGGCGCAGCTGAACTATCGGTGGATTGAGAACAGGATAGGCATGGTCGGACTCCTTGTTGAAGGGCTCGTGATGCTCTGCCGCTGCCGAACCACCCTCAATGCGAGCGCGACGACCGGTTCTTGTCTACCTAGACCCCAAGCGCCCACCCGCGTAGCGGGTTCGTTCTTCGGCCCCGCAGTCTCTACCGCTTGAAAAGACTCCGTGGACATTACGACCAGCGTTAGGGCCTCATCGTGCAGTTCCGGATAGCGGCGGGATCATAGGATCGAGTTCTTCCTGTTCCATGTATTTTGCGCCAGGCTTTGAAAGATAGGAAGCTAGCTCCGAGAGCATCGATGCGCCTGCTTTTGCAACTCGGCCTGCCGCCAGCGGCGGGGGATTGCCATATTTTTCGGCTAACTCAATGGACATGAGGTGTGGGAGCAGCCTACGGCCGAATGCTTTCTCGACTGTGAGGAAAATCCAGATGCCATCAGGGTCAATGTCGGACCAGTGGTAGAATGGAACCTCCGCAGGGATGTTGCGGGCAATCGAGCCAAACGCTTTCTGGAGTCCTGCAGATGGGTAGCCGCCGCCATAGAGAACGAGGCCGCGGCGATTCCGATCAGCCTCTGTTACATGTCTAACGAAGCTTGTGTAATTCTCCACCACGAGCACGTATTCCGGTGCGCGGCTAAAAGCGATGGTATCCGTCGTATCGGCTGGGATGCCAACGAAGGGAACGTCACGTTGGCAAGCTCCAAGGGTGATCGGTCCTGAAAGGAGTAGGGGAGGAGGCGCCTTCTCCAACCCAAGCGCACCAAGTGCCTCGCGGGGCGTTGCGCCCTCTGGGATGTCAATGAACACGCCTCGAAGGACCTTCGTGACGGCAGCCTCGAGCTGTTCCAACGCTTTGCTGTCGGCAATAGTCCTTCTGGAGAAAGTGCGATAGTCCAGTCCGATATGCCGCCGTCTGTAGATCGCTTGCGCGAGGATGAGCGTACGCTCGAGCGAACGTACGTCGCCGGGGGCAATGCCTGCCCACCGCCGATTCCTGGACCAGGTATCGGCAGCTTGCTGCGCATGTTCAGCGAACGGGGCAGACAACTCGGTCCGGCGAAATAGATCCTGGAGCGTTGACGCCGAGCGTTCGCTGGAAGGAATTCGTTCGACGAAACGATAGAGGCTTGCCGCGTCTGCGATCCGCACAAATTTGATCTCGCTAGCTCGCCGCCCCTTCTCCATCCTAAGCTCGATTGCACCCGCCCGACTTGCCTCTTCCAACTTCTTGCGAAAGCTGTCGGACTCGACGATGCTCGAAAAAGCGCTGCTATCGGGATAAGCGCGTGCGCTCGCTCGACCATCTTCGTGCCTATCCAGAAGATGAGATAGGAGGGCGCTCGGATCGGTAAATTTCACTCCGCTGCCATCCTTCGCAATTCATCATCATCCATGAGTTCGGGGTTGATGCGCTGCAGTTCCTTACGGGCTTTTTCCTTCACCTGAACTACTGTCGTTTCCGACTGCCCGCTGCCAATGTTGTCCACCTCAACAATGGCATGCATATAGCCTAGCAGCGACGGTCGCCGCTCAGGTGGCGCCGCCACGATCACCTGCAGGCCTAGGCTCTCATAGAAGCTCATCATCTGCCGCTGGTTCTTGCCGTCCAGCTTGGCAAAGGCTTCATCGAAGACGGCGAGCGCCATTCCAAGTTGCGATCCCGATCTTCCTTCGGCGGTCCCATAAACGGAAGCCAGCGAGGCACCGATGGCCACATAGAGCGGGACTTGTTGCTCGGCACCGGAGCCCGTGCCGCGGCGAGTTTCCCATCGTGTCTTATGCCCGGTATCAAGGTTCTCCACATGAATCTCGAAGACGAAAAAGCTCCGATAGTCCTCAAAACTGTCGAAATCTGTATCGGGGTCCTCCAGGATGCGCTTCACCTCGTCGAGGACGGGTTTGTGCGGAGAGTCTTCGGCTATCTCACCCTTGAACAGAAGATCCAGCGCATCCTCAGAAGTCACGTAAATCTCGACCGCTTTCAGGATCGGAGCATATTGAGCCACTTGCGTCCTGCTGAACGAATATCGCTCCCCGTGGAATGTGTGATTGCGGAGGCTATGGTTCAGCGAGTCGATATCTCTCTTCAGTTTGGAGATGCGTGAGTGGAGAGAGTTGACGAACTCGCCGCGAAAGATAGAGGAGACTCGCTCCGAAGCTTCAGCTGCCAGTGCTTCATGGCGCGTGAGCTCGTTCTCTTCAATATCGCGAAGCGTGGCCTCCACCCAGGGCAGTATATCCTTCAGGATGTCGCTTTCTGCTCCGACCTCCGAGCTTATGGGAGCGATGTCGAAATAGCTCCTCATGGCGGCCCGCACATTCCTGTCGGCCTCCATCATTCTATCTTTTGCCTGTTTGGAGCGATCCTCCGCGCGCTGCCCAATCCCACGATGGATCCCAGCTAGTGCTTCGTAACGGGCAGATGGATCAGTTTGGATTTGTTTACCGGCGATCCTCCCCCGGTACCTGCGGTTGGCCGGGAGCGGGGCCGTCAAGCGCCAGTTGTATTGGAACATGCGACGGGCGAGATCTCGTGAATGGCGCGACCCCTCTTGGTTGGTAAGGCCCGTGAGCGTCTTACTCGCGGTTTCAGCTTGTTTTTGGTAAGCGCCCTGCCTCTTCTGGATTGAGTTGAGCTCGGCATTTCTGGCCTGGACGTAGGCCTGCTGAACCTTCTTCTTCTCCTCAAGCTCATATAGGCGTTTCAGGTCGCCTTGATCGACCGCCTCCAGCCTGGATCGAGCCTCTCCTGCCAGCCTCTCCTGCGCTTGCGCTCTTTCAAGCAGGCGTGCAACCGTCTCGCTGTCCGCGGGCGAAGCCACGAAAGCGGCGGAGCGGTCAACCTCGGAAAGGATGCGCCTGCGCTGGGATAGGGTTTCGATTTCTCCCTGCAGCACCTCCAACAGCCTTTTCTGCTCCAGGAAAAGTTGCTCCTGCGCCGCCCTACCGATCTTGAGGCGGAAGGCTTCCTCCAGGCGGGTCCCTCGTAATAGTCCATCATCATAAAGGCCGTCAGCCATGAGGGCACGGCCGGGTTGGTTAAACTGCTCCATGGTGCGGGCCAGTCGCACATTGCCATATCTGCGCTGCAGGAAGGCGACTGCGTCTTTGTCTTCGGACCTGAAAAGCGATGGGAACCAACCTGGCTCGACCGGATCTTTGTATCGCTCGAGCTTGTTTAGGCTGACTAGGGATGCCTGGCGTAGATCCCGCCTGTTTTCTCTCAGGATCGTCGTCGCCATGTGAATATGGTCGCGATCGACGAAGATCGCTTCCCTATCTCGACCGAGAAGACCTTCAGCCGCTTGTCCCCAATTCTTGTCGGTAAGGTCTACGATGTCGCAAAGCGCTCTCGGAACCATCCCGGCCATGCGAAGGAGCCTCATCAACTCGCGGGTATGGTCGCCGAGGTGAGAATCCCGTGAACCGGAAGCGGCCGCCTGGATAGATCGAGACAGCTTGTCGAGCTCCTCATTCTTGGTATGCCAAGCGGCTTCCGCCTCGCTGCGCGCCCTGCCAATTCTCTCGGCGGTGACCGGGAGCGAAGCCACGAACGCTTGTTCGATCACTGTGGTGGCTTCCGTGTTCCCGCGCTTGACCGCCTCGGCCACCGCGGAGGCGTGAGCAGCCAATTCGCGGGAGCTTACATCACCCTTTCCGAGTGCTTCGGCCGCGGCTGCGATCCGCTGCATGTGCTTCACTCTTTCAGAGACCCGTTTGAGGCAATCTGCGGCGGAAAAGGAATGACTTTCGGCCATCTTCGTAAGATCGTCGATGCCCACCTTGGCTTTGATCGCTTCGATCTGCTTGATGATGCGGTGCACATCCTGGGTCGCTTCGGTGATCGAACTGTTCAGATCGTTGATTTCCTCGCTCTCTGCCAGAAGAGATGCCTCGGCTTCCTTGACCTCTTCTTCGAGTGCCCTCATCGCCGCGGAGGCCGCGAGGTATCTCGCCTTGCGACTGATCCAATCCTCCTCGACGTGTTCGTTGAGGAAGTTTCTAAAATCTTCCGCTCGCGCCTTGACCACTTTCAGCCGCTTTGCGCGCTCTCGCATGTTTTTGATGGTCTGGTTGACTTGTCGGTAAGTCTTCAGCGACTCTCGCAGTTCACCGATCCTCATCGGAGACTCCTCAAGGATATAGTTCCTGACGAAGTCTGTTGCGGACAGGCCCTGGTTGAGCGTCATGCCGTTCACAATCGCTTTTGCAAGCGCGGCGGCGTTTCCGGAAGTTGGCGCCGATCGTCGTGGAACCAAGTCACGCATATATTCCCGGATGTGATCCGTGGCGCTGTCGCGATGGTTACGAAACCGCTCCCGCATTCCCTCTCCAGTGCTTGCCTCACTTCCTCCCATTGCGCGAATTCTTGCCTTCCTTCCCGCTCACGCAGGAAATCTGTCGTCTTCAATATTTTGCCGCGAACGACGAAGCGGCCGAGTATAGTTTCCGCTGGCTGTGTCTTCCTCGCTTCCATGGCGAGACCTACCGTCAAGTCTGGCTTCACTCCATCGACGTCGCGAAAACTAATGGTCACATAGGTAAGGCAGGCTTCCCGCCGAAAATCGCCCTCTCCGCGCGCACCGAGGCAATACCCCTGTACCGTGCGCCTTGGACCGCTTCTGCGACGATTCTCACCAGCGACTGGGTTGAGGTTCATGTAGCGTCCGCTGGCGCCAGTGAGCACCACTTGGATCATGTCCAGGATTGTTGATTTGCCCGACGCGTTTTCACCTAGGAACCCGACGTGGCCGCTAACCGGAATATCTTCGACAGTGAACGAATGCCAATTCACCAGCGTGAGATGCACGAGTTCCATCATTGCAATTTTTCCTCGACGGAACCGAGCTGGCGGGGCTCATAGTCTTCCAGGGCAACCTGCTCCTCAATGCGCCTCAACGCGTCGGATCCGGAAACAAGCTTGATTATCGGCCGAACCACCACTTCCCGATCCTGAAGGACACGATCGAACTCTCCGAGCCAGATCAGGTTACGCGCAGCAAGATCCTCAAGAACGTCTTGGAACCTGGACTGCGACACAAGCATCTTTGTGCCCCTTTCGGCCATTTCCCTGTATTTCTCATAGAGGACGTTGAATGTGGTCAAGACGGTCGCGCGTTCTTCAACGTTGCCCTGGTTCGCTTCGTCCTGCCAATGAGCCGCTGCCACCAGAAGCACGATAGTCTCGTCAGCCTTCATTTTTGGCGTCGACGACATCTCCTCATCATCCAGCTCCGTTATCGCTCGAATGACCGGTTCTGGAATGCGCCAGTAGTCGGCTTGAGGACTGATATGAGGCGCAAGCGTTCATCGCGTCTCGACTTGAGGGCGCTGTCATTATGGGCGCGGAGGACGTCTCGCCCGCGCCACCCCGAAGGCTCGGTTCCTGTGGCCGAAGTTCGCGCTGGGTTCTGTGGGTACCGACTGACTCCTCAGCTCACTCGAGACGACAATTAGCGGCCCTTTAACTAAAGATGTTGCCTCAGACCCGAAAATATTGTTCTTCACCGTCCCTTTCTTGGGTTGTTTGACCAACAGAGCAATGGCATAAAAACGACCGGGCACCTTGGGGATAAACGCCACAAATGGCACTTTTCCGTTATCTTAATGATGACGCGTTCCTGATCTTTTCACGCAAATTCCGGTTCCTCTATGAGGCGGCATTACTAGATACCTACGAGCGCTTCTTCTCTCGTGGTGCCTCCTTCCCCACCCCGCAGGAGGTGGTCCATGCAATCTACGATCTTATCAAGCGGATGCCTGAGCTTCTTGCCGAAGGCGAAGATGTTGGTGAAGGCCTACCTGATCTAGTGTCAAAGCGGCGCCGGCGGCTGAAATTTGCCGGCGAGGCGAATGAGGCTGCAGAGGCGGCGTTGAGGGTCGCAAGTGTTGCCTACCAGAAATTGGTCCAGACCGGTTGGCTCGAAGAGGAAGAATACGGGCTAAGAGTGACCGCAGATATGCCCATGGGCGCGAGCTTGGTCATGCAGCTCCTGGTCAGCCTGAAATCCGACGTGAGCCAGCGTTTTGGCGGCGTCGTTGTCAACGTGAAGCAGAGTCTAGAATTGGCGGCGAAACTCCAGCCGGCCTCTTCCATAGCCTAGCCCGGTCGGCCATATTTATCAGGCGGTGGCCGGCTCGCTCGGCAGAAAGACTGCCATCAGGAACGTTGAATGAAGGGGAAATGAATGCTGTCAACCTCGGCGAGCAAGGATGGCAACCGGCGAAGCTTCCGCTATCGCCCAGAACTCTCCGGTATTTGGCTGATGCATTGTTCGAGCTTCTCCAGGCGGAACTTCGCCTTCGGGAAGTTCATGGCCGGCGTCGAAACGTCGATGGCGTCGCAAAGGCGTGGTCGTCATGAGGTCGCGCCCCAGTTCGGCAATGCGCGCGCGCACCTGTTGAGCGTCGTCCTGGCGCAACGCTCTAATCAATCCACGTCCTAGCATCAGTCTTCCTTGCGCCATCCAAAAAGCCTTGCGGGTCTATCCACGAGGACCCTGGCGAAGACTAAGAGGCTCCTGGGAAAAGTCCGGCGAGTAGCAGCAAAGGGCCTGAACACGGGGCCGACGCTCGAAGGTAGCGCCGGCAAATAGCGCGACTGTGACGCCGCATCGGCTGCGGAGTCGGCGGCTGAAGTGTGGATAACCAGCCCTTGCTATAGCCGCTTGCGCCAGCCGGCGTGCACCCCAGCAGTCATGGTGGCGGAGCATGTTAAACTGGCGTTGTTTGGGCCGTCACTCGGCTACCGCGAGGGCGTGCATCAACCGTTCGGTGATCGCGTGGCTGGCGCCGCGAACAAAACCGGAGGATCGGTTCTATTCGACATACGTGTCGACGGCGATACCTGCATAACAGCAATAATGGTGATGGAGAGAAGCGGTGGCGCACGCGCGGTTCGGGTACCAGGCGCACGAAATGGTTGAATCTCCGCCTCAGTATGATAGGGCAGGTGCAGAGAGGACGCGCCGTCACTATAGCCAGAAGCTTGGGAGATATTTCCCACCTCGGAACTTGAGATCGACGATAAGGCCCCCGATCGGGCCGGCGTCACCGCCTATGACGAAGCGCACATCGCCGCCTACGCTGCCTTGCTGGTCGCGGAAGCAGAGGGCGCCGATTGGAGCGACGCGGCTTGGGACATCTTGAAAATCGACCCTAAGCGTGAACCGGCACGGGCACTTGATGCCTGGACATCGCACTTGGCGCGGGCGCGCTGGCTGGCGATCAGCGGTTTACAGAGTTTCCGAAGCGACTTGTTGCAATAGGCAACGCCCCCCCAAGTTGTCATTTGGGGCACCCGTGGCTCGAAAAGGAGGAGGGTGCGAGCTAAGACCGCCGCTGTTATAGCAAAGATAGGAGAAAGGCAGTTCCGCCTAACCGCCGGGGAACGAGGGGCGAGGTTGCCCATCGCTACCACAGCACGATTTTCCCGGCTACATCCGTGAAGGGACGTTCTAGGCTTCCTCATACCTTGGCCGTCCGCGGGGCCGGCCCACATGCTTCCCATTCGGAACAGAACTGTTTCCCTATGTCATAACCTGCCTTGCGCCCTTTGCGGCTCGCTCGATGACGTCCATAGGAGTTGGATCGGCAGCCAAGGTCGGTTGTCGGCCGCGACATGAGGCGGCAGACGAGATCCCAATCAGCGCTAGAACGATTGCAACATGGGCTTTGAGAAGCCTGTGCCACCATGCAGTTCGCCGGTTACGTCATGGCTGAACCGCATTCCCATCACCCCACTCCCTAGGTGAGGACGCGTTTGCCGTGGCAAAAAAATCAGAAGGCGCCAGCAAGCAGCGAGGTTGGATCTTCACACTGGTGTTTTGACGGCTGACCTGCGGCCGAGACCAGCTGACTTTGCAAGACGAGAACGCTGAGCAGCATAGTTAGGCGCCACCATCGGATAGTCATGGGCAAGTCCCCATTTTGCTCTATAATCCTCGGGTGTCAGGCCGAAATGGGCTTTGAGATGGCGTTTAAGGGACTTGTATTTTTTTCCGTCCTCCAGGCAGAGGATATAGTCGGGAAACACGGACCGCTTGGGGTTGACTGCCGGAACGAGCCCGGGGCCTTCTGAACCAGGCGGCAGCACAACAATCGCCCTCAACGCAGAATTGACACTAGCGATCAAGTCCGGAAGTCCGGCAACAGGGATCGCATTCATCCGGACGTAAGCCGCGACAATATCTGCCGTAAGGGACAGTAAATCCATGCTGGGCGCCTCGGCAGCCTTCTCATCCACGTTTATGCGCGCAGTATTCTCCTCAATCACGCCCGTCTGTTCTGTATTGGCGTCCTCTGCGCTTGTGCGCTCGGTATTGTCGTCAATCATAATCATGCTCCTTTCTTTCTGTAAGCCTTCCTATTCGAGACGTGCTGGCGGTCCAAATGTGCGGCGCAGGTTGAAGGCGTCATCTCAAAAGGCGCAAACTGCACATTCCCACTAGGTCTCATTGCAGCCATCGAAGGGATGGCATCTCGTTTACTTCGAGTACGGCCGGTTGAGGATCGAGCCTAACCTCTCAACGAAGATTACGTGCTTGTCCAAGTAAGGGCAGGGCCTAGGTCGGTGGGCCATTCTCTTCGCCAGTGCGCCCGCCCCCGGACTCCGCCCGGGTTGCATGCCAAATTGCCCGAATTCGATCGCTGGCTTCTAGGTAAGCCATCTCGACCAAATAGGTCAGGAGGCTCTCACCATCTGACTGCGCCGTCTGACGAATTTGTCTCAACATTGCCTGGGCATGGTGCAAGTTCTGCAACTTTCTGGACTGTTTCACTGGAATCCCGGCTTTCAAACGGCGTTCTCCCTAAAGGACAACTGACACTCGCTCCAACCCGAAACGCGTGCCCTCGCAGAGCTTCGCGCTACGCCCTTGCTCAGGGTCGATCCATCACCGATGAGGCATTTGTCGCATGAATTTCTCCCAATCCAAGCTAATCCGGCGGCCTGGTCGGTCCTGTTTCGGAAGAGGGGTGGATCTCGTGTCATGATGGAAACCTCACGCTACTATTGCGTTTTGACCGGCAAGGGCTTGCGGCTACGTTTGCGGGATTGATCTTGCCATGGACAGCGGCCGCGGCGCCGAGCGATCCCGGCTTCGGCTTCCTGGGAGGCCTCGGTAAGCGTTCGAAGCGGCGGCTCGTTTCCATGAGCCTTCCAACCGCTCCCGAGGGGTCGAGGCTCGCCTTGTGGCGAACGGTCGACACCATCGCGAATGCACGAGCGAGACGTTGCGATGCCACCCGCGCCAAGAACGGTTTCGTTATGGTCGAGGCCCAGCTCGTTCTTCGCCGTGCGGAGGTTTTCCTCGACAATCCTGCAGCATTGGTGCACTGCGACAAAGGTTTCGATCTCAGTTCCCACTGGAGACCATGTTGAAAAGTAGCTGAGAGCCTGATTGGCATCGCGTCGGATTAAGAGCCCTGCGGTCCAGAGGCCTGAGCGGATTTTATCGAATTGCGCGAGGTCCGTGTCAGTGAACGGGCGGTAAGCCCATGATTTAGAGCCCTTTAGCGCCTCTCCTGGGGGGAATATCCGCCAACCGGAGAGATCGAGGTTCCGTGCGATATCTTCGGCCATTCCTCCTTCCGGAAAAAGGCGATTTCGGAAAGCGAAATGATGGTCTGCGCTAACGGCGAGCACGTATCCCTTGGACCAGCGTCGTAGGGCCATCTCGATGTCGACGTCACTGTAGACCAAGTCGACGGCTACCCAACTGAAGGGTACGTCGGCTGAGACGATACGCGCGATCATATCAATTGCTAGGCGGGACTTCGTCGCGAAAGTCCTGCCCCAGGCACGTGGGACTGCGCAAGGCGGGCAGGGTCTTCCGTGCAGGGCCCTTGGCAGATACAGCACGCGATCGACGAAAGCATTCCCGTGCTTGGATGCATAGGCGGCGAACACGCCGATCTGGCAATTTGCCGTCTTGCCCGTCGAGACATTGACCTGCCGCGCTACCCCACAGGACGTCTTGCTTTGCTTGACGAAAACCGTCTCATCGATCACCAGGACCGCTTCGGCGTCAGCCAACGTTTCGAGGGCATATTCGCGCACAATGTCGCGCGAGACGTCTGCGTCCCTCCGGCCCCTTCCGAGAATGGCCTGTTGGCACCACGGCCCAGGGTCACCCGCAGCCTCGGCGCGCATCCACCCGGTTTTGCGATGCGCATCCCGGAGCAGGCCTTTAAGGAACAGTCCGGCCGAAATCGCCACACGTTCCTGAGGGAAAAGTCTCCTGATCCGGGACTTCACCTCGGGCATTGCCGAGGACTCCAGTGTCATATCGATTCAATCATTCCCAATAACTCCCTTTTGGCCGCCCGCGCAGAATCGACAAAAAACAACTAATTCACCTGTGAACAGCTCTCCGGTATTTTCTCGCGATAACAGTAATGCCTGAGCGACATTTGAGCGGCGCTCAACCCTCACATTCTATTGTTCGAGACAAGCTTGACTTAACAACCCGTGATTGCCATAACTCCGACGTAGACGACAATGCAAGCATCTCCGCGAAGGATTACCGAGGAAATCGCAAACAGGGGCTCGCGCGACAAAGTTAGATATGTTTAATAAGCGTAAGCTGGCAGCGGATCAGTAGGAGATATCCAAGAACAGCATAAACAAAGCAAAAGGTGACAGCCTTATTTTGTAGCGATTACTTCATATCCGGACCTCATGTATGCTCGGGGTTCGATGGTGCGCGGAGCATCGGGAAGGTATGCGCAAGTCCTGCGAGTTCGTAGGGCAACGACCGCAGTCGAGGGGAACCTTGGAGAGCTTTCCTTAGTGGGAGTTATCTCCTGGCCGCTTCATCATCAGCCGGCCGAATTCGGGCCGCGCTGCGCCGTCCCCGCAAAGCCGCAGGCAGTTCCAGGCGCTGGCCTGATTGCTGGTGACGACCGGACGGCCGATCGCTTCTTCCATGTCGGGAACTGCGAGAGCCGCGCGCAGCGCCGTGCAGGAGACGAACAGCGCATCGGCCTGCGCATCCGCTGCCTTGCGCGCGAGGTCCACAAGGGAAGCGGGCTTGATGCGTGCCATTTCGCGATCGTCCTTGAAGTCGAGGCAGGTGAAGCTCTTGATATCGAAACCATGCGCCGCGAAATAGGTGGCCATCGGCCGGCTGGTCTCGATGGTATAAGGCGTGAGAATGCTGATGCGCTTCGCCCCTAAGGCCTTTAGGCCGCGCACGCCTGCCATCGGCGGCGTGACCACGGGAACGCCGGGCTTAGCCGCCTGGATCGCGGCCTCAATCTCGGCATCGCGGATCACTACTGAGGCAGAGGTGCAGGAGTAGCAGATGGCATCGAGCGTCTCGTCCGGCAAGATGAGCGCCGCGCCGGCCGAAAGGGACGGCTGCATCTTGCGCAGATTTTCCGCTGTCGTCGGATTGGCATAGGGAATGCGAGCGACATACACGCCGATCCGCTCGCTCGCCACCATGCGGCGGAAGTCCACCTCGCTGGTGTGGTCGGTGGCTAATGCGATCAGCCCGACGCGCTTTTCCAGCGGACGCGCGTCAAGCGCGGGACGTGCCGTTTCGAGGCGGATCTCGGGCAATGCATTCATGACTTTCATCTTTCGATCCTGCCGTAGCGATGCTCCAGCCAGCGCAACAGCACGACGGAGCAGAGGCTGATGAAGAGGAAGAAGGCGCCGACCAGCGTCATAGGCTCGATATAGCGGTAGTAGCTGTTGGCGACGCCCTTGGCCTGGTTCATTAATTCCAGAACGGTGATCGCCGAGAGAAGGGGTGTTTCCTTGAACATGGCGATGAAATAGTTGGCCAAGGCCGGGATCATCGGCGGGATCGCCTGCGGCAGGATGATGTGCGTCCAGGTGTGGCGTCCCTTGAGATTGGAGGCCTTGGCCGCCTCCCACTGGCCGCGCGGCACATTGTCGATGCCGGCGCGATAGACTTCCGCCGTGTAGGTGCCGTAATGCAGGCCAAGCCCGATGACGCCCGCCACCAGCGGAGGCAACAGGATGCCGATATCGGGCAGCACGTAGAAGATGAAATAGAGCTGCACCAAGAGCGGCGTGCCGCGAATGAATTCGGCAAACCAGCCGACGCTGCGCGAGACGAGCAAGTTGTCCGAGCGCCGCGCCAGCGCAATTCCTAGGCCGACGATCGCAGCCAGGATCGAGCCAAGCACTGTGGCTAGGATGGTGATCTTCACACCCTTGAGCAGGACCGGCATGATCTCCCGAACGAAGTTCCAATCCCATTCCATCAGACGCGCACTCCGTCGAGCCCGCGCGCCAAGCGGCGTTCCAAGGACCGCACACCCCAGGAGATGATCATCGAAAGCACGAAATAGATGATAAGGACGGAGAGGAACGGCATCAGCGTGCTGCCTGTTTGCGAGCGCACCACCTGCGCCTGGAAGGTAAGGTCGGCAAGCGAAACCAGTGACACCACCGAGGTCGCCTTGAGTAACTCGATGGCGTTGTTGCCGAAGGTCGGCAGCATCACCAGCAGCGCCTGCGGCAGGATGACATGGCGCATGCCTTGCCAACGGCTGAGGTTTAGCGCCGTACAGGCCTCATATTGCTCGCGGCCGACCGACAGGATGGCGCCGCGCACCACCTCCGCCCCATAGGCGCCGACATTGAGACCGAGGGCCAGCACGCCGGCCTGCAGCGGCGTCAGCGTTAGGCCAGCGAAAGGCAGAACGAAGTAAGCGAAGAACAGCTGCACGAAGCCCGACGTGCCGCGGAAGAACTCGATATAGGCCGTCGCGAGGACGCGCAACAAGAAGAAGCGTGACAGCCGTCCCATGCCAGCAATGAATGCCATCGCTAGTGCGACCGCTGCGCCCATCAAGGTGATTTGCACCGTGACCACCGCACCCTGCAAAATCAAGTCAAGATATCCGGACCAGTCTGTCATGGGATCGGGGTTGCCAATTAGAAGCTAAAGACTTGCCTTGGGCTGACTTCATATCCGTCGGGACTTGCTGCGGCACGTCCGGTGGGGTTAACAGACGCGGTCCGAAACCCCTCCCGTTCGCCGATCTTCCCGCTGCGAGGTCAGACAAGGTCCTATTGCGCCGAGGCGCAGAGTTTCTCGCGCGTGGTCGACATAGCCGCCTTGGCGGAGAACCCGTACGGCTCGACAATCTTGGCGAATTCGCCTGACTTCTTCAAATTGGCGAGTTCGGTATCAAAAGCATCGCGCAACGCCTCGTCGCCTTTCTTGAAAGCGGCGCCGTCGCACGAGACCGGCAGCCCCTGCACCGGGGCGATCACTTCGAGGTTGGGATCGTTCGCCTTCTTGACCAGGTCAGTGATAGAGAGGATCGGGAGCGTATAGACGTCGATGCGCCCGTCCTGCACCATCTTCAGGCCGCTCTGACCGTCAGGCACAACAATGAAGCGATCACTTGGCACGCCGGCTTTTAGAGCGTACTTCGCCTGAAGTCCGCCACCCGGTCCACCGATGGTGGCGGATGTGTTCTTGGCGATATCCTCATAAGTCATCAAATGTTTTGGGTTGCCCTTCTTCACTAGAAAGGCGTCAGCGTCGCAAAGCACGGGTTCGGAGTAGGCAACCGCCGCGCAACGCTCCGGCTTCATCATCAGGCCGGCGGTGACGACATCGAAGCGGCCAGCTTGCAGCCCGGGGATCATCGCGCCGTATTCGGAGATCGAGGCGACGACGTCCTTGACGCCGAGTCGCTTGAAGATCTCACGCGCCACGTCGGGCGCCGCTCCCGAAACCTTGCCGTCGGCCGCCACCGCCGTATAGGGGGGCTCGTTGGCAATGGCGACGCGGGCGAAGCCCTGTTGCTTGAGCTGATCCAGCTTGGCGTCATCCGCCGACCGCGCGCCGGAGGCAAGCAGCATTGTGGTGACCGCGAGGCCGGCGACGCCGGTCAGAATGCCTAGTTTCTTCATGTTCCCAACTCCTTTGTCTCTTTTGTTGCTCGAATTGGGCGCACAGCGTCGAGGATATTTCGTTACCTCGGGATGGACTGCGTCGCCCATGCATCGCGGTTAGACCCTATGTCCGGCCGCGATGATCTTCTTCAGGAAGCTCTGCGTTCTTTCCTGTTTGGGATGGCGAAAAATCTCATCGGGCTTGCCTTCCTCGACGATCCTGCCGCGGTCAAAGAACAGCACGCGATCGGCAAAATCGTGGGCGAAGCCCATCTCATGGGTGACCAGAAGCATCGTCATGTCTGTCTCGGCCGCGAGCTTGCGCATGACGTTGAGCACTTCCTCGACGAGTTCCGGGTCGAGCGCCGAGGTCACTTCGTCGAACAGCATGATCTTGGGCGACAGCGCCAGGGCGCGCGCGATCGCCGCGCGCTGCTTCTGGCCGCCGGAAAGCTGCCCGGGCATCGCTTTCGCCTTGTCGGCGAGGCCCACCATGTCCAGCAGTTCCATCGCCCGCTTCTCGGCGGCGGCGCGCGCGGCACTCTTGGTCAGCATCGGCGCCAGGGTCACGTTGTCCATGACGCATTTGTGCGGGAAGAGATTGAAGAGCTGGAAGACCATGCCGATCTTCTGGCGCATCCTGGCCAGATGCCGCTCATCGGCCTGCAGCAATTGGCCGTTGCGCTCCATGTGATAGAGCTGCTCGCCGTCGATCTGGATATGGCCGCCGTCGATCTTCTCCAGCGTCATCAAGATGCGCAGGATCGTCGTCTTGCCCGAGCCTGATGGACCGATCAGCGCCAGCTTCTCGCCGGGCATAACCTGCATCGACAAACCGTCGAGCACCTTGAAGGCGCCAAAACTCTTCGAGATTCCGTTGATCCCGATCATAGGCGCCGGCTTGCTGTGCGCCTCATCAAGAGATTGCGAAAAATGTCTCATTCGTACTCCAGCGGGAAAAGATTGCCTCAGTGTAGTGGGTCTCAACTCGCCACCGAAACGGCTCCTAAAAAGCCAACACTTACACCTTTGAGCGATTATTGGACTTTTCGGAACTTTGATACACGCCAGCCGTAAACTTCGCAGACATAAATGTCGCCGTTTTCAGCTACACAGAGATCGTGCGGCCCGATCAGAGTGTCTTTGTTGCCACCCGCCGTATTATCCCAGCTGCTAAGAAGCACGCCATCCAAGTTATATAGCGAGATCGATCCGCTTCCCCTTCCATTTGACTTGTCCTCGAACGGCTGTAGTTGAGCGAAGTAAACAATGTCATCTCTAATGCAAATACCGCTAGGATTACCAAGCGTCCATTCTTCCAAATATTTGCCTTCGGTATCAAAGAGCTGAACTCTGTCATTCTCGTCATCGCAGACAAGAACTCTGTTCCTGCTATCGATCCAAACATTGTGGACCAGCTCAAATTGGCCTGGTTCGCGCCCTTGACGCCCCCAAGACAGCAGCAGTTCACCCTTGGAATTGAAGCGGTGGACCTTGTGGCCACCGTAACCGTCCGCAACGAAGATATCTCCGTTGGGTGCAATCGCGAGATTCGTAGGCAAGTTGAACGGCTGCGCGTGGACTAAGCGCCCCTCGCAAGTAGGTGATGCTGAATTCTTGTTTCCTAGTGTGCGCAAAAGCTCGCCGTGCGGTGCGAACTCCATCGCGACGTGAGCGCCACAATCCACTATCCAGACATTGTCGTTCTTACCGATGAATATTCCATGGGGTGTAGCTGAGAACATGCCGTCGCCCCACGACCCAATGAAGTCCCCCTCCGGAGTCCAGATGGTTACCGGATGTTTGCCTCGAGAGAGAACGAAGATCTCTCCCGAGGAGTTGATGGCAACGTCGCTTGGTTGCCCCATCTCAAAATATTTTGGGACGTTTGGCCAACTCTCGACCCGTTCAAAGCGGTACTGACCCGACCCTAGTACTTTCAATTTCTTATTCTCCTGGGCTGGACGTGGTGCGCGGCTGCAGCCATTGACACGGCCCGATATGGGGCAATGTCACTATTCGTGCGTTTTAAAAAAGCTGTCAATCGCGAAATTGCCTCAATTCAATCGCCTGCTAATCGTGATCTTTTGTTGCCGGAGGAGTAACAACTGAAGATTGCGATGCCCTTGCCGCGCCTCTCGTTCTTCGGGGTCGGGCGGTGAGGTCCTATTGACATGATGCAAGTTTGCTATTGAGACATGTCAAAACTGATGCTACCAGCAGGCGACTTAGCGTTTAAAAAGGATCAGAGGATCAAATGAAAGTTTTATTGGGATGGCACGCTACGGACGAAGAGGTGTCAACGTTTGAGCGGTCGCTTGCCGGCGCTACTCTCGTAAGGCCGCGTCCTGAGCCCTATCTTTCTCGTTTCGATCTAACACTAGAATCGATCGTGGAAACGCTTGGAGACGTAGACGCCTTCGTTGGATATGTTTTGCCCGAAGGGTCGTTGGACGTCGCAAAGAAATTGAAGGTGATATGCTGGATGCACGCCGGCTGTGATGAACTTGACTTAGCTCGCCTGAAGACAATGGGCGTCCAAGTTACTAATTTGCGAGGCGCCAACAGTATTGCAGTTGCCGAACATGCGATGTCGATCATTCTGGGGCTGGCAAAGCGTCTGATCACGAAGCACCAGGCCTGCGTCGACGCTCTCCCAGTGCCAGTTTACGATCGCGATTCCTGCTCAGCGATGTTGCATCGCAGAACACTGGGAATAATCGGCCTAGGGCAGATTGGAAGTGCGATCGCCCAGCGCGCCAAGGCTTTTGACATGGGAGTTTTGGGTGTTCGCCTCCATCCTGAACTCGGTGCGGGTGCGGCGGACGCGGTTTTCGGCGTCGACCAGATGGGGCAGGTGCTGGGAAGCAGCGATTACGTTGTGTTGGCCACACCTATCACCCGCAAAACGAATTCGTTTTTTGGGGCTGCTGAGATAGATGCGATGAAACCAGGGGCATTCCTCGTAAACATCGCTCGTGGCAATCTGATACAGGAACGACCCCTCTATGATGCTCTTAAAACCGGAAAGATAGCAGGCTACGGTTCTGACGTCTGGTGGACATATAACAACGCCTTCCCCGCAAGTTATCATTTTCCGGTGCCCTCGCGAACGGGGATCCAGAGGATGCCGAATGTCATCGGTACGGGTGATCAGGGAGCTAATGCCGATGACGTTCTCGAGCGCAACATAGCGCGCTCTGTGGAAAGCTTGCTTGAGTTCCAGAGCGACAAGCCTCTTACTTGGAAAATCGATCTCGACTTAGGATATTGAAGAACCTTGCAGCTTTTTCCGAAAGGTGTTGATGACAAGAACGGCTGGTCGCCATCGTGCGACCGGCCGCTTCATTTAGGGAACTTCAGTGATACATCGGATAGCGCAATTCATTGAGTTTGTTAGGGCTTCTCCCGTACCCTAAGAGGATCGTGCAATATGGATGTGTGGCTACCTGATCCGAGTTCGCTCGAACGTCCCATCTATCTTTCTTTAGCAGAAAGGGTCATCGAGGCTCTCCAAGCTGGCAAATTGACGGAGGGTGCGCGCTTGCCGACGCACCGCGAGTTATCGTTCCGCTTGAAGATTTCAGCCCAGACCGTTAGCCGGGCATATGACGAATTAGCTAGACGGGGGTTGGTCACAAGCACAGTCGGTCGTGGAAGTTTCGTCAAATTCTCACTCGATAAACCAGCCTATCCTCACTCCCCTGAACGCTCCGAAACATCGATTGACCTTTCGATTTTGAAGCCGGTGAGTGGTTCAACCCATCTTCAGCATATGAGTAGGGTGCTCCGGGACCTCGCGGTGGATCTTCCCCATACGAATTTCTTCTCATTCCGGCCAAATAATGCATTGGCCCGCCATCGCAGCATGGGCGTCGACTGGTTGCGATCGTATGGCATCGAAGTCGACGAACGCAACTTGGTGGTCACGAATGGTGCAACGCCCGGCATGACACTTGCGTTGATGTCCGTTCTAAGCCCGGGGTCAACTCTGCTATCCGAGGAAATAGGCCACCACACGCTAAGCCCGCTCGCCGCGTACCTCGGCTCGAAGCTCCATGCGGTAAAAATAGATTCGGAGGGCATTTGTCCGGATTCGTTGGAGCAGGCTTGCTTGGAGCACAAGGCGCGCGCTCTGTTCATCATGCCTGGTCCCATCAGCCCAACTGTCAGTATTATGAGCAACGGGCGGCGGGCGGAAATCGCTGAAATCGCGCGGCGCCATGGGTTATTTATTGTTGAAAATGATCCTCTCGGTGCGCTGGTCGATCGCGGCCTGACGTCCTTTGTTGAACTCGCTCCCGAACGGACATTCTACATTACCTCTTTGACAAAATCCCTTATGCCGGGTTTGCGAACTGGCTATGTGGTCGTTCCGAGTAGCTTGATTCCTGCAGTCACAAATCGGTCCCTCGTAACGACCTGGATGGCTACACCACTCATAGCCGAGATTGCCAGCCGTTGGATTGAAGACGGCACTGCAAAAGACCTTATCGACTGGCAGCGGAAAGCGTTGGCGGAGCGGCACAAACTAGCCGCTGAACTTTTGGGCGGCGTTCCCTATCTTTCCCACCCGCAAAGTCTTCACATCTGGCTCCCGATGCCAAAAGGTCACACTGAAGATGGGTTCGTCGCCAATGCTCGTCTCCGGGGAGTGGGTGTCGCACGCGGCAGCGCATTTACGTTATCGCAACACGCGCAGCCTCCTGCAATCCGCATCTCTGTAGGATCAACGCGCCCAGATGAATTGAGGCGTGGCCTTGAGACAATATGCGCTATGCTAAGAGAGGAGCCTGAACCGCTTCTCCACAGGCTGTAAACTATCACCGAAGCTGCCGCAGCCCGTCTGTCCACGAAGATCGCCTCCCGCGGAGACAAATGTGGGGCCCTGGGCTGGCGGTTAGGCAAGAAGAGGTTTTATCTTTAGCCTTTCAGCGAAGTGGGTTGGACAGTTGGTCACCCGCATCCTCAGCCAGTATTGCGCCGCAAGAGGTCTTGCATGCGCGCTCACGTCCCCTTCTCCTTCTGACGTCACTCGCAGCGCTACCCCGTCGTAGGAAGGTCCTCCGAAACGCCAGATCGCATCTACTCAACGTCGCACTTTCCTGTCTGCTGAGGTGCACGGTGCTCGCGCCCTGCAGAACCGGCAACGGCGCAAAATGGGGAAGGCTCCCACGGCACATTTGGGGAGTATTGTTCCGATAGACAGACGAGCGCGGGGAAGAGAGGCGGAGGAGCCAATCCTCGAATGCCCTCCGATGTCGACGCTCATTGACCTTCTCTGAGGCGTCATCAGATCGCCTCCGAGTCGAGCGGATACGCGCCGGTCTCATCATGGACCTCGCTGCCTGCCAAGGGAGGGACGAAGACGCAGGCTAGCACCAGTTCGGTCTCTGCACACAGCAGGTGAGCATCATGTTTATCAAGCGCGTAGATGATCCCCGGTCGAACGACATGGACCTCATCCACCTGTGAATTCTCGATAAAACCCGTTCCTGAGATGCAGTAAACTGCCTCAAAGTGGTTCCGATAGTGCATCTTGAGCCGGGCGCCCTTATGGATCGTGGTGATGTGAAAGGAGAAGCCCATCGCATCATTCTTGAGGAGCAGTCGCACGCTTTCCCAGCTCGCCGTCTGGACCCGCCTGGCCGTCTTTTGCTCCTCATTGAAATCTCTTACAATCATGACTTATCTCCTACTCGCCGTGCTGACTGTGCTGCCGATCACGCTTTCGATTGTATGCTCCAGGATGTCGAGGCCTTGGTTAAGCTGATCCTCGGCGATGACCAGAGGTGGCTGACACTTTACGACCTCGTCGTTGGGACCAGCGGTCTCGACAATCAGACCCCTCTGGAAGGCGGTGCTGACTTGACCGGCAATCTCGCCGGACTTCAGATCTATGCCCCGCATCACGCCACGACCTTTGGCTGACACTCGGCTCGGGTCGTATTTCTGCGTGATCTGATCAAGGCGGCTTTTCAGCAAATTGCCTTTCTCCTTGACAGACGCTGCAAAGCTATCCGTGTGCCAGAAGTGCTCGAGAGCTGCGCGTGCCGTGACGAAAGCATCGCAGTTGCCGCGGAACGTGCCGTTGTGCTCTCCGGGCTCCCACTTGTCGAGTTGTCGATCTTGAGAACGAGGGCCATAGGCAGGCCATAGCCGGATATCGATTTGGCCATTGTGACGATGTCTGGACGGAGCCCAGATGCTTCGAAGCTGAAGAATGCATCGGTCCGGCCAACCCCCGCCTGAATTTCGTCGACGACGAGCAGAGCTCCATGTCTGCGCGCAACGGCCGCCAGCTTTTGCAGCCACCCCGGGCCTGCGACATTCAGGCCGCCGTCGCCCTGAACTGTCTCGAACGATCACCGCAGCCGGCGCGTCCACACCCCTGGAGGGATCCGAAAGCAGGTGATCAAGATAGTCGGCGGTGTCTACACTTGACCCAAGATAGCCGTCATGTGGTAATCGCGAGACGCCGCCGAGCAACCGGCCGGCGGCTGCGCGGTGGTATCTACTGCCGGTGCACGAGAGAGCGCCGAGGCTCACACCATGAAAGCCATCGGTGAACGCTACGATGTTGGACCGACCAGTTATCTTGCGCGCTAACTTGAGGGCAGCCTCGACCGCGTTAGCGCCGGTTGGACCGGGAAACTGAACGACGTAGTCGAGTTGTCGCGCTCTGAAAATCGTCTCGTTCAATTCCCGTAAAAAAGACTCGTTGGCTTCACTATACAAATCGAGGCTGTGCGTGATGCCGTCTCGGGCGATGTATTCTACGAGCGCGCTCTTGAGCTCGGGGGGACTATGACCGTGGTTTAGACTTGAGCACCCCATCAGAAAATCGAGATAGACGGTTCCATCGCGCGCAAACAACTGGGCGCCCCGCGCTGTCGTGAAAACAGCAGGAGCGCGACGAGCGTAGCTGCGCACTTCGGACTCGAGATGGCGGAAGGTCGCGAATTCGTCCCCGCCGTACGGCCTGCTTCGGTTAGTCATTGCTTGACTCCCTTCTTTGCTACGAGCTCCGGGGCCTGGCGAGCATGCCTGCAGCGCTTCTAGGAGGGTGCGATGGGGCCGATGGCTATCGTGTACTCGCTCTCATGCTGTCCCTTAAAATGGATATCGCGATCGAAGCGTATAGCCTGTCGGATTGGCGCGCGCATATCCCGAGCCACACCCGCGAAGAGCAACTGGCTCGCAGTGTTGCTGAGAGTCACCGTGGCGTTGATGTGGGTCACGCCGTCGCAAGATCGCCTGTTCAGAGCTGAGATAATCAACCCTTTCCCAACCCCCATACCGCGCGCCTCAGGATGCACGGCAATTTGCCAAATGAAGAGCGTCGAATGCTCGCTCGGCCGCCGATACGTCGCTAGCCAGCCAACGACCTCACCATCGCGCACCGCGAGAACACAGGTGTCAGCGAAATCAGTGCAGAGCAGGAGCTCGCAGTAGACCGAGTTGCGGTCCAGGGGCGGGCGCTTCCCGATCAGTTCCCATACGTCGGCCGCATGAATATCGGTGGGCTCTCGGAATGTCACTCCTGACAATAGGACGGTGGGAGGCAATGAGAACCTCTGGCTATCACTAACCAATTTGTACCTCCGGGCGAACATCAATGCCGCCTCGCGTCGCGTTTCACGAAGAGGAGTTAGCAAAGGTCGTGCCAGCTACGTCGAGGCGCCTAGAAATTGCTTTGTCAATTGTGTTGCTGACTTGACCCGCAGTGCAGGGGGGGGCACCTAGGCAAAAAACTGTGTGTCGCGAATTAGACAGACTTGACAGTAGGTGTCGGTTACGCAGCATTTTCTCGGAAAGGGCGAGGGGTAGGATTACGATGGGAGTGGTGGCGGAATCTACTTGCGAACGGCATTGACGACGGGGAGGGCCGCCGCTCTGACAACAAGATTGCGACCTCGTGGACTTCGGGGGCTAACCATCGAGTCCGCCGATCCTTCACTCACGGTCATCCCGCTTAGCGCCTCGATCGTCCAACCACGCCCTCTCCGGTGTTCCCACAATTTCTTTGCGCGATGGAGTCGACTGGATCAGTACGAAGTACCCATTGGATCGGGATGTTCTTGCAGGAGGGCCGCAATTCGTTCAAGGCCCTCTTTGAAGTTCTGGTCGTTTCTATTTGTGTCACCAAGTGCCAACCGCACTGCATGGGGTTCGACTGCTCGTCCGATGATGAATGGATCCGGAGGGCTGACAAGGAGCCCTAGAGAACGCGCATGATCCACAAAATGGGTCGATCGCCAGTGTTCAGGCAAGGTCAGCCAAGCATGCATCGCGTATGGCTCCGCTTCATACCTAAATGCCCCTAGTATGTGGTTCAGTATCTCGTATCTTGTCTTGAGTTTATGTCGCTGCCATTCGACCAGTCGATCAATCGTGCCGTCCTGGAGCCAGCGGGCAGCAACATCAGCGGTCCAGGTGTTTGCACTGCATCCGGTGGCTCGAGCGCGTGAAATTAGACGAGGTATTGCCGGAATGGGGCCCGCAAGAAATCCTGTCCGTAAAGCAGGCATTACGCACTTCGTAAAGCTCGTCGCGTAGTACGTGCGTTCGGGAGCGAAACACAACATGGGCTTCGGTCGGTTGGGGATTAGCGGACCGAAGACGTCATCCTCGATGATCGCTACATCATGCCGCCGCGCAATTTCGGCAATCCGCTCGCGACGCGCCTCTTCCATGAAGGAGACTGTGGGAACACTGTAGCAGGGGGTAACGCACAAAACCTTGATGTTTTCTTGCTCACAGGCTTCTTCAAAGGATTCCGGTATAATGCCGCTCTGATCGATAGCTAGGCCGCGGAGCCTGATCTTGAGGATTGAGGCATTAATGGTGATAGACGTGTCCACAAGCGCTTCGGTGGCGACCACATCACCAGGCTCGGTTATGCTGGCCATTGCAGTCCAGATCGCGTGAGCAGCGCCGTTCGTTACGATGAGGCCGTCGGCACTGCCCTGAACCCCATTGCGCTCAAGCCAAGCGGCGCCAGCTTCGCGGTGCTGCACTATGCCCTGGCTCGGCCGATACTCGAGCATGCGCTGGATGGCGCCGTCTTTGGCTGACGCGACCATCGCCTCCCTGAGTTCCTCGATATGGGTTTCGGAGAGCACCGGCACGATGTTTGAGAAGTCTCGTATGTTCGGCTCTTCGCTATCGGCGACATACCGCGCACGGCGTTCCGGCCTGAAATACTGAACAAACGTTCCTCGACCCACTTCGCCCGAGAGTAGTCCTTTGCGTTCCGCCTCGGCGTAAGCGCGAGCTACGGTCTGCACGCTGACGCCGAGCTTTTCGGCGAGTTGGCGCTGGGTGGGCAAGCGATCACCCGGCTGTAGCGATTTCGAAGCAATGGCTCCGTCAACCGCGTCGATGATTGCCTTGTATCGCGGGCCGACTGAATTAGACAGGTCTGGAATCCACATTTAATAATCCAAGCTTACTATTGAAACAGACATGGCATTGAAGCGGTCGAGACCGTGCAGGTAACATCAGGCAGGCCGAAGGTACGTCTGGGGCGGAGATCCTTTCTCTCTCTCTCTCTCTCTCTCTCTCTCTCTCTCTCTCTCTCTCTCTCTCTCTCTCTCTGTCTCGTCTCTCTGCGGGTGTGAAGCTGGGGCCCACTCCAACGGAGTCCGGGACTTACTGAATGACTCAGCCAGATCATGCCGCACTTGGACACCGCTCGCATAAAGGCTTGAACAACGGGCGGAGAATTCTCATCTACGCTCCCAGAAGCGGGGGGGGCGAACGCGACAGGCTTCCTCTCGGTCACCCCAATTACATCATTTCTTGTCGACTTCCTCCGCGATCCCTTCGTTCCATGCCAGACCATCGGACCATGGCCGCGTAGGAGCCGTGAGTGCAAAGCCTGCCTGAAAAGCGCAGGATCGGCGGCATCATGCGGCTACATTTCAAACAACCTGACAACCCCGCGCCGGACGCGATCTACTCCTCATAGGAGCTGAACAGTCCGCCAGGTCAATCGTCGCCGCCGGCGTACTTGCTATCCTTCGAAATTCCCGCGAGCCAGTGACTCGCCGTAGCGCGACCAGCAGGAATCTTCCCCCTCTATTGCGCCGCGCCTGGCTTCCGCAGCGGAGTCAGATGCCCTTGAAACCAACGGGCGAAATATCACGTTATAGTAATGCGGTGAATTAAGCTGACCCAAATCTCTTGGACGTATTGTCGCCGCACTCGCCTGTGACAGGCACTGGTAAATCTCTCCCTCTCGGTTGATTTCTTCCAAATCTAGATAATTGGATGGATTCCTGCACACGCTTCTTGCTTTATTAAAGAGCTGGATATCTGCGACCTGCAACCATTCGTAGTTCTCGCCAAAAAACATTTTCACACTGGCGCTACTTACATACGGCAGCATAACAGAGTAAAATCCGTCATGCAGATGACGTGCTCGAAGCAAGAAGCGTTTGGGCTCGTGTCTGCTCCCAACCGAAATCATCAGAGGTGAAAACCGTACATTCATATCGTCTGGGCCTAGGTCAAGTTGAAACCTTCTTTGCACTAAGCCGCTGAATGTGAAGTCAAGGCCCAAGCCACGCGTTTCATATGCGCCCAGCCGATAGGGTGAGGGCAGGCACCTCACATTCTTCCAAGCACTTTCCAGATGGTAGATCGTTTTTTTGCGATCTGGTCCCATAAACTTGTCATGCGGGAAATCCTTGAAATATCGCAACTCCCCTTCAACGGGCATATACGCATTGCGGAATAGAGCTGCGTGCGCTGCACTCCGCAACATAGAAGAATCATGCGTCAAACCAGACTTGCCAAAGAACATTCTGGCATCATCAATGAACCGCAAACACTCAGCTTGAACATTGGCAACCTTTTCATACTGGTTGTCACTAAGCACAATGTCCGCAATAATTGGCCTCCCGTCCAATTCATAGTCAACGACCGCACCCTCCTTGAGGGTACAGCATTGCTCGAATATAGTCGTGTTGTCCCAGGTTGATGCTATAAGTGCCTTGCTATCGGAAGCCCTATACGGTTCATCCGACGCGTACACGTAACGCCCAAGTATATCTACGTCCAAGAGTCCGCCGCCAACTGTGCGAGACAGATATTCTTGCGTTCTGCCGTTATAGCCGACGTCGGCCAAGACAATCGTATCACCGTCCTCTACGCCCAGCTCAGTGGATATATAGCGCATCAAGCGAGCGCGCAAAGCGGACGAGTTGTTGAAAACCAAGGTTAGTACATCATCGTCGTGCAGAAGCTGATGGAACGCGGTTTTTGGATCGCGAGATTGACGGGCGACCTGTATTAACAATTCCGTGAGTTCAGGCGGAAGCAAAAGCTGTTTTGCGATGGCGTGAAGGCTGTCGCATTCGGGCTCGATCGCGCTGATGTAATAGTCGATATCGGCGCGGGTTTTGAAAGAAGCGGCAATAGCATGGAATTTCCGGATTCGTGCGAGCTTTCCGATGGGCTTGCGCGCATAGACTTCGCATGCGGCTGAAAGGAGGTAAGCATCACGCAGCAAGAAGAAGACCTTTACTCGTTTGCCTTGTTGTTGTAAGGCATCAACTTCGTCCATAAGAAAGCGAGCATAGGCGTATAGCGCCGGGCCAAATGACATGTAGCCTATCAGTGTCTCGGGCGTGCACTGACGGAGGTGTGCTAAAGAAAAAACAGGGCGGAATGGGCTATAGCATGGGAGAATGATTGCCGACGGCGCTGCCTGCTCGAGGACAATTAACGATGATGCTGCGCGCTGAAGGCGCAACAATTCAGCGACATCACGGTCAAAGGGCACGAAGTGCAACGCTCGTACGCCCAATTTCCGCGGTGCTTGCACGTCTGCTACATCATTGTCTCCAATGTGAAGCAGTTCCGAGGCAGGCACCCCAGCCTCGTTGATTACGGCCTGAAAAAGGGACTCGCTTTTTGGCGTCCCATAATCAACAGAGCAGTAAATCTTGCTGATTGACTGCATGACGTCCGCGGGCAAATGCCGAGCCAAAAGACGTCTTAAGTCGTATTCGCGCAAATACGTGTCGCTCACAACAATTATCTTCATACCACGGGTGCGCGCTAGCCTGATCAGTTCTACATACGGTGAGAATGCAAAGCAAACTCTCATTTCGGTCTGGATTTCTGCCTCGACCAATAGCTCCCGGTCCTCACTGGAGAGCGACGTAAAGGACCGATAGATGTCACCTAAATCAATTTCGCTGGATCCGTTGTCTAATAGGTTCGCTCGGCGTGCACGCGCCGCGGCGCTAATTCGTTGGTGAACAGTTACCCCTAACCTTCGCGCGATTGGATTGGCGGCCAGCACGGCAAAAACGTCCTTGGGTGTCGCTGTTTTGCGCCATAGCAACGTGTCGAAACAGTCAAGTGAGAGTACCTTCACGCAATCCCCAACGCCGTCGAGAACTGTCGGGATATCCTTCGCCGTTATCCGGGCGTTACTGTCGGTGTCTGTCGTGTCGCTCCAGGGGAGGCCGCGCCCCAGTCCTGTGGTCTTTTTTGTAAAACCATCACCGCCTGGAAATATTGAATCTGGGTGGCCGACGAGTCCGTAGAGCTCAGTATAGACGTCATCTTCTGGAAGACGTTGAACTATCTTGCCATTGAGGTCAGCCTCAAGCTGATAGTCAATACAAATTCGTTCGGAAGACTGTTGGTTATCATCGATTCGAACTATCTTGGCGGCCATGCGCGTTAGTAAGTTCTGCATATTGCCTCCGTTGCGCCAGCGCAATCGTTCTGGCCGACAACTCTTACTTGTCGTTCAGGCGAGGTTAGGCCATCGCCAAGTGTCGAGTTTCGGCAACCGCTTTCGCTATGAAGAGTCAACGGCATTTGTCTCTTGGTGACTTGGCTTCGAACGGGGGGCCTGCGAGTAAACTAGGCTTATCCTATAGCCAGGCGATCACGATTTATCGATTGCCACCGCCGCTGCACAAAATGGCTAGCTCAAATACACGGCTAACCCTCTGCGCTGGGCAAAGCAGCCTAAGACATCAATGTGACTGCGCCACTGGCCACCCTGGCCACTAGGCGTAGAGCCTCGCGAAGGCGAGAAGAGTGGCTGAAACAACCGGAGGTGTGAAAGGGTATTCGAACTCATTTGCGATCCTGCTTGGAGGTAGAATTATGCCTCATCGCTTACGCTTTGATCGTTTCCCTCAGGGTCGACCCCGGATACTCCTTGCGGAATAAGCCGCGCTTCTGGAGGATCGGGACCACCGATCGCGTGAAGGCCTCGAAGGAGCCTGGCATTTCGGTGGGCGTCACGATGAAGCCATCGCAGCCCTCGTTTTCGAAGAATCCCTGAAGCTCGTCGGCCACGCTCTCGGGTGTGCCTACAACTTGAGGGCAAAGTTCGCTTATGGCAAAGTGTTTGGCCGCTTCGCCGAGCGTGAGATTACTGGCCTTTGTGGCTTGAAGAATGACATCAAAGGAGCCGCGAGAACCGGCTTCTGCCGGAATGTCGTTGATTGGCTTGTCTATCGGGTATTGCGACAAATCGAGTCCGGTATGGGCCGACATGAAGGGGATGGCGAGGCGAGGGTCGACCAAGTCATTGATGTAAGCCTGCTTCTCGCGGGCAATCGATTGTGTTTCGCCCACGACCGGGTCCACCGACACCAGGATGGCGCAATCGTCAGGATTCCGCCCAGCCTTGTCGACCCGACCTTTCATCTCGACATAGAATTTCTGCATGTCTGGCAACGAATGCTGAAGCGTAAAGACAAGCTCGGCGTGGCTGGCGGCGAAATCGCGGCCGCGAGGTGACGAACCGGCCTGCATGATGACCGGATGTCGCTGGGGGCTGGGCGGGACGGTGAACATGCCCCTTGCCCCGACGTGTTGTCCCGCGATCTCGGTGTGGCGCATCTTCGCCTTATCGATGAAGTGGCCGCTCTTCTTGTCGCAGACGAGCGCGCCGTCGGCCCACCCCGTCCACAAGTCAAGACAGACTTTCAGGACCTCCTCGGCGCGGTCGTAGCGTTCACTGCGCGGCAGGAGCTTCTCTTCGCCAAAAAACTGCGCCTCCTGATCGAGAGCGGAAGTCACGATGTTCCAGGCGATGCGGCCGGCCGTCAGCGCATCGAGCGAGGAAAGCACGCGGGCTATCGCATAGGGCTGTTGGAAACTCGTCGATATCGTCACACCGAGTCCAATGCGCGACGTCGCCCGCGCCATCATTGCGGCGAGCGGGACAGGATCAAGCAGCGACATCTGCCCGCCCCGTGCCATAATAGTTTCATTATAAAAACTCAGAGCATCGGCGAAGAAGAGCGCGTCAAATCTCCCCGCCTCGAGCGTTCGCGCCAGCGTCTCCCAGAACGCCGGGTCGAGAAACCTGTTCTCTGTTTGCGGGTGGCGCCACATCCCATGATGATGACAAGTTGGCCCCGCCATGAGATACGCTACAAACTTCATTTGACGCGACATTCTGGCCTCGCTCAATTTGGCATTTGACCTCGTCATGCAAGCGACGTGCCGACTTATGACACCCCCAGATAGGTGGTTGATTTTTAATCGTTTCGCACTGTGCGCCAAAGCGATGAGAGCGAAAAGCTGCCTTCAAAGCACAAGGATTGTGAACCAATGATGGATTCAGGACACATCGATTGGCTCCATTGCAACAATTGACTTGGGACGCAGGTATTTGCGCTGAAGGATTGCCGGCGATTTGCATAGATACCCGACTGGCCAGGCTTTGGAGACGACCCCTAACAAGACGGATCCGAATGCTGCGCGCGCCTTGGCGCAGGTCATGTGCACTGGTCGGCTCTGGCGGTCCTCCTCGTCGGACGACGGGCGGTCGTCAACGAAATGCGAACCGTCGCGGCTAGCCTATCGTGGCGTGGCACGTCGCTCATGATTGCCTTTTCCGCCGAAGGGTAATGTGCTGCTGGACCCCGGCTCTGACAGAGGAATCCCCAATCGCTTGCCAAGCTCGTATTTGCAGATCTACTTGGCTACTTCCCATATAAATCCAAAACTTCCGCTCTCCACCTTCTTGTCGCGTCCTTTGCTGCGTGCCATGCCTTCGCGTAGCGCACGTCGTCCACGAACTCATGGCCGGTCCACCTGAAGCCATCATGGTTTTCGATCGTAATGCCGTCCGCACTGATGCCTCCCATGGAGATTAGGTCGCCTTGGGTCATAAATCCGGAAAAAATTGTCCCAAGTGATCAACAAGGGCGGCACGGCGCCCAAGCCGTCGCCTGAGGAGCCGAACTCATTCGGAGTCCTCAACTACCAACGTCGGCGGGAGATGGCCGAACAGATCTGCCAGAATTTCCCTCAGGGTGCTTCGCGGTACGAACGCTGCGCCCGGCACTTCATGATGGTTCTTGCGGATCGGTCGAACACCGGTCTTGTTGGGCGTCACGCGCCGCGAGTTGGGATAACCGTCAAGCGCGGCGAGCCGCTGCCCCGGTGCAGCACCAAACCAGAAGGACGGGCCCAAGCCCAAGTCAGGATTGAGCCGGATCCAAATGGCGCATCCGCTGGGCTTTTCTGCCAAAGACCGGGACAAGGATACGGTGCCGGGTTTCTTCTGCGTTCCGGTCTTGAACTGAATGTGGCGAACGATCTTCCCTCGGGCCATCACTAGGTCGTAGCCGTGGGCATCGAATTCCGATCGGAGGACTTCGAGGTCATAAACGCCAAGCCGCCATAGCTCGCGGAGAGCGTCCCCAACGAAGACATGCTCGACAATCCGCTCCCGCAAGGTCGAATAAAGGAGGTTTGATGCGACCGTCGTCATACGCGGCTCGGCGAGATGGTTGTTCTGCGGCGAATTGGTTTCTGAACAGATTCCGCGGCTGTTGGTCATCGTACCGTCTGACCCTCTGCGCCGGCAAATTGGTTCGGCGATCGCTCGCCTTGTCTCGTTCTATCTGATGACCGGCTCCCAGTAGCGCTCGCCGCTTGTCATCGATGCCCAGACCATCCGGGCGGTCTTGTTGGCCAACACGACCGCTGCAACCTTGGCTGTTCGCCGCGCCATCAACTGCACGAGCCATGGGCCACCTGGTCCCGTTCCGTTCGGCGTAGCGGATGACCCCCCATTGCGCCGATCACGAGTAGCTGTCGCAAATAGCAATTGCCGGCCTTGGAAATGCTGCCGAGCTTCTCCTTCGCCCGCTAGAGTTCTGCTTCGGCACAAGCCCGATAAGCATGCGCAGGCATAGAGCCAGGTCCAGCATGTCCGATCTATCCACATTACGAGTGTAACCCGTTTCGAGTTGACGCTTCAGAATTTTGGATCTTCATTAAAGGACACACACCAATCGGCGCATTCGATATTGAACGGAGGTCCATTCACGGCTCGGAAAACTTACATCATCTCACTTGGGGCCCAGTCAAAGTGGAGACAGCGTTCGGCTATCATGTGAACTGAGTGCGCTTTGGACATTAATGCAGACGACTATGAACCGATGGACGATCCGATTCTGTTTCTGGAATCTCGTGAACGTCGGCTTATAGCCCTAAGAGCTGTTAAGTCCTCGAGATGAAACACAAACGAAAACAAATTGCAGCTGGGTATCCATTGAAGGAGCGCTTACATGGCCGATGATGATATGTCCGATGTCGAGAATCAGGGGGATTTCTGCCGACGAAGTCGATGCTTCGCTGGGCGATTGTCAACGTTTCGACTCAACGCAAATCGACGCTCCGACGCCGCCAGACTTCCTTCGAACGATCACCTTTCGATGGCGGTCAGTGGATCCCACACTATATCAACATAGTGTCGTTGTATTTGAAAGTTTCATTCACGTCCCTTGCTCAAACTCTGGCAGAGGGCCAACCAAGAAAGGAATAAGGCGCCGGATCTCCCAATTCTATGCCAACCGACGGTGAACTCTTTGAGGGCTTGTTTGTACTCGACGAGTTTAAGCATCTCGGCAGGCGGGAGTCAGTGTAGACGGCCGTCGCCACAATCGCTACCTACCAGGGCCGGTTCATGTTTGTGGTACATAGCCTCGCGGCTCTAACCGGCCTGTACGAGCAGTCGGGGAGAGAGACTTTCCTCTGCAACACCGGGATCGAGGTCTTCATGGCCACCGCCGATGAGGAGACGCCGATCTATCTTCCAAGGAAATCGGCGACTAGACTTTTGGTGCCCCAAATCGACCTCATTCAAGCTAAGCCGAATGTTCGAGACCAATCCAGCTATCGGATCAGGGAGCCAACCTGATGCGGCCTGAGCAGGTCCGCCGGATCGATGAGAACAGCGAGATCGTCCTCATCAAGGGACTGCCACCGCTGGGAATGTCCAAGGTGAAATACTATTCAGACCGCCTACTAAGGCGAATCTTCGAAGCCAGACCGGATGAATGCCCGAGCCAACGCCGATTACTCAGCAAGTCGCCGCATCCGCTACGCCATTGCAGTGGGAGCAGAAGGGAGAAGAGATCGAGAGCACAAGCAACCGCGGGTACTTTGCCGCTAATCAGGCGGATACTTTCTCACCTCACCCCATTGCTCTCCTGACGGCGAGAAATATCTCGATCATGCCGATCAGGAGGATCAGTGTCGAGTCCAACATAAAGCCCGAACATCAAACTCCGTTAGAGGAAGCGCAACAAACTGAACCGGCCGACGAGAAGGCAGTAAAGCAACGGCGGGGGCGCGAGGTCGAAGATCATACGTTCGCAAAGGCTTGGTGCTGAAGCCGGAAGAAGGCGAGGCCCTGCGCTCCGTAAGTCCCCAAGAGCGTCGGGTTGATAATTGAAAATTCTGAACCGCACCGTCACATGTGGTTCAAACATCTTCTTCGGTCAAAGGAGCAGTCATGGCTACCGTGAAAGTCGATATCAATAACTTCCAGTCGGAAGTCCTGGAATCCGCAGCACCCGTCGTCGTCGATTTCTGGGCCGAATGGTGCGATTCCTGCAAGATGATTGCTCCGAGCCTCGAGGAAATCTCCGTCGAGATGGAAAGCAAGATCAAGGTCGCCAAGCTCAACATTGATGAATACCCGGAACTCGCCGCTCAATTGGGCGTGCGCTCCATTCCGACGCTCGCGATCTTCAAGGGCGGCGAAGTGGCCGATTTCTCGGTCGGCGCCAAACCGAAGGCAGCTCTTCTGAACTGGATTTCGAACGCTGCCTGATCATATCGCTCAATCTGTACCGCATTGAAAAACCGTAGATTCGTCCCGGATCGGCGTTTTGTACAGGGCTCAGGCATTTGAGCTTCAGCCTGATGGCGGAGCGATCGCGTGGCGACGAAGCTTCCGGCGTTGTCGAGGCGTTGCGTGAATGCTGCGGCTTTCAAGCACGCCGTTACAGGCTCGCGTGACCGCACCAAACTAAGTGATGCCCTGTTGTTGACAGGCTTAGGCGATGCATTTTGCTGAATCGGAGAGGGAATATGGGCAGCAACCGAGAGTTGGTCGGACAAGCAGGGCGCCCTGATACCGAAGGAGGCCCGCGCCAGATCTCCGACGCAATGTCGGACCAGACGCGCGAAGCGACGCTTGCTATCGCCGGCGCCGTGGTTGCCCGCGACGGCAATCTCGACGGATATTCGGATTCAGAGTTGGCCGATTTTGTTAAAGGCTTCAGCAAATGGCCGGACCAGCAGAAGACGCGCGAAGCGACGCTTGCCATCGCCAGCGCGGTGGTTGCCCGCGACGGCAATCTCGACGGATTTTCGGATCCAGAGTTGGCCGATTTGGTGAACGGCTTCAGCAGATGGCCGGACCAGCAGAAGACGCGTGAAGCGACGGTTGCCATCGGCGGCGTGGTGGTTGCCCGCGACGGCAATCTCGACGGATTCTCGAATCAAGAATTCGCCAATCTGGTGAACGGTTTCAGCAAGTGGCCGGAAGAAGAAAAAGCACGTAAGGCGATCGTTGCCATCGCCGGCGAGCTCGGCTCCAAGGGCCGTCGCTTCAGTACTTTCAGCACGCCTGCGCTAGTCAGGATCGCCAACGGGCTGTCGCGGGGTATCGAGGAGGGAGAGACCGCCGGCGAGATCGCCGAACCCGCCTTGCTGAAGGACCGGCTGCATCAGTTGGCGCACTACCTCCAATATGCCGAGGATCGGCTGCAGCAGGCCGATGTCCATGCCATTGCGAGTATATTCAAGGCGTTGGGCAAGGCGCAGTTGTTGGACGATTTCGGCGCGCTGGCACAGCCGGGGTTGGACAGGCTCGAGGTGTTAAGCGCCAATCCCGGGTTTAAGCTCGACAACAACCTCGAGACGATGGGCAACCTTTGCGCCTCCCTGCTGCCCCTAGCTCGCAGCCCGAAGCCGGTGTTGCGCTGGCACCGCAGACCGGCGCTGAACCTGCTCAACGCCATCCAGCCGGTGGTGGAACACAAGATCGATGCCCATCTCAAGGCAGGCCAGGCCGAGCGCACCAGCGGCCCCAATGCAAGCCGCTGCCCGGCGCTTTCGATCTATCAGGTGCTCAAGACCCGGGCAGTGCTGGAGACGCTCTACCGGCGGCCCTATGTCGACGGCGACGAACTCGCCTTGCAGGCCAGGCAGGAAGAGCTGCACGGCAAAACCAGGCAGATCCTGGACAGTGCCCGCGCCCTCATCTACGCCGACCTTTCTTACATGAGCTGGAACGTGATCGCCGAGATCGAGGCGAAGGAGCCCCTCGATGCGCTCGACACCTTCATGGCGCAGAACGCATCGATGGTCCAGGCTCAGCATGCAGCCGCCAGCTTCGATGTCCATCGGGTCCTTCAGGGCATGGACCACGAGCCGAGACCGCCGCAAGGCGATGCCGGACTGATGCGGCTGCCGGTGGTCGACATGCAAGGCCGGCCGCTGGCCAGCGAAGCCGAGTTGCGCTATTCCATTTTCCACCGCTTGACCTCGGGCGCGGTGCCGGTGGTGGCCGTGCAACTAAAGGGAACTCCGACTGGCGCCATGTTGACACGCACGCTCCCCGTAGAGGGCGTGCCCTACCGCATGGACCTGTTCGGCGGCAGCAAACTAAAGCCGCCGCAAAAGAGCCTCAACCAGCTTGCCTCTCACCTGCCCTTCGCGCCCGAAGAGGCCCCAAGCGGCAAGCTTTTGGCGATCCCCTATGCCGAGACGGCTCCGGGCACGGCCTTTGAGCAGTTGTCGCGGGCCTGGGCACCGTTCAAGGAAGCCTATTACTATACTCAGCGCCGCGGATTTGCCGCGCCGCCGGGCATCCCCGACGTTGGCCCGCATGATTATGCGCTGGAAGGGTGCTTCAAGCTGTCCCTTCTGCCCGACCGCCCCGCAGGCGCAGAGCACCCCTTCCGGTTCGAGGGGCGAGACGGCGAGGTCGCCTTGCGGCCGCATGACGGCTGCGGCTTCATCAGGGCCTCACTGGCCGAGCGCATGCCGGCCATTGCCCGGGCTCGCCACGACGCTCCCGAGCGGATGCCTGCCTATGCCGACAGTCGTCAATCGGCGGTACCGCCCTCGGCGCTGCAACATTATCCGCGCAGCGTCGAGGTGGCACAGGAGACCCGCGAGAAGGCTCTGGCTTGGCTCGAAAACCATCCAAGCCTCACCCTCGAGGAGGTGTTCCGGACGGTCACGGGCGGGCACATCGAGGGGTCGGGCGCTATCGCCGTGCCGTCCAGCGACGAATGCCTGCATGTCCCGACGGGCAAGAGCAAGACCTTGACCCGTGACGCTGGCGTGCTTGTCGGACGCTCCCCCTATGACAAGCCCAACCTGCGCCCGTTCGCCGCCGACCGGGTCAGGTCGGCGCGCGATGGCGATCGGACCGCGGCGTTCCTGGATCGGTGCGTGGCCTTCCAATACAGCTTCAACGTCGCGCACAGGTCGGGGGCCGGGCTAGCCGCCGACGATCCGACCTTCTTTGCCAAAGGCATCTTGATCGTTGTGCCCGACGAAATGTGGCCGGCGGACTTCGCCGACCGCGGGGTGGTGATGTCTGCGGAGGACGTAAAGTGCCATTCGCGCTGGCTGGAGGAAAAGAACCGCGTTAAGGCCGACACCGCGCTCGAGTGCGTCGGCATCCTGCAGGCGACGGAGGTGTTTGCGCCCGGCTCTTTGGTTGCGGTTCCGAGCGTCGAACAAAAAATGCTCGACGGCGATTTTGACGGCGACGCCGTCGTCATCATCGGCAACCGGCCTCGCCTTTACGAGCATGTGCGCCAGTTCGACGCGCAGCTGCAGGCGCGCGGCGTCGCCTCGATGAAGCCGCCGAAGTCGCACACGCCGGCCATTGAGAAAGGCGACTACCAGTTCAGCCGGGCCAAGCAGATCCTGTCGGCCACCGGGCTGGTGCTGGAGACCTACAGCTGCCTGCAGCGCAACGTGCTGGCGCAGCCGCAGGAGGCGCAACGCTGGTTTGCCGAGCGCGCCATCTTCGGCACCTACGAGGGCATTCATCCTGAGCTCAAGGCCGACATCCGCGCACTGTTGCAGAAAGATCGGCCGGATGGCCAGACCCTCCATGAGCTCATCACCAGGGCGGGGGAAGACAGCAAGGCCGCCAAGCACCCGGTGGCCTGCGAACTGGCCGCCTTGCTAGTGGCCGAGCTCCAGGACTGGAACCTGCAGCTCGGCGAGCCGGCTCATCAGCAGTCGGACGTCAAGCAGCAGTTAGCGCGATCCGTGGCCTCAGCCGGCGCGAAGCTTGCCGTCAGCGCCGACGCCGCCGCGCTCTTCCCGAAACTCAGCGAATCCTATCCGGCTACCGCTGACGCCAGGAAGCGCATCGATTTCCTGCTCAACCACTACCAGCCGCGCATCGATCCGCGGCCCGACGGCTACAACCCGGACGATCTGCATGAAAGTGCGATCAATCTGTTGAGCGTCGGCATCAAGGTCGGCACGGACGCCTACAAGTCCGATACCGGTGCGCGGGTGTTCATGCAAAAAACCACCGAATTGCAGCGGCTCTTGGAGCGGAGGCCGGGCTTCAAGGCGGCCCCCTATGTCAAGGCGCAGGCGGCAAAGCTCCACCAGGGCCGGTTCGACGTCGATGGCAGCCTGGCGGATCTGAAGGACAACCCCACGCTGGCGGCCTCGGTCATGGAGGCCTCGATCAGACTCGCCGTCGAAAAGCGTATCCTGCCCAGCGCCTTAGCAATCTCGGCCGACAACCCCGCCAGCAGGATAACGCTGAGCAGCGAACAGGCCCTGGAGCGCGCCAGGCTCGAAGCCGCCCCCGCCGAAGCGCAAGAAAGCGCGATTATCGAAACTGTGCATGCGGTTGCCGAGCTTTTGCGGCAGGACGGCATCGAGGTGAAGGTGCCGCATCTTGACCAACGGTCGCGCGGGCAGGTCTGGATAGCCGACGAGTTGACCGGCCATAACGTGAGCGCGGCGCCGGAGGCCAAATTGGTCACCAATGCCGTGCGCCATGTCTTCGAAATCCCGGACGAGGCTTTTACGCGCGCCTTCAGGAAGGCGTCACTGGCCTTCGAGGAGCGGGACTGCAGCGAGGTCGAGACCACCAACTGGTTCATCAGGATGGACACGCCGCGGTTACGCGGCGTTCACACGGCATTCAGAACTGCGCAGAACTATCGCTTCGAGGTCGAGTTCCATACGCCGGCCAGTTACCGGGCCGAGCTCGCGCAGCGCGCGCAGAGCGAATGCGAGCTGGTTCCCGTTCCCCATGGTGCCTGGGAGATATTACACTGGGGCTCGTCAGGAGAAAGCAGGTCGAGGGCGGCAGGAACCTCCAGGTCGGCCACCATCGCAAGACAACAGATTGCGGTCGCTCACTCGCCGCAAGCCGGCGAGATCGTCGCGGCCCTTGGCACGCGGCCGGTGGTGCTCGTCGGCATGCCGGCGAGCGGCAAGTCGACCATCGGTCCCCGGCTTGCCAAGGAGCTGGGGGTGGAGTTTGTCGACATCGATAAGCTTATCGTCGCCCAGCACGGCAATATTAAGGATATATTCGAGCGCCATGGCCAGCCGCACTTCAGGGAGCTGGAGGCTAGAGAGCTCGCCGAACAGCTGAAGAAAGGGCCCATCGTCATCGCAACCGGCGGCGGCTGCTTTGTCAAGAAGTCCAATCGAGACCTGATCCTCGAGAAGGCCGTGTCGATCTGGCTCGACACCGACCTTCAAGAGGTCGGCAGGCGCATCGCCCTGCAACAGCGCCTCACGGGCGACACCGGCCGGCCGCTGCTGCAAGGCGCCGACATCGAGCAGCAGCTCGAAAACATGTTAGAAGCGCGCGGGCCAGACTACCAACAGGCCGATATCAGGGTGGTCCCGCCCTTTAAAAAAGACAAGAAGAACGTCGGCACTTGCGTGAAGGAGCTCTACGCTTTCCTGTGCAGCAGGGAGAGAGAAGCCGCTCTGCCCGCTGCCGAAATATCACATGTTTCCGGTGCTTCCGGCACCGCCATCAGCATGTCCCCAACAGCGCAGCGCATGCACGATGATCATCACAACGGCCACGAGTGCGGGGGCGGCGGCGTGGAAACCATCCAGGCGCCGGCGGCACCATTGAGTGAAGGGGAACGGCCGCCGCCCCTCGACAGCTTCACCGCCGACCCGCAGCCTTTGCTGGCCGGCAATAACGCACGCGCGGATTTAGCGTCTTCCACGAGAAGCAGAGAACGCTCGAGTCGAGGACAATAAGCTTTAGGCGGCAACAATCAAGGGTTCTTTCGCAGGTTTGGTGCAGGGTGTGGGTTCGCGCCGAATGCTAAAAAAAGTGAAAGGCGGGTGGCCGGCGCGCGACAGCGTGGGTTGGTCACAACCTACGGCTCTTCGCGATGGGCCATTAACCAGGAGATCGACCAGGCAGGGTTGCTCCGGCCGGCCGGCGTTTTCCTGGGTAAACTGAAAGATCGGTATCTGTGCCATACCGGGCCAGAGAACGTCATGGCTTTTGCGCCGGCACGTTCGGGCAAGGGCGTCAGACTGGTTGTTCCAACGCTTCTTTCCTGGACCGGCTCAGCCGCATTCACGACATCAAAGGGGAGGAGTGGCAGTTGACGGCCGGCTGGCAGTCGAAGTTCTCGTACTGCCTGCTGTTCAACCCGGCCGATCCGAGTGAAAGTCCTCAAAGGTCCGAACGAGCTCCGCGACGTCCAGAACATCGCCGACATTCTCGTCGACCTCGGGGGGCGCTGGAACGCGGCGAAAAGACGAGTCATTCCCTCCTGATCGGCGCCACCCTGCCCGTGTTCTACGCCGAACAAGAAAGACGATCGCCCGTGCGTCACCTTTCTTGCCGGACCCACAACGCTCATTTGCCGCGACACTGCAGCGGATGATGACCACCAACCATCTAGCCGCCGCCATAGGCGTTGGCCTACAGCAGTGGGTTGCCGGGCTGGTGCTCTGGATCGCCGACCACAGCTCGCGGTCTTCGCAGCTCGCCGCGAGCCTTCGCAAACGTGTTTGTCCGCCACCTTCGCCCGAATGATTGGCTCGCATGCTGAATCGTTCAGAATATCACGGCAAAGCCGACCGGCTTGCCGATCATCTGCCTTGAGCCGCACTCGACGCGCACAGCATCGTCCTCAAAGGACGGCAGCTTTCAGCGCACCTTTCGGCTCCGCGGCTCCGATCTCAAGCGCGACTGAAGCCGAACTTGTAGTCAGGTGCGCGCGGCAAACTATGAGCTGAGAAGCTTGGCTCTGGCTGGGCATTTTTCTTTGACGCCGAGCGCATCGAAGCGCTGGACTATCGGCCTCATGCTAGTCGATGAAGAACGGCACGGCGCTTTCGATGGCAAGTCGCGCATTGCGAGAGCAGATATCGTCTGACTTTGCTGTTCATGCCGTCGCCGGACAAGCAAGCGCGTGCGGAAAGCGCACTCGTCGACTCGCATCATTCCAAAGGCGAGACAGACTCATACTTTCGTAGGTGAGACGATGGGACTGTCGCTCGCGCGCCTCGTGGATCACGGGAGTTCTGCTGGGGCGTCCTTTTCTGCCCGACGACGGTGGCGGGATGACCTACGCCGATCTGGTCGTGCGGTTGGAGATTCGTTTCGGCGTTTGCTGTTGGGTTCAAAGTGGGTCTGGTGTATGAACGGCAGGCTTGCCGCGTCGCCCGATCGAGTTCACTATCCCGCTTTTGCTCTCGAGTTCATCCAAATAATCTGCCCACCACTGCATCATCTTGACACGCTCTTCCCAATGCTCAGCCCGGGCGTAGGCACGACGAACGTCGTTGTTTTCGATGTGGGCCAGTTGCCGCTCTATGGCATCCGAATGCCAATTTCCGCATTCGTTTAGCAGAGTTGATGCCGTTGCTCGAAAACCGTGCGCTGTAGCTTCCTCTTTGCTATAGCCCATACGGCGAAGGGCGGCGTTAAGCGTGTTGTCGGAAATCGGGCGCGAACCCGATCGAACACTAGGAAACAACAGCGATCCACCACCAGAGATTTCTCTAAGTGAGGTCAGGACGCTGACCGCCTGCCTGGAAAGAGGTACACGGTGCGGCCTTCGCATCTTCATGCGTCCTTCAGGGATGCTCCACACCGACCTTTCAAAATCGAACTCATCCCATCCGGCCGCGCGCAGCTCGCCGGGGCGGGGAAACAATAGGGCCATCATCTTCAGGGCGGCTCGGGTTGTTGGCTGTCCATCAAACGCATTGATCGCCCTCAGCAAGCCTCCCAAGGCCTTAGGATCGGTAACTGCCGCACGCGGCGTGACCGTCGGACCGACGAGTGCCCCCCTCAGGGCGATCGTCGGATCTACATCGGCGCGTGCGGTTGCGATTGCATATCGAAACACGCTGCCGATAGTGGAGCGCAGTCGCCTAGCCGACTCGTATCGACCGCGAACCTCCACGCTGCGGAGAGCGGCCAGAATTGTGGCCGGATCGATCTCCCTAATGCTTTTGTCCCCAAATGTTGGATAGGCAAAGTCGAGCAACCATTTGACCTTGGTGATGGTCCGGTCGGCACGTCCCTCCTTCTTCAGCTTGTCGACATAATCCTCCGCGATTGAGCGAAAGGTGTCCTCTGCCGAAGCCTTTTGCGACTTACGCTCCTGTGCGGGGTCGATGCCACGTAGGAGAAGACGTTTGGCGGTATCGCGCGCCTCGCGTGCCTCAGCGAGGGAGATGAGGGGATAGCTGCCCAATGCCAGAAGCTTCTGCTTGCCCCCAAAACGATAGGCGAGGCGCCATAGCCGAGATCCGGTAGGCTGCACCCAAAGCTGGAGCCCGCCGCCGTCAGAAAATTTCACGAGCTTGGAAGCGGGTCGGGCATTTCGGCATTTCACGTCGGACAGCACCATTTTCGGGAGCTCCATTTGGCTGCATCGATACCATCAGGATCTCCAATACCATCGAAAATACCAGCCCTCCGCCTCGTTGGACCAACTACGCCGAAATTCCACAAAACACGACCAACCGCGCCTTGCGAGCGAAAATCACCAAGAATTTCAGATATTTGCCGAGACAAAAGCGTAGATGCTTCGGCGGAAGAGACTGTCGGGAGAAGGGGGGATGGTGCCCAGAGGCGGATTCGAACCACCGACACGCGGATTTTCAGTCCGCTGCTCTACCAACTGAGCTATCTGGGCCTGCGCCGGCTAACGGGATCGTCCGCCGGGTTTCACGGAAGCGCCGGGTGGCGCCCCCCTCGAAAGCGCGTGGGTTATAGCACGGGAATTCGCCCTGTCCAGCGCTTAGGTGTTGATAAAGAAAAATCGCCGGGAAACGGCGTATTGCTACGGGCCTTCACTGCTCGTCTGTGGACGAAGGGCCTTGCTTGGGGCCTCCGTCTTCTTCCTCTGCGTCGTCGCGGCCGGGAATGACGTAGGCGCCTTTCAGCCAGCGATTGAGGTCGATGTCCTTGCAGCGTGTCGAGCAGAACGGATAGTGCTCCCGCACCGAAGGCTTGCCGCATTCGGGGCAGGGGCGCTTCGGCCTCAGCGGCGTGACCTTTTCGTCCGGGCTCATGGCCGCGCGACGTGCCAGTTCTTGTGCGGCTTGAAGCCCTCGCCGGACAGCAGTGCGATACTTTCGTAGAGCGGCAGGCCGACCACATTGGTGTAGGAGCCGACCAGCTTGACGACGAAGGAGCCGGCGAGGCCCTGCACGGCATAGCCGCCGGCCTTGCCGCGCCATTCGCCCGACGCGACATAGGCGTCGATCTCCTCGCGCGGCAGTCGCTTGAAGCGCACCCTGGTCTCCACCAGCCGCTGCCTGAGCTTGCCGCCCGGCGTGATCAGGCAGATGCCGGAATAGACCCGGTGCGAGCGGCCGGAAAGCAGGCCGAGGCAGTTCACCGCGTCGTCGATCGTCTCGGCCTTGGGCAGGATGCGCCGTCCCACCGCCACCACCGTGTCGGCGGCCAGGATGAAGGCCGGCGCATAGTCTTCCTCGCTTTTCAGCGAGGCGAACGCCTTCTCGGCCTTGTCCTTGGAAAGGCGCTTCGCCAGCGAGCGCGGATGCTCGGCGCGCAGCGGCGTCTCGTCGACATCGGCGGGCAGCACGCGGTCCGGTTCGATGCCGGCCTGCTGCAACAGCTCGATGCGACGCGGCGAACCCGAGGCAAGCACGAGCTTCTGCAGAATGCTCATCGCGGTTCGCGCCGAATTGTTACTTGAAGCGGTAGGTGATGCGGCCCTTGGTCAGGTCGTAAGGCGTCATTTCGACCAGGACCTTGTCGCCGGTCAGCACGCGGATGCGGTTCTTGCGCATGCGGCCGGCCGTGTGGGCGATGATTTCGTGCTCGTTTTCGAGCTTCACCCGGAACATCGCATTGGGCAGCAGTTCCGTGACCACGCCCGGAAATTCGAGGACTTCTTCCTTCGGCATTCGATACCTTTGCTTGGATGGCGGTTCCGGGGCTTAGAGCATGATGCCGAAAAGTGTGAAGCGGTTTTCGGACGACATCATGCTCTACTCTTGATCTGGAGCCGGACGATTTCAGGTCGAACAGACCTGAACTCGTCCGACTCCAGCCGGAATTTGCGGCGGAACCTATATGATAATCGCCCGCTTGTGAACATGCTTAATCCGTCGCGTTTTTTGCTTCCGGAAGCAAGAAACGCCGGCTTATGCGCGTCTTCAGCCGCTCTCGCACATCGCGATAGGCGGCCATGATATGCTCGCGCGTGCCGCCGGTGTCGGTCGGGTCCGGCATCGGCCAGTACTCGACCTCGACGGCGAGCGAGCGGGTAAGCTCGAGCGCGGCGTGGTGCGCTTCCGGCGCCAGCGTCACGATCAGGTCGAAATAATCGTCTTCCAGCTCGTCAAGCGTCCTCGGCTGCCGCTCGCCGAGCGTGAGACCCTCTTCGGCAAGCACGGCGTCGACGAAAGGGTCGCGCTCGCCGCTGCGCACGCCGGCCGAGGCGACGAAAGTGGTGGCGGGCAGCATTCGCCGCGCCAGTTGCTCGGCCATCGGCGAGCGCACGGCATTCATGCCGCACACAAAAAGAATCGAATGCGGCAGCGCGGCCAGGACTACCCCCGCCAGTGCAGCACGCAGACGAGCGTGAACAACCGGCGCGCCGTGTCGAAGTCGATCTCGATCTTGCCGGCGAGCCGGTCCATCAGTGTTTGCGAGCCCTCATTGTGCAGGCCGCGGCGGCCCATGTCGATTGCTTCGATATGGCTGGGCGTGGAGGAGCGGATCGCCTCATAATAGCTTTCGCAGATCAGATAGTAATCCTTGACAATACGCCTAAGCGGCGTCAGCGACAGGATATGGGTAACCACATCGGCGCCATTCTGGCGGCTGACGGCGAACACCAGGCGCGACTCGGCCAGCGACAGCTTCAGCCTGTATGGGCCGGCGCCATCGTCGTTGACCGGCCGGAAACTGTTTTCCTCGATCAGGTCGAAGATCGCCACTGCCCGCTCATGCTCGACATCGGGCGTCGAACGCCCGATCGATTCGTCGAGCTCGACGTCGATCAGCCTGTCGCGGTTTTGGTGGTGGCCGGACATCGCTACATGTTCAGCCTGATCGCCACCGATCGTGCGTGGGCGTCGAGCCCTTCCGCCTTGGCGAGCGCGATGGCCGCCGGCGCCAGCGCCTTGAGCTGCTCCGGGCCGAGCTTCAGGATCGACGTGCGCTTGACGAAATCGAGCACGGACAAACCAGACGAGAAGCGCGCCGAGCGCGCGGTCGGCAGCACGTGGTTGGAGCCGCCGACATAATCGCCGATGACTTCCGGCGTGTGGCGGCCGAGGAAGACGGCGCCGGCATTGCGCATCCCGGCGAGGAAGTTTTCGGCGTCGTCGAAGGCGAGCTCGACATGTTCGGCCGCGATGCGGTCGACCAGCGGCAGCGAAGCCTCGATCGTCGGCACCAGGATCACGGCGCCGAAATCGCGCCAGCTCGCCGCGGCCGTCGCGGCGCGCGGCAGGCTCTTCAACTGGCGCTCGACCGCCTGCTCCACCGCCGTGCCGAATTCGGCATTGTCGGTGATGAGGATCGACTGCGCCGACGCGTCATGCTCGGCTTGCGCCAGCAGATCGGCGGCGATCCAGTCCGGATCGTTGTCCGCGTCTGCGACGACCAGCACTTCCGACGGCCCGGCGATCATGTCGATGCCGACGCTGCCGAACACTTGGCGCTTGGCTGCCGCGACATAGGCATTGCCCGGCCCGACGATCTTGGCGACCGGCCGGATCGTCTCGGTGCCGTAGGCGAGCGCGGCGACGGCTTGCGCGCCGCCGACGCGGTAGATCTCGGAGACGCCGGCAAGGTCGGCCGCAACCAGAACCAACGGATTGATGACACCGCCCGAGGCCGGCACCACGATCACGATGCGCTCGACTCCGGCGACCTTGGCCGGCACCGCGTTCATCAGCACCGAGCTCGGATAGCTCGCTGTGCCGCCGGGCACATAGAGCCCCACGGCATCGATCGCGGTCCAGCGCGAGCCGAGCTCGACGCCGGCGGCGTCCGTGTAGCGGTCGTCCTTCGGCTTCTGCCGCTCGTGATGGGAGCGGATGCGGTCGCGTGCGAATTCGAGCGCCTCGACTGTGGCTGGGTCGGCCGCGGCGTATGCCTCTTCGATGTCGGCCCTGGAGACGGCGATGCCGAGCCTGTTGAGATCGGCCTTGTCGAATTTCAGCGTGTAGTCGATGAGCGCCTTGTCGCCTGCGGCGCGCACGCGCGCGACGATGTCGCGCACCACCGCTTCGACGTCGGCCGACACTTCGCGCTTGGTGGTGAGGAATGCCGAAAAACGGAGCTCGAAATCGGCGTCGGTTTGGCTAAGCGTGATGGCCATCGTCGGTGCTCAGGTCCTGTGAACCGGGCGCGAGGTGGCTTCCCAGGAGCCGCCGACATCGGCGAGCCGCGCCTCGATGCACTCAACGTCGAGCATGATCGTGCCGCCTCCGGAAAAAACCAGCTCGATGATGCCGGCCGGCTTGCTGAATGCGACGAAGCTGACCGCCAAGAGCGACAGTATCTCCGCCGGCTTGTCGCGGGCGATGCCGCTGGTCTTGGCGCCCAGCACGCGGTCGAAATGCAGCACGCACTGGCGCCGTTCATTGTGCTGGCGGAAGAAGCCGGACCTCGCCTCCCAGACGAAGCGGTTCATGGTCAGCACGAAACGTTTGGCCGCCGGCAGGTATTCGAGGTCGGAGACCTTCATCACGGCGTCCTGGACGTGGGCCGAGATGATGCTCAGATCCTGGTCGTCGAGCGCGATGAGCTTGAGGGCCATGCGGAATGCGCACCTGAAGGTTGATTAGTCAATCTTCTGTTATGCGGTCTTTCCGCTCTGCGCAACCGAGGCGCTTTGTCAGCCCGAAATCCGCTCGATCACCGCGCCGCAGCCGGAAAGCTTCTCCTCCAGGCGCTCGAAACCGCGGTCGAGGTGGTAGACCCGGTTGACGGTGGTTTCGCCTTCGGCGGCAAGGCCTGCGATGACCAGCGACACCGAGGCGCGCAGGTCGGTCGCCATGACCGGCGCGCCCTTCAGCTTGGCGACGCCGTCGACGATCGCCGTCTGGCCGGACAGCGTAATGTGGGCGCCGAGGCGGGCAAGCTCCTGCACATGCATGAAGCGGTTCTCGAAGATCGTCTCGGTGATGCGCGACTTGCCCTTCGCCATCGTCATCAGGCCCATGAACTGCGCCTGCAGGTCGGTCGGGAAGGCGGGGAAGGGCGCGGTCGTCACATCCACCGGTGCGATGCCGGCGCCGTTGCGCTTGACGCGGATGCCGGCATTGGTCGGCGTGATCTCGGCGCCGGTCTCGGCAATGACGTCGAGCGCGCTCTGCAACAGGTCGGGGCGCGCGCCTTCCAGCACCACGTCGCCGCCGGTCATCGCCACCGCCATGGCATAGGTTCCGGTCTCGATGCGATCGGGAATGACGCGCACGCGCGCCCCCGACAGCGCCTCGACGCCCTCGATGGTGATGGTGGAGGTGCCGGCGCCGTGGATCTTGGCGCCCATGGCGATCAGGCATTCGGCGAGATTGACGATTTCCGGCTCGCGGGCGGCGTTTTCGAGTACCGTCTCGCCCTTGGCGAGTGAGGCCGCCATCATCAGCACATGGGTGGCGCCGACCGACACTTTCGGGAACACGTAGCGGTTGCCGTGGAGACGACCGTTCTTGGTTTTGGCGACGACATAGCCGTTGTCGACGTCGAGCTCGGCGTCCAGCGCCTGCAGGCCTTCGAGGAAGAGGTCGACCGGGCGCGTGCCGATGGCGCAGCCGCCCGGCAGCGACACCTTGGCCTCACCCATGCGGGCAAGCAGCGGGCCGATAACCCAGAAGGAGGCGCGCATCTTGGACACCAGCTCGTAGGGCGCGGTGGTGTCGACGATGTTGCGGGCGGAGAAATTGATGGTGCGCGAATAGCCCTCCTGCTGCTTCTCGCGCCGGCCGTTGACGGAATAGTCGACGCCGTGATTGCCGAGGATGCGGATCAGTTGCTCGACATCGGCCAGATGCGGCACGTTTTCGAGCGTCAGCGTGTCGTCGGTGAGCAGCGAGGCGATCATCAGCGGCAGCGCCGCGTTCTTGGCGCCCGAAATCGGAATGCTTCCGGCAAGCTTATTGCCGCCGACAATTCTGATGCGATCCATGAAAGAACGTCCCCTCGGCCCGGACGGGCCGTTTCAATCGGTTGAGTATGTCCGGCTCTAGACTATCGGCCGGTGCGGTTCAAGAAATAGGATTTCCCCATCTGTGGACCGAGTGTGATCGGCCAGTGTGGCTGATTTCCGTTAGTCCTTGTGCATTTTTCCAGCAGTCGGCAATCCTTCCGGCCGATCGTCAGCATTGCCATCCCGTCGCGAACGCGCCTGCGCCTTTCGCTTCGGCAGGTTGGCACGCAGCGCCTCGGCCAGCCGGTCCTTGCGCTCGCCGTCGCGTTTTTTCGGCGGATTTGCTTTTTGGTTCATCGCCCGTTCCCGTTGGCGGATAGCCGGCTGTGGTTCACGCATAGTTAACATTGTGGCGCCGCCATGTCATTGAAGCCTGCTCGCAAGCGGCTTCCACAGCCGCGGCATTCGACACATGCCGCGGGAAAACCGCGCAGCGATTTCGCACGAAGGCATGCGTCGTTTTAAGGTTTTCTTGGCCTTGCGCTTGCCGGTTCGTTATGGCAGAAGCGCCGCCATCGCAGGCTGCGGTAGCTCAGTGGTAGAGCACTCCCTTGGTAAGGGAGAGGTCGAGAGTTCAATCCTCTCTCGCAGCACCAGCTTAACCCATTGACCTGACTGAATACCTTGACAGGCAAGGCTCCATGTCCATTCTGTCGTTACAAAAACCGTAACAAACGGGTGGATATTGTGGCAGGCCGTGTTCGAAATCTCCTAAATCGTGATGGCCGCTATTTTGCCCGGCTCGTAATTCCGAAAGAGCTGCGTCCCTACATGGAAGGCAAGACGGAGCTGCGAACGGCCCTCGGGCCTGACTACCGGACGGCGTTGAAGACACTCCCTGGGGCGGTCGCAACCCTACAGCACAAGATAGCACTCGGCGAGCGCCGGGCAGTTGAGGCTGGCGAGCGATCTATAACCACCCGGCGCTATCCGCTGTCCCCACCCCAAATCGCGATACGCGACTACCAGGCGCAGCTGACCTTCGACGAAGACATCCGAGCCAATCACCACCAATATGCATCCTTCGACGTGGGCTATGATGAGGGGCAGCCCTTCCGTGACGGCTATTCTGGAAAGCTGTCTGATGACCAGCTTGAAGTCCTAGTTGGCGATCGTGTCGAACGCTACCGGGCTGCGGGCAATCACGCGGCGCCCAAGGGAAGCGCGGAATGGCGACAAATCGCTAGAGCCCTTTGTGTTTCGAGCTATGAGGCATTGGCGAGGCGTGGCGAACGAAACGAGGGCGTCTTCACGGGTAGCCCCTCGCATCCGTTGCTAGCGACTGTTCAGCCCCCTGGGGATGAGTGTGAGCCTGTCTCGCTGAAAGGCCTGCTGGTCGACTACCTCGATGAGCGCGCTGCGGACGGGAAGGGCAGGGAGGCACGTAAGCGCTGGACGCCCGTCTTCGCGAACTTGTCAAAGTTCATCGGTCACGACGATGCCCGCAAGCTCACCAAACAGAACCTCCTAGAGTGGAAAGACGCGAGCTTGAAGGTGCTGGCGAGCAAGACCGTCAGTGACGTCTACCTGACCTCGGTTCGGACGGTCTTGAAGTGGGCCGTCAACAACGATCGGCTTGAGACGAACGTCGCGGAGAACGTCCGGATTAAGGTTTCGAGAAAACAGCGTTCGCGCGAACAAGGCTTCACAACGGACGAGGCTGTTGCCGTCCTGAAGCTGGCTCGGGATTACCAGCCAAAACACTCCGACAATCCGCGGACCCGCGAAGCGCCCGAAACGACCGCAGCCAAACGGTGGTCGCCGATCTTATGCGCGCATACGGGCGCGCGAATTGCCGAGATAACCCAGCTCCGGAAGCAAGACTTCCGCTATGAGAAAAACATCCCAGTGGTGCGCATCGCGCCGGACGCCGGTTCGGTCAAGGCGGGGAACTATCGCGATGTTCCGTTGCACCAGCAGCTAGTGCACTTGGGCTTTATGGAATTCGTAGATGACGCTCCCGACGGGCCGCTCTTCTATCCTCCTAGCAAAAAGAAAGTTGGATCGCTTCCGGCCCGAACGGTCGCCGGTCGGGTGAGCGAGTGGTTGCAGGCGCAGAAAGTCATTCCTGAAGGCGTCAGCCCCAGTCATGGCTGGCGCCATCGGTTCAAGACGGTCGGCCGCGAGTTGGGCATCGCGGATCGCACGTTGGATGCAATCCAAGGGCATGCCGGACGCACCGCGGGTGACGAGTATGGAGACGTGACCATTGCTGCGAAGGCGGCAGCGATCGCACGGCTACCCCGGTATGAGATTTGACGGAGCGCCTCTCGCGCAGGATAGTCGATACCTTCAATGGCGAAGATCAGTGATGTGTGATCCGCCGCCTCGGCTAGCGTCTCTCAACTTTCGAATGCGTGCCGATCTGGCATACAAGCTAGACAAGGCGATTCTCTAAAACGGCTCCCAACACTGCCCGGTCAGCATCTTCATAGTGACGCAGTCAAGAACACGAGTTTCCATGCTGCCGCTGTTGCCGACGGAAACACTGTAGTCGCCCTCAGGGCAACGCACCGCCCAGCCGCCGGCATCAATGCTCGGCATCTCGCCGCGAAAGAAAATGCGCGACACGCTGCTGCATTGCGATCCGGCGGATAGAATGACGACCTGAAAGAGCAGTTTCTGCCTGGCATCCGGCTGGGTGGACGACTGATCATAGGCGTTGCCGGCGAGCGCTTGGCTTGCCGCGAGCAAGGCTGCTAGTGCGGCCACGCCAGCACTATACCTTCTGTGTGGGGACATAAGTATGACCCTCGTTTTGAAAATCGCGCCTAGCAAAGTGTCTCGCACGCAACGCCGTCACCGTCGCGATCCAGCTTGCCGCCCCATGTGCAGTTGTGCAGATACCACTGCGCGTCCTCGCACGAGCTGATTTGGGAGCAATATCGCCTCGGCTCGCATGAATAGCCGCTCTGCGCAACGAGCTTGCGACTGACGATGCCAAGCGGCTGACGCCTCGGCGCCGCGTCATTGGCGTGAGAAGCGCGCCAGTCCCATGGCGCCTCAAACTTCCCTGCCCACAATCCGACTTTAGCCGCTTCCGCCTTGGCCTGTTGCGCGGCATAGGCACCATGGCTGTAGCGAGGCCAATCGAGCGCCTGGCCGTGTTCGACCATCCATGCCGCCACGCTGGCGCCGTCGGCTCGGCGGCAGTCGCCGACAAAGCGGTGATAGCGATCCCAGGTCACGAACGTGCATTGCACCGGCCTCGAGGCGGCCAGGAAGCTATCCAGCGCTTCGGCCGATCGCCTGCCGCACGGATATTCGAAGCCCTTGGCGTCGTCGCAATATTGTTTGCTCTCCGGGGCGTCGATGCCATTGAAGCGTATCCGCTGCCCGTGGACATCAATCGTGTCGCCGTCGATGACAGAGGCGACGCCGGTGATCGGCTTCGGGGGCTTCGGCCCGATCAAGCTCTGCAGATTGATCTCATGCAAGCGCGTCGGCATGCTTCATCGCGGTTTGCGCGGCCAGCGCACCGGCCGCAGCGACTGTGATGAAGATCAGCCGTCGCGGCACGCTTGCCCAACGCAGGCGCGCGAGCGCTTGGCGCCGGTGCGCTTGCGCCGCTGATCGGAACGGTTGTCGTGCCGTGATCTGTCCATGGCCTACGCCGACCAACCCGGCCATGTGGTGTCGATCATGGGCATGCCAGCGCAGTAGTAGTCGTAGACGAATCTCCCGGTGGACATGTCGCGGCACCGCCAAATCACGCTATAGTTCGGGCCGTAGAACTGGTCCCAGGCGACGCCATAGACTTGCGGTCGCGGGACATAATAGCCGCCGCCACCATTCTTTGCTGCCGCACCGGCGGCCGCTGCAACACCCGCTACAGCAATGCCGGTCGCGACAGCGTTGTCCGTCTGGATCAGCCTGGTGCACTTCTCGGCTGTTGCACCTCGTCGAACTAGAAGCGCCGCAACTCGATTTCGATATTGTTCGTCGGGGCTGCTAGCAAGCGCATGACAAAGCGCTGAGGTGTTCTGCGCCGTCAGGTCGCTGTCGGAAACATTCGTGTTTGTTGAGCAGCTGCTTATGAATGCGGTCGCGACCGCCAGAATTGCCTTCGCTTTCATTTATTGATCCCCCACCCCGGCAAATATTGGGGGGAATTTACGAAGCGTGTCTACAACTTTGTTCTGAGATGGCCCGCGTTCCACCCCTTGCGGTTCTGGACGCTGTTATGCGTCCATCTCAAGCGATTCGTGGGTTGGCTGCTCATGCCAAATGACCTGTCGCAAATCGCGCCGATCGACCGGCTGGCGACAGCGGCGCACTCATAGAAATGGTCCTGCTCACGCGTCAGTTCGCCACCATGTCGCGTGCCGCTGATCGGCGGGCCTAATTCCGAGAGCTTCGTCATGCGGCCCTAAACACCGCAAGGCGAGGGGGTCCCGTCACTTTTCAGCTACAGCTAACGGAACACTTACGGTGGTGCGATATTGAATCAAATTCGAGTGTTGCGTTGGGGTTCGTATGCGCAAGCCTGCCGGCAGAGCCCGGCTGTTCTTCATTAAGCCCCTGGAGCCCGTCCCGGTCGAAACACCGCCGGTCAGCGACGACTGGCTGCATGAGATCAAATACGACGGCTTCCGCACCCAGCTCGTCCGCGATTGGGCAGGTGTGACGGCATTCTCACGAAACGGGCATGACTGGTCCCAGCGCTACTGGCCGATCGTCACCGCGGCCGAAAAGCTGCCGGCCGAGTCCTTCATCATCGACGGCGAGATGATCGCGCCGGATCCCGACGGCCGGCCGAACTTCCATGAGATGCATTCGCGCATGACCTGGAACGCCGAGCTGCTCGCGTTTGTCGCCTTCGATCTGCTCCACCTCGATGGCGAGGATCTTCGCGCTCTGCCGCTGATAGATCGCAAGGCGAAACTCTGGAACCTGATCGAGCCAGCCGATGGCATCGTGCAGTATAGCGACCACGTCGAGGGCAAGGGCGCTGCCTTCTTCGAAGCCGTCGAGAAGATGGGCCTCGAGGGAATGGTGTCAAAGCGGCGCGAGAGCCTCTATCGCAGCGGCAAGCTGGATTTTTGGGTGAAAACCAAATGTTGGGAGATCGGCGACTTCGAGCTGCTGGGCATTAAGCGAGAACCCGGGAAGCCCGCTGCGGCGATCATGGCGCGTGATGGCCGATATGCCGGCGCCGCCGCTGTCACTCTGCCCGCGGGTCTGCGCGAGCGGCTATGGCAGCGCGTGCAGGAGGCTAAGTCGGGCAAGCCGCCGCGGCCGGTGCCGACCGTCGCCGGCGGCGATGTCGATTGGGTGAAGCCCGGCATCAAGGCCAAGGTGCGGTTCCTCCGAGGGGAGCACAAGCTGCGCCACGCCACCATGCAGGATTTTCGCGAGGAATAGGAGGTCTGGCCGATCCGCCTGTGCCGGGTCGGCGACCATCTGGAAGGTAGATCGCCTAATTCTCGTCAACGCGTCACTCCAACCCTGAATTTTGGCCCGTCGGCTGCGGCCATCCGGATTTTTCAAACGCGGCGAGTCTCGCTCGCAGCTCCGTTGGGTCGCTACAACCTGTCTCAAATAAGAGAATAGCGCGTTGCGCCGCCTCTTGGCCTTCGGGGCTTGCCGGCCTGATGTTGAATGCGCGGCAGTAGTCGTCGACAACTCCCGCCAGGATGGCCAGATCTTCAGGACTGATGATGCCGGTGGGAACCATGATCTTTCCTCCCTGTCAGGCGGAAGCACCTGGTTTGACTTCCAAGCGCCACCGAAAGTGTCCCGGGCGGCAGGCCCGAAGCCTATGCCTGCAATGTGGCATGAGCGAGTCAAATCAGCCGGACGCTGAAACCTCGCCGACCGCGAAATGTTCTTCGTAAAACACGGAGATAGGCAATGAAGGACGGCGATGGCGAGCCGGACGGCACGCATTCGGACGAGAATATCCATCTTCTGGCAGCGCGGTTGGCAAAAGAGATGAGCGTATCGGAGGAGGAGGCGCGGGAGCTGATCAAGTTGATTGGAACAGACTGGAATTCGCTGGTGCGAGAGGCGAAATTCCTCAAGGGCCGCCATTGAGCACGCGCGGCACGAACTTCCTGCATCAATGGCTCGCCAACAACCAGGCGGGCATGATCAGCGCGGACGTCCGGTCGATCGCCGAGTTGATCCAGGAACTGTTTGCCGACGCGAAGTCGCTTGGCATCAGCAGCACTGAACTCGAGGAAGACACCGGCAGCATCTATCCAGCGATCCTCGACGCCATCATCTACCACGAAGGCGGGGCACCGGAATAGCTAGGCCGCGCCGAAATGCCCGCCGCTTACGCTCATTAGCTGCGACGGGCTTTTTCATGGGAACCAAATTGATCGAGTCGCGTTGCGGACTACTGGGGACTTTTCCTATGGCCGAAACCGGGCAAGAGCTTAGCGACCGCGCGCGGGCACACAAGCAATTGATCGTGCAGTTCCTAACCCGGGAAACTGGGATCACCGAAGCTCAAGCGCGCGAACTCATAGACATGATCGGCAATGCCCCGGCTTCGCTCCTTCGCGAGGCGCGGTTGCTGAAAAAGCTGTAGCGCGATCCAACAGAGGAGCACTGCGAACGCCGGTTAACAGACGCCCGTCACCTCCTGGCAGAAATGGCGGGCATCCGTCACTACTCTCTGGCTGCCGACGATGAAGGGACCTCATGCTCGCCGACAACGACCAAACTGAGCAATGGGCGGTTTGTTTCAGCATAGGAACCAAAGCGCTTCTCCGTGCGACTTCGGTCGCATCGGGCGAACGGAACATTCCATCAACCATCCCGTTGGTGTCGCGGCGTGTGTCCCCGGCCAAGGTTCACCGCGCCGCGTGGGGCATTTCCCCCCCCGGAGCCCGTTCGACCCCCCTCAGGCGAGCGGGCTCTTGCTTGGCGGAATCAGTGCAGGAACGCCGCGTGCGTGATACCATCACCGTCAATGGCCCTTGCCGATGACATCCGCATGGTGCGCGGGCATGTTAGCCTGGGTAGACGACACATCGCCCAGCAGCGGGAGCACATAGCCCAATTGGAACGGCTCGAATCGCCCATCGCCAAGGCGCTTGAATTCCTCGAACTTCTCGAAAGCACGCAGGAGCTTCACGAACTGCATCTATCGCGGCTGCTGGCAAGGGCTGCTGGATGAGAAGCTATCAAATGATGCAGCGAGGCGAAGGTTTGCATACAGGAAGACGCAAGCTTACGGTTAGGCTTTCCTATCCATCGTGGCAATCAGCGCCGCCTCGTCTGTCACCCCGTTCTGGAAGGCTGCGATCAACAGGCTACCCAGCCATTCCCTTTCGGCGGCGTCGGCACTTGGGGGTAATAGCTTCTGGAGCACTCTTTCAAGCATCGCCATGTCGTCGGGTCCGAGAATAATGTTTGGCTGAGAACGCATCGTGCACCCCCAGGAACCTCTGCGGCCCGGCTCGCTTAATCTAGGTGACACAGGATTATCACGGGTCGGGCCACCCCACCCCTTGAAAAGGTGGGGAGCATTGATCCTGCATCCAAATGAGCGGACTCGCAACTAACGAGATTTGCGTCTGAAGTCCGATGTTCCCGGGCACAAGTTGTTCAGCAGCGGCCTGAAGGGCGGAACTCATTTGATCGGGAACTGAACCCGGTTCCTGTAAGTTAATGCGCACCGCCGGTAACAGCCAAATGGATATCGGCGGCTGAGAGACAGCTCCCGTCTGCGACTGGAGGCGGCTATGTCCGATGACCCTGTAAATCCCTTCCCGCGCCCACTCTATAACAACGACTTTCGGCTGATCGCCGAGACAAGGGAAGCTATCGCCCGGTCCCGTCAGAAATTGCGTGAAACCAGGCCGCTGGTTGACCCGCACCGGCTAAGCCCCCTTATCACCCGGAATGCGGTCTCGATATCCGACACCAGGGATGGATGGCGCGTCGTAGTAGAGGAATGCGGTGTAGGCACGATCATCCGCTCATTCCGGGAGCGGGTGCCAGCCTTTAACTTTGCCGAAGCCCAGATGATGCGGCTTGGTCTTGATAAGATGACGCACAACTCATCGCCGCGGCCTGCATCCCGCGTTGGCGGATAACCGGAACAAAGTCCATTTCCATCCGTTGGTCGCCAAAGTGGGTTCGGACAATGGACGCCACCGGCTATTTCCTGGCTGTCTACAACGAAACGCTCAGGCTTCGCGCCGAGCGCCAGCTGATACTGGCCGCCGTCAGGGCTGAACGGGCACGAGCGCAGCGCGTCCGACTGGAAATCCAAGCAATCCGCGATAGTCAGATCTCTCCCGGCGAGGCTCAACCGGTCTAAGTTAGGCGATTTGATACAATCGCCTCCCAATTTCTGGCGGTCTGGATGTTCGCAGCCTACATCGCCGGGCATGGGTAACGGCTGGACGCTGCAAGAGCTGATCGACGCTGGCATGTCCGTCACGGGCGGCTGCCTCGACTGCCATCGACATCAGAAGCTCATGCGATCCGCGTGACCAACCAAGCCGACGGGATACTCGACAAATTCGCTCTCAAGCGAGCCGAGGGAGGAACCCATGCCGTTAACATTTGTTATATACATCTGAGCCGAATCAACCACATAGTCAGCTAGGGTCGATCGCAACGCAGTTTGCGGACTGTATGGCCCCTTGTTCTCCGACGACCGTCGACACACCCCGAGCCCCCCGCCCCGCTCGGCGGTCGTCGTCTTCTCCTTCCAGAGCAATGGTGCGATGTGGTTTGGGCCCGCATTTCATCGGTCGCGCTGCAACTCGGATATTTCGTCTTTCGGTCAGCGGTTGGCTCGCGTCTGCCGAAGACTCCATCAAGCGACAACGTCACCTTCCGGCATGGTCAGCAGGTCATGGCCCGGGCCGGCCCACGCTAGAATAGGAACGGACGTCTGGGGTGATGACGGACGGCGGGTCACGCGTTACCTTCGACCGCGCTCTCGAGATCAAGCGCGTAGGGCACCGGCAAGTAGGCGTTCGCCATCAGCCACTCGTCGACGATCGTCTCCACCAGGTCCGGCTTCGCCTTACCCATCTCGAGGGCAAGGCTGTTGAGTGCTTCGTCCGTTCGCGGATCGAGGCTAAGCCCGCTAACGTTTCTGAGCAGCAACGCGGCTCGCCTCAATAGCACCTGTAAATCAGCCCGTGTCGCGTCTGCGATGTGGTCGGCAGCGTTTTCCAGTTCATGCACGAATTGATGACGGGACATCGGCGCGCTCCTACAGGAATTTCTCTCCATCGGCCCGGTGTTCAAAGCAGAACCAATGCGGCGCCTGCTTCGGCTTGGCGAAGCCCCAACCCGCATCCTTGCTGCAGCCGTCGTGCTCGCAAATGTGATGCTGGACGCCGGCCGGCGTGGCGTGTTCGGGTCGTGGCAGCCTGATTTCGTCGCTCATGGGCAGCAGTGAACAAAATGAGAACGAAAGAGTCAAGCGGCCCCTTGACCGAATGGGAATATGTTCTCATTTCGATGTATGCCCGAGCAACCGGAAAAGTGGCCGAGAGGCGCCGCCTGGACCCTGACGCACGCCCATGATGCGGGGCAGGTAGCAGGCATCCGCTGCGCTCGCTGCAACCTCACGCGCTACTACAAGCCGCTCGAGTTGCGAGAGGTGATCGGCAACGTCACGATCGACGAGGTGCGGGACAAGGTGCGCTGCCAGCAGTGCAAGAGCCGGGAGTGGATGAGCGCGCAGCTATTCCACCCAACCGGAGAGCAGGCGCACACCATTCGCTATCGGCGCCTGGTGCAGATCCGTTGGGAGAAGCGGGTGATCTGGCGCGACGAGTAGCGCGGTCACGCCTGACAAAACAGCCGCAGCGCTGGGCCATGTGACGAGCCTTAGGTGCTACTCGTCGCTGTCCTCGTCATCGTTTCCATCGTCGGAGTGGCCGTCCCGATTCGCATCGTCCGCTTGCTCGTCGACGTAAGCTTGGCAGCCTTCGTTGAACGAACGGCTGTCGCCTTCGCAATCCCGCTCGTCAGTGATGTTGTTCCTTGCCGCCCAATCGTAGCCGGCCTCGTGTCCCGAGCAGTCATCCGTGCAATCGTAGCCATGGAACGTCTCTTGCGCGTTTGCCGGGGCAGCAAAAGAGCCAGCTAGCGTAAAGACGCCGGCCGCAACAAGAATTCTGATCATCAAAAGTCACTCCGCTCGAAGCCCCGGGCGCCGAGTAGTTTGGGACCTTGGCGAAGATGAGGCTCGATGGCCGGCCCCTAGTCCCAATCCTGGTCAGGCGTGGCGGGACAGCGGTTCCAGCTTCTCGGCGTTTAATTCGTCGATGCAGACCGGGCCAGATGCGCCGCAGTCATCGCAGCGCACCACAACTCGCCCCTCGTCTGTCACATGAGGCCTTGCGTCGTTGCTCGTGCAAAACGGGCAAGGCTCCATATTCATCGCGACGAACGCTTCTTACCAGTGTTCTTCGCCGGCTTTGCTGCCACCTTACGGCCGAGCCCGGCCGCTTTAGCTAGCGTCGACCGTTGAGCAGCATAGTTCGGCGCCACCATGGGATAATCGCGCGCCAGGTCCCATTTCTCCCGATACTCGGCGGGCGTCAGGCCATAGTGCACATCGAGATGGCGCTTCAACGATTTGAACTTCTTCCCGTCCTCGAGGCAGATGATGTAGTCGGGAAACAGCGACCGCTTCGGATTCACCGCGGGCGCCTGAGCCGGCGTCTCCGGCTCGGCCTGCGGTCCAATCTTTGCCAGTGACGAATTCACGCTTGCGATTAGATCCGAAAGAGATGCGACTGGCACCGGGTTGTTGCTGACATAGGCCGACACGATGTCGGCGGTCAGCTCAATCAAAAGGGGCATTGCCTGATGGGTCTCTTCCGGCACTCTCTTCTCCTGCGGCAGATGGAGCCGCGATCCTTATCGGCTTTGGAAACAAACGCCAAGACGGCAAGACAGAGCCGGTTCCCCCACTCCGAGGCCGGCCGCCCCGACATCGATGGCCCTGAACTTCGCTGTGCCGAGTCAGCGCAGGCCAGAAATCCTTAGCGCTTGCTATCGACCATAGGTCGGGATTCGCCGGCGGAATGAAAACACAATCGCACCTCGCAATAAGGTGGCAGCGATTCTGAGATAAACACCCGAGAAGTTCCCGTTATATTCTAGCTATATCTAAGTTGTTGACGATTACTACATAGAAAGTGAGCAAAGGCATGAGAAAATCTCAGATGGCGACATGTTCAAGATCTGAAGTATCGAAGTTCGTGGACGACCGCATCAATCAGTTGAAGGAGGAAAAGAGCCTAGAAGATATCGCGGAAGGGACCGGGTTCACATCTGTCAGCCTTCTTTCGAAAATTAGAGAGGGCGGGATCAAGGTTCCCCTCGACAGGGTCCCGGGACTTGCACGAGCGCTTGAATGCGATCCTAGAACGCTGTTCCTCCTCGCGCTCGGGCAATATCTCGACGAGGAAGCGTTGGTGAGCATCAGACAGATCATGGGACGCGGCATGAGCGAGAACGAGGTTGCCTGGATAGAGGCGCTTCGCAGTGCCTCAGACAACGCTGATCCTCCCTTGACGAACAAGCGTGCAATGATCATTCGGGCGATGTTCGGGAAGATCAGGCGACAACCTGGTTAGCAGCTGTGACATGCGGAAGCGGCTATCAAGTCGGAACGTGGACATGTCTGGCCACGTTCGATCTGTGCGAGATAGTCGGCAGCCATGGCGAATTCGAGCGGTGCTGACCGGGGGCTCTGTGTGGGCTTGGGGTATTTAGGAACCAACTGAGACTACTCGTGAGAGGGGATGCCCCAGATGGATGGAAGTCCTAGGAATGCCGTGGCTAGCGGTGGGGATGCCTTCTGTTGCGGCAGACAAAATTTCGTCAATGCTCCGCATTGGGTGGGAGGGCCCGGCTTGGCCGCGTTAACAATGGCATTATTCGGAGGTAATGCTCTAGACAGCGTTGAACGCGAAGGGTGCCTGCTGAAGCAGGGCCTCAGCGCGGACAAACACCTTGCAGCTCACACGGGCGCGCGTGATGCCGTTGTAGAGCAATCTAGCTTTGAATTGATCACTACCAGGCACGCCATGTGGCCAGAGGATGATCACGTGGTCGAACTGCCTGTTCTTCGCTTGGTGGATGCCAAGTAGGGGAACGCCGCCTCGCCGGTCACTAACGTATGCGCGAAACCTTGCAGCCTTTCGCTCGACCAGGGCACGCAATTCGGCCGCCGACCAAAGGGCCTTACCTTCTTGGTTCATGGCTTGGACCACGGCTGATGTGACTTGAGGTATCCAGCGAGGCGAATTTTCCTGCACCGCAAACCGTGCTGCAATCTGTGTAGCGGCTAAAACATCAGCCTCTGCGATGCCTGCCATCACGGCTTCGATCTCGTCAGATGCACGCGGCTCAACGATTAGCTTGATCGGCGGGATATTGTAGTGGGGAGATTGAAGCCCCTCGCCGAGCCTGTCTGCGATCGCGTCCGCCCATGCGCGTCCTGCCGGAGGGAAGAGCACTGCGCGCGTCCCTTGCCCTTGTGCTATGGCGACGCCGATACGGAACGGAACGACGTTCGGAAAGAAATAGTTGATGCTCAATCCCGGTCCCACCGCAGGAGCAGCCAATTGGCGGAGGTTTGCCCCCGCATTCAGCAAACCCGCAACGGCGGTGCGGTGGATGTGATTGAGGTGTGTGATCTCGCCGCCCTCGAACCACGCGATAAACGGACCGGTATCCAGATTCTCGTCTAGGCATTGAAACTCGTCGGCTGCCACGAACACGGACGTGTGCGGAGCTAATGCGGTGATGATACGTAGTCTCGGCGGCGCCAACTCCTGCGCTTCGTCAACCACGATGACCGGAAAGGAGCGCGCTACCCACATCGCGACCTGTGGGTGGCCAAGCAGTTGTCCGCTCGCATCGCAGGTCGCGTCGAAACCGCCCGCTACGAGATTGAGCGAATTGGCCAACGATCTCCAGCGCGTCAGGACTTGCGAGGCGAAGCTGTCGATAGTCATGGCGACCGATTTTCCGCGTAGATGCGGGCTTAATCGCAGTTCCTCGTCGAGGCGACGGCGCGAGCCATGCATGAATGTCAAGGCCAGAACCTTTTGGTGCGGCAGCAAGGCATGCTGCGCCAAGTGCTCGACGACCGATTCCATTAGGCGGTAGGTCTTGCCAGACCCCGCTGGGCCCTCAAATCCCCGGAAAGGCATCGTTGAAGGTCCAATGGTGCGTGACGCCGTTAGCGTGCGCCGCTTGGACGGCGGAACCCGCAGGAGGCGCCCTCCCTATTGCAATGGCTGCGAGGACGGAAAGCACGTGTCGCACGCGGCGACCACAGAGAGGCTTTGCCACAATCAGGTCAGCAAGGGTGCCGTGTAGAATTTCGTCCGTTTTTGCTGCTGGTGATTTCAGGTGATTTGCGAGCGCCGCAATGTTGGCAGGAAGGTTGAATGGCGCCAAATCCGCATGTGCGATGATGCTCGCGTCGCCAGCGCAAACCCAGGCGACGACATCTTCGATTTCCCAGCCATTGGGCCATTGTATAATCCGCGGGCAAGGCGACACTCCCGCAGACAAAGCATTCTTGTAGTCGTTGCCCGACTGATCCCCATCGACGAGACAGCTGAGTGCGGGATGCACGACGGCGAGGTCGCGGTAAGTTTCATTGATGCGGGCGTCCTTTGTTGGGATGACGCCCACCTCGTGGGTAAAGGTCGCGCTTTGCGCATCATCAGGCAGTTCTGTCAGGTCGGCAATGCGCCCGAACAAACGCAGCCAGGAAGCGTCGAACTTCCCTTCGGGTATCAGAACGCAAGGATGCATCACCGCTGAGACTGTAGCCGCACGCTCCGTAAGAAATAGCGATCGCCTGACAGCGGTCGCATTCTGATCGATTGGAGCCGTCAGAAGCGGGTTTGCTGACAACGTGCCGGTGCGATTGACCATAAGGACAAGCTGATGAGGAGCTGCGACCGCTGAGACAGTGGGCGAATGGCTGGTGATTATCGTCTGTGTCGCCATCCTCCTGAGATAGTGGAGAAGCTTCCGCTGCTGCGGCGGTGGAACGTGCAGTTCAGGTTCCTCGATCAACATGATGAAGTTATCGCCTCGCGCCTTTCGCAGGCTTCCGAAGCGCATCAGCAGCACGAGAGTCTGAAGAGAGATTATTCCGTTGCCGTGCCTACGACCCGGCAGAGAAGGGCGCCCAGCCTCCTGAAAATGCGGCATCACCGCGTCTAGCACACCCTCGCTATCTGTTGATGTGAGGCGGAGGCTCAAGTCGATCTGGCGTCCGAATAGGGTCTCAAGATCTTCGTTTACATCTTCAACCAGTGCAGACAGTTTCTCGTCCTCTTCGAGCGGTTGTTCTGGATCACGAAGCCTGTCTCGTTCTACGAGAACTGCTTCCGCGGGATTTCCGCCGACATAGGCCACCGTTTTGCGAAAGAGGTCAGAACCGAACGACATCATCCGGTCCCAGGTCCGGTTGGCCGGGACGAGGAAAATGCCTAGTTCTTTGACAAGGCTTATCGGAAACGGGACCACGGGCGAGTCGTCCGAGAACGGATCGTCGTCCTGGACGTCATCATAGAAGTAGCGCGAAGTCTCGGTTTCGAGCGTCGTGCGATCAAAGCGCGCACAGAAGGCGATTTGACAGGCGAGCTGTGTTGCCTGGGCTGTGATCGCTGGATGAAGGTCGCCGCTGGTAGGGTCGAACCACTTTTCGACACCGCGTCCCTGCCGGAACCACTCGTGGTGATGCGCAGGATCGTCGTGTGCAAAACCTGAGATCGTGGCGATAATCTTTATTCTTGTCGCCGCCTGGGGATCCGAGCCGAAGAAGTCGTGCTCAGTAAGGGTGCGCACGAGCCGATCACGCCCCAGCAACAGAGCGAGAGCCTCGACGACCGTGGTCTTGCCGCAGTTGTTCGCACCGATAAGGATAGTGAAATCGTTGAACAGAACCTTGCCGCGATGGACGCCTCGAAAACCTTCTATATCTAATCTTACAATCTTCATTGTTTCCCCTCAACAGGAACCGTAACGCTAGTCGAAGTGTCGGCAAAGCGCGAGGTGTGCACCTCCGACGCCCCTGCCGAAATGCAACCAAAATCCTGTCTAATGACGTAGTTCGGGGATACAAAAACGGGCTAGACTGCTACCGCCACTAGCCGCTGGATTATACTCAAATGACAGTCGACCCGAATCGTCGGGGTCGACCGAGTGGTTCACGGCGTCCGCGCCATCCAGTGCAGCACTCCAAGCGTAGTTGGAAACGTGGTTTCGTCCCGGCAGTAAATGAGTGGGGGGCGCCCGTCGAGTTTGCCATCTATCGTCCGCCTTGCGATACGCGTAGCGCGGTCCCCGAACAGTTCCTTGGCTTCGCCCTCCAATCTTGACCGCCAAAGCGTAGCGACGTGCTCGGTAAGGCGCGATTGTGCGATTCTCTCAAGGCCTCTTCGGCCAAGTCAAAGTAGGAGTTACTTCGCTCGGCAAGGTCCAGCGGAAGGAGTCCATCCTGGCCGGCAAGCGGCGTGCGAAGGAAATCCATGGGATCCGCATCATTCAGGGTCCGTTCCGAGAGTCCAATCATCGATCGCCGGCAGCTGTCCGCTTCTTCGTTTGCTCGCATGTCCCTGGCCTTTGCGTCCTCCTCAGCTTTCCGGACGACAGCCTGGCCGATAGCATGCGTCGCGGGCAGATCGTGCAAATCGCGCCGCGGAGTGTTGCTTCCCAAGAGCAGCACATCGAGTAGCTAGCGCAACTGGCATGACTCGCTGCAAGTGCGCGAGCGTTTCGCTGCCGCGCCCGCAGCACTATCATCGGGTCACCGAATCATTGCGCCTTCAGGCCGACCTCACATGGAAGAACGCGACGATCCCGACGATCGCGCCGACTATTACGGCGAGCTCCCCTACGCCCCGTTCGATCAGATCGACTGGACCGCACTCCGTAGGGGGCTGACGTCGCTCCAGCTATTTGATGATCCCTATCTCAGTCTCCAAATCACCAATCTCGAGATCGTCGACCGCTTCATCACACAGATCGAGCAGGAAACGCTGCAACACGTCGGCGATAGGATGGACATCGGGCAGTTGGCCTTCCTCAACGCTCAGTCGCAAATGTGGATCTTTTCGGCCTACGAACTGCTGCGCACCTGGCGCCAACGGGCTAAGGACATAGTAAAACTCTCGCAAACCGGCGGGTTGGTGCTCAAGATCAAGGCGTTGAAGACCGATCCGGGCTATCTGCACCCAGCTCGGCAGATGCGAGCTGAGCAACTCGAACGCGTTGCCGCCGATCCCGGTATCGTTGATGTCATCAAAGAGGACCTGCGACTCACGCACATACAGTTCGCGCTGCTTGAGCACCTGCGGGTGTCGCTCGCCAAGCACGAGGTCAGCGGCAAGCCAAAGCAGGTTGCCTATGCTCCCGGCTACGGCCGAGTGAATTCGTGGTGCGGGTCGCTGGACTACCAGCTCGAGTCTGGACGCGTGATCCTTGGGACGCTCAGCCATCGCGATGTCGCAGACGCGATGCGCCGCCTCAACGGCCGCAGCCAAATACCGACGGACCAGAACCTCGCGGACTTTGACGAGTCGATGCGAGTCTCCGACCTCCCCGATTTTCCCTTGAACAGCAGGGCGCAGACAAACGACTTCTGACTCGTTGAACCGTGAGACCCGTGACAGGTCACAGGATGTGCGGAGGCGGCTCCGGGAAGGGCAGACCTGAGACGGCCAAGGTGGACGCCCGGTTCCGGCAATGGCTTTGCACCCGGACTCTACTGCTCCGTTGCCGTTTCGATTTCGATGTCCACGTATTGGTTGCCGGTCACCAGCGCCTCCATGTCCGTGCGCTGGTTGCAGCGCCCAGAACAGCCTTCTCGAAGCGCCTGATCAGATGCGCGACGACCGCTTTTCTCGGGTTGCCGTTCAGTGGCAGACAGTCTCCTGTCGGCCAAAAAAGCTTGGAAGGTAGTTACCCCTTGGGAGTAACCGCTGTTCTTAGGCCGCCAAGCAGTGATGTAGCTCCTCCCTTTGTTGACGCGATGTAGGTGGCGGATCATGATAACCAAGGGCGCGAAGAGCGACACCTCATGCTGGTGGGAGGACAAAAATGCATCCACTTGTCATCGACGCGAAGCCTCAACCTGTTTCAATTGATCCTGCTAACGCTGCAGTTCTCGTCGTCGACATGCAGAATGACTTCGGCTCCAAAGGTGGAATGTTCGACAGAGCCGGAATCGATATCTCCGGGATTCAACGGGCTATTGGCCCTACTGCCAGCGTAATAGCTGCCGCTCGCGATTTGAGAGTGCCCGTCGTCTATCTGAAGATGGGGTATTATTCCGACCTCTCGGACCTTGGGACATCGGACGCCCCCAACCGTATCCGACATCTCCAGATCTTTGGCGTCGGTGAGAGCATGACAGCTCCGGATGGCAGCGAGAGCCGGATTCTGATCCGCGACACTTGGGGAACAGATATCGTTAACGACCTCAAGCCAGAGGCAGGGGATGTCGTCCTCTACAAAACGCGGTTCAGCGGTTTCTACGAGACCGAGCTCGATTCTGTTCTGAAGACCGCAGGCATCAAACACCTCATCGTGACAGGATGCACGACCAGCGTTTGTGTGGAATCGACAATTCGGGATGCCTTCTTCAGGGACTATCACTGCATACTGTTGACGGATTGCACCAGCGAGCCCATCGCTTGGGACGCCTCAAGGAGCAATCATGATGCCTCGATCACGCTCGTGCAGATACTCTTTGGCTGGACATCGACGTCCGACCATTTCCTGAAGGCGATCGAGGAGCGAGTTCAGGGGCGTCTTGAACTAGCCGAATGAGCTGGCGAAGCCGCGCATCACCCGAACTCAGATCAAGGCCTTAAGCTCGGGAGCCGGATGTAGGCCCAAGGCAGCAGGTCATCGATCTGGCTGTTGGGGTGGCCGTTGACAATCTTGGTGAGGACATCAGCGAGATAGCCGAGCGGCTCGAGCTGTTGAGTTTGCAGGTTTCGATCAGCGACGCGACGACCGCCCAGTGTTCGGCGCCGCCGTCTGAGCCTGCAAAAGGGCGTTCTTGCGGTTGAGCGCGATCGGACGGATGGAGCGTTCGACCGTGTTGCTGTCGATCTCGACGCGGCCGTCGTCAAGAAAGCGCGAGAGACCTTCCCAGCGCGAGAGCGTGTAGCGGATCGCCTCAGCGAGCTTTGTCTTCTGGCTGATCAGGCCGAGCTTTTCGCGCAACCAGGGCTCGAGATCGGCCAGGATCGGCCAACTCCTTTCCTGGCGCGCGGCACGACGTGCGTCTGCCGGCTGGCCGCGGATGTCATCCTCGACGCGATAGAGTTCTGCGATGCGCCGGAGCGCCTCGCTCGCGACCGGAGCGGCTGCGGCGAGTTCGTAGAAGCGTCGGCGCACGTGTGCCCAGCAGAAGGCGAGCGTTGCGCCGCTCTTGTCGGCGAGCACCCGATAGCCACCATATCCGTCGACCTGCAGGATTCCGGCAAAGCCCGCCAGATGAGCGATCGGTCGCTCCGCCTTGCGGTCCGGCGCATAGACATAGGCGACGCCCGTTGGGTCGCTTCCGTTCCATGGTCGGTCATCGCGGGCGTAGGCCCAGAGCTGCCCGGTCTTGGTCTTGCCGCGGCCGGGATCGAGCACCGGCGCCGTGGTCTCGTCGGCAAGAGCTTCGGCGAGGCTTTCAGCTTCTCCAGCAGCCGCTCCTGGACCGGACGCAGATGCCAGGCGGCGCGGCCGACCCAGTCGGCGAGCGTGGAGCGATCCAGATTGATGCCCTGCCGGGCATAGATCTGCGCCTGACGATAGAGCGGCAGGTGATCGGCATATCTGGAGACCAGAACCTGGGCGACCGTCGCCTCGGTCGGCAGACCGCCTTCGATCAGCCGGGCGGGCGCCGGGGCCTGCACGACCACGTCCTCGCAGGCGCGACACGCATATTTGGGCCGCCGCACAACGATCACGCGCAGCTGCGCCGGCACGATGTCGAGCCGTTCGCTGACGTCTTCGCCGATCCGATGAAGTCCGTTGCGACAGCATGGGCAGGCATGGTCCTCGATGTCGACGAACCATCTCGATGCGCGGCAGATGCTGCGGCAGCGCACCCCCGGTTCGTCCGCCGCTTTGCGGTGCGCTCCCTGCGTGCGGCAGGATCGGCACGTTCGGCCTCTTCCTCGCCTGCCGCCTCGATCTGTTCGGCCTCCTCGAGGCCAAGGAGCAGTTGATCTTCGGGCAGGCTCTCGGCGCGACGGCCGAAGCGGTGACGCTGCAATTCCTTGATGATCTGGGTCAGGCGAGCATTCTCGACATCGCGCGCCAGGACCATCGCCTTCAGCACATCCGGATCGTCGGGAAGCTGGTCCGCCGTCATCGCCATGACCGGATGAGACCATATTCGCCAGTTCCGGGCGACAGCGGAATCCAGGCTGATTCACTTGGTCGCGGATCAACCCGCCTGCCCCGGAGCGAGCGTCCGGCGGGCTTCATGAACCCGCCGCCAATCAAGCCCCTCAAGCAGCGCCGACAACTGGGCGGCCGTCAGCCGCATCGCGCCATCCTGCACTTTCGGCCAACGGAACTCGCCATCCTCCAGCCGCTTCGCATAGAGGCAGACGCCGGTGCCGTCCCAGAAGATCAGCTTGATCCGATCCGTCCGTTTTGCCCGGAACACATAGACTGCGCCACTGAACGGATCGGCGCCCATCGTCTCGCGCACCAACGCAGCCAGCCCCTCCGCACCCTTGCGGAAGTCCACCGGCTTCGTCGCCACCATGACCTTGACGGCGCCCGTCGGCCCGATCACGACGTTGCCTTCAGCGCACGGATCACCGCCGCAACCGTCCCGGCGTCTGCTCCCCGGCCGACCCGCATGGCGATGCCGTCGATCTCAAGCTCGATCACGCCAACGCCGCGGGTCGCCTTCCGCTTCCGCGGCTGCGCTGGACGCGTCGCCGCGGGTTCCGGAGGCGGCGCCGTCACCACCGCCGGCACGAAGGCCGGGGATTCCTGCTGCACCGAAGCGGCCTGTTTGCGCGCTTCGCGCCGCCAGGCGAAGACCTGCTGTGGCCTGAGACCATAACGCCGGGCGACTTCGGAAATGATTGCGCGGTTCCAGCGTCTCCGCGACGATCCGCGCCTTATCATCCATCGACCAGTGACGCCGGCCGCCAGCACCGTTGATCACCTCAAAACGCCGAGGCTGCCGCTCCGGGTCAAGCGTAAGGTCAAGTCCAGCCACAAGCCTATCTCCGATCCCAATACAGGATCGGCAACCTCACAGATCGCGATCACTCCCGAAAGGTGGTCCGGAAACACCGCTTACCCTTGAGAGGCATGAAGGCTGGGTCTTTTCCCGAGTGCTCCCCGCCAGGACGGATACTCGCCCGCCCCGACTGATCCGCGTTGACATTGTCAACTTGCTGTCGGATTCGACGGTGTTCACACTCAGTTCTGTCAACCAGAAATCATGCGTTCTCTTACGCCGGTAAGAGAGCGCTTTACGCTAAGTTTACATTAAGTTGACAGATCAGGCGGGAATTCGTGTTTTTGGCAACCTGTCAACTTCTGCGGCCCTTAGGTCGCGCTTGCTGGCATTGGTGGTATGTCCTGTCGCAATGCGCAACGCCGCCGAGACACTGTGAAGCTAAAAGATCCGCGGAAACTATTCTGCGGCGAGTGCAATTTGAGGCGGCCAGCAGGTCTCAAACGTCTGAAAACGCATATCAAAATAGCGACGGCAAGAGGGCTGCAACGACCAGCGCTGAGAGCGAGAGTGACCGCATTTACGACGGTCTGATCTAGGTTTGCCCACCAGCTTCGGGAAAAGGACTTTTCTAACCCAATTCGTTCCCTACCCGACAGCGACATCCAAAAACTGGCACACTGATGGACGGTCGCCTTTCGAAGTCGGCCTAGGGGTATGTAGCTCCAGTGGCCGGTGATTCAACCTTTTTTCCAGACAAGGGGGGCCTTTCCCAATTTATTCTAAGTAATCAATGACTTAATGTCAGGAATATTGCGAATCAGCAGAGAGTAAGCTAATAAAAGGCAATTGGACCTGGGTGAGCACGAGCAACATGCAGCACGCACATTTAGTGATTAAGCCGTCGCAGCTTGTTATGGAGAAATGTTTTGGTAAAAAAAGGCAATTGAGGCCTGAGATTTCAGCCTATATTGGCGCGCTTGAGCACGAGGTTCTTATGGAGGGCTTGCAGCGCGTGCTGCTAGCCGGTGAACTCCGCGATGTAACCGAACGCCACGAGCGTGCCGTCGAGGAGTTAGCCGAACTCCGGGCGACCTTAGGCGCAATGGTCCGAGTCGGACTTCGCCTAAAACCTGACGAAGATGTATTGGTCATCAAAGGCCAGCGACGACCATTGGCGCATGAATCGGTAACGATTGCCGATCGGGACGGTGATATTGGCGCCGTGTAGAGCGCGCTTAGTGCTACGGGTCCTCGGGCCACCCAATCGAGATTGATACGATGTCAGACCACAACGGGTCGACACGCGACACCTCCATCGCATTTTCGTTCGATGTGGTGATGCGACATATGCGCATCAATCATCCTGGTTGTCCCAAGGAGACTTGTCACACCATAGCTAACCGCGTCAGCGCGAGAACCTGGCGCAGCCTGAAACTGGGCGCTGCAGTTGGGATCGAATTGCAAAAACTTATCCGGCATTCTCTCACTGACTACGACGAGTTGCTCCGGACCAAGATGATGACGCGCGATGAAGCCCGGTCCTTTGTTGCGCCGCATGTCCAAGAGGTTCTTGGAAAGTGGCGCAAGCCTGGAGTGAAACTTCGGGTGGCGCGACCGGAAGGTTGAAGGCCGAAGGACGCGTCCAGGTGCTCGTCCCGGGGCGATCACTTACCTCAGGCCCGAGGAAGTTCACTCTGTCGACTCCAATCAGATGACCGTGGTAAGGCCGCTGTCCATCTCCGCATTAGACGACTGACAGCAGAGCGCATGACCTCGCATTCCGTCATCTTGACGGCCGCCAAATCTCCCTCGGCCTTCAGACTTACATATACAGAGCAGCAGGCCGAGCAGCAGCAGAAGCGGTTTCAGAACCGGGTTGTCCTGCAGCCGCAGATCGACCTGAGGTCCTATACGTGCCGGGCGGTCGTCGACTGGGCGGATATACGGTTCCGGACGGTGCGACATACGCAGTGGAGGTGGATCAAGCATCACATCGACAAAGCCATTGGGGAGAGGGTGTATGTCGAGAAAAAGAAGCTCGATGACGACGGAAAATACCGTGAATTCAGGGTGCGCATCCAGGAGCCAGTTACCAAGGACCTCCTGCGTGCGGAGGAAGCCGTCAAGGCAAGATGGGATCTGCAGCAGCCAGCTGAGATCGTAGGCATCGAAGTCAGCGTCGATTTCACGCCCCGCAAGCCATCCGATGAGGCGCGCGCACTTATGTTCGGCGTTCTGGTGCGTAGCCATCTGCCCAGCCGGGACGTCATTGACAAGCCGCTCGACCGACCAAGGTTTGCTTGGAAGAAGGGCCGCACAGGCACCTCCTATGTCCTTGGGGATGATCCTAGGCGTCCCGACCGCAGCGATGCTTTCCTTCTCGACCCCGCAAAAGACCGACCGGCAACGATCGACTCTACCTACTACGCCGGCGCGGAAGGAACGCGAAGCTCATGGCGAACGATGGTCAAGCTGCTCGACAAACAGAACATCGCCACCGGAACCAGGGAGGTCCTACCGGAAGAGAAAAAGAGAGTGCGGATCGAGGTCACGATCGACAAGGACGAACTCGATGAGATGGGCATCCGGGGGATCGAGGATCTTGCGGACTTCAAGTTCCAGCGCTTCCAAGGCCGATACTTCAAATTTCGCGTCCCGACCTTTCCGGAGCTTGCCTATGAGCCGGCAGAGAAGCGGAGACCGCTCCTGGAAATTTTGTGGAAGAAGCGGCTGCAACGGTTCCTGAACGCGGGTGTCGTCGGACTTGAAGCTTGGGACGACGCCTGGCGAAGGAAGAAGAAGCGGACGCGAAAGGAGACGCTCAAAAGCGGACTACCTCTGGGCCTGACATCGATCATGACCGGAAGCTCTAGCACATTGATGGATTACAACGAGCTGACGCGGAGAGTGATAGCCGCACTCCGACACATCGATGACCGGATGCGGTTGAAAGGTGCGTCCTCAAGCGACGGCGCCAGCGACAGCTAACGTCGTCTAAGCTTCTCTAGATACATGTGTAGCGAAGACGATCGGTGTCTGTGCGCAGAGGCAGTAATACAAGTTATTAGAGGCCAAGGAAGGTCCTCAACGCCGGTCCCAGCCCTGGCAAGCACTTCAAGCGCTGCGAGGTGGGTCCTCAGATGCGCATTTCCGTGGAGAAATGATGTAAGTAGGCTTTGCTGGGCTTGCGAACGACGCGGCTGCTCGACGCCAACCATCATCCTCGAGGCGCCAGAGGTGGGAGCTTCAATAAGGCGCTGCCCCCGTCTAGCGAAGACGCATTTCCGAATTCTATCTGGCAACGCTGCAACAGATGACATTGCTCTTCGTTCCAGATACGTGCCCCTGTCACAGGGGAGCTCAGGGGCGCTGGTGGACTCTCTTGAAGCATCAATGTCGCATCAAACGCAAGGAACCAGCCGGTGACAGCCCTGGCGATAATGAACATCTCCTTCATCCTGATTGAGAACACTGACAGGGTTTAGAAAACGCGATGAATGAAGCTCGCCTGCTTGTTGCTTACAGTTTTGTGTATGTGAGACGGCAGCCCAACTCGCCGGCCGAGGTCAACGCCAACTCTGCGCTTAGAAGGCAGCTCACTACTCAGCGGAAGTTCGAGAAAGCAAGCAATGGGCGCATATTGAAGGTAATACCTGATTGGAGCACCTCCCGGACGACGCCCTTTTCTTCCAGGGAGAACTTCAGGAACGCGGTGGAGGTCGCGCGAAGCGCTGGCGCCGACCTGCTTTTGGCTGACATCGCCGAACTCATCGAACGCACGACTCTCAACCAGATCGCGCGGTGCGTTGATGCCTTGAACGCCCTTGATGTCGAACTCTGGGATGCGACCTTGGCCCGCACTTGGCGAGCAATGGGGCTTGACGAGCGTGGTTCCTTCGTGAAGAGCGCAATGGAGATCAGTAAGTCGCGGTCGGAGGCCGTAAGAGCAGGAATTCAGCTATCCCGAACTAAGAAAGCCGCGCCTCCGAACCTCAACTACAAGCACGGCAATCACGCAAATCGTCGTAACGCCGACAAACGAGCTTCCCGGCTTCTACCTTTCGTTCTCGGAGAGATGGCGAAGCTGACCACGGGTGAGAAATTGTCGCCTTCGGCGCTGGCCGCGGCGCTGAACGCAGCTGGCGTTTCCACTGCTCGGGGAGGGCAGTGGACTCATAACACCGCGAAGGACCTCATTGCTCGTATAGGCAAATTGCGGGCGAAGCCTACGTCGACATGACAACGCGCACGGCCGCCAATCTGATGATCCCGCGCCGCGCCCTGTGATGGATGGCACGATCATGTCGGTTCTTGATGACAAACAGCTCACTTCTCAAGCGCCTTGAGACCGCATCGGCCGCGAACGCGGAAGAACTCTATCGAGACCTCCGTCCACAGATCGTCTGGTAGGTCGTCACCTCGATAACGCGGGCATTGCATCAATCACTTATATTCCCAAGCACCCATAGCGTTCGGTGCGGCTGAATTGACGCCGTCGCGTCTCATCATCGCCGCCATGGCGTCATCGATTGTGCGACCGGATATAGGTTCGCCCTCTTCCCGCAACATATGCTGGAGATGTGCGGCATCGTCCGTGGAATCACCCAGCGGCCAAAGCGCGGAGCTGGCAAGCTTGCGCTTCTTTTGCATAAGGCTCTGAAGCAGCAGGTCGAAAGAGTGCTCGCGGTATTCTGGATGAACTGCCATGGGCACGTGGACTGTTATAGGTCTGGTTTGACCAAGGCGATGGACGCGGTCGTTGCATTGTTCCTCAACGGCCGGATTCCACCAGCGAGACAAGTGGATCACATGAGTGGCTGCTGTTAGGGTAAGGCCGGTTCCCGCTGCTTTTGGACCGAGAACCAGCAGATCGAATCCGCCATTGTTGGTGAGGTGCTTTTGGAAGCGATTTACGATCGCCTGACGCTTCTGGATGGGGGTGTCGCCATTGATGAGATCAACCCGCGCTAAGCCGAACTCGGCACGCACCAGTTCAATGAAGCGGAACTGCATCTGCCGGCTCTCAATGAAGACCAGAGCTCGCTCACGCGCAGAGCTGATTCGCCGCAATATGTCGAAAGTTGCTGCCAGCCGTCCTGACGCGTCAATAAATTCCTGCGCGTCTTCTTGCGCGTTAATTGCCGGATGCACCGAAACGGAACGAATATGGTGCAGCATCTTCAACGCAGCGCCGGGACCGCCACTTGCGAGCTTGGCACGAGCCTCCTCATATCGATCCGCCTGGAGTGGTGGCATTGCTCGCGGATGCATGAAACGTGACTTTGCCGGAAGGTCTCGGGCGACTGTTTCCTTCAAGCGTCGAAAGGCTAGCGGCGGCAAACCGTTCTGCGTCTTGAACACCCGAGAGTGGAGTTCCGACATGTTGTCTTCGTCTGGGGTTCCATAACGATCGCGGAACTCCCGTAACGACCCCAGTGCGCCAGGAGTCAGCTGATCCATAATCGCCCAAAGATCGACGGTCGAATTCTCGATCGGCGTTCCCGTTAGGCCAATACGAAAGTCGGCATTCATCGCCCTGGCTGCGTTCGCCGCTAAGGTGCCTGGATTCTTAATATTCTGAATCTCGTCGAAAACGGCAACCGCGAACGGGATTTTCCCGAGCGAATGCTGATAGTTGGTAAGCGTCGTATAGGTGGTTAGAATCCAGGTAAGGTGCCCCGCTCCCGCATTGAGTGCACCACGGATATCAGAGAAGTCCAACCTGGAGTCGCCGTCCAGCGTATCGCGCCCGTTCGCCCCCGCAATCTTCCTAGCTCTCGTAGCGGATCCATAGAGCCGTATGAGATGTCCGAGGCCCGGCGACTCGACGTGTTGACTAACCTCTAATTCCCAGTTCTCAAGCAACGACGTCGGGGCAACAATCAGCATTGGGCCGCGGTTTGCTGATCCGTCACGCTTCATATGCTCGTTCAGCCACGTCAGGAATGCGATTGTTTGCAGCGTCTTGCCCAGGCCCTGTTCATCGGCATTCAGGATGCCCGGCATTCCAGCGCTCCAGGACTCGATCTGCAAGGCTAAGCTCTCGACCTGGTGGTCTTTCAGCCTGGTCTTGATCGCATAGGGCACGCCGTCTCCGAGATTTGAATATCGAGGCCCCCGGGTCGGGCGCCAGGAGACGTCCTCGAAGTTGACCTCCGTCTTCAGAATTATCGGGCCGTTCCGGCCTGCATCATCTTGGTCAGGTTCCTCCTCTACGAGGCTCCGCGACTGCAGGCGACCCTCAAGGACATGAAGCGTCTGGCTGTTCGCGGGAAGCTCGATGTCTTCGAACGACACAGTTGCATCCCCGCCATTAATAGCCGCTTGCACGCGATCACGCAGCTCCTCAAGTTCGGGTGTCCGCAGTTCATCTAGGCGCTTGAGCACCGCATCGGTGAAGGCCTCGGGGAGCCATGTGGTGCCACTTGATGCAAATTCCCCCAATGGGTTTCCCGCGTAGGCCTCAACGCCTGTTACGCGTTCGGAGAATCGGGAATACTCCTCGGTCTCGATGAACAGGGGTCCTGCCGCGGCCTCAACAGCTTCTTCTTGCGCCGCTGAAGACAATTCCTGAAAACCGCTTTGCCTCCGCAGATGCGCCTCAACTGCCTCGGTAATTCGTGCACGAGGATTGCGCACGAAAGCCCTGCGCTCCTCGGGGGCCGCGCGCTGCATGTCGGCCATGACTTTAAGCGCGGCCCCCGCGCTGCGATCTACGACCAGGAACTTGCCTGGCGCGAGTCGAAAGGCATTGAGCGCTCCGCGCTCACGCAATCGTCTCTGAAACTGGGCGAGATCAGCACCTGCGAGCTCGGCCATGGCTTCACTTGTGGCCGCTTCAGGATCGAGCCTGTCGTTGGCAAACGGTAACACCTCGAAGTCCTCACCATCATTTGTCGGACTGATAGAAAATCCGTCGGCGAGCGAGACCTCGAGGCCGGAAAGGAAGTCCGTCATCGAAAGCCGGGCCATGGCATTATCAGCGGACATCTCGACACCTGGTTCAAGCGCCTTGCGAAAGCGCGCCAAAGCCTCCCAGTGCTCAGCGTCGTCCTTGGACCTTCGAAACCCCTCGGCAACCTCGATAGCCTCGAGCATCCATATTGGCACCCGCTGCAAGCCTCGGTCCGTCTCGAGAATAGCTCCAGTTCTCTTCGGAGTTCGTTGCTGGCCCGCCCGAAGCCACTGGACCTGAAGGCAAAAGCCTTCTGTCCCGAGGACGCCCTCTGCGTCAGTGCGCAAGGTCAGGTCCGTCAGCGCAGGCAAACCGATCTCAACTGCGGTGGAGTTGTCCAGTGCTGCGGCCAAACGATGTCCGAGCGTGATCCGGTCGGCCGATATCTGGACAGTTTCGCGAAGGCCGTCGGCCGTCAATTTGAGGTCCGCGAGGGCCAGGACTAGCCGACGGTCGGCGCCTGAAAGCGTTTCGAGATCAATTTTCTTGCCGGGCATTAAGCGCCCCAACAAACCAGAGCGGTGGGATAACAGGCGCAGCGTGATCTTGACGGCGTCGCAGCTGAGTTCAAATGTCATCGGGATAGGGCCATCAGAACGCGGGATTGCCAGTCGCCTAAGTGCGCGATCGCATCGAGGTTTGGGAGGTTCCGGATATCTGCCACGTCGTAACGCGGTCGATAAAGCTCCGGAGTCCGTGGCTGATCGGCCCTGAAGAAATGGACTTTGAAGTTGAATGTCCCTTCAACGACGATTTTGTTGCGGATACGCATGATCAGCAGAGATTTGTCGCGGTCGCCCACCTGCCGGCCGAAACGTCGTCCATTTTGACGGGCATCTGTCGGTAGCTTCGACAGCGCCGCGCGGTGTCCGTCATCGTTGAAGGCGATCCAGACTTCGTCGATGCGTCCCTGCTCATGGAGTGTCCACCAGAACTTTTCCCTGTCGGCCCACATGTGGCCGCGTTCGACTTCCGTTAGCACCCTGAACAAAAATCGGATATCCGCGCCCATCAGCCAACGCAGGAAAACCTGAACCAAAGCTGGGTCCACCTCACTCCAGGCAGGATGAGGGTTGACACGAGGATGGCTGTAGAGCTGCGTCAATCGATCGACCAGCAGGTTCTGAATCTCTAAGGGAGGGTTGCGTCTCCGCCAGTGACCCAGCAGAACTTCGATCGCCTTACCCGCCCCAACCTGTCTAAGTGCACGTTCATCTGGCTTAAGCCACCCCAGCAATCGCTCAATATCATCGAGCGACGTGAGTTGCGGCTCGATGATATTGAGAAATGCGAGATGAGCCGCGTCCATTAGACCGGGTGCATGCGGCTGATGAAGTCCCAACGCCCGAAGGCCATGCCAAGGATCCGGCATGAGGTCCATCTTGGCGGCTAGCGCCGAGGGCGCATGCTGTGCGTCGAGCAACTCCGGGACGTTCTCTAGCAGGGGCTGCCACCGAGCCCCGATCCTGGGGCGAGAGTGTTGCAGCGCCTCAGCCAACTCCTGCGTGTGGGCCTTACCTGTCTCGTAGCTCTCGATATAGATCCGCACCATCGGGTTGATAAAGCCATGCCGCCTCGTTGCGCGAATCTCGGCACACAGGAAGCGCCGGATGTCGGCCAGGTCGTCACGAAACCGGTGTGCTGCCGCGTAGACGAGAGAAGCTGCGCGCGTCACGAAACTCATTGGCACCTTGTGCCAATCGTGTTCTCTGATCCTGCGCAGCATCTCGGAGAAGAGCCGTTCAGCGTCCCGTTCCGGAAGTTTGTCGGGCGCATCGTATCTGTCGAGAACCCGACGGATGTTTCGCTCAATCAGCTCGAAAGATGGCAGGGAAGGCGTCTCAAGCTTTCGCAAATCGCCGAGTTGGTAGGACAGGGACTGCTGGTGCGGTTCCTGGGTCATCGGCGGCCCATACTAGATCCGATGAGCAGCGCATTCCGCACCTTCTCGATCTCATCGGTGTCTCGGGGAACGTGCATGATAATGCGCAGGTCGATGCGTCGGTTTGATGCCTTGTGCTCGACTGTATCGTTCGGAGCGATTGGACGCATCCGACCATAGCCGGCGACCGATAGAACCGGCTGTAGCTGGAAATTGAGATAGCCCAACAGCTGTTGGTGTGTGGTCATCGCACGGAACGTGGTCGTGGCGCGATTGGTGGACAGCACGAGATTTGCCATATCGTCGCCGTCTGAGTCTGTGTGCCCTTCGATCTGGACAGCCTCGATAAGGGCAAACCCCGAATTGCAATTTGTGTTGAATTTGGCATCAGCGCCCAGCGTGTAGCAAGGCACTATGTCGTGCAGGCGATCTGCCAACACCTGAACGAGGCGCAGCCCGTCGGGGAGAAGCGTATACTCCCCCCGCTTGAAAAGCCCTTCGCCCTGGAAGCGAAGCGACTCTTCGCTGAGCATCAGTTGGAGATCCGGAAAGTCGAGACGGATACGTTCTCGCAGTTGCTGAAGGATGCGGCGCCGAGCCTCCATGCTGTTGTTGATATAGGCTTCGAGGGGATTGGGCTTTTTTAGCCTTTCCAGTTCAGCCTCGAGCTTCGCGATTTGGGCCTTCAGCTCGACAATTTCTTTGTCCGCTCTTTCACGGGCTGCGATGGCCGCGTCGCGCTCAGTTTCCAACTGTGCGATGCGTTGCTGTAGGCGTTTCAGTTCTTCAGCCAATGCGTCGCGTTCGTTCAAGACCTGCTCGTATTGAGGACGAGGCACCATCTCTGACGGATTGTATCGACTTGCGAAGAAAGCAAGCAGCAGGATAACGATGAAGAGGAAGCCAACCGTCATGTCTGTCATCGACACGAAGACGGACTCTTCTTCTTCCTCATGCCGGCGACGACGGATCGAGCTGGCACGCATCAGCTACGTCCCTGCTGTGGTTGAAACTCCTGCAGTCCATCAAGGATGGTTTGAAGTGTCGAGAGCGCCGTGTTCAGTTGACCCGCCATAGTCTGAACATGGCTGCGAACAGCCTGCATCGCCTGTTCAGTCTGGCCGGAGTAAAGATCGAACGCATGGCCAAGCTTCACGTCGATCGTATCCATGCGGTCGCCCTGACCACGCAGCCGTTCTAGCATGGCCGTCACCGCGGCAAGCGAGCTTTCGACGCCCTGGCGTTCTGCGGCAATCGTCTCACGCGCCGCCTCTAATGTCCGGGCAGCCGCCTCCGCAGTCGCCCGCGAGCTTTCCCGGACGGTTGCGACGGCATCCCGCGTGCCGTCCGCAAATTGGCGTAGCGTGCCCTCTATCCGCTCCGATGTCGCGCGCACAGGCGCTGCCGCGGCGACGAGTTCTTGGGACGCTCCACGGAAAGTGCCCGCGGCTTCGGCACTAGCCGACGCGCCATCGCGCACAGCATCCGAGAGTCTGCGCATCTGGTCGGCGCCGCTCGCGAGCGAACTCACCATGCCGTCGAGCTGGCGTGCAATCGCCTCGATCGGAGCAATCAGATCATCGCCCGCCTTCGAAGAAAGAGCTTGAGTCATTCCGGCTATGTCGGCACCCGCCTTGCTGAAAGCATCCAACATTGTCTGCCCGGCCGCGCCAATTACTTTGCCCGCATCTTCACCCGCGAGTTCCAGGCGAGCTTTCGCCGCATCGGCGCCACTGCGCGCCGCGGACTCAATTTCGCTGCGCATGGCGATAGCAGCGTCGCGCATGTCCACCGCCGCGGCCGAAATCGCCCGGGCGCCTTCGCCGGTGTTGTCGCGAATGCTTTCCAGCGTCCGGTTCATGGCACCGAGAAGCTGCTCCGCGCCTTGGTTGAATACGCCGGTTGCGGATTGTGCAGAGGCAGAGATTGCTCCGCGCAACTCATCTACGGCCTGGGCGACACGAGCAACGGCTTGCTCCATTTCGCTGCCCATTCGGCCGGAGGACTGATCCATGCGGTCGGCCAGCTGGCTGATCTTGTCGCCAGCGCGCGCCAAGTGCTCACTTGCCTGCCCAAGCGCACCAGCGACCCCTTGTGTCACCTGCTGCGACAAGTCCGTCGCCATAGTCGCAATGCTGTCGGTGCCCTGTTGGCTCACTCTGTCCATGATTGGTTGCATGGCCGTGGTGATAGAGGACGAAATCGCCTGGGGCAGCTCACTTTTGAGGGGCCCACCGATCTCCGCGATCATCTGCAGTGTAAGTTGCCGCTGGTGCTCGCGACTTTCGATCGTCGCACGGAGTTGGTCGACCGCGATCTGTTCAAGACTGGCGAAACTTATCCGAGCTTCGACCGTCCTGCAAAGCCGATGCAACTGCTCATCGAGGCTGCCGACGAAGATCCGAAGGCCTATCGTCAACACGATCGAACAGACCAAACCCGTCAAGGACATGATGAACTTGGCCGATGCGATCCTTAGCAGATCGGACATTGCCGCGTCGTCGATATGCTTTCCGGCGAGCGCATTCAGCGCGGCAATAAGCCCAAGGAAGGTGAGGGCCAGGCCGATCGAGACGAAAAGGCCTGGCCAGATCCGATAGAAGCCTTGGCCAAAGTGCAGATCCTCGATGTTGAAAAACGCCGATGGACGCACCGAATTGCGAAGCAGCGGCTCGTCGCCTGAATTGTCGATGAACAGCGTCTCGTCGAACTCGCTCCACGCTTCGCGCAAAGCTTCCTGCTCTTTGCCGCCCTTGTGGCTATTGAACCACGCACTGATTTTCTCGCGGCCTTGCAGCAACGGCGAGTCGCCGTTGCCGAGTTCGCGTCGTAGCCGCTTGATCGAGCCTATCCGCTTCCGGAAGGTGTGCCACGCAGACGCTAGAATGAGCGCGAGTGCTATCAGCAGCACGATCACGACGATGCCCGGTGCGGCGTCACCAGTCAAAAATGACGCTGCGGAAAGAACCAGGCCCTTTACCAGGGTTCCCAGCTCAAGAGCTGAACCAAACATAATTGCTATTTCACCCCGCCACCGGAAGAACGTCCGGCGTTACCAACCCAATTTGCGATGTTCGGACATTCGCTATCGAATTTCTACTATAAGATGATCTTTATCCACCACGACGTGGCTCTGCTTAGGTGGTCGACGATACCCGGGCAAGTCCACTCAGCCCGTCGGACCCCCGCGTTGCCTATGCTGAGACATTTGCCATCGCCCCCAAGCCATCGAGCCTTGGATCGCGCTTGGTCAGGTGGTCAGAAGATCTTCCAGAAACTCCGAGGCTGGTTTGCATGCCGAAAGCCACAAGCGCTCTCTCGCCCGAGTTGCTGCGACATAAAGCAAGTGTCGCTCGCTTTCATAGACTTCTTTCAGCGCTCGCTCGTCGCTCGCCTGGACAAGCCGTTTTTCGCTCGGAAGCACGTCTGCGTCGCACGCCATGACGGCTACCGCGCGAAACTCACGTCCCTTCGCATCATGCATCAGCGCAACCCGGACGGACGCTCCAGACAAATCGATCGCTGCCCGCGCGCGAGGAAGTTCATTGTCCGACCGCACAAGAACCACGATCGTTTCTGGAGCGAAGCCTTCGCTTAGGGAGTCTTTGATCCAGACGCCAACGGCGGCGCTCTCCTGTTCCGGCCGGTCAAAGAGAAGCAGCTCTGGAGGGGGGCCGTGGAATACGGAGGACACACCAAGCCTGTTGTCCTCGCCGCCGTCAGCCTCTAGCAGCCGCGGCGGTAGGAGGATATCCGACTTGGCGCGGATTTGATGCGACGTGCGATAGTTCACCTTTAGGCTGCGGGAGCGTCCTTGGATGTCGACGCCTACGGCCTTCCAGGGGAAAGGCGATCGGAATATCCGCTGCCCGATATCGCCCGCGAAGAACAGACCGTTGGGACGATGACCAACGATTGCCGCGATCAGATGCAATTCCGGCACTGAAATATCCTGTGCCTCGTCGACAACGATGTTGGTAAACGGCGGGACATGCAGATCCTTCATCATGTGCGCTAACCGATGCATAAGACCCGCTTCGGTCAGTTCGCCGTCTGCCTCCACTGCGGCCCGAACTCGAGCAAACACACGCCACAGCTCGTCGCGGCGTGAGGAGACCATGCGCACTTTGCGGCCTAGTCGGGGAAGGTCTCGATAGGTGTCGGCGTCGTGGATGTCCCAGGCGTCCACGACCAGGCGCCATTCGTCGATCAGAAAACCCTGTGACACACCGGTGCCCTCGGCAGCGGCGGCTTCCTTCAGAAGCACGATGGCCTCGATGTCGGAGCAAATCTTGATGTCTCCGAGATACTGCGCAGCGAGGCGGCGAGCGACGTCTGGAAGCGTGGCGACAGTGATCTGTTTGGCAATATCGGGACCGTTACCGGTCAGTCGGTCGAGGTTGCGACTGAGGCCTTCGGCCAAGTCGCCAGAGAAAGTAGTCAGGAGGACCCGGTTGTCCGCACCTTCTCGGGCCAACCTGACGGCTCGGTGAAGCGCAACGACTGTCTTGCCGGTCCCCGCAGAGCCGATCACGCGCGCTGGGCCATTGAAATTCCGATCGACGAATTCCCGCTGTGCGGGATGTAGAAAGATCGCCCAGTCGTCCCAAGGAGCATCAAGCGCAGCTGCGAGTTCGGCTTCATCGCCAATGATGACGAAGCGGCGGCGCGCATCGGGGTGGTTGAAACCAGACGCTTCCTGAGTCGCAAACCTGAGCACAGGCCTCTCGCCTACCGCGGCGGCCAAAAGCGCCTCCTGAGCCTCGTCTGGTAGACGGCTCGCTGTGTCCAGCAGCGTATCGTCTGTCGCTTGCTTGACGGTCTCGAGCCAATCCTCCGGCACTCCCCAACTCCGGAGAGTGTCGTCGCTTTCGGTTGCAAGGAGCGCTGGCTTTCTTACCGCTTCCTCAACGTAGCGACGGACGACAATCTCCTCAACGGTTTCGCGGATCTCGACGATCTGAGCCGCACCTGTCGTCGGATGCCGATCAAGACGGTGGCGCTCCGCCCAGTCGTAGGCGTCGTCATGGTGCCCGACATACATAAGAACCGTGTCGCCATCGCGCTTGTGCAGGACCATACGGATGTCTTTGTTGACCCTTGCCGACCAGAAATCGGGATCCCGGCAGCGGTCGATCCGGTGCAGCGACAGTCCGGGATTGTCAGGATACTGCTGGATGTCGAATGCGGACACCTTCACCGCGGCCTGCTCTTGCCCTGAAAGCTTGGCCAGGGACTTAGTGAAACTGGTGGCAATGAGAACTGTCACGCCGGGTCGTCGGCCAAGCAAAGCGGAAATGACCGACATAGAATTCATCGAACAGCCAGTCTAGGTCCGCTTCCCACTCGCGGATTGCCTGATCCAAACGATCGTCATCCCGGCGCTTGGAGTTCCTAGCGAATGCAGCGATGCACTCCGCTGTCTTCTGAAGCCTGCGGGAGGTTTGGGGCTCACCCCACTGGTCCATGTATCCCTTCGAGAAGACGGTCGGGAGCTTCCCCCTGAAAATTCTCTCCAGGATCGCCCGGCGAACTTTCGGAGCTAGGTCATGTGACCGCCCGACGTGATACTCCAGATATGAAAGCATGCCTTCACCCTGTGCTTCGAACGAGCCAATGGCGTTCTCCGTTCGCCCAACATCTGTGGACGGCCATCGGAAATACTCATCGGTGGATAGATCCTCATCGGTGCGGCGCGACCATTCCGTTTCGACAGCCTCGATAAAGGCTGAAATCTCTTGGGAGTTGAAATTGGCCCTGCCACCTTCGGAGAGCGCCTTGATCGCGTTTTTCCAAATGCCGACCAGTTGCGGCAGACTTCGTTCCTTCAGTCTCTCGATTGTAGAGGCCAGCCGTCCCGCATTTGATGTTTGCTTCGACACGCCGGCGGAATGTCTGGCAGCGCGGTTACGAAGAAATCCTCTATCGCTCTCGCCCGGCAACTGCTTGGACAATTCGTCGAGGGGTAGGGCTGAAACCGTCTCGCGGCTCGATGTCGGAAGCGGAATGTTCCGATCCGCTATAGAGCTGCACAAGCGCTTGGGCGCGTGATCGGACTGTTTTATGTCGACCAGATGGTATTCATAGGTGCGCACGATCGGAAACACCCGATTCTTCAACGCAGCTCCCAGCCGACCATCCGGCAGAAACATCAGAGCGGGGCTCTGGACGATACGAATTGGCGTCTTCCCACCGTAGACGAGCAGAAATGAGATGGACGGATGCGGCTTGCTCTGGGGCGGCCGCGACGTTGTGGGGGACCTTCCAAGAACTCTTGCGAGATGCCTCTCGATGCTGATCGTGTGATTGCTACTCTCGGCTGGCATCGGTTGGCTTAAAAGCGTGCGCGTCGACTGCATGCGCTTTCGCGCCATTGCTTCACGCTTTGCGTTCTTTGTCTGGGCTTTGAATCGCTTCCCGGGCGTCTTGGCCAATCACTAGACTCCCAGCACCTTCATGACCTCGTCCCCCAAGTGATTGATCACCTTCACCGCGATGCGTCCTGACTTCGGCTTCGAGAACGGCCGGGAGACGGTCAGCTTTAGGCTCTCCCAGGCCTCTTCGTCGATGTCGGCCTTAAGCGTTGAGCGCAGAGCCTTGTAGGGCACCTCGGCGCCAGGGAAATAGGCTTGGCGCACGAAGAAGCTCTCGCCCGAGTAGTCGGTGTCGATGAACCAGCAAGCAATGTCGTCCGGCTCGGAGCTCACCACCTCGCCGGTCGCGGGCCTAAAGATGTCGACCCCCTTGAGTTCGACGCGGTAGCGGTCGCCCTGCTGCTTCAGCTCGATGTCCGGCTCGCCGAATACAACGAAAAGGTTCCCGCCACCGGCCTTGAGGTCGACGGCCATGTGCAAATCGGCGTTCATCCGCGCCTGCAGGATCGGCACACGGCCGAGCCTATGCAGTTCCTGTGCGTGCGCCTCGAAGTTGAATGCGCAGGCGATTACGATGTCGAACCCGGCGTCGGCAGCCTCACGCGCGCAGGCGACGAGGTCGGCTCGGGATACTGTGCCGTATTCCGGGCCGACGAAGATGGCTGCACGGCGTTCCTTCGCGTCGTCGCCGCTTCCCTCACGATAGCGGCCTTCTGCGCCGATCCACTCGCCCGGCCAGGGCGCTAGGCTGTCGAACCTGATCGTGTCCTTCTTGTCCATCTGGTGGACACCGGCCTTGTCGAGGTTCTCCATGATCGACTGGCGGTAATTCTCCGCCTCGCGCTCGCCGGGCAGGTGCAAGCCCTCGGCGGCATTGATCTCGTCGACCAGCTCTCCATTCTCATCGACGGCTGAGATCGCGTGCGGCGACAGGCTCTCGACGGTGAAAGGCCCGGCGACTCGGATGCGTCCTTTGTCCTCGTAGGGCTTGTCGTAGAGTGTCTCAAACTCAGCTTTTGCTGCGATCGAGGCATCGATCTCCTTCTGACGGGCGATGCGTGCATTCCAGAATGCGTCGAGCGCCGAACGGGCTGCTTCAGGCCATCCGGCCACCGCCTCGCGCGGAATTTCCCATTCCATGAAGCCGTTGGCGGGCGCGGTTTCGCCCGAAGGCAACGTGACCTCGCCGGAGGCACTGAAGTCGATCGTTTTGCCGGCACGGCCACCACTTTCAACTTTGAAAGGTGTCGCATGACCTTTCAGCGTCGCGTTCAGCGCCACGCGCGCAGCCTCTACGGCCGGCTGCATCTTCTCCCAGATAACGTCAATCTCGGTGTTGTTCGCGATGTCGCCGAGAGTGATATGCGGCACGCACTCGTAGACGAAGCCGTGATGGATGTCGCCGTAGGTCTGTTGGGTTGAAGGTGCGGTGCGCGTCATCTCGGCGAGCTTCATCTGGCCTTCCGGACTGTCGGCCAGCAGATACCAGGGATATTTTGCGCCCATGATGCGCGCGCGTGCCAACGCAAGCGCCACGCGGCTAGTGTCGATGGTGATCCAGCGCCGTCCCCATTGCTCGGCGACATAGGCCGTGGTGCCGGAGCCACAGGTGGGATCGAGCACCAGGTCTCCGGGATCGGTGGTCATCAAAAGACAGCGTTCGATTGTTTTTGTGCCAGTCTGAACTACGTAGATCTTCTCATCCGTGAAGCTGCCGGTGCCGGTATCAGCCCACAGTTCTGAAACCTGCACCACGCCAAAGTCCGACAGCTTGCGGACATACTGGACACTATTTTTCGCGCCATGGAGCCGGTCCGACTTCCGCAAGCGCTCCAGCCCGGCAACCGTCGTCTTAGATCTAAGTTGAAAAGGCCGACCGTCGAAGTCGGTGGAGACGATCGGATTGCCCTGAGAAGTGATGTTATCCGGCTTGTAGAGTTCGAAGCCCTCGGGAATTTTGCCGCTCTCTCGTTCACGTTTGGACAGGCCGCGGTAGTCGCCAGTCGCGTCGCGTATCCAAGAGTAGGTGTCCGCTGTTCCATCCTCTCGAGTTTTCGCGAGATATGGGCGCCGAAATTTAGTCTTCGTCGCGTCACGCCCAAACCAGATAAGATAATCGAAACGGCTGCTCAGGTATTTTGACCCGAGCCCGCTCGTTTTTACAAAAGCGATCTGCGCGACGAAATTGTTCTCCCCGAACACCTCATCCATCAGCGCCCGCACGCGATGCACGTTCTCGTTGCCGATCTGGACAAAGCAGCTGCCGCTCTCGGTCAGCAGCTCGCGCGCCACGGTCAGCCGATCGCGGAGATAGGAAAGATAGGAGTGGATTCCGTCGCGCCAGGTATCGCGAAAAGCCTTCACCTGTTCCGGCTCGCGCGTCAGATGTTCCAGCTTGCCGTCCTTCACATCCCGTGACGTGGTTGACCACTGGAAGTTCGAGTTGAAGCGGATGCCATAGGGCGGATCGATATAAATAGCTTGAACCTGGCCTTTCAGCCCTTCGCGCTCGGCTAGCGACGACATGACCTGCAGCGCGTCACCGAGGATCATCCGATTCGACCATTTGCGCGTGTGACGATAGAACTCGACTTCGGCCTCCCGGTCCTCTTGCGTCAGCCCGAAATGGCCAAACAAATCCTCCGCTCTCTCGCGGCCGCTTCTCAGATCGTCGATCAGTGCCTTGGGATGCACCTGTTCCTGCAGGTAGATCGGCGGCGCGTCGACCGTTAGCTCGGCCTGGTCGGGATTCTTGCCGCGCCAAACAAGCTGCGGGTCGAGATCGCGATTGCGCCGCTCAAATGCGATCCTGATTGGCTTCTTGTCGTCATCGGCGAGCACAGCCTCAAGTTCGGCCGGAGGAATGTTCGCGCGCTTCTCGTCATGCGTGATGATGCCAACCGGCGTCTCGTCAGTGCTCATGCCGCCATGGCCCCCTCTTGTTCTTCTTCCTCTCCAGGATCATATGGCACTGGTGGCAGCACAAGCGTGGCAGAGCGCACAACGGGCTTCCTCATGGAGGATTCGACAAGGCCGGCCAGAGCTTCACGCCGCGCGTTCCAAAAGCCTTTGAAATCGTCGGCGCGCAAAAATTCTGGTTCGATCAGGTGGGAGCGCAAGATCTCATCGAGGACGACCGGTTCCACCTCGTCGTTGTCCTCGATACGCTTGAGATAGATCGAGGGTGCGTCACCGCCGATCCGAATGTTGGTCAATTTTGAAAGAGGAGACTTATTGATAATCGAATCATAGGTCGAGGCGGGAATATCTTTATCCTTGCACCAGGCTCGCGGGAAAATGTGGTGGATGTCCACCTGCTGATCGAAGTAGGTCATGATCTCGAAGGGTTCACCTGAAACGAAATCCCTCGCGCCACTGAGCATTAGCCGCGCTGACAACCCTTTGTAGGCGGCGGCAAGACGACTTCTCAGGGATTCGAGCCGATCGATCTGGAAGACCGCGTCGCCGATGGATCCGACACCGGTGCCTTCGCCGCGGATATATGCGAGAAGTTCTGGAATATCCTTTGCGACACGGGTTTCAACGGATCCACCGTAGAGCTCGCCGAATACGCAGCTCCAGAACCAATGGTCCAGGCGGTCGTGGGTCGTTGCTGTGCGCTCGGCCCTGGGCAATCGCGCGAACACGGCAGCAAGAGTGATCGCCTGAGAGGGATAGGGAACGTCCTTGAACCAAATGATCTTTTGCGCCGACAGGAACATCTTCGCCTGCAGAAAACCCTCCTCAACGCTATCCGCCAGCCGTTTGTATTCGGAGAGCTGCAAAGCGAGCATTGCGTCCCGCCGGATTGTCGTCGGCGGCAGATCTTTTCCGGTTCGTCCTTGCGCCGCGGCCTCTGCCCGCCGATCCATAGTTGAGAGTGCAGTGCACGCCTGGAGAAAGTCGGTGCTCGCAACGTGGGCATACACGTCGCGGCGCTTGTCATGCCCTCGCAGACGATCCAGACGGCCAGTTTCTTTGCCGGTTCCCAGCCAATCGGATCGGAGATTGAACTCTTCGCCTGCATATATGGCCGTCAAGAGCTCGAAAGCGTCCAGCTTTTTCCCTCCGGTATTCACCTTTTCGAAGATGGTGCATATCGCCTCGCGACTATTGCTCTTCGCGAGCCGGATGACCGGCATTTCGTAGCGATGGATCGGCCGGATGATGTTCCGGAAAAGCGCCTGATCCGTCTCATGGACGCTCTTTGCACGCTCATGCCAGTAATTCTTATAGCCATACAACCAATCGTGCTCGCGAAAGACGCGATTGAGCGGGAAGACATGTGCCTCATACTGATTGGCTTCTGTCGAATAGTCCCGTTCGACCTTGCGGCCAAAATCGCTCGTTTCGCGGCCGTCGCCTCGGGTCATTACGATCCAGTCCGCCGGATCGCTGCCATCTTCGGTGGCAAGCTTCAGGTCGGCAAAAAAACGACGCTCGACAAGCTCTCCTTTCACTGTCTTTGTCAGCACTGGTGCGTCGCCTGTCAAAGACTGAACCAGGCTCGTCAGTCGCTGCTGGCCGTCCAGCAAAAATTCCTGGGGCTGCGCCCCATTGGCTTCGACGGTCGCCAAGGGTCTAGCGAGAAACTTGACCTCGCCTCCTGCTTCCAGGGTCAAAATCGCTCCGACTGGAAACCCGCGGACGATGCTGACCAGGAGTGAATGGATTCCAGCCTCGTCCCACACCCAGTCCCTCTGAAAATCTGGCAATTGCAACTTGCGCTCACGAACATGCTCGAGGAGCGTCCGTAGGCTCTCTTTCGTGCTGTCAAACAAAGGTTTTCTCCCCCACCAGTCTGATAATCGCCGAATCGAGTTCCGGCTTGAAATCGTATACGCTGCGCAACTCCTCGAAGCTCCAGCGGCCATAGGCGCCCAGCCGGTTCACGGCCGGAATCCACTTGTTCTTGATTGCCTCCGCCTTGAGCATAGCGTCGTGCCCTCGAAAGCCTTTGACCTCGAGGACCAGTGTCAGCGGCGGGCCGCCTTCCGGGGCCTTCACGCGCACCAGGAAATCAGGTCGGTAGCGATGCGGTTCGCCTTCCTTGGTGTAAGGCACCTCGAAGTGAAGGTTGTGGTTCTTCGCGTAAGCGAGGACATCAGGATGATCGTCGAGCATCTCCGCAAGCTTGTTCTCCCAGTCCTGGTCGGTGATGATCCAGTTGACGTGGCTGCGTTCGGGGTTCGGCCAATGACGGCTGTTGCTCGACGTAGTGAAATTAACGCCGGCAGTGGAGCCATCCGGCGCGAAAGGATCCAGAACCGCGCGGATAATCGGCGCGCCGCCAGGTTGATCGAGCAACGCGCCCATCAGAAGATCGCAAATCTCGTCCGCAAGCTGACGATACCGAAGCTGAGCGGGTTTCGTGTCGCCCTTGCAGACAAGTCGGTCCGAATTCAGCCATTGCAGGACGATGCGCTTTGCGTGTGGGAAAAGGTGCGTCTTCGGCGCGCCGTTCGGGTCTCGTAACTTCTCGGAGACCCAATAGCTCGCAATGTCGAAGGCGATAGTCGACAACCGCTTGTCGTCCAGGTGCGCAAGGCCAAGCTGGTGTCGCTCTCCGATGATGCCGGACATCTGGACAACGGTCGCCCCGACCTTGTCGGGCGTCAGCAAGTAGGGTTCAAGACGCGACAGATCGACGTCGATGCGTTCCTTCGGGAAGTCGGTTCGGTAGCCCTCGACGCGGGGGAAAACGATCTCCAAGTGGTCGCGCTCCGGACTAACGGCACGCACATGAACAATCTCACGCGGCGGCTGCGGTGGCGCCGGGCGGGCTTGATCGGAGAAGTTCAGCCCATCGATACCCATAATGTCGGCATATTCGGTCCCGAACAGACTGGTCTGCGGATCGGCATCATAGGACATGCGCCGGAGCGCACGGCCGATGACCTGCTCGCAGATTAAGCGCGAGCCGAAAGCGCGCAGGCCCATGATGTGCGTTACGTTGTTCGCGTCCCAGCCTTCCGTCAGCATCGATACAGAAACGACGCATCGAACCTGCTCGCCGAGCCGTCCTGCCCGCCCGACCGTGTTCATCACCTCACGAAGGATCTCAGCATCGGTGATTTCGCCAGCGCCGCTATCGCGGCGCCTTCGCTCGCGTTTGAATGCCTCGATCTCCGTCGCATGGGCATCCTTGAACGCCTTGTCGATCTCGGCGCCACTTTCCAGTGCGGCCGAATCAATCAGGATCGTGCGTGGCCTCTCGAGGCGTTGGTCATGGTCGTCATAGTTGCGGAAGAGCTCAAGCTCGCCTTGGCGGACACGTTCCTGGTCGTTCTCGTCGGTATAGGCGTAGCCAGCGATGTAGTCCCGAAGCATCTCGGAGTTGGTGGTGTTGTTGCACACAACGATGAAGACGGGCGGAACGCCAATACCGTCCTTCTCCCATAGGCGAAACGTCTTCTCATAGTGGCCGTAGAGGGCATCTAGCGCGACTTTGAGTTCGATCGGGAGCTTGTGCGGATCCGGTTTGCCTTCGCCCTTTTTGCGTTTGTCCGGCATGCGTTGCCGTATCGCGGGCCAAAGGTTGCGATACATGACCTTCTGACCGTCTGCACGGTTGTCGGCGATTGGAACTCTCGGCAGCTTGACGATCCCGCATTCGATTGCGTCCATCAGCGAAAAATCGGTCATGACCCAAGGAAACAATGTGCCTTCGGGCCAATTGGACCCGCTGAGGAAGAAGGGGGTAGCCGATAGATCGTAGATGACACGAACGCCCTGATGGCGATTGAGTGCTTCGAGTCCGGAGATCCAGAGCCTGGCCGCTTCCTTGTTTTCGTCAGCTTCCTTGCGTTCCTCCCCGGTGAGCTTGACCTCCTCGGAAACTGGTCGCTCGCGGTAGCAGTGGTGGGCTTCGTCGTTGATCACAACGACGTCTTTACCACCCATCAAGTCACCCATGACTCGCTGGATCATTTGGCCTTCGGTTTCGAGTGTCTGTATCGGCGCGCCATGGCCTTCCAGGACTTGCCTCGTGCCGCTCGCGGCGTCAAAGTTTTCCCTCAGCTTGAAAGCGTGGAAGTTGGTGATGACGATGTTAGCCCGCAGCAAATCCGGGCGCAGATCGTGGGGGACAAGGTTTAGGCCGTCGTAGTAGTTCTGCGCATCGTTCGGCAGTAGCACGCGGAGCCGATCGCGGATCGTTATGCCAGGGGTGACGATCAGGAAGCCTTTCGAGAAGCGTCTGCTGCTCGAGGAGCGCACTGCGTTCAGGGTCTGCCACGCGATCAGCATGGCCATGACTGTCGTCTTGCCGGCACCTGTCGCCAGTTTGAAGGCGATACGCATAAGGTCTGGTGCTGCCTCGTTGGGCTCTGCACCTTCGGCCTGGATGGCGAAGTTGTTGGCGGTCGATATCCAATTTATAAACCGTCGGCCGCGCCTCCCCATCTCAGGCGCAACCTCGGCTAGCCAGATCGCCGCCTCGACAGCCTCAAGCTGACAAAAGAACGGCCGAATGATTTGGGCGGGATCGTTCTGAATTGCGCGCCAGTGCTGGAGCAGGCGCTGGGTGGTAGGCGTGACCTTCCATTGCGATGGATTGGGCAGAGCGCGCCAGGTCTCAAGTTCCTGACGCAGCTCATTCACGATTGGGGACGGATTGAAAGCCGTAGCCTCAGTTGCGAGGTCGGCGTTGAAGACCATGCTCGTCTGCGCCGAACGCGCCGACGTTGAAGATGCACCTGGGAGGGCGGTCCAGAGCGCAGATCGGCGCCGTGCCTCCACAATCTGGTCGGTTGGACGCCCCTCCAAATTCAGCTCCCAATGCCGAGTCGGAGGCGCGTAAGGAGCGTTAAGAATCGGCCTGTCGAAAAAACTCATTGTATTTTACGAATCTTGTTGCCTTAGAATCACATAGGAAAAGCAGCAAAAGTTCGTATCGACAAGATCGATCTCCGCAAAGTAACAAAAATACGATTAGATTGCTGGCCACATTCCTCAGTTTAACGACGAAGCCTTGTGGGGCCGTGCTGGCCTCACTGCAACCCGGGATGTCTCGCCTTTGCCTCAGCTTACCTATAGACCCCGCCACCCAATTTCGGCGTCTCGCAACGTCACATACTCTCGTTTCGACGTCAGAAGCCTCAAAGGTCTCACTGGATTCAAGTGCTGATAGACTCACGGCAAAAGACGAACGCTGTATTGCTGCACATCCGCCTCCATCCGGACCATTGTGCGGGGGTGAGGAACCAACGCGTCAATCAGGTTTCGGTTTTGCCAGGCCGGATGACAACGCTCACCGGGGATCCGGGGGGCCAACGGACTTTATCCGCAACAGGAGATCCCCATGGATGGAGGTCGTTAGGGTTCCGTGACCAGCGGTGACGGCGCCGCGTGTCTCAAGATCCAATCGCGGAATTCCTGCCCTCCGGCGCCCTGACAATGCTGGCGTCAGCCTTTGTCCGTGGCGCCAATGCGTCCAGTCCGATCGAACACGCCTCTATTTTCCAGCTTGCCTTGCGGAGGGGACTGGCCTCAGTCGCACGCGAATGTGTCCGGCATCTGATTGGCCAACATCCAGTGCTTGTATCTTGCGGACCAGATCGCTGAGCTTCTTGAACCCATATGTCCGCGGATCAAAATCGGGTGCGACATTGGCAAGCACGCTGCCCACGGATCCGAGGCTGACCCAGCCGTCATCCGTCTCCATCTCGGCCATAATCCTTTTGAAGATTTTCGACGCATGGGCCAGGGACTCCAGTGGCTTCTTAGCCTTGGCGCTGGTATCATTCGTGGTCGCCTCCGGAAGAAGATTTTCTGTGTAGATGAATCGTCGACAAGCCTGCCGGAAACTCTCGGGAGTCTTCTGTTCGCCAAATCCGAAGACGTCCACACCGTGCTCGCGAATCCGCGCAGCGAGACGAGTGAAGTCGCTATCGGATGACACCAAGCAGAAACCGTCGAAGCGGCCGCTGTGCAAGAGATCCATCGCGTCGATGACGAGCGTGATGTCGGACGCATTTTTGCCGGTCGTGTATGCAAACTGCTGCTGCGGAATGATGGCGTGCTTGGACAAGATGTCAGCCCAGGCTTTAGAGCGCGTGCTGGAGAAGTCTCCATAAATACGCCGAACGCTCGCTTCGCCGATCTTGGCGATCTCCTCGAACAATCCATCAGCAATTTTCGCAGACGCGTTGTCGGCGTCGATCAACACAGCTAACCGGGCCGAGCGCTGTTCTGTTGGCATGATGCACGCCTCCATCGAATGAGCACGCCCGGGATCTGGGGCGCTGCGTCGACATGATCAGTAAAACCACACGAACTCGCAACATCCAAGGGACGCGGAAAGCACCGCGTTTTTTTCTCGGAAAAGGCTCGCTCAAGTCCAAAACCTTACTCGCTAACTGCTGGTAGAGATGAGGTCCCGGTGCACTACCCCTCGTGCGGAGCGCGATTTCGACCCTTGTCCATGATCCGGCAGATTGGGTTCGAACTGACCTTCTCGAACGTGAACGACCGATTTCGACACGCGAACTTACGAACCCTCCGGCTGAGAGAGCTGCTGATTGCACTCAAATGTCCATTTGTCGTCGATGGACCCCGTGATTCTGCACGCGTCAGAATGCGAGTGGCGCGGTCAGGCCGAAAGGGGCGGGCCGAACTAACCAAGCTCGCTGCCACGTCACCTTCCGCCGATGCTTTTTACGTTCCGCGGTGGCATGGGCCAACGATATCACTGTGCAGGTCGGGCAACCCGGCGCGTTCCCGTTAAGCGTTGCTGAATAGGAGCGCAGGAACTGACGTTCTCCCTGCGTATGCCCGCCTCAGTCTCAATAGCGGCAGCAGGCAATAACACGATCACGTATTGCGGAGACTGCATCAGTTCCCTGCAACCGAATTGGAGCGAGATGGCCGTATTGCCGCTGCTGAAAGAACGCTGATTGAGCGACGCAACTGGCTCGATTCGTTTCGGAACCCATTCGATCCATTCGTTAATAAAATCCCAAGCCGCCCACACATCGGGTTAGTTGCCTAGCAGGGACCCTATTACTGCTTTGGCGGCAGCCTAGCGTGTCTAACTTCGTTCCAAATGTGGAGCACGATGAGCCATCGGCCTGTTTTCCGCCTCAATACCATCGTCCAGTTGCCCGCGGCCTCGTGAACTGAGCCCTTTTCTTTTCGAGAAAGGTCCCAAACACCCGAAACATATGCGACGTTACCCTCTATGTCGACGCCGTGAGCCTTTAGTGCAATCGTCTTGCCAACATTGGCGTTGATGAAGTCAGCCCAATCTATGCGCTCTACGACAACCATTTTATGTGCCGGCATGACTTTAGCATTCGACGCGTAAAGAGCTTCTAATTCTGCAGCATCGCGACTGTTGAATGCATCAACCCAAAGGTCGACAACATGCAAAACGTCCTTGCCGGATCCTGCGGGAACAGGTGACGAAAAAACAAGACCAACCGCAACAACGAGGCCGACGATCATTCGGTTTGGAACCACCATATTCGCCTCCTAAATCCGGTAGGACCGTGGGGATACTCCCTCCTCAGTTCTGCAGTCGAGACTGATGGCTGGGAACGATGTCCGTAGGATCAGCATACAACTGCAGCTGGCGCTCTATCAGGATAGTCGAATTTCCGAAAATCAGTAACTCCTTTTCGGGGCACCGGCTTCCAAAAAAACTAAGAGATGGCGGCTGTTCAGGGGATGGGCACTCGTCGTCAGCAACGCTAGCGGGCCGCCAAAGATTCGATTAGATATCGAACAATATCTGAATAACCACTGGTGGTTGCAGCGTTGTCGGCTTGGCAGCGCCAGTCGTTACAACAAGCACAGGAGAGAATTGAATTGGCTTTGCATTGCTCTTGCGAATATCAATCAGATAATATATGCATCGCAAATAGGCTACAACGCCGTATTGACTAGCATCGCGACTTTGTCGACGAGGGGTCATGGCATGTGCAAAGCCGTAGCAATCAAAGCTTTCTTTTTTGGCTGTCTCTCCATGGCAGAAACGGTTGCGTTGCCAGCCTATGGCGGGGCTCTGGATCTGCTCCCGTCTTGGCCGGTGACCAACGTCGGCGAGCCCATTCCGGACGACCTCATACGGGATTGGATGGGGCTTGGCGCTCGAGGTCGAGATGGTCAGGTCAGGCTGGGTCACAGATGCTGGGGAATTCGACGACAATTCCACCCCTTTCCTTCGAAGGGGCCTGTAACGAAGGAACAGCAAATCAGTCACGACCAATTCGATGGAAAGGATCCTGACACGCTTTGTGACGATGGCGATCAGACGACCTATAATGGGATGCTATGCGCCAGCGGGATTGAGGAGGGTTGCAGGGCAGTCGCCGAGGCTCAAGACAACACAGGCCGCTATTTTCGTTCTCCCCATCGTCGGTGGATGTGGGCCACGCGTTGCAAAGATCCCGCGTTGAAAAAGAACATCTTCAACGATCGATGTGCCTATGGGTTCTCGCCAGACATGAATCTGGGCGTTCTTCTTTACACACTTAAGAAACATGACATTGCGCGATATAATAAATGGCTAAGTTATCTTGACAATCTGGCTACGACAACGAAGCTGTGTAAGGTAGAAGGCGAAAACATCTACGATTGTAGTGCCGTCGAGTGGCCGCGTGTATGCCCGGAGGATATGGGAAACGGTCAGGATCCAGGGTCCATCGCAATATTCGGCAAATATGGCGGCAAATGCGCGCTTCGACCTTGGGATACGCTCGATTTTGCTGCCGTCAACAACGCGCTTAACGTTGCCCCTCCCTCGCGGATGAGTGATTGGGACGTCAATGCTAGGGCAGCCATGAGAGGAGCGAAAGAGGTCGCAGCAGCGCTCGTCCCGATGTCGAAAGCCATCGATGGCCCCCCGATCGTATTTATGTCGCTATTTGATCCGGATCACTATCCTCTTCACCTCGACGCTGTGCGTGTGCTGATCAGAATGATGATCAGGAACCCCGGTCTGAAGCTCAACAACCTTCCCGATCTGCCGGACGTCGATGACGCACTGCCAGGTGTGCTGAACGCAAGCTTCTCCGATGGCACTGACCCGATCTCCATAAATCTCGCGGCGAAAATCATTTGGCAGCGAAACAAGGAAAATCCCTTCTTCGCGCTGCTTGCGCTGGGGCCCACGCCCGATGTTCGAGCTTCGATTTTGGACCGCTGTCCTGCGTTGGGTGAAACTTCCGACAACGGCCATTGGATTTGGGAGAAGCATCCCGGCGAGGAGTTCGGGAAGAAGCAACACAGCATGGGTTGGGACTGTGCCTTCGTGGGCTCGCTCTACAACAAGATGCGGGTGCGAAAAGACGTGATTGACGAATTGCTGGATCGCTTCCTGAGTTACGCAGATCCAGTGGCAACATCACTCAAGCATTCAAACGAGATACTTCAACTCGCCGAGGCCGCGAATGATCTAGAACGAAAGGCGCTTGATGAGGCGGAACGCGGCCTTCGGAAGGCCAACGATTTTGTTGACAAGGGATACAAAGACCTTCGAAACGCACAGGTAGCGTTGGTCGACGATCTGACGAGCCAGCTGAGCGGCTTAGCTGACAAAGAATCTCAGCTTGAGAAACAAGTCCAGCAACTTCGAAACCAAGCACTTCAAATGCCGGAGACGGTCGTGGAGGAGTTTGAGGATAGAGTGTGCGAGGCATTGGGGCCCTTTGAAGAGCTTTGCAAGATCGTCAAGAAAGTTCGAGACATTCCGAATAGGGCTCGCAGCGACCTACTGAAGCAGGCGAATGATGCAGAAAACTCGTTACGAGATTTGCGTGACAACGTTAGAACGAATCTGATCGTCAAAATCGAGGAAGCTAACAAGGCGATTGCCGATCTAGACACCAAGCTTCAGGATATTCGTAGGCAACTTGCGGATAAGAGCCTGCAAACCGCCGTCGAGGTAGCGCGAAAGTCCCTTCAGGTGAAGGGGAAATCCCTTGATGAAGCGCGCAAGGCGAATCGGGAACTCCAGCGTATCGACGCTCGGATAAGGGGAGCGCTTGCGGTATGGAAAAACGACGACAAGGAAGTTGATAGCTGGCAGATCCCCGGCAGACTAGATGAACCCTTGCCAGAGGTGGTGGACAATGCACCCGCTGACGCATCTCTTGTGCCCGCGGCGCCGCCATCCATTCCACAGACCGCAGAGACGGGTCCGAAGGGAGACTTCTATTCCATCGTGGCTTCCTTCCATACTAGGGCCGCGGCTATCCGCCAGGCCAGCCTGCTAAAGTCGCGTAGCAGCGAATGGAGGTTCGAGACCTTCCTTCCATTTCCGAGTAGTCCCTACTGGGTCGTGACTAATTTGAGCCACACCGCACTTCCGGCTGCAAGAGACGCCGCATCGGGAGCGCGAAGGACCCATTTGCAGAAACACGCGTTTGTTCTGCGTATGGCGCGAGCGTCGCCCTGAAAAGCACAGAGTGGCTTGTGCGAAGCTCTTACTCGGCTGGCACAGTCTCAACTGCAACTACGAGAGAATCTCCCTGATTGTCCCTAGGTGGCAGACAATTGCGATGCTGTAAACGAAGGGCGAATCTACTTAGAATAACCGAACCCTCGCGATAGGAATTGAGGTGTCCAAGAAGTGAAAGATGCAGAACCCCGCCGCGTTTACCGTTGAGTTGAACTGGCTCGCCTAAGCCCTTGGCCCACAAAAACTAGTGCGCGCCACATGGGTCCCTGGCGCATTATGGAGAGGCGATGTTCCGTGAGATGACGGCCTTCCTGAATAGTCAGTTAGCCTTGGCGCTCCCAGCCTGCTTGATGTTCGCGACACAGACAAGCATCGCGCAAGGGCAAACGTGTAAGGACGTCATGGCTACCGAAACAATTGTCGAGGTTGTTGCACCCGGTGGCGCTGGCAATTTCTGCGTCGAGGATCGCGTTAGTGTCCAGGTGATATGTGCAGCAGAAGGGGCTGGAGCTATCCGTCACACCGAAACAGTCCTCGCCATGGACAACGCTATCGGCCAATATGTGGTCGTTCCTGCTGGAAAAGGCTGTTTTGAGGTTCGAATGCGCCTCCATTCCCTAGATCACCGTCGACTTGGACCGCCAGGCTGGAACGCATTTCCATGGATTTGTGGAATGGCACGCATGCGCGTGCGCGTGGAATTGAGCACCTGTCCCGCTCAGGGGAAACGGTAGCAAGATCAAAGCCTTTGATAACGCCAGCGCGAGCCCGCCTCACAACGTCTGGAAATGCCTCGAGAGAGCTGAGGCCCAAATTCGATAGATGCGATGTCACACTGGTCTTCCATCGCTGAGTTCCACCCGCGACTTAGATGAACGACGTTGAGGTCAAGCGGATGCGTCGCCGTTGCCTGCCTCTTGCTGCTGTAGCGGCGCTCGCAAGTCGCGCTTGGGCTCATTATATACCGACCGCAATCACAGTCGGTGGAGAGGCGCGGCAGGCGTGCATCCGCTGTCACTCACGTGCGCTCGCAGTAGGTCAGAATATAGTAGGGTTGCATGATGTTATGTGCTTTTCCTCCACCGTCGGTGGGAAAAACGCCCTCCGACTTCGTAATGACAGGATAATCGCTGCCGCCCGCGTTATATCTGTCGCTCCGGCTTGCCGACGCCACCCCCTTTACTTCTACTGCCTGCTTCGGCAACTCTTCTACGGTCAGAGTGTGTAGCTCCTCACCACCCTTGTCCCCGAGTTTGCGCGCTGTTAGGACCCCTGTGACGTCTACGCCTGCGCCAACCGCGACCCTTCCAACGAGCGGCTGGAACAGCTGCCAACCATCCGGACAGCTGTCAAGGTTGAATGCTATGACCGAGCCCTTCGGAACAGCCACGCGAATGGCCTTCTTCGCCTGAAAGGCAGCCTCCATAGCCTTCTGGGCGCAATCCATCACGGTGCTACAAGTCCCCTCGCTCTGACTGAATGCCAGCTCATATCCGCTCAATGCAGCAACACTCGCAATTAGCACTAGAGCCTTATATCGCATGTTCATACATCCTCGTAAGGAGTTAATGGACCAATCCAGCCCACACCTGGTGTAGACGCCGATACTCATAAATATCACGCTGTAGTCTCAAGCGCAGTTCATTTTCGGCTTCATAATGACACTTCGTTAGCTCAGCCACCCGCTGCATGTCGCCATAGATGAATTCTACAATTTTAGCCTCACTGGAAGGCTCTAGCGAATCCAGTCGTCTGAATGCGGCGACCTTCAAGCGTTCATAGGACTCTATAGGATTCGTGATGTCCAAGGGAGTAACCTCAACAGCCCCAAATTCAAATCCGAAAATTACAAACCGAGGGCGAGACTCTCCCAAAGTATTTAGAGACCTTGCTAAAGCAGTTTGCATCTGATCGAAGGTAGTAGCGGCCGAACATTGAATCAGTTTTCCTGCATCTGCCATAATCTTTCCTTCAAGATCGGAAAGCTGAGCCAGAGCAGCTGTTATCGTGAGATCTCCTCGTTCAAATGTTTTCTGGATTATTAAGTCGGCACTACCAAGATAATCGCGAATATTCTTGTCGACCTCTCGGCCAGACGCATCTAGCGATTTCTTCAAATCCCTGAGCATCAGATCTGTCCGCTCAACCGCGCGAATTAGATTTTCCGTCCCCGCGTCAAGCTTGAGCGGATCAGTTATAACGTTGACGGCGTCTTTCCAAAAGTCCGCGTGAGCTGCGGACATCGTGCAAGTGACGGAGATAATTGCCAAAAAACAACGAGACAGAAGCGTCACAGGACCAGTCTCCAATTGAACTGATCTAAACTCCCATTTTGCCTGACTTAGAGTCAAGTTATCTGCTCTCGGGTGGCTGGGGGCCATAGTTTTGGACGTGGGGATCGGGCGAAGCGTGAAGACCGGTTGTGGCCTTGGCCCCGCCGCTGGCTGGCAGTGCGGCTATAAGCGTTGCCCGCGGTCGGTAATCCCTCCTCCGTAATGCGAGGTTTCGCCCCCCCAACCGCGCGACGGGTCCGTCCCCCGAAGCGGTTTTTTGGGGGGGGTGATGCTGCGCTTTTGGTGCCTATCGTCGTTCATGTAATGGTGCTATAAGTGTCAATGGGGAGAGTTCTCGAGCCCGTAAAGAGACCAAGAACATGCTGCGACACAGCCTTGCGACAACTATGTTACTTGTGTCAACGATTACGGCCACATATGCGGCGGAAGAGCATATTTGTGCCGTGCCTCTCAGAGCGGCACTGATGACGATCACTCAAAGTGGAAACGCTTCTGGCTCAAGCGAGGCATCGACCGCCTGGCAATGTAGCTTTAAATTTTCGAGCCATGACGAGGCAATTGCCGCAGGCTTAAATGTTGGAGCAGTTGTTTATGGGGTTCCTTTGCAGATCGGCGGAACTTTCAATAAACAAAATATTGATCAGTGGAAAGAAGAGAACTGCTCGAACAATACGAGGAATGCGGCATTTGAAGCTGCGAGCTACAGCTATCTTAGACAGGTCGCCCCAGGCGCGATGAGCGCCTATGTCGCCTGCATTCAAGCAACTGCAAACACAGGAGCTCTAGAGTGTGCTCTCAGCCGCGACCCGTCTTCACTTACCATAAGATGGCGGCGGACTGACGGCGAACTTGAAAGCGCCGCTCCCGAAATTAGACGTGTCATGGTGACAAATGGATCATGTGAACCAGGCATCCCGAAGGGGGCGAAAGTTCTGGAAGGCGGTATAGGATCTCCTTGTAAGCCAGAGCCAAAACTGGACTTGATGGTCATGATTGAAACGAGCCGCGGCATCTGCACGGGTGTTGCTGCGTATCCGAAGAAAGTCTTCTCTGTTGTCGGGACCGTGTCCCTGGAGGGGGACCGAACGATGACAGGAGATGTCGTCAAGTTTGAGCCTGGAAGTCGTATAGTTACGCACGGCCAATCGTTGACGATCGATGCCGACGAAGTAGACATAGCGGCGGGCGGAGGAGAAATCATCGCATTTGATGGCAGCGGCCCCCCTCGAGCATCGGGAGAAAATGGAGTCTCGGGCGGAGCTGTTCTGATCAAAGCAGATCGATTGACTGGTGAGGGCGAGCTTCGAATCGATCTCAAAGGACAAGACGGAGTTCCGGGCACAGACGGCACGGCTGGCACCAGAGGTCCGGGAGGAGGAAATGCGAAGGGACGGGGCCTTCAGTCAGGTTTTCGTGGATGTGGCGGCGGCCATGACGCTAGTCCAGGGGGCAGGGGAGGGCGCGGTGGCGATGGAACTCCCGGGGGCTCCGGTGGAAACGGCGGCGTTCTCATTGCCCAGATTGGAGATGGTGGTGAGTCACTCGCAAAGCTGGTCGTCGTGAGTAAGGATGGAAAGACTCTTCCGGGAAAGGGTGCTCCTGGCGGCGCTTTTGGTCCTGGTGGGCCTGGTGGGCCTGGCGGCAGCGGCGACGGTGGCCATCAAGGTTGTGGAGGTCGCCCCGGCGCGGGCCCAGGCCCAAAAGGTGAGGATGGCGTCAAAGGAGCTGACGGCACCGATGGGAAGCCTGGCCCGATCACAATCCAATGACGAGAGCTTTGTTGCGAATTAATGAATACATCCTGCGCAGCCGCGATCAAAGACTGACGGTTCGGCCCGCAGCAGGCGGCATGAACAGGGCAGCAGCGCGCTGGTGAGGCTGTTGGACGAGGTGACGTTACGGGCACGTCGCTGACGTGCATGGCCCCGACGAGCGACTTGGCGGGACTGGTGGCGTGAGCAGCTGCAGAAAAAGCCGCATTTGCCGCCTAAAGCTCGGCCAGGCGGCGCTCGCGGCCGACAAGCTCTGCACCCAGTGGCTCCGGTGACATTGACTTGCCGCTCGGTCATCGCCTGAGCCCTGCCATGAAAGTTTTCACCCGGGCGGCCTCGACCTTGTTCCACCATACGCCCTCATACTTCAACGCGCTGGCAATGATGATGCCATCGACGATGTCGAGAATGTCGTTGGCGTTGTCGGGCGTCACGCCGCTGCCGACCAGGGTGGGGAGTCCCCCGGCGTCCTTGATCATGCGGATGTAACTTAGATCCCCAGCGTGCCCGGTGCGCTGCCCCGTCGCGATGACGGCGTCGGCGTCGAAGAAAACCAGATCCTTGACCAATTCCTCCACCGGGCGGTCGGCAACGATGGCATGCGCGCCATGCTTGACATGAGCATCGGCGAAAATGCGGATGCCGTTGGCGCGCAGCCGGGCGCGGTAGCGTGCCGCGCGGCCCGATTCGCCCTCTACAAAGCCCTCATTGGCGACATAGGCATTGGCCCATTGATTGATGCGGACGAAGCCCGCGCCAGCGGCACTGGCGATCGCCAGCGCCGGGATCGCGGCATTGGCCAGCACATTGATGCCGATCGGCTTGCCCAGTTCGCGGCGAATACGGTCCGAGATCACCGCCATATAGGCTGCTGTCTCCGGTCCGATATCGTCAGGTTTGGCGAAAGGAATGTCGCCATGGTTCTCGATGATCACGCCGTCGCATCCGCCAACGAGATAGGCCCGCGCATCATCGAGTCCTCGCTGATAGATCGCCTCTACGGCCTCGCCGTCATAGCGCGGCGCACCAGGAAGCGGCGCTAGGTGAACGACTCCGATCACCACCTTGCTGCGGCCAAAAAGCTGGACGAGCGCGTCGCCGCCTGATTGTCCGACCGGACGTGGGGGCTGGGTCATGAGAACTCCGTTTGATCGACGAGCGCCGCCATTTCAGACGCGGAAGGGCAGGATAACAATGTGCCAGGCCGTGTCACCGCGATTGCTGCGGCCGTGAGCGCGAACTTCAGCGCTGAGATAACAGGCATGTCCCTGGCGAGCCCGCCGGCCAGACAGCCGCAGAACACGTCGCCGGCGCCACTGGTGTCGAGCGCCTCGACGTGTGGGGCCGGCAAAGGAAGCGTTCGTGTCTGGTCCGGCCCAAGCACAAGACATCCCTCGGCGCCGAGCGTGATCACGACTGTCCCGACCCCTTTCGCGGCAAGCGCGCCGGCCGCCGCCGCCATATCACTTCGCCCAGTCAGTGCTTTCGCCTCGGATTGATTCACCACCAACAAGTCAGCCAGGCGGAAGTCGGCCAGACCCGCCTGATCGATAGGGCTGGCGTTCAAAATGGTGCGCGTGCCACTTTCCCGTGCCGCCCTCAGGCAGGCATTTGTCGCGGAGCCCCGCAGGTTTCCTTGGCAGACAAGGATGTCGCCCGAAGTAATGCGGCGCGCAAGCGCAGTTTGCACAATCGGATCGAATGCTTGGCTGCAGGCGACGCCGCTGACGATGAAGTTCTCGCCGCCAGCATCGATGACGATGGTCGAGCGGTCGCTGGGCAGGTCGAATACGCTCACCTGCACGTCCGACAGCTCCATGTCGAGCCGGCTCCTGATCCATGCGCCTGCCGGATCCTTGCCAAGCGCCGTCCATAGCGTCACCGCCGCGCCTGTGCGCGCTGCCGCGACTGCCTGATTTGCACCCTTGCCGCCGAGGCCATCGGCATAGGCGGTGGCATTCAACGTCTCGCCGACAGCAGGGAAGCGGCTAAGGCGAAACGTCGTGTCGACGCAGGCGTTGCCCATCACGTGGACGTGCATCGCTCAGTTCTCGCCGGTTGCCCAGCCAAGCATCTGTTCGAACAGGGTCTTGTAGCCTTCCCAGGCGATGAACTCCGGTGGCAGCCAATGCGGCCCGACATCGGACGTCCAGGCGACGGTGCGGCCCTTGCCATAGTGGCCGGTGACGAGCAGCGGCAGTGATCCATAGTCCGACGACACGGATGCCAGAACTTCCGCCCCATCTTTCAGCGTCACCTCGTTGAAGCCGAGCAGCATTGGCCAGTCGGCACCGAGACCGTTCAGGATGGGATGGCTCGACGGGCCTTTCAGCACCGGCGCAAAGCCCTCCGGAACTTCGACGCGGTCGTCGACGGCGAGGCAGTTCACCGGCAGCACGTCCTCGACCGGCGTCTTGCGGTAGCGCGCGCCGCCGTTGATGCCCTGGAAGCTGTAGTAGCCGCCAAACATCAAAAGCCCGCCGCCGGCGCTCACATAGTCGCGCAGCAGACGCAAGCGGTTCGGCGTTCGCTTCGAGTGGACCCAGGTGTCGGGATGCAGAAGCAGCGTGTTTGCGCCGATGTCGGAGAGCACCACCGCGTCATATGCCGAAAGGGTATCCATCGTTTGCGGAAAAGTGCGTTGCGCCTCGTGCGCCGGCATGAAGGTGACGTCGAAATCGGTCGCCTTCAGTGCCTTCAACAATTCGTCCGCGCCGGTATGATAAGTGACCGTCGGAAACTGATCGAAACCCTTGATATGGGTCGCAGTCGACACCCAGGATTCGCCGGCAAGCAGGATCTTTTTCTTGGACATTGGAGCTCCGTTATCAGTCTGGCGGCTTAGGTCCGCCGCGCGAACACGGCCTTCGGATTGGCGATGAGCATGCAGTGGATGGCTAGCTGCTCCACGCCATGCCGTCTCAGACGCGGTATGAAATGCTTCAGGATATAGCCGTAGCCGAAGCCGCCGAAGCGGGTCAGCATGATCTTGAGGAACACGTCCTGCGAGAGCAGCAGGCGGTCGCCGAAACCCGCTTCGACAAGCGCCGCGATCGCTCGCGCATTCTCTTCGTCGGAGGGCGATTGCGCGTCCTGGTCGGCATAGTAGTAGTCCATGCCGATCATGTCGTATTCCAGGAACGCGCCGCGCCGGGCGAGGCTTGTCTGATAGTCCAGATCGTTATGGCTGGGATTCATGTGGCAGAGCACGGTATGACGAAGATCGGCGCCCTCGGCCTCCACGACATCGAGCACGTCGTGCGCCAGGCGTTCCCAGCCCGGCAGATGGATCGACAGCGGCACGCCCGTGACGCGCGACGCTCGGGCGGAAGCTCTCAGCGACTTTCGTTCCTCGGCGGTGAAATCCTTGCTGACGCCGATCTCGCCGATCAGGCCGGCCAGGATCGGCGGCTGCGTCTCGCCGCCGCCGACGTCGTTGACGATGAACTCGGTCACCGCGTCGACATCCATCGCCTTAAACCATTCGGGATGGGTGTGCTCGAGATAGAAGCCGGTGCCCATTACGATCTTCAGCCCGGACATGCGGCTGATGCGGGCAAGCTTTTCGGGCTCGCGGCCGATACCGAGATTGGTCGCGTCGACGACGGTGTGGCCCCCCAGCGCGCGATAGCGTTGGAGCTCCGATAACGCCAGGTCGCTGTCGTCGAGCGAAACGTTGTCGCGGTTCACATAAGGGTTCATGCGCAGTTCGCCGATGATCTCGATGTTCACCGGCTGCTCGGCGAGCGCCATGTCGTCCGGATGACAGGGACATTTCCAGGTGCGCGCGCCGTCGAGCAGGATGTGCTCGTGCATCAGGGTAATGCCCATTTCCTCGACCGGAACCGGGCCGAGCACGGTCATCACATGACCGGTTTCGACCCCGATCTCCAGCCGTTGCTTGGGCGGCGCGTTATCGAAGAGACTGTTCATGAGCTCAACGGCTCCTCACGGCGCCGCGGAACAGGCGGAAGTTCAGCCAGATGGCGATCAGGATGATCGTTCCGGTTACGATCGGTGTCAGGAAAGGCGATAGATGCGCCAGGATCAGGCCGTTGCCGATCACGGCCACGGTAAGTGCGCCGAGCACTGTGCCGATAATCGTTCCGCGGCCACCGAAGAGACTTGTGCCGCCAAGCACGACGGCGGCAATCACTTCAAGCTCAAAGCCTTGCCCGGCATTCGAGGACCCGGATCCGAGACGGGCAGCAATGATTATCCCCGCAAGTGCCGCCGCGGTGGCGGAAATCACATAAACGGAAAGCGTCATCAGCCGCGTGTTAACGCCGGCGCGTCTCACCGCTTCGGTATTGGCGCCGATTCCGGTCACATAGCGGCCGAACGGTGTCTCGTTGAAGGCCAGATAGGCGATCGCGAGGATCGCCAGCGCGATCAGCGCCGGCACCGGCACGCCAAGGAACCAGGCGCGGCCGATGACCGTGAAAGAGCTTCCTGGGTCGACCGGGATGGAATAGCCGCCGGTGATGAGCAGCGCCACGCCCCGGATCACCGAAAGCCCAGCAAGCGTGACGATGAAGGCCGGGATGCCCTCATAAGCCACGAAATAACCCTGAACCGCGCCAAGCAGGGCTCCCAATGCAAGCATGGCGAGGATGACCGCCGGCCACGGAAAGCCAAACTGCAGAAGTGTCGCCGACAGCGTTGCCACCAGGGCCAGCACGGAGCCGACTGAAAGATCGATGCCGCCCGTTGTGATGACGAAGGTCATCGCCGCGGCAACGATCAGCAACGGCGCCGACTGTCGCAGGATGTTCAACAGATTGGGCGATGTCAGAAAAGCGTTCGTGGCCACCGAGAAGACGATGCAAACGACAAGAAAGAACAGTGCAATCGATACGACACTGCCATTGGCGAGCATCGCTTCTCGCCATGTGCCTTCGCGCACCTTTCGCGATTGAGCGGAGTGGGTCGCTTCGCTCATGTCGCCGCTCCATCGCGATATCGACTGGCAGCGGAACGAGCATTGAACTTGCGGCCAACGATCAGGTTGACCACGTCCTCGATATTGGTTTCGCCGATCAGCCGCTCGGCGACGTTGCGTCCTTCATACATGACCTGGATGCGGTCGCAAACGAGGAACAGATCCTGGAGGCGGTGGGTGATCAAAATGACGCTGACGCCGCGCGCGCTCACGGTGCGGATCAAGTCCAGCACGGCCTCGACCTCGGCGACGGCGAGCGCTGCCGTCGGCTCATCCATAATCAGCACCGAGGGCTCGAACGAGGCGGCGCGCCCGATCGCGATCGACTGTCGCTGCCCGCCGGACAGGTTTTCGACCTTCAGCCGCGTGTCGGCGATAACGATGCCGAGGCGGTCGAGCATCTGGCGCGTTTGCTCGTGCATGCGCTTCTTGTCGAGAAAGGAGATGCCCGCGATGTGCCGGCGCGGTTCGCGGCCGAGAAAGAGATTGCCGGCGACATCGATGGTGTCGCAGAGCGAAAGGTCCTGATAGACCATCTCGACGCGTGCTGCACGCGAGTCCGCCGGCGAACTGAAGCTCACCGGCATTCCGTCGATCTCGATCGTGCCGGCGTCGGGGATCACCGCTCCCGACAGCACCTTGCTCAATGTCGATTTTCCCGCGCCATTGTCGCCGACCAGGCCCAGGACCTCGCCTGGCTTCAGCGTCAGGGACACGTCGTCGAGCGTCTGGATGGCGTTGTAGCGCTTTGAGATGCCGCTCATCCGCACCCGATAAGTCTCGCCACTGCTCATCTTGGAGTCCACGGAATTGGCAAAGAGACCGCAGCGTTGCGTTGAGCGCCGCCGCGGGTCGGTCGTCGGTGCAGTTTACTTGAACATCGCGCGGTATTGGTCGACGTTCTTCTTGGTCACGATCGTCACCGGAATGTTGATGATTGGATCGACCTTTTCGCCCTTTTTGAGCTTGGTCAGCGCTTCGACCGCCGCCTTTCCTTCGCCGGCCGGATCCTGCTGGACCACCGCCACCACCCAACCATCGTCGATGCCCTGAATCGCCTGCTTGGTCAGGTCCCAACCGAACACCTTGACGTCGTCGGTGCGGCCCTGGCTGGTCACGGCGGAGACGGCACCCAGCAACGCCGGCTCACCGGTCGCATAGAGCGTCGTCATGTCAGGATTGGCGGTCATCAAATTCTCCGATGCGCTCAGCGCGGTCTCCTGAACGTTCTGACCGTCGACCGTGTCGAGGAAGGTGATCGCCTCGCCGCTGTCGGTGACGGCCTTCTTGAAGCCGTCGAGCCGCTGGTTCTGGATGAAAGAATTGAGCGCGCCGATGATGCCGATCTTGGCTTTGCCGCCCATCTCGGTCTTCACATAATCGGCGTAGAATTTGCCGATATCCGCGCCGGCCTTGGTGTTGTCGACACCGATGAATGAAACGTTGTCGCCGTTAGGGATCTGCGCATCGATGGCGACGACCGGAATGCCGGCCGACTTGGCGGCGGTGATCGCAGGCTTCACGCCATTCACGTCGATGGCGACCAGAATGATCCCGTCGACTTTCTGTGTGATGTAGGTTTCGATCGCGTCATTTTGCGCGCTCGGGACGTTGTTGGCATTGAAGATGACCAGCTTGGCGCCGGCAGCATCGGCCGCCTTCTGTGCGCCTTCGTTGATCTGGTTGAAGAACAGGGCCTGCTGATTGATGTTGACCAGAGCGAACGTGTCGGCGAGAGCCGATCCCATGACTGTCGAGCCGATGGCGATGAAGGCGGCGCAACCGACGAGAAATTTGAACAGACGCATTTGCGATTCCCCTTGCTTGCGGGCCAAACCTCATTTGGCTGGTCCCATTGGTGCACAGGCACGAGGCAACAATTCAAGAGGCTTGAATATTTGTCAATGAGTTTGCATGGCAGCCCGCGGATCAGAACGTCGCCGGTGTGTTGACCCAGAAAATGCTCGCTCTTTCCTGGCCGATGTTGCGGTAGTGATGCGGTAGCTCCGACCTGAACACGAACGCATCCCCGGCGGCGAGATTATGGCTCTTCCCGTCGACGATCAACTCGATGCGGCCAGCGAGCACATAACCGACTTCCTCGCCGACATGCTGGATGGGGCCTTCGCTTTCGCCCTCTGGCTCGATGTGATGGATGTTGCACTGCAGCAGGTGGCCAGACGAATACGGAATGACACGTTCTAGCGAGATGCCATCGCCGCGCCTCAATGCGTCCAACATGATCAATGGCCGCGCGCCTGCCCGGAATACGATGGCCTCGTCATCGTCAACCTCCTCGAACATCCAGCCAATGTTGGTGTCTAGGACCTCGACCAGACGGTGAAGCATAGGCAGCGAGGGCGAAGCTTTGCCGTTCTCGATCTTGGACAGGAGGCTTTCAGAGCAGTTCGCAGCAGTGGCCAGCGACTTTAGCGTCATGCCTCGCATCTGTCGGGCGAGGCGCAACCGCGTTCCAAGCCGCGCGGCATTCAGGGTGGCGTCCATTTCGGGCTCTGGCCGTCGCCGATCGATTTTGTTCATCCGTTCGCCAACCATTCAACGGTCAAGGAGCAACTGTCGCGCGAGCAAAAGACAGCGGCGGCCGATTTGCAAGCGGTGATCTTTCAATTTCGACCTGCAGTGCCTCGACAGTCCGATAGGGCAACGTAAACTAGCGTTGCCACTCGCAGATGCCCCTACGGGACCAGTGCTCAATGAACGTCAGCATGAGGTCCAGTGTAGAACTGCCCCCGGCGCACGTCAGACGCCGCTCATCGATCTGATAGATCCGATCGGTGGTGGCCCAGACGGGGTCAAGCCTGGACTGATCGCCGCGTGAAACATCTACGCGGCGGGGAAGACCTTCGCCACGCTTCGCTGCAAGGATTTTCGAATTGCAAGGAACGCGCGTCTGAGTCGCATTCTGGTTCGTCGGCATCGTGGAGGCCATTCTCGACGCGGTCTTTCACTCCGCGACGCTTGGCGGCTGACTAAAGGACGTGCTGACCGCAACTTGAATCTCGGTTTGCTGTGGCGGATATACAACTACATTTGTCAGCGCTCTCTGCTACAAAAGGGTAGGTTACGGGGAGATCACCTATGAAGAAGCTGCTTCTTGCTTTGTCGTTGTCTCTGCTGGCGTCTTCGGCCTTTGCTGCCGATGCCATCGTTGCAGAACCCGCGCCGGTCTTTAGCTGGACAGGTGGGTATATCGGCCTACAGGCAGGCTATGCTTGGGGTAATGGCAATATAGACCAGATCGGTGGACCGGGCTTTGTCGACCCAGATCCTGACGGGTTCCTTGGAGGTCTCTACGGCGGTTACAACTATCAGATGTCCAACAACATCGTGATTGGTGCGGAACTGGACGTGGTATATGCGAACGTTGATGGCAGCGGCGAAATATTCACCGCTCCTGGTGTCCCATCGGGCTTCGACGCAACCGAAGAACTCAATTGGAGCGGGGCGGCAAGACTTCGCCTAGGATATGCCGTTGATCGCTTTCTTCCTTACATTGCGGGCGGCGTTGCGTTTGGCGATGTCGACATCAGTAGTAATGCCCCCGGCGGAACTTCGTTCGGAAAAACATTTACAGGATGGACGATAGGCGTCGGCTTGGATTATGCCATGACCGACAATCTGCTGCTGCGAGGCGAATATCGCTATACTGACTTCGGCTCAGAGTCCTTTGGAGCTCCGGCCAATGCCGATGTTGATCTGAAGACCAACGAGGTTCGCCTCGGCATCGGCTACAAATTCTAGTCCTCTGAAGTCCTATAAAGAGCCTGTCGCAAACCGCGACGGGCTTTTTCTTTGCGCTGGCCCGGCCTGCGGAATCTGTGTCACACGAGCAAACAATCTCTGTGAGAAATTCATTGGTCGACGGATCGATCCAGTGAGCATCCTCAACGACAAACAAAACCGGGGCCATCTTCGCCGCGAGCAGCACCCGGTTCGCCAGTGTGCGGACGATCAGTTCTTTGCGCTGCTGGGCGGAGAGATCGAGCGGCGTGAACTCACCAGCTAAGTCCAGCGACAGCAGCTCGGCATATGTCGACCCGACTTCTGCGGGATCTTCGCCGTAACGCTGAACAATTGCGCGCAGCTTCTCGGCACGCATCATCGGCTCGTCGGCGGCTGAAAGGCCCGCCAGCCGGCTCAGGCGCTGAATGATGGGATAGAAGGCTGACGTGGAGTGATAGGGCGAACACTGCAGTCGTATTAACTCGGGCTGGTTCTCATGCAAGCGTTCCTCAAGCGCGTCGACGAGGCGCGATTTCCCGATCCCCGCCTCTCCCGATACAAAGATTGCTTGGCCTTGGCCGTTTTTGGCCAATTCCCAGCGATCCAGCAACATTCCAATTTCACTGCTGCGGCCAACGAATTTTGAGAGGGCACTGGTTTGCGCGGCATCGAAACGGCTTTCCACTTCTCGTTCGCCGTGGACTGCAAACAGGGCAATCGGCAATCGAAAGCCTTTCAAATCCTGCGCACCGAGACTTTCGATCTCAAAGGATTGCCCGGCGAGCCGCCGCGTGGTGTCGGCCACGATGATCTGGCCAGGTGCAGCGGCAGCTTGCAGGCGAGCTGCGAGATTCGGAGTATCCCCTGCGATTGAGGCCCGCTCATTTGCGCTGTTGCCGGCAATATCGCCGACGACCACGTGTCCCGATGCGATGCCGATCAGCGCCTTCAATTGCTCGCCGCTGGGGGACTGAAAAGCCTCGACCGCAGCGAGGGCCTCAAGGCCTGCACGAATGGCACGCTCCGCGTGGTCCTCGTAGGCCATGGGCCATCCAAAATATGCAAGCACGCCGTCTCCTAGATATTTCGCGACGTAGCCTCCATAGCGCGTGATCGCGCCTGCAACACTGTCCTGATAGCGACGGGTAAGCTCATGCATGTCTTCGGGGTCGAGTTGGGCAGATAGTGCGGTCGAGCCAACCAAGTCACAGAAGAGGACACTAAGCAGCCGCCGGTCTGCAGTCGGTTCCTGAGGGAGGTGGCTGGCCGAGCCCTCAGGAGGACGTGAAGCGACCGGAGACTCGGTGAGACTTGGCTGCGCAAGTCCAGTGACAGCGGCCAGGATAATTTTGCGATGTCCCAGTGAGACACCCAGCTCCTGGAGGTCGCGTTCAGTGACATGAGGGAGCGCTCGCAGATCGACGTCGTTTTGGACGAACGCCTCCAGGTATTTGCCGAGGCCGAGCTGGCTCAGCCAGTCTTCGATCGTCTGCATCGAGCGTCTTGCCCATGTCACCACGCTAAACTAGCGCGATGATAGCCGTAGCACCATGCCCACTCAGGGTCAGCGTGGTTGCGATCGAGGTCACATCTCATGAATTCGTTTTGGACCAAGCGCTCATTCGGGCAAGGTAGGTGTTACTGGGCAAGTCACGGCTGCCGGTCACCTTGTGAGCTAGACGGGCCGAGCCTGGCGGCGGCGCGCCAGAAACTGTCTGATCAACCTTCGATCCGAACTGGGAAACTCGAGAGCGGTGGCCAAGGCTACCTCAGCCGGCAGTATGGGCTCGCCGTCGCCAAAGCTGACGTGGTGCTGGCCGACGGGAGCTGCTCGCAAAGGGCTGCTTGTGGGGCAGAGGGAATGATGCTCGCCCACCCAATTGAGTGTCTGCTTCGGGTCCCTGCTGGCGCGAAACTTAGTGTCAGCTTGTATAGATGTGAAGCGCTCGAGGTCATTTCGATGACCGTCACAACGTTACAAAACACCACGTAACTTATTGAATTTGTTAACGTATCATAGAGTTCAATCCTCTCTCGCAGCACCAGTCTTTTCCGAAGCAGCATCAAAAACATAGCGTTTTCCGTGGCTTCCGTCAACGCGGACTGTTATGGGATTGTGCTCTGGCATGGCTGGAAATCGGTGGAGAATGCGGGGTCTGTCCAAACGCAAGGGCTCTGAGGTTTGGCAGGGCAAGTTCCGAATCCCCCAACGTCTATGGGATCGCCGCGAAGATTTGGTGCGCCTTGGGGTCTCGGACCTCGGGAAAAGCCAGGAGTTCACCAAGACCCTCGGGGAGCGGGATAGGGGCCAAGCGGCCCACGTCTACCGCAAGCGGCTGGACACCTGGGAGCGGCTCCTGGAGGCCTGGCAAGCGCTCCTGGATACCGGCCCCCAGCGGCTCAACCATCAGCAACTTGTGGCCCTCGCGGCGGAGCGGGCGCGGGCATTCCTCGCGATGCATGAGGCCGACCCATTCGACGCGCCCCCGGTATCGGGCCAGGTACCGCCCCTTGCGGATGATGGGGGGAGGCTTGCTCGAAGCGTGGCCGCATTGCCGGTCGGCGAGCGGGCGGCGCTGGTGGCGGACCTCAGGCAATACCTCGCGGCGGGGGAGGCGGAGCGGCGCACCCTGGCACTCACCCTGCTTGATGCCCACCCCGCGCTGCGCAAGGCGCTCGCTCCGGACTTTGTGGCCGCGCTTGAGGCCATGCACGGCGGGGACACGGATGAGGCGCTCACCGCGCGAGGGCTCCATGTCGATCCCGAGACGCGCAGCCTCTTGAACCTCCAGATGGCGCACAAGATGGCTGCGGTGAGCCTCGCACTCGATGAGCGCCGCGCGGGTCGCTACGGGCCGGTCCCCGAGTTGGATGAGGCTCCGCCCTTCATCCCCACGCCGTCGAATCCGGACCAGGCGGTCCCCACCAAGGGAGTCACCTTCGAGGCGATCATTGAGGCCCAGGTCGCCAAGAAGAAGGCGGGGCAGGGGTCGAAGCCGATGCCCGATAAGTCCGTCAAGAAGTATCGGCGGATAGCGGAGGCTTTCGCCGCTCATCGCGGCTCGACAGATGCCACCACTGTGACGGCTCGGGAGGCAGAGGCCTGGCTGGATGCCATGCAGGAGGAGGCTGGGGTCTCAAACCGGACCATTGCGGACAGGCTGGTGGCCATCGGGACCGTCATCAACTGGGGCAAAAGGCAACGGGACCATCGGGACGCCATGGCCCAGGCGGAGACCGTCTCCGGGCGGGTGGAGTTGCCCAGCTATATGGAGAAGCCGGCAGACGAGACCTCCTATACCCTGGCGGAGGCCCGCAAGGTGCTCCTGGCTGCGAGGCAGGAGGACGATGCAAGCAAGCGGTGGCTGCCCTGGCTGTGCCTCTATGCCGGCCTCAGGATCAGCGAGGCGAACACCCTGCGGAGGGCCGACTTCTTCCAGGCGGAGGGCACCTGGTTCTTCAAGGTCACCAGCGCCGGCAAGCGCTCCCTCAAGACGGCAAACAGCGAGAGGCGCATCCCGGTTCACCCTGCCCTGGTGGCGGAGGGCTTCATGCGGTGGGTGGAGGCGGCTCCCCAAGGCCAACTCTTCAGGGACGGCGCAACGTCGCTCCTGGGGCGCTGGGTGCGGAGCAAGGAGGTGGGGCTGGTGCGCCCTGGGCTGTCACCCAACCACGGGCTTCGCCACCTCTTCATCGGCCTGTGTCGCCGCTATGGGCTTGATGGGAGCGCGGCGGAGTATCTCGCGGGGCATTCCACCCAGGCGGTCCACGCCAAGTATGGCTCCTCGGATGTCATGCTGCCCGGGCTTGCGGTCGAACTGGGGAAGATTGAGCCGTTGTTGCCGGCGGCCAACTGAGGGGCAAGGGAAATGGAAAAGCTACTACTGCCGGGAGCCATCGTGGTCGCCTCCGTGATCCTCGCGGTGACCTTTCGTACGGAGCTTTGGCCCTTGGGCGATAAGTACCTGATGCGGGATAGGTGGACTGGGGAGGTCTCGCTATGCCGGATTTGGCCCGCTGAGTTCGGCCCCCGGTGTGTCGTCCCGTAGCGCGTGGCAAAGCGCCTCAGAGTCGCACAAAACGGAGCGGCCCATTTGGGCGTGGCCAGGTTGCCCCTTCCGCCAGCCTCGCCAGTGTGCCCCTGGAGGCCCCGCGAAGACGACACTGCCGGCGCACTGGGCCGAGTAGGGGCAAGGTCCCTGGCTTGATCTTGGGGTCTCAACAGAGGCAAGCTGCGACGGCGGTTAGGGGGATTAGCCGGGATGTCCGCTCTTCAGATCACGATCTTATGCACCCTCTGGGTTCTCGTCCTTGGACAGTTGGCGCTGAGTTTCATCCTTCCGGTGCGATTCAGGACTGCCGCCGTGTTGGGCTTGTATGCCTTCATGCCAGGCATAGGGGTTGGGCTGGGCATTGCAGGAGCCTGGCTCGGAATCCTGAAGATGCAGTCATATCTTTCGAATGCTGGCCTATTCCAGGTCGCGGGCCAGTATTGGGACCATATCGTTTTCATCGTGGCGTGTGTCCCCGCCATTGCCATGCTCGGCACAGGTTTGTTGGTCCTCTACCACCTGACTAGGCAGCCGAAAGCCAACGAGTAGCGGGCACCCTCAGAAGCGCTTCGCCGGTACTTGTCAGATGCGTCGTAACTGGCCCTGGCGCGGTTACTTGAACGAATCGGTGGCGATCCCTAAATTGCAAACAGTCCTCAACTGAGGGGACAGAAAGGAGGCTCTCCCTTGTTGGAAGCCTTTTTGAAGTCCCTGTTCTCAAGGCATCGCGGATAGCGCCGCTTTGAGGCATTCCTAGAAAGGGGACGGGTTAAGGCGTGAAATGCATTGCCAGACCCACGCTATTGGGGCTGGCCCACAATCGCCCAAGGAGAAGCTGGATGGCCGATTCTTGGAGAATCCATTGAAGACCCTCGCAAGAGGAACTCGCAAGGACAATCTCGGGAGGCGACCCGTGGGTAACGTCGAGGATAGAACGCGGGAATGCCTCGCGTGAAGTGGTAGAACCCCGGGGCAATGTCCTGGCTAATTCGCCACCAGCGCGTCTGAGAGAGCGGACTATCGCACCCACATGGTCTTGCCCTGTTGCGGGCGGCCCGCCCCTAAGCCCTCTTTGCGAGCCTCGCCAAGGTGCTCCTGGAGGCCCCGGTGGCCGCCACAATGCTACTCCAGGACTGGCCTGCCTTGAGCATCTTCGCGATGGCCGCGTTGCGCTCCTGATCCTCAGGCCGCCCCCTATAGCGCCCCTCCTGCTTTGCCTTCTGGATGCCCTGGGCCTGCCGCCGTCTCCGGTCGTCATAATCCTTGCGGGCAATCGCGGCGATCATGTCCAGCATCATCCCGTTGATGGCCTCCTGCATCCGGGCGGTGAACTCGTCGGTTCCGCTTGAGGCCATGCTCCAGGAGGTGGGGAGGTCGAGGGCCACCACCTTTACCAGGCGCTGCCTGATCTCATCCTTGAGCCGCTCCCAGTCGGCAGCATTGAGGCGGCTTAGGCGGTCCACCTGTTCGATGAGGAGAACGTCCCCAGGCTCGCAATCGGCAAGGAGGCGGAACAGTTCGGGGCGGGCCAGGGAGGCACCGCTCTCGTTCTCCAGGTAGGTGGCGGCGATCTTGAGGCCGCGCTCCTTGGCGAAGGCCTTGAGGTCCGCCTTGGCGCGGCTGGCGTCTTGCTCCTTGGTGGAGGCGCGGAGGTAGGCACGAACAAACATTGAGAGAGACCCTTTCTCAGGAATGGTCCTCGGGCCTTGCGTGGCCCTCGGTTCGATTTACATGGTCTCATTAGTAGCGGTTCGCTTTGGGTAGTCAAGAGGTATTTATGACACCAGTCTGGAGGCGGTTCGCAAAGGGTATACCCTAATGGCGATGGCCTCAGGCCAGTTGCGGTTATCGTCGGCTCAAAGTAACTACTCGGGATAGGGACATTGAGATGGAGGGGTTTATGTTCTTCACAAAGTCGGCGCTGGTCATTGCGTGGCTACTGGTGATCCTGGGTGGCCTTCAGGTGGTGGTTGCCTATAATATCGACCCAGACTTGGCTCCCCGCTACTTCGCAGGAAAAACCCCAGGACAGGCCATCGACCGTGGGGCGTTGTACTGTCTCATCGGCATCGCGGCGGGCATGGTAGCTGAGATAAGCAAGTCGGTTGCATCGCGGGGAGAAGCGAAAAGCAGGCGGGAGGCTGACTGAACGCCACGTGCCCAGGCCGCCGCCCCTTCGGGCACTAGCCCACGAGTCGCTCTGCCCGGTGCCGAAATCTCCAGACCCCCACCGGGGGGAAGCCCGCCCGCTGCCACGTAAATTGGAGGGCTCGCGTGAGGCACCCCTTGAGGTGATCCGGCAAGCCAGCCCCGGCCCGTGAGCGGCTGCTTTGACAGCCAGGCAGAATCGCTAGAGTCTCACAGCTTTGCATCAGCGGGGTTTGCTATGGTTGATCTGAGCTTGGTGACTGCCCTTGTTACGAATCTCAAAACGGCTATCGACATCGGAAAGACCGTCAAAGAGATAAACGACATCTCGCAAGTGCGGGACAAAGTGATAGAGATGCAGGAGCTTATCCTTAGCGCTCAGTCTTCTGCGATGGCGGCCCAAACACAGTTGTTTGAGGTGCTCCAGGACAATGCGGAGCTTAAGCGGAAGGCGGCAGCGGTTGATGAGTGGGCGGCGACCGCAAGCAGATACCAGTTGCAGGATTTCGGCGCTGGTACGTTTGCTTATGAGTTGAGGCCCGAAGCTGCGAACGGTGAGCCCCAACACAGACTGTGCCCCACATGCTTCGAACAACGGAGGCGCTCGTTGCTCCAGTTCCTGGGGAGAACCGCATCTGCGCAGGATAAGTATCACTGTGCACCTTGCGGTCAGCCCTACTATTTCGGCGCAATGCAGCCCATCTCGGTTAGCCCACGGGTGACGCGTTCTTCGTATTGGGATGGCCATTGATGCTGCCGCTGGGTCGGCTTCCCGCTCTCGCCGGGTGTTGGGATAAGGCGAAGCTATAGGCCCATGACTTCGCCCGCGAGTTGAGGCGGGTAACTTATTGGCGAGATAGTAATGTCTTGGACTGTGGAAGACTTGCGCAGGCTTGATGCAAAATTCGCCAAGGATGGTGTGCACATGCATCAACGGCCCTTCCGCGCCGCAGTTGAGCTACTCGGCCCAGGCTTTAGAATTGGGGTTGGGGCAAATCCCGAGGTCAAGAAAATCACCGACGCCTATAGGGCAATGCTTCCAGAAGCCCAGGACAGTTGGCCGGGTATGGGCATCGGCCTTGCTGTCTCGATGGATCGCGTCCGCAAGATGGTGCTGCCAGTTGTCTTTGGTAGTCACAATGGGCCGCTCGACATTGCGGGGCCGCTGGCCTTCGACAGCCCGGAGGATTGGTGGCACTGGTGCCGGGAGGATCGTGCTATTGCAGCGGAGTCGTACTTCGCCTTCGCGGACCTTTTCGACTTCGCCTATGGGGTCGATGACGTGAGGGATCGCGAGCCTCAGGCTCAGACACTTTGGCGGATGGCCGGGTCCAATCTGAGTGACGCTGCCAATGCATTGCCGGCCGCGTTCGGCGTTGACTCGTTGCTTCAGCCAATCTGCATGGTTGCTGAGCTGTCGCTGAAGGCGGCCCTTGTCTTCAACGGTGCTGACCCCAATGAATTCAAAGGCCCCAAAGGCCACGACGTCCCGGGACTGGCTGACCGCCTATCGGCCGAAGCACCGCACCGCGAAGACATCAAAGTGGCGGAGATTATTCGGCAGCTACCACCATACGTGAAGAGCCGGTATGCGCCTGCCGGGCTGACCCGCCTAAGGGTTGCCCGCCTAGCTCTTGCTGTCCAATTTGTGGCTGCCGCAACAGTGAGAAGGTTCTCCCGCCAGCGCGACCTCGCCAGTCAGATGGAGACTGGTGGCTGGCCTGCTCCAAGGCCGCCATTCTTCCCTTAATCCCGACCGTCTTCAGTCAGGCGACCGGCCGCTCGCGTGATCGAACCTTTGTGCGGTTGCGGTAGTTGCATCGAATCGGATGACGGGGATAGTAGTCGCAGGAGCTTGGAGGAATATCACATGTCAAATGCGAAATTGCACATCGACATTGCACAAGGAACAATTGAGGCGGAAGGGTCAGAAGACTTCGTATGGAAGGTCTATGAGGACTTTCGAGACAATCTTCAGCCCAATATGGTCTCGAAGGACAGACCCGACAACCAAACGCAGGCTGGAGACCAAGAGACGCCCCCGCCGGTTTCTAGTGGAGGGCGCAAGCCTCGGCCAAAGCGCGTAACAAACAATAAGGTCGCGAAGGAATCCACGCCGGGTCTGAGGAGCTATAGGCCTAAGTTGGTGGATGATCTCGACACAAGGGGCATCAAGGAATTCATCGCGCCTTATGCTATGACAAATCACTACAACAACATTGTCGCCTTTGTGAAATTTCTGGAGAGCAAGGGTCGAAAGCCCGCAACGTTTGACCAGGTATTCACCTGCTACCGAGATGCTGGGATCAAGCTGCCCGTCGCGTTCCCGCAGGCCTTCATCGATGCGAGGCGCAACAAGGGGTTTATTGAATTCACCGGCAGCGAGGATGTTGACCTGACGATACGGGGCACAAACCATATCGATCACGGCGGCATGAATAAGCCGGCCCAGGCGTAAATCCGTGATTGCTCCAGCTCTCAGGTTCTACGAAGCCATTGAGGATCGCGCGAGCCTCACGGACTCCGAGCTAGTCTCCTATTTCCTCTACTTCTTGACTGTCGAACAGGGCGACACGGCGGCGAGCGCAAAGGCGATCAACGAGTGTTTCGCAGTCTGTGACCTCAGGGTCCCCGGCAGAACAGCCGCCTACCTTTCGGAGGGCACCAGGGGTCGAGGCGCAAAATATGTGAAAGCGCCATCCGGGGGATACCGGCTGCATCGCAAGCTTAGCGAGACCCTATCGGCCCGCCTGGGCTCGCGGCGCGTGGTTGTCCAGACCAGTGCGGAGTTGCGCTCGTTGGAGGCCGCCTTCCCGGACGGCCCCAAAAAGAAGTTCCTCGCAGAGGCTATTGATTGCTTCGAGGCTAACGCGAACCGGGCCGCTGTCGTGATGTCTTGGATACTGGCCCTGGACCACCTTTTCGACTACGTGCTGGCTCACCGGCTGGACGAGTTCAATGCCGCGCTCGCTGCGAACCCCGACAAACGGACCAAGAAGATAAACACGAAAGATGAGTTTTCAGACCTCAAGGAGGTCAAGTTCATCGAGCTTTGCAGGGCGGCCAACATCATTTCGAATGACGTGCGGAAGATTCTTGATGAAGCTCTAGGGGTACGAAACACCGCAGCGCATCCTTCCGGCGTCGAGGTGGCGCGGAGCAAAGCTGTGTCCGTGATCGAAGACCTGGTGATAAACGTAATCAGGAAATTCCAAGTCTAAAATGCTGGGTCCGGTGTGGCGGGAGGAAGTGCCTACTCCCCCTCCCGCCCAGGAGCCAGTCTCTCGGCGTCCTGATCTCTCGCCCCACCTTAGGGACTCATCGCCTGAAGGATGGCCGATGCCGCCGCTCCCGACTGCCCGCGCTGGGCCTGCTTCTTGAGTACCGCCCCGCGAACCTCGCGCTGCCGCGCCCCAATGAGGGAATGCAACTCGGGGTGCTCCTGGAGGAACACCATCTTGGCAGCCTTGCGGTAGCGGTCGGTGGTGAGGCTGAGTGCCCGGATGCGTGTCCCCGGTATCTCAGGGTCTCCGTCCACCAGGTCCTGGTAGGCCCGCGACTTGATGATTTTCGCCAGGGTCGTCTTGAGGCTGGGCTGGCCGGGGATGTGGCCGGATAGCTCCTGGAGCACGTCATAGGCGTTGCGCCCTGCATACTTCCCCTTGGTCAAGGTGATGTCGCGGAGGTCCACCCCTTCAAGTTCGAAGCTCGGCTTACCGATGCTCTTCCCAGTCTCCAGGATGATGCGACTGTGCTCCGCCTCCACCGCGTCGGCCTCGCTGCTAGTGGTTAGACCCATCTGCCTCGCCACGGGGTCGCCAAAGACATCCCGCACGGGGGCCAGGGTCGAGGAGTATCCTGGCATCGTCTTCAGCATCCGGTCTATGAACCCTTGGGCATCCCTCAGGTAGGGGTCTGGGTTGCCCGCCTTAAGCAGGCCGGAGGCGGGGATGAGGTTGCCCGCCGTATCTGCCAGGACGCCCCCGGCCCGCCTCTCAGGACTGGTGAGGGCCTGGAGCGCCTGGTTGATGTTGGCCAGGAATGTCCGGTCTGAGAAGTTCTTGGCGAGCGCAACGCCCAGGGCCTGGATGCCGGTCCCATGCTCGCTTGACGCCATGCCGTCCTGGTCGAACCGGAGGGCCTCCGTCAAGGTCGCCGCCATGGAGAACGCCATTCCCACCTGGTCGAGGCGGCCCATCGGCACAAACCGCTTGTTGCCCTGGGCATCCTCCAGCACGAACGACAGGGGTTTCCATCCGGTGGACTCCAGGTGCTTCCGCGCCTCCAGGTCCGATGGCCCAGCCCCGGTGATCTTGCCGTTGATGGTGAGCGTTGCGGCGAGTCCCATGAACATGCTGCCAAGCGCCATCTGGCCTACCGCCTGGGCCTGTGCCTCCTGCCCGTTGAGACCCCGGAGCGCGTCCCGGAACTCCTGCTGCACAAGGTTGAGACCTGGCGTCAGCTTCCATCCGTAGCGAAGTGCGTTGATGGGAGTCTTCACGAACGGCAGGACCAGGCCAAGGATGGGATGGCGCGAGCGGACCATCTGGACGGTGGCTCCCACGCTGCCCTCTATGAGGTCTTGCTGGAAGGTCGTTACCTGGGCTTCGCGCAGTGCCCTGGCGTTCCGCGCCTGCCCGGTGCTCGGGTCTATGGCGTCGGCCAGACGGCCCTCCACGAAGGCCTTGAGGTCGGCCCCGGTAAGGCCCCTGGATTCCGCCTCCACCGCTGCTTCGGCCTGCACCACCGCCCGGTAGCGGAGCGTCTTGAAGAACTCATCGACCGCCCCCAGGGACCGCGTGGGTAGCCCGATGAGCGTCCGATAGTTGGCCGCCATGAAGGCATTCTCCGCTAGGTCGGTGATGGAGCGGACTGGCTTCCAGGCGAGGGGAGGCAGGGTGATGCCGCCGTTGCCGTGGTACTCGGTATTGTGCGGGGCCAGGATCGAGTCCCCGCGTTTGAAGGTCTCTACCAGAGCCGTCCATCCGTCGCCCAGTGCGCTAACCGTGGCGGCGTATTCCTTAAGGGCCTGCCTGCGGAGGATGCTGCCGGCCTGCTCGCCGATGGCGAGAGACCCCAGGTACTTCTCAGTCGGCCTCCCGACCACCATCAGGGCGCTACCAGCCATATTCCAAACGTGGGTCGGGTAGTTCCACAGGAGGTTGTTCTGGAGGAGGAAGGTGGCCTCGTCGGTGGCGCGGCGGAGGAACGACGGATTGACCGCCTGGGCCAGGAGCTTGGGGTCTCCCTTAGTGGTGTGGAGGAGGTCCGCCAGTTGCCGCGCGTCGAGCTTGTCCACCCGCGCAAGGTCTTCCGGTGTTAGCTGGAAGCTGCCTCGCATGCGGCGGAGGGCGCGGCCACTGTTCGAAGAGATTGCCTTGGCGGCGGCCAGGAGGTTCATGGCCGTCTTGATCTGGGTCCGGAGGGTCTCCTGGGCTCGCACCGCGTCCCCGCCCCAGTCGTCCAGGATGCCGTTCCTGATCTTGGTGGCGGTGGTGAATGCGTCCTGGGTCATGGCGTTGGCGGTGAGGTACCCGGCCTCCATGCGGGCAACCATCTGGGAGGCGTTTTGGCCAGCCTCCGCCAATTGCCCCATGAACAGGTCCGGGTGCTCCCCGAAGAAGTCGGCCATGGAGCCCACCTTGTCGCGGAGGGCCTGGTCGGTAAGGATGGCTCCGCCCTTGGCCGCGTCCATTTGGGCCTTGAGCGAGGCGGCGGCGTTGTCGAGGAAGACTCGCACCTCCTCCGGGCCGGTGAGTTTCTGCCATGGGAGGCGAGTGCCACGGGACAGGGCGGCCCCAGCTTCGGCGGCGGCCTGGCGGCTTCCGTACTGCTTAATGGCGTCCAACTCGTCGGCGGTGCCCTTCAGGATCGAGCCCACGGCATCGATGGTCACGTCGAACGGCTTCGGGCCGGGTGCCGTCAAAGTGTCGCCGCCGTGGGCGCTGGCAGACTCGCCTGTGGGCTTCACGGGGTTCCCGGCACGATCCGCCGCTTCCTGCACGGCGCTCGCTGGCGGGGCCTCCTGAGGCGTTTCCACGGTGCTCGTCCTGGGTTCGATTTGGGGCCTTGCATTTGGCACCGCCACCTTCTCGGGAGCCCGCACCTCGCCGCCCACGGAGGGGGCTTCATGCAGGCTGAATGCTTCCTTGTTGGCCGCCTGGGCTTTCTCCAGGGCGGTGATCTCCTTGGCGGCCTCGGCGTTCTTGCCGGCCTTGAGGAACTTGAAGGCCTTCACCGCGCCGACCAGGAGGAGGTCCGCGCCGATGCTCTCCAGGGCGTTCTTGAAGCGGCCCTCGGCGGCGGTGTCCCCAGGCTTGGCCGCCAGGTATTCCGTCACGGGGTTCTGGAGGTCGGGGAACTCTTCGATGAGGTTGCTCAGGCGCTCCTCGTGGGGGTCGAGCACCACGGCACCCGCCGCAGCACCCTTGGCCGTCTCGTAGCCCGTCCGGGCGAGCTTGCCGCCAGCCGCGAACCACTCCCCGGCCTTGAGCGGAGCCATGAGCTTGCCCGCGCCGATGAGCCCCGTGACCATCTGGGAGACCCCGGAAGTGAGGGAGTAGCCGGCGCTGATGTCGCCAAGCGCCCGGTCCTGGGCCTCGAAGCTCTTGCGGAGGCCGGACTTTTGGTCCTCGGCAGGCTCGCCCACCAGGAAGTCCTTCGTCTCCATGGCGGCCTTGGCGGCACCCAGTGAGGCAGCCCGCGCAGTACGCTCCAGCACGCCCGCCCCGTCCTGGCCTTCCATCTGGGACAACTCGGCGCGGTCGTTGAAGGATTGGTCGCTGGTCGGGTCGTTCGGGTTGGAGAGCTGCCGGCGCTGCCTTATGGCCTGGTCGATCTGGCCCAGGGTGTCCGCCCTCTGCATGATCGCTAGTCTGGTATCGGCCCGCTCGAAGGCTCGCTTTATGCGGGCGGCCTCGGCCTCGGGGGTCTGGGCAGAGGAGAGACCGTCAGTCGTTTGGTCGGCCATGTTCATGCCTCCTCCGAGACCACGGGCAGGGCAGCAAGGGGATCAAGGCCGCTGGCCTCCAGGTCCGTCAGCGCCAGGAGCCGCTCCAGGTTGGCCAGGTAGCCATCGGCAGTGAGAAGATGGGGCATCGTCCCCTTCGCCTCCCAGGCCCTCACGATGCGCTCCGCGTGGCCCAGGAGCACCGCCCTGGCGTCCTTCCCTAGCTTCCTCGCGGGCGTGGCCCTGAGGTTCTCAGGCCGCATGTCCGACTTGATGCCTACCACCTTGGCCTGGTCATACGTGGTGGCCCCGATGAGGAGGCGGTTGACGCTGGTCAGGTCCTCGGCGGCGTCCGCGATGGTGACGCGCTCATAGTGGCGGCCCTTGCCGTCGCTGTTGGTCACCACGGAGACCCCAGGGAGCCGGCTCAGTTCAAACAGGAGGGCCAGGCCGGTGAGGGAGTACGTCTTGTGGGCCAGGTGGCTTTCGCCCAGGGACACCACGGCGGCGGGGGATACGCCCTGCGGTGTGGCCTCGGAGGGCCGCTCTGGGTCGGCATCCGGGTGGACCAGCACCAGGCCACGCACCCATGAGGGGCGGACCGCGAAGGCAGCCTCGGGGTCGGCGGCAATGCGCTCTGGCGTGAGGAGGGGGGAGTCTAGGAAGGTCGTAGGCGTAGGCATGGGGGCAATTCCTTTCGTAGGCTTCAGGTCTGCCGTTGAGGGTGGGCGCTGGGAGGCAGCCCGGCGAGCGGGGAGGGAGGCTTTCGGCTTGGCTGGACGGCGCAAGCGTCTTTGAGCCTCTTCCGGTGAGGGGGGCTTGAGGTGGACCCGATTGGATTGGGTCACTGATAGGAGGACTTGAGGGAGGACCTGGAGTATCTGGCCTGGGGTAAGGGGGATGAGCGCGACGCTCCCCTCTTCCCTCCCGGTGGCGCTACTTAATGTCGGACACTTGGTGGCCTGGGAGGTGGGGCTACCTTCATCCTCTATCCTGCCGGACGGAGATACCTGAGGCTTAAGTAGGGCGTGGTGGGGAGACCACGATTGGTTCATCAAGTACAAGGGCATTGGGGAGCCGCTCGGCGTATATCAAGTAGGTCCCCGTTGGCGAGACGGCTTGGTGTTCATCAAGTAGGTCGGGAATTATCGCCGCAAGGAACACCTTGAGCACTAATGCCGAGAGGGAAACCCTATAGAAGCAATGAGGGGGAGATGGGGTCCATCCCCCTCCACTCTAGGCTACTACTTAATGGTATGACTTGGAGCATATACGTGGGAATTAATGCACATTGTCGCCACAATTAGCGCCTCCCGCCGCGCCTCAGGCCAGCCCGTAGAGGCCGCCTGGAGACGTTCCGCATGAAGCGGGCCTCTTGCTCCTCCAGGCGCTTCAGGAAGGCGTCTGTGTAGCTTGTGTTTCCGTTTGCGCCCCATTGGGCCGGGGTGGGCGGCTGCGAGGCGGCTTGCTTCTTCATATACGTGGGAACTAAAGAGGCGGCAGGATTTTCACCCTACCGCCCCTGGAAGGCCTTACGGGTTAGACCTCGACTAGTGCCCCAATAGGGAGGGATCGGGCATATCCTCGCCCGCCATGTCCTGGTCGTGGTGGAGGGCGTCCAGCCACGGCTTGAGGTCTCTACCCTCTGCCCACTGCTTGAGGAAGTCGGCGATCTCGAAGGGCTGGAGGGCGCGGAGGGCGAACTGGATTGCACTAAGAGGGGCGCGGAGCTTGGCAAGACTCGCTTCCTTGTCGGCTACCCAGGCCCCCGGCGTTAGGTCATTGTCGGGAAGTTCGATCTTGGCCGAGCGCTTCGCGGTGGGGAGCCAAGGCCCCAGGTCGTGGCCATCGCGCCAGGCCCGCAAGAAGGCCGGGGCCTCGAAGGCCTCCAGGTGCTCCAGGGCGAAGCCTATTGCGATGTCGGCTCTCTGGAGGAGGCGGCGGAGTTCGGTCTCGGGCATCGCCTGGGAGATGGTGTCCAGGAAGGCGGCAGGCGTAGGCTGGGCGTTCATAAGGTCTCCATAGGGTTTGAAACTGTTACGGTTCGGTGCTATGGAATTGACCAGCGAAGCGCTGAAAAGCTAAATGTTTTCAATGCTGGGTGTCGCCTTTGAGGAACTTCAATCCTCTCTCGCAGCACCAGCCCGCTTTCGGGGCACCTCCTCTCCCTTGGTCGAGCTCTCATTCGGTGGTGGTTCGAGAAAGCCAGCTGCCCGAGGTGGGTCTACCGCCGTCCTTCCCAGGCCCTATGAGAGGCACGGACGTGCGGAATACATCTTGACCTTCTCAAACGTCAGCTCGTTGAAGGAGGAGACCGGTATTGCCCTTATGCCTGCCGATCATGCGCCACCTGAAATCCCCTGACCTGTTCGGCGCTATCGACCGTGTGCCGGCGCTTGGCACGCCGGTTGGCGGGAGCACGTTCGAGGTCTTCAATCCATCGACGGGCGAATTGCTGGCGGAACTTCCCGACATGGGGATTGCGGAGACGCGCGCGGCGATCGACAAGGCCTATGCCGCACAGGCCGAATGGGCGGGGCTGACGGCCCGGGAGCGCAGCGAAATGCTGTGGCAGTGGCATCAACTGATCGTCACCCACACCGACGATCTCGCGGCGATCCTCACCGCGGAGATGGGCAAGCCGCTCGCCGAAGCCAGATCGGAAGTCTCGCATGCGGCGGCGTATCTGCAATGGTATGCCGAGGAGGCCAATCGCATCTATGGCGAGACGATCTCGGCACCGTCGACGGACCGCCGCATGCTGGTGATCAAGCAGCCGATCGGCGTCGTCGGCACCATCACACCATGGAACTTTCCCGCATCGATGGTGGCGCGCAAGATCTCACCGGCGCTGGCGGCAGGCTGCGCCATTGTGCTTAAGCCTGCCGAACAGACGCCGCTTGTTGCAGGTGCCATGTTCGCGCTTGCCGCCGAGGCCGGCTTTCCCGATGGTGTTGTAAATCTCATTTATGCCTCGGAGGGTGCCGCGGTGGGGTGCGAGCTCTGCCACAATCCCAAAGTGCGCAAGATCAGTTTTACCGGCTCGACCGAGGTCGGACGCCTGCTCATGCGCCAGTGCTCGGACCAGATCAAGAAGGTCAGTCTCGAGCTCGGCGGCAATGCGCCTTTCATCGTCTTCGACGACGCCGACATCGATGCCGCCGTGGATGGGGCGGTCCAGGCGAAGTTCCGCAATGCCGGCCAGACTTGCGTTTCGGCGAACCGACTTTACGTCCAATCGGACGTTCATGATGAGTTCGTCGACAAATTCGTGCGGCGGGTCGGCGAGCTTCAGGTCGGTGACGGTTTCGATCCCGGCGTCGCCATCGGCCCGCTGATCGACAGGCGGGCGCTCGCCAAGATCGAATCCCACATCGCCGATGCCGTGGCAAAGGGCGGCGCGATCCGGTGCGGCGGAGGCCGGATCGCCAGAGACGGCACGTTTTTCCAGCCGACGGTCCTTACCGACGTCTCCAGCGCCATGACGGTGGCGCGGGAGGAGACATTCGGGCCGTTGGCCCCCGTCATCCGTTTCGAGGATGGCGATCAGGTCGTGCGTGAGGCCAACGACACCATTTACGGACTAGCCGCGTATTTCTACGCATCCAACCTGAAGCGCGTCTGGCGTGTGGCGGAGGCCCTGGAATACGGCATGGTGGGCATCAACACCGGGCGCATGTCCTCGGAAGCAGCACCCTTCGGGGGCGTCAAGCAGTCCGGCATCGGGCGGGAGGGGTCCCGCCACGGCCTCGAGGATTACCTTGAGATGAAATATCTCTGCATGGGCGGCATCTGAGACGCAGAGATTTGAACCGCAGCCCACGCCAGGTTGCCGGCGGGGGTTGGCTGCTGATCGCGCCGCTCAGTTGTTGAAATGGGACAAGTGAAAGCCGGTCTCGTCCTGCAACTCGGATAATCCTTCCTCGGCCGAGCGGAACATGTCTTCGAAAGCCAATTCATGCTCGAAGACGACGCCGCCAACGCGGATGGCGAGCACGTCCTTGTCGCCTTTCGGCGCGAAATAGATCTGCCCGACCGCTTCCCGGACGCGCTTGCCGATCTCTTTGGCGTCCTCCTCGGTCGCGCCCGCGAGGAAAACACCGAACATCGCGGTTCCGATGCGGCCGATCAGATCCTCCTTGCGCACCGAGGACCTGATGGCGGTGGCGATCAGCCGCAAGGCTTCGTCGCCCCATTCGAGGCCGAAGCGCAAATTGATCGCCGATAGATGCTCCGGATGGATGACGAGAAAAGCGCCGGAGCGCGGCCCGGCCGGTCTGGCGGCTCGCCTGTCGACCATCGACGTGAACACGGCCCCGTTGAGGCAGCCGGTCAGATGGTCGTAGGTGCCGGATCTGGTGAGCTCCTGCCGGTAGCGGCGGATCTCGACTTCTCTCCAGCCGAGTAAGGCAAAAAGCGGCAGGCCGATGATGATGGGCAGAAGGGCGGCCGTGATGACGCTGCGGCCGAACGGCGTCAACACATCGCTGAGCAGCAGCAGATAGTTGAGGCCGAGCGACAGGCCGACGCAGCCGGCGGTGCCCAGCAGGGTCAGCCAGATGACATGCTTCCAGGCCTCTGCCGGCGCGGTCTCGGTTTTCATACTCACTGGCCAATCTCCTGTTGGACGCATTGGCTTAAAGGCGGTGTGTTACGATTTCCGTTTCAGCGTGGCCTACAATTTGAAGGAAATCAGTGTCTTTCTCCCTGGATGGCGTCGGCGGCTGCGGCCCGCTTCTCGCTTCGATGTGATTCGTCGCTGAAACTGGTCAGCGTTTGGTAGGATCGCCGAGCTGCTTTAGCCATTCCGTTTTTACGCAATGCCGCAGGGAAGGCCGTTGCGCGCCTTTTTCGGGTCTGCCCTATTGCGGCGGGCCGAAGACACCCATCTCGGCAGCCCTGGCGACGGATTCGGCTTTGCCGTAGATGCCCGAGGGAGACGCCATCGCCCAGCCATTGGCAACCAGCCAGGCGCCGACATCCTGTTTGCCGAGCATGCACGGCGCGGCGATGGCAAAACGGTCGGCATCGGGCGGCAAGACGCATTTGAGCGCCCGGCCGCGCAGCCAGGCATTGAAGGCGGCGCGGGCGCGCTGCCCGCAGGGCCAGATGACGTCGCCGAACGCGCACGTTTTGGCGGGATCGACCTCGATGGTCCCGCTGACGATCACCCTGCGCCCCATGGCCTCGAAGATCGCCGACGAGGTGGCGATCGGGCGATAAAGCAGCGTCTCATGCCAGTCCTGCGGCATCGGCGTCTTCGGCGGCACGGCGAGGCCGAGCTCGCCGAGCGGAGGGCGGGGCTCGATGCGCTCGATCCGCGCCACGTCGAGCGGCGGCGGAGCGATGAGGTGCTCGGCTATCCTGCGCGCCGGCTGGCCTGGCCGCGTGTCGTGGACGGCGATGCGCGAGGCATGTCGGGCCTCGCTCGCGACCTGGGCAGGCGGGGAGGGCAGGTCCGGCGGCAACCAGTGCCTCGACGCGGCGACCAGCAGCGCGCCGGCGACCAGCCCGAGGCTGCCGAGCGTCGTGGCAAGCCGGCCGGTCGATTTCGCCTCGCCCAAAGCGCGCCTCGTCGTTTCACCGGATCATACATTAGGCGCCGATGACATCGCTTGAAAAGCAAGGCTTTGCGTTAAGTCTCGCGCAACCAATGCGGCCTACAATCGAGCATCGGATGTCGAGGGGGATGACATGACGCGCAAGCCGACACTGCTCTTTGCCTTCCCGGCTCTCATGCTGTTCCTGCTGGCGGCGGAACGGACGGCGACGTTTCTGCTCGGAAGCTATTCGGCCAGCCCGACCATGTGGCGCATCTGGCTCGAGCTGCGCCCCTTCTCGACGATGTTCTGGCAGCAGGTGGACTTCTATCTCGGCGGCTCGATGGCCGTCGATGCCGCCGTCATCGTCGTTGCGTCAGGCGTCTGCTGGATGGCTTGCCATGCCAAGAGATCCGCCGGCTTTTTCCTCGCCAACCATGCCGCGCTGATGTTCGCCGGTCTGATGATAGCGGCCGGCAGCCGTTCGGAAACGGCGAGCACGATCGCCAACTTCACGGCGCCGCGCGGCTTTCAATTCTCGCTGGCGATCGACTTCAGCTTGAAAAACTGCATGGTGCTGTGCCTTGGCCTTGCGGCCTGCGCCTATTGCCATGTCGCCTTCCTGCGCGAGGCGAGGCTGCGCGCCGAAGCCCGCGCCGTCCGCATCCTGGCGCTGCAGCGTGATCTGTAGACCGTGCTGATCGGAATGCCTTCCGCTATCGCCCGGTGCCGCGTCAGTTGATCTTCTTGTAGTAGACCTTACCGTCGGCCTGCTGGATGCGCTGATAGGACGGATTGGGTCCGGGCGGCGCGGCCTTGCCCTTGAATGCCGGCGCGCCGACGGAGGGGTTTTCACCTGCCGAGGCCTCGGCCACGGTTGTGTTGGCGAAACTGGGCTCTGGCGCCCGCGGCGTTTCGGCATCGGCGGCGACGGGCTGGCCCTGCTCAAGCCGGGCAATATTGCCGTTTATCTGGCCGAAACTCGCCTGCAGCTGCCGGTCCAGCGTCTCGAACCGGCTCTGGAAGCCGTTGTTGACGGTATCGATGCGGGCACCGATCCGCTGCTCGAACTGGCCGAGCTGGTCCAACCGCGCCTCCAATGCCCGAAGGTCGTTGACGCCGCGATAGAGATAGATGGCGGCGGTGACGTTGATGGCGGTGACGAGGACCGCGCCGGCCGCGACCGCGCCGATGGTTCTCGCCCGGCTCGGCCTGCCCGGCGCCTTTTCCTGTTCGCTGAGTTCGATTGCCGGAATATCCGCCTCGCTGATCATCGTCATTCAACCACCACCTTTGCGCCCACCGCGACGCGCTTGAAGAGATCTATCACATCCGTGTTCGTCAGCCGAAAACATCCGGACGTGCCGTCGAAGCCGACACCTTTGGGATCGTTGGTGCCATGGATCCGATAGAGCGTGTCGCGCCCGTCGCGCGACAGATAGAGCGCCCTGGCGCCGAGCGGATTGTAGGGGCCGGCGGGCACCATCGCCGGCAGCTCCGGCTGGCGGACGCGCATTTCTTTGGGTGGGCGCCATTCCGGCCATTCGGTCTTGGCTGCGACCTTGACGGTGCCGGTCCAGCCGAAGCCGTCGCGGCCGACGCTGATCTGATAGCGCAGCGCCTGGCCTTTGCTGGTGACCAGATAGAGCGCCTTCTCGTTCTTGCGGATGATGATCGTTCCCGGATGCTCGCCGGTCTGGAGGGCGACCGTCTTGCGCAGGCTGGGACCCATGGTGGGAAGCGGCGGCAGCCCCGATCCGGCTTCAGCGAGATCGCAAGGCACCGCCAGGACGATGCCGATCAGGCAGGCGCCGGCGATTGCTGTCGCAATCTGCCGCATTTGCTTTGTCGCAATTCCTGATGGAAAACCGCTGCGCGGATCTCCTGGAGTTGCTCTAGCGCTGGGCATTGTCCAGCCGCTCCTTGAACATGCGCTTCAGGTCCTTGTTGAAGCGGGCCCGCCCGTCCACCTCGGAGGGCAGTATGGCGCGGTTCAGCGCATCGGCCAGCAGCGCGTTGTCGAGCACCAGCGATTTGATATGCGGCGCCTTGAAGATCTTCTCCAGCTCGCTGCGCGAGAAGTGGTTGCCGAACCATTTGCGCTTGTGCTTGTTGGCGACGAGCGTGATCGAGACGCCGTTGCCGCGCAATTCGCGGATCCTCTTGTAGAGCCGTTTGCCCTGCCTGAGCGAGGCGACGTTGAGCTCGAAGACGATGAAGATCTCGTCGCTGGTGCGCAGCACCGACTCGTGCCATGGCGTCTCGATGTTGGGCAGGTCAATGACGATGTCGTCGAAGCGGTAGGCGACGAGGTCGAGCAGGCGGAAGACGAAATCGGCGCCGCGCGGCTCGAACGGCAATTGGGGCCGCTCGAAGGAATAGAGCGTGAGGCCGGACGGCCGCGACAGCTTGATGACGTCCATCAGCTCGACATCGAGCCGCTCCGGCTGGCCGATGATGCCGGCAAGGTCGAACTGGTTGAACTGGTTGAGATAGGCGCCGCAATTGGCGCTCTGGAAGTCGAGGTCGACAAGGCAGGTCGAGGCCGCCCGCTCGGCCGATTTCGAGGCGAGATGCTCGGCCGCCGAAATCGCCAGCGTGGTCGCGCCGGCGCCGCCGCTGGCGGCAATGAAGGTGACGATCCGGCTTTTGGTGCCTTGGTTGCCGGTGTCGTGGAAGGTGACGGCGTTGAGCAGCTCCTTGGGGTCGAGCGGCTTGTGCAGCCAGTCCGACGCATTCATGCGCACCAGCACCCGCGTCTGCTCCGACGTCAGCTCGCCCGAGACCGCGATCAGCGGCACCGAAGCCCAGGCCGAGCGCGCCTCGACCAGCGCATTGTTGCCGAGCAGCTCGCCATCGCCGAGATCGAGGATGATGATGCCCGGCCGCGCATCGACCGGCGGCCCCTTGAGGAACTCGACCGCCTCCGAAACCTTGGCGTCATAGATCGCCAGCGCGTCGAGCCGCGTGGTCACGTCGTGCCTGAAATTCGCATCCGACGAAAACAGCGCGACCTGCTTGCGTTTCGTCGGCAGCACTCTGGTGTCGATGGCGTTCATGGCGAGGTACTCTTTAAATCTTCACCCGTTACAGTACTGAGCATGGAAGGCATGGTCATATTGCCGAACCCGAGCAGTCCGCCCAGAAAGAAGAACTGGAATTGATGGTTGACGATGCTGACCGTGATCGTCGGCACCGGTCCGCCTGGTCGTGTCCAATAGCCCAGACCGGATGCCTGATATTGTATCCTGACTTCGGACTTCTTGAGCAGCGGCAAGTATGTCTGCATCCCGGCACGGGTGCTGCTGCCGCTGAAGATCAGATCGAAGGCCGCCTGGCTCACATTCAGATTTTGACAGGTAGCACCTGCTCCGCAAGTACAGGAAGCAACCCCTGCGCTATTGGCGGTGCAGATGTAGTTGTAAGTATTTGCCGCCACTGCGGTACCGACTTTGGTTACGTCGCTTTGCGTCAGCGTCTCGGATGAGAGTCCGCTCGCAACGGGAGTGGAAATCTGCGCCAGCCGAGCGCCCGCCTGCACCGCCTTGTTTGCCGCGTTCCATTGATAGAAAGCATAGCCGAAGTCGACGAAGCCAAGAAGCAGGGTCAACAGCAGCGGCATTGCGATAGCGGCTTCGATCAACGCCGCCCCGGACTGGCAGCTCCAAAACGGGTTGCGCGGCGTCACCATCCGAAGACACGCTCCTGATGGGCCACGCTGAGAGTGAAATCACCAAAGCCGAGATAGGACCAGAATCCGAGATCGGGATACGTATACGACGTGCTGACCGTCACCACATCGACGGTGCTCTTGCTGCTGAGATAGATCTGGGTAGGGGGTGTGGTGGTCGTATCGGTCGCCGCAGTGGATGTCTTTGCAATTGTGACTTGTGCCGGAAGCCAACCAGTCACCCTGGCGCTGGTGCCGTCGACCGCGCCATAGGCCGCGAGCTTTTGCGCCAGACCCTTGCAAGTGTCCCAATCGCTGCTGCAGCGCGCCATGTAGCGAGCCGCATCCTCGACGCCGGCCTCGAGAAGCAGACGCGTGTTCAAGATATTGGAGAACTCGAACACGCCGGCTGACAACAAAAGCACGAAAGGTGCGACGATCGCCATTTCGACCAAAGCTGTGCCGTCCTCGTCGCGGCGGAACAGTTGGGTGATGTGGTCGAACTTGGTCATGAGACTCACCGGTAGAGTTGTGCTTCGTTCCGGAGAGCCTTGTCGAGAGTGCCGTTTCCTAGCGGACCGTCGACGTCGACGATTTCAAGGCTAATGGGCTTTTCGGCAGCGGTGGAGTCTTCGTCGCTTTTCGTGTTGTCTTGCTTTTGCACAGGACTGTTCACAAAAATGCTTGCATATCCATCCGGCTTGAGCTGGATGTGCCCATTTATCTTGGACTGGTTCGCGATGCAGTCGACAATCGCCATGTTCAGCAAGCGTCGGTCAGGATCGGCAGTAGGCGTGTCACCCTTGAAACATGATGGAGTGCCGCTCTCCTTGGACGGGCTCGGCGACTTGTCGCCGACAAGACTGTGAGAAATCTCGTATTTGTAGACGTCGTAGCGAGACGCGGGATGAGTCGTATCTCCGGTCGGGTAGCTCGCGCTCGGGATCGAAGGATAGGCGGCGCCGTTGTGGTTTATGCTCCAGTAGGTGCTCCAAAAGCTTTGTGCGCTGATTGGATCACTCATCCCCGTTGAGCTGTTGTAATTGGTACCGGCGGGGAGACCCATTGCCGAGCCGTCAGTGGCCGCCGTGAACTTATTGCAATTGCTGGTCTTATCGGCACCCTTGCGCACGTTGCTTGCGGGACGATAGTTCCAGTCCTTATTGTACTTGCTCAATGAGCTGCTGTAGATGTCGAAGCGGACATTCAGCCCAGCATTCACCTGGCCCAAGGTAACCCCTGTCTTCGTTGTCAGCTTGTCGCGCTGATAGCAGGTGCCCGCTGTGCCCATTGCGATTGCGTCTCGCACCGAAGTCAGGTTGTTGTCGATCAGCCCAAAGTTGCCAGGACCGGGGTTTGAGTCCACTTTAAGAATGCGAAACTCGCGGCTGTAGGTATCGCCCGATGCGAACGCTTGCTGGATCGTCTTGCTGGTTGCGGGTGTGGCCGTCTCAAACGGGTTGCACATGAAGATCGGGACGGTTTCGCAGATGGACTGGGTGAAGCCGGCCACCGCCTGCGGATCGATATCCATGGTGTCGCTGCCACCATTGAAACTGGCTGGAAAAATCGTCGCGAAGGCACCCGCGCCGTCAGTGAGGCCTGAGGGGTTCACCGTCACTTCCGCGAATGACACAGCCTTTGGATCAGTGCTGGCCCAGTTCACGCCGTTCGAATCGACACCAGCGGCGCTTAGTCGCGTGTTGTCGCTGGCAGGTATTCCAGTCAAATAGGTTACCGTTACGTCGGCCAGGGCGAGTTGGTGATCGCCTGCTGTCGAAAATAGCGTTCTGTTGGCGAGGAGATTGGTGACGGCCCTATTGGCCCTGGTGATGCTATCCGATCTGCCGTCGAGCTCCGCCGCTGCGGCAAGGGCCAGCGCGTCCACACCTTTCTGCAGGTCGTTATGCAGTCCGGTGGCCCGGCTCATGTCGATAGTCACCAATGCAAAGCCGACAAGCACCGGCAGCATGATGGCGACCAGGATCATCGCTATGCCGCGTTGATCGTTCCAGAATTCACGAATGGTCCTCAACATGATCTTACTCTCTGTTCCATTCGTGCCAGGCGTCCTCGCTCGCCTGACGCACCGCATCCTTCTGCTTAATTCACTGTGTGCCGGCTGGGCCGACATTCACCGTCATGTTTGTGGTTGGCGCCGGCGCTGGCGGGAACTTGTATCTCTGAACGACGCCAACTGACCGCGCCCCATTGCCTTCGATCTTCGTGTTGTTGGAAGCCGGATTGTACGGATCGACCGTCTGCAGCAACTGGTTGGCTTTCTGCGTATCGCCCGACGCCAAAGTCATCGTGTCGTAATTGTTCAGATAGTCCGCCGCACAGCCGGCAAGCAGGCTGGAACCGAGAAGGACGAGCAGGAACTTATTTTTTGACATAGACCAGCTTGTCCTTCGATTTCACATCCAGCATGTGGCCGTAAGGGCCGGTGACGCCGTCGCCGTGCTCATACTTGCGGATCATGTCCTTGCTGACTTCGAGCTGGCCAAGCAGGAAAAGCTCCGGATCGTTGGCGGGCTTCGTCTTGTCGAAGGGCGTCGCCAGTTGCTCGCCTGGCTTGACCGGCCGCACGATATGCGGCGTGACGATGACGACCAGCTCCGTCTCTTCCTTCTGCGTGCTCGAATTCTTGAACAGCGCGCCGACGATCGGCACCTGGCCGAGCCACGGCACCTGTTCCTGCAGCCTGGTGTTCTTGCTGGAGAGCAGGCCGCCCACCGCGAAGCTCTGGCCATCACGCAGGTCGACCGTGGTCTGCAGCTTGCGATTGGTGAAGATCGGATCGCCGGCAGGGGTGAAGCCGGTCAGGTCGCTGACTTCCGGCGCTAGCTTCATATGGATCTTGCCGTCATCGAGCACGACAGGCGTGAAGTTCAGATTGACGCCGAACTGCTTGAATTCGATTCTCACCGCGTCATTGAGGACGGTGCGGATTGGCACCTCGCCGCCGGCGTTGAAGCTCGCAGTTTCGCCGGAAACCGTCGTTAGGTTGGGTTCGGCCAGCGTACGAACGAGGCCTTTCGACTCCAACGCTTGAATAATCAGATCGATCTTGACGTTGCTGTCGATGACACGGGTTATCAAGGCCGCGAACGGGCTCGAATTCGACAAAAGCCCGCTGATCAGAGTGCCAGGTCCGAGCACCGTTCCGTCGCTGTCTACTGTCGCATCGCCCGTGCCGAAGACGGTTTTGCCGCTACTGTTTCTGCCCCTCCACGACACGCCGAGATCGCGGCCGGTACTGCGCTTGGCCTCCAGGATGCGCACCGAGAGATTGACCTGCTCGCTGTCATCGATGGTGACGGCGTTGATGATGGCGTCAGGACCATATTGCTGCGTCACCTCGACGATAGATGCGAGCGTCGCAGCATCCTTGACGTGACCGCTCAGCCGAACCTTGCCGTTGATTGAACCGATTTCGATGCGGGCTTTCGGCGCCACCTGGCGGATCGCGGCCGCCATGTCGCTGACATCCTGGCCGACCTCGATCTGGATGGCGCCCAGCGAGCGCTTGTCCTCGGAAAACAAATTGACCGTAGTGGTGCCGACACTCTTGCCGATGATGTAGAGTGTCTTGTCGGTCATCGGCTGGGCATCGGCGATCTTCTCGTCACCGACGACGATATCGCCAAGCGTGGCATTGACCTGGATCGTGGCGGATTGGGAAATGGGTACGAACACGCGGTGCAGCGACGGGCTCGACACATCGATGAAGCGGTCAGCCGCGTGAGCCATTGGGCTCAACGGCAACAATGCCCAGGACCAAGCCAGTGCAGCCGCGGCCAGTGATCCCCGGAAAATGCGCATCTGGATCATCCCCCTTACAGACTCACTCGGATCCCCTATCCGAATGCGCCGTTTTCTATTTTTGTCGCGGTACGTCGTATGTTTCGAGCTTCACGCCGCGAAACACGCCGATTGTAGCGCGGGCGGGAGGCTCCGGCTGCACATATTTGACCACTTCCTTTACAACTTCCTTAGCTTGTGGCACGGGCGCCACAGCGGGGGCCGGTTTCACCTTGCTCATCTGATCGAGTTGACTGCCGACGCGCTCCACTGCTTTGGCGAGGCCGTCAATCTTCTCGTCGGCCTGCTTGCGTGCGGCTTCCTCCGCGGCCTGCCTGTCAAGCTCGGCCTGCCGCTTGGCCACATCGTCCGGCGTGTCGCCGGTCAAATCGGCCAGCGTTACACGTTCGGTCGTTTCGCCTTTGCTGCCCGCGACTTGGCGAAGCGCGAGCGACAGCTGGCCGGCGCCGGCCGCTAAAGTCAGCTTCTGAGCATCCTTGGTGCTCACTTCCACAGTAACCGCTTTCACCACTTGCGGATTTTCCTTGCTCTCGTCGGCGACCTGGTCGACGGCAAGCACTTTCACGCTTTGCAGCAGCACGTCCACAAAACTTTTGTCGGCGCCTTGATCGCTGCGCACGGTGCGAGTGAGCAGAATATCCACCCGATCACCAGGGAAGACAAATCCTGCAACGCCCAGCACGTCGTTCACGCGAATGGAAACGGCCTTCATTCCTTCAGCGAGTACGGCTGACAGCGTTGCGCGCTGTCCCGCGCCCGTGATCTTGCTGGCCAGAATCGGCTCGTTGACGCTGATGGGCTGCAGGGCCTGACGGCTCCCGTTGCCGGCCAGGGCCTCTTTTACTGTCTTGAAGGCTCCCGCCGGCACCGCTCCGGCCGGCCACGCAATTTCGCGCAACTTATCGGCGCTCAGAGTGTCGCCGAATTTCAGCGGCATTGCCGCGACCACAATGCTGCCTGCTTGCACGCCGTTGGATTGCGCAAGCGCATTGCGCTGGCCCGCGAGCCAAATGTTGACGAGGACGACCGCCAGCACACCGAAGATGCCGGCGAGAACGATCATGACGATTGTGTTGGCGCGCATAACCCCAAGCCCCGAGCCAATGAGCGGGATAGGTCCCGCCACCATTAAGTTCAGGCCCGGATTGCACAATCCGGGCCTGATTCTTCAAACGATCAAGAACCCGCACCGCTGGCGCAGGAACCGATGCCCGAGTTGTCCATGGCGCTGCACAGACCCGAGAAGCGGCCCGTCACCCAGCCCCCGATACCGATGACGAAGCCGATCGCGGCGACCGCGATGATGCCGATCAGGATCGAATATTCGACCATAGCAGCGCCGTTTTCATCGTCGCGGAACTGCCGGGTCATCGTCATGAGCTTTTTCATGCCAATTTCTCCCTTTGGAGGTTTGAACCCGACGAGACAGAGCCAAGGAATGAACCCCATACCCAAGCATCCCCCGTCACGTGCAATCCTTGTCCCGCAAAAAAGCCGAGTCAAACGGATTAACAATCCGTTAACCTTTCAATACTCGATCTGAGGGTTTCTGACTTTTTACAAGAGTTTGATTCGCTTGATTTTTCAAGCGATCTTAACCATTCGTTCATAATTCTGCCTCGTTCAGCCGAAGGTTCCGCCACATTAGGGATGACGCATAAAACATTATATCTGGCAACTTACCCGAACAGGCAGGCATGAGGCGACCAAGGTCCTAAGACTTTGGTCTGTACACCGGGAGCGAGGAGAAATAGAACAATTTCCCAAATACGGTTTTCTTAACTATGTCGCAAGTAATACGTCTTGTGTGTCCTCTACGCCGCTTGTGCCCCTCGTGGTTAACGCTTAGTTTCGATGTGGGGAAATCAGAAGGGGATCCGCGGCATGTTGGGTCGCTTCATCAAAGGGCCGGGAGAGCAGCGCGTGCCGCCGACCACAGTTGTCGCAACAGCAAATGGACCGGCAGTTGTCCCAGCCGCGGAAGCAGAACCACAAAGTGACGATTTCCTGACGCTCAAAGTCGAACTGCATCGCCATCTTATCGACCGCTTCAACCTGACCGCTCTTGAGAATGCCACTAAGGACGAGATTCTCAATGAGATCCGGCCGATCGTTCGTGAATTCGTGCGCGGGCGAAATGTACCGTTGAATGCGCGCGAGCTTGATCAACTGACCAGCGATACGGCGGACGAGATGTTGGGCCTGGGTCCGATCGAGCCGCTGCTCAAGGACGACTCCATCACCGATATAATGATAAATACGCATGAGCGCGTCTTCATCGAGCGCCGCGGCGTGATCGAGGAGACCTCGATCCGTTTTCGCGACGAGCCGCATCTTCTTCGCGTCATCAACAAGATCGTCTCCAACATCGGCCGGCGCGTCGATGAATCGTCGCCAATGGTCGATGCACGTCTCGACGACGGCTCGCGCGTGAACATCGCGGTGCGGCCGATCTCTGTTGACGGCCCGCTGGTGTCGATCCGAAAATTCTCCAAAAATCCATATTCGCTCGAACGGTTGATGGCGTTCAACTCGATCCGCCAGCCGATGATCGACATGCTGCGAATTGCCGTGCAGGCGCGCAAATCAATCCTGGTCTCGGGCGGCACCGGCAGCGGCAAGACGACGCTGCTCAACGCGTTGTCGAGCTATATCCCGGCCAAAGAGCGCCTGGTAACCATCGAGGATGCTGCGGAACTGCAATTGCAGCAGCCGCATGTCGGCCGGCTGGAAACGCGCCCGCCCAATGTGGAGGGTAAGGGCGAGGTTCGCCAGCGCGAACTGGTCAAGAACGCGCTGCGCATGCGGCCGGATCGCATCATCGTCGGCGAAGTGCGCGGCGAGGAAGCATTCGATATGCTGCAAGCCATGAACACCGGCCACGAAGGCTCGATGACGACAATCCATGCCAACACGCCGCGCGATGCCATATCGCGCCTGGAGCAGATGGTCGGCATGGCGGGTATGCCGATGACTCATGAGTCTATCCGCGCTCAGATCGCCTCCGCCATCGATATCATCGTGCAGACGCAACGACTTTCCGATGGCGGCCGGCGTGTGGTCTCCATCTCGGAACTGACGGGTATGGAAGGCAACGTCGTCCAGTTGCAGGAAATCTATCATTTTGTCAGGCGGGATCTGGCCGCCGACGGATCGATCATAGGGGATTTCCGGGCGACCGGGGTTCGTCCGCGGTTCGCCGCCGAGGCTGCCACGCTTGGTCTCCACTTCGGCAAGGATGTGTTCAATCCGCAGGTTCCCTTGTAATGCTCACTGGACAGGTGCTTCTCTATTTTATCTATGCCGTTGCGGCGGCTTCCGTCATTCTTGCCGGTGAAGCCTTTTATCTTTCGCTGGCCGGTCGACGCTCACGTTTCGCCGCGGTCAATCACAGGCTTCGCCGCCTGGCTGATGAAGCGCCGGCGGAAAAGACGTTAAAAAGTTTATTGCGTGAGCGCGGCCTGACCGAAACCGGAGACTTTGTATTCGGCTTCGTGTGGCTCAATCGGCTGTATACACAGTCCGGAATCACCGGGAATCCGCTGATTTTTGCCGCGGTCTTCCTGCTTGCCGGGTTCGTGATTGCGCTGGTGCTGACACTGTTTTTTGGCTTTTCGGTTGTCGGGGCGGTGATCGCGTTTTTGGTCGTGGGTCTTGCGCTGCCCCTCCTTGTCCTTCGGCGCGCCCGCGGCAAGCGAATCCAGAAGTTCGCCAAGCAGCTCCCCGATGCCTTGGACATGATTGTTCGTTCGCTGCGCGCTGGGCACCCTGCTTCTGTTGCCATAGGTCTCGTTGCTCGTGAGATGCCGGACCCGCTCGGAACAGAATTTGGCATCGTCGCCGACGAAATCACCTTCGGGCTCAGCATGGAGCAGGCTGTAAGGAAGCTGTCGGAACGCGTGGGTTTCGAGGGACTGCATTTGCTGACAGTTTCCTTGTCGATCCAATCGAAAACCGGCGGAAACCTCACCGAGATACTCGCCAATCTTTCGTCCGTTCTTCGCGAACGGCAAAAATTGCGGATGAAAATCAGAGCGCTCTCGGCTGAAGGGCGAGTCTCGGCATGGGTTATCTCTCTGTTTCCCCTTGCAATGTTCCTGGTGCTCCAGGTCATTGCGCCGTCGTACTATGGAAAGATTTGGCATAGTCCGGTTATCTATCCGGTGTTTACCGTCTTCGGCGGGTGGGCCTTGCTCGGCGACTACATCATGTATCGCATGGTCAATTTCGACTTCTAGGAGTGACCATGGGCCTGCTGTCGAACATGAACGACCTGACCTTTCTGGTCTCACTCGCCGTCTTCGCGGCGGCGGTGGCTTTGTTCCTGTTCGCCGCACTGGTCCTCATGCCAGCAATGCAGACCCGGAAGCTCGTTTCGGATAGCCTTTTGGGCGAGGGCTCAGTCGACCCGCGGTCCATTCTCGGCCAGGATCAGCGCGCCAGGCTCGCAGCGCAGAAGCCGATCGATGCCTACTTCAAGGCGGTTGAAAAGGAACACATGCAGCCGGACGCGCTTGAGGCGAAGCTTTTCCGTGCTGGTTTCTATCAGAAGACTGCACCTTTAATTTACACCCTCAGTCGCCTCGCCTGTGTTTGCGTGGGCTTTCTGATCATGTATGCGCTCTTGTCCTGGGTGCTGCCCCCGCGACTGCCCGGTTTCGTTCCTTTGGCCGGCTCCGCGCTGCTCGGCCTGGCTTGCGTCGTCATACCGAGCATCATGCTGGATCGTTTCGAGAACACGCAGAAGCAGATCTATCGTCGCGCCTTTCCGGATTTCATGGACATGATGATCACCTGCGCCGATGCGGGCATGAGCTTGGAGGCAGCGGTCGAGCGGGTCAGCCACGAACTCGCCGGCACCCATAAATGGCTTGGCATCCAGCTCTCGATCATGAACCTGCAGCTGCGTGCGGGCAAGCCGCTGCGCGAGGCGCTTCGTGAGCTTGCCGATCGTATCGGCTTGGAGGAGGCGAAGGCCTTGGCGGTGCTCTTCCGGCAGTCCGAAGAACTCGGCACCAGCCTGACGGACGCTTTGCGGGTCTATAGCGCCGAGATGCGCGACCAGCGCATCCTCCAGGCGGAAGAGCGCGCCAATTCTTTGCCCGTCAAAATGATGATTCCACTGGGACTTTGCATTTTCCCTGTGGTGATGATGGTGATAATGCTACCGGTCATCATTCGTATGAAGGGCATTTTCTTCTAAACCGTCATATGCTTTAGGTTCTGAAACTGAGTCGGAGGGCTCCTTGGGGCAAAAGATGACAAGGCCGACGCGCCTCGCCGCCGCAGCCAGCGTGCTGCTGGTCATGCTCGCCGGCTGCCAGTCGACCGACGCCACCGGCGGCGTCGTGCGCACCAACGAGCCGGCAAAGGGCGACTACACGGCCTTTGGCGACACCTTCGACGGACTGAAGACGATCAGCGACGTCGACTACTATGCCTCAGACCAGGCGGTGACCGAGGCCAAGACACAATTCCGTTCCGAGAACTACGGCAACGCCGGCGCCCTGTTCTACAAGGCGACACGATTGGCTCCTAATGACGGGGTCGCCTGGCTGGGTCTTGCCGCTTCCTGCGACCGTATCCGGCGCTTCGATCTTGCTGATCTTGCCTATGGCCGGGCCTATCGCCTGCTCGGCGCGACGCCGGAATATTACAACAACGTCGGCTATTCCTATCTGCTGCGCGGCAAGCTGCAGGAAGCGCGAACGAATTTCCTCAAGGCCTATGAGCTCGCGCCCAACGATCCGACCGTGGCGAACAATCTGAAGCTTCTGTCGTCCAGTGTGAGAAACATAGAGCGGTCATGAGCCTTTTGCTTGCCGCATCGCTGTTGCTTAGGGCGCTGGCCATGCCGCTCCTCGGCAAGATCGCCTGGACCGATTTCACGACGCAGAAGATCGCCAACCGTGACGTGCTGCTGGTGATATGCCTGGGTCTCGGTTCGCTCCAGCTCGTGTCCGTTCAGACCGGATCATGGTGGGACATGGGCCTGAGCGCGATCGGCTGTATCCTGCTGTTCGTGGCACTGTTTCCATTTTGGGTTCTACGCAAGCTGGGCGCAGGTGACGTGAAGCTGATGGCGGCCGTGCCGCTTCTGATTGGCGGAAACGGCCTTGTCGTGTTCACGATTTTCCTGCTGATCTTCGCGCTGGCGACCGCGGCATTGGTGAAGAATCCCTTTCTCCTGCCGGCGGGTGCCTTCCGCCTCTACGTGCAGCATATGGACAGGAAAGGTGTCGTGCCATTCGGCGTGCCGATCTCGGCCGCCGCGATCTGCGCGATCCTGTTCCAGATCTATGGCGGTGTGATGCTGGCCAGCAGCTCGGGGGTTCTGCAACAGCTTAACTAGCGTTTGGGTCCGGGGGGTCCTTTCATGTCAATAGCGAGGCTGGCGGTTCGCAGCAGTTCGGCAGCGTGGCGCGCCAATCAACCATTCTTCGTGACGGTGCTTGCCTATATTCTGATCGCACTGACAGCAGCGGCGCGTTGGAAAATTGTTGTTGACGTAAAACTGTACAATAAAAATTTCTTGTTTTTTGGGTCTGTAGTGACCCTGATCCTTGTTGTCGTGGTTTGCGGTCGGTTGATCATTGAGCGGCCACTGCAACCGTTGCGCGCCATAAAGAATGTTATGCTTTCCAATAGGCTGGCGGACCGAATTACAGTCGGATTGCCGGTTGCGCTCGTCCTGCCGATCTTTTTTTCGATGTTCACCAGCATTAAGGAAGGCATCAGCAAGATTCAACCATTCTATGCCGACGCGCCTCTGACCGCGATCGACAGGGTAATTCATGGTGGGATCGATGCCTGGAGATTTTTTCATCCTTTGCTTGGCTTTGGCCCTGTCACTTTCTCGTTGAACCTTCTTTACAATCTCTGGTTTGCTGAGGTTTTCATCGTTTTGTTCTGCGTCGTTTTTTCGACCTGGAACGAGAGACTGCGTTCACAATTTCTAGTCGCATTCGTCCTCACCTGGGTCTTGCTTGGCAACATTTTGGCGGCGGCCTTCGCTTCAGTCGGACCGGCATTCGTCATGCCCTTCTACGGCGACGGTACGTTTTCTCCGCTGATGGACTACCTTAAGGCGACCGATATCACCTATCCCGTTTTGGCGCTGGATACGCAGAGCTATCTGCTGACGAATGCCGGACTTGATGGTCCACGTCTGGGCAGCGGCATTTCGGCCTTTCCGTCGGTTCATGTCGCTACCGCGACCTTGAACGCGATCTATCTCTGGCGTTTTGGCCGAGTGCTGAGGTGGGGCAGCATCGCGTTTCTAATCGCTATCCAATTGGGATCGGTGCATCTCGGCTGGCATTATGCTGTCGATGGATATGTTTCAATCCTTGCAACATCCGCCATCTGGGCCGCCGCCGGTTGGCTGTCGAAAAACTGTCCGCGCCCAGAGGCTTGATGATCGCCAAGTTCATCTCAAGAGCTCCGAAGACGCCGATGGTCGGTCTTCAACATGTCTGTTCGGACTCCTGGCACGCCAACCGGCCATTCTTCGTGACACTGGCGGCTTACGCGGTGGCGGTCGCCTTTGCTGCGAACTATTGGCAAATTCCACTCGATCCTCAGATCTATAGCCAACCATTCCTGCTGTTCGGGGGCGGAGTTGCGTTTATCCTCTTTGCCACCGTCGCGACGCGGGTAATGCTTGAACGGCCAGAGCGGCTGTTTCCTGGTCTGATCCGTCGCTTGTTGGAAAACGACTTGCCCAACAGGCTCGTCATAGGTTTGCCGGCCGCCTTGACCTTACCTGTTTTCTTTTCTCTTTTTACCAGCATGAAGGGCGGCCTCAGCAGGATAGTGCCCTTCTATGCCGACCCCACGATTGTCGCCATCGACAGGATGATCCATGGCGGCCGGGATGCCTGGAGGATATTGCATCCTCTCCTCGGAGCAGGGCCGCTGACCTTTGCCCTGAACTTTCTCTACAATCTCTGGTTCGTTGTGATGCTCGTCGTGCTGTTTTGCGTAACCTTCTCGACAGGCAACAAGCGTCTTCGGTCGCAATATCTGGTGGCTTTTGTCCTGACCTGGGTGCTTCTGGGGAACGCAGTAGCGACCATTTTTGCTTCGGTCGGACCTGCCTTCATCATGCCCTTCTATGGCGACGATACGTTCTTCCCACTGATGAATTATCTTCAGGCGACAAACGCGGTCTATCCCGTGTGGGCTCTTCACGCGCAGGGGAATCTCCTTGCCAACGCCGCCCTCGATGGTCCACGCCTGGGCAGCGGCATATCCGCATTCCCTTCGCTCCACGTGGCGGTTGCCATGCTCAACGTGATCTATCTATGGCGTTTTGGCGGGATACTGCGTTGGGCCGGCGTGATCTTCCTGATTGCCATTCAATTGGGCGCCGTGCACTTGGCATGGCACTACGCCATTGACGGGTACGCCTCCATGCTGGCCACGCCGGTCATCTGGATCCTAGCGCGGCGGCTTTCAAAAGATCCAGTCATGGCTACCGCAGAATATGCGAGATCCGATTTCGATTTCGGCTGACCTTTTTCAAGGCGCCCATCTCGACGGACCTGCGCCGCCACCGATGCGCCGCCCACTCTGGCGCCATATCACCGCGGTCGCGATGATCGAGAAGTAGCCGTCAATGGCATAGTGCCAGCCGAAATACACTGAGCCGAAGAGGATTATGCCTGCATAGATCCACGCTACGGCACCCACCCGCCGATTCAAGCTCGAAAGGAAAAGGGCGTTCAGCACGGCAATAGCGACGTGGAAGCTGGGCATCGCCGAAATACCTGTCCCGATCGAGGCCTTGTGGGCCGTGTACGACGAATATAGATAATCGGTGATGCGAAGGGTGTCCGGTCCGGAATCGCTTGCCTTAAGCGATCGGATAAGGTCCTCGAACACATCCGGATCGAACAGCCGGTCGTAAAAGATCGGCCCTGCGGACGATGCCGCCAACCTCACGGCCATGCCCAGAATGACTGCGCATGTGATCAGCGACAGGAAATAGCGCTGCCGCTTTGGGGCGTCGTCGAGCCAGGCCGCCACGACTACGACAGCGGCGAGCACAACGAACCAAAGCTGCGAATACAGCATGTAGAGTGCCCGATCCGCAACGTTTGGAACCGGCACGGCGCGCGCCCATCTCCATGGACCGCCGAAATGCAAAACGGTGTCGATCCTTGCCAGGAATTGATCGGCGAAGAACGGCACCAGCTGCGAGAATTCATGCTTATACGCAGTGAATGCTGCCAGGCAAAGTATGAAAATTCCAAGTGTGATTGTTGCGCCCGGGCCGCGCGACGCCAGTTTGTACCGTAGCCAGCTTGCTGGAGCTCGCGGTTGGCTGATGACTGCTGCAACGATCAGCCCGATCAGGATCAGGAAGGGCAGCAACAGATAAAGCAGCTTCAGCCTGACCGCGCCAAGCGCAGAAAAATAGGTGACTGGGAACAGATAGGCCGCAAGGCCGGCATAGCACAGGCCAAAGACTGCGAGCTTCGCGGAGACTGAGAACCGCGATCGTTCGGCCGCTATGTCAGACGCCATTTCCATCGCCGCACCGGCTTTTTCTTGATAACGGGCAGAGGCGGCGGCTCGCCGGAGACAGCTGGTCTCGGGTCTTCAAACATCAGCCGTTCGGCAAGCGCGACGGCGCCAGCCCCAACCGCGCCGACAACAGCCAAAATCAGAAGCTTTCTGAGAAAATCCAACGGCCACCACCCGAGTGAAATTTCAAAACCCCACGGTCTGCTTCTCGACCAGCTTCAGTCTACCCTTTTCCACCTTGAAAAACGGCATCGATCTTTGGCTCGAGCCGTCGGCGCGGAAGCGGAACAGGCCGGTCGAGCCGCGGAAGCCGCTGGCGTTCTCCAGCACCTGATTGGAGAAACCGTTCGGGCCGACAGAGCTTGCTATGCCTGCCGACAGCGCCACCATGTCATAGGCGTAGGCGACGTTGACGTCGGGCTGATAGTTGTAGGTCGCCTTGAAACGGTCGGCGATCGGTCCGGTCTCGCTCTGGTCGAGCGTTGCGATATAGGCGCCCTCATAGAGCGGATCGATCGGGCGCTCGAGCCAGCGCTCGGTGCCGATCAGGCTCACCGCCTTGCCCGGAATACCCTTCGCCTTAAGGCCCGCCAGCACGGCGACAGGGCTGCCGTCGCCGCTGGCGACGACGACGGCGTCGGGCGCCTCGACCAGCGAGCCCATGTCCGACACCACCTTGGCGGCGTCGGACGCCGAATAGGGAAGCGTCACGGCAAGCGTTGCGCCATAGATGCTGAGTGCGTTGGCGACCCGCGCCTCGACGGCGCCGGCGTTCGCGCCCGCCGGCACCAGGAGCACGAATTTCTTGGCGCCCTTGCTGGCGACCGCTGCCGCGCCCGCCGCCGCGCTGTCGGCTTCGCTCAGCCGCACCGAATAGACGCCGGGGCCGCCGGCGAAATTGTCGGCCAGCGCCAGCACCGGCGGCCGCTGCGTGCCGGAGAGCTTGGCAAGGTGCTGTGCCGCTGCAAGCTCGGCCGGCCCGATGACGATTTTCACGCCGCCCGAAGTGATCGCCTTCACCGCCAGGTCCTTGGCATAGCCGCTGTCGCCGCGCGTGTCCTCGATGGTCAGCGTCACCAGCTTGTCGCCGAGATCGGCCATTGCCAGCCGCGCGGCATCATACATCTTCCTGCCGTTCTCGCCCGCGCTGCCGGGGGCGGAGAGCGGCAAAAGCATGGCGATCTTGGTCGAGCCCGTGCCGAGCGTCAGATTGCCCTTGGAAGCGGTCGCTGCGGAACTGGCGGTCAGCTGCGCGGGCGCGGCGGTGTTGGCACCGGCCTGGCTTGCCGGAGCGGCGATCGCCGCGGGATCCAGCACCTCCGATGCGCCGTTCTTCGACTGGCAGCCGGAGATCGCCGCGACAACGGCAAGGGCAAGCGCCGGGGCCATTCCAGGAAAAGTGCGCAGCGGTTTCCCGTCCGCGATTGCGCAAAAACGCATAGCCGGAGCAGTTCCGCGTTTCCCCGAACGGATGAACCGCTCCAACGCTCGCGAAAACCCGCGTCGGAAAAGCCGCGGCACGCCGGCATGCGTGGCAACCCACGCCGGCACGCAAGCGTCGGCCTCGGCGCAGGCTCTCTTGGCCATCATCGCAGCTGGTCGGCGCGCCCGTCAGCTCAGTGCATGTACTCGACCATGCGGTCGTGGAAGCATTCGCACTTGTTGAGGTAGTCCTCGTCCTTGTAGTTGGTCTTGAGATAGCCATAGGCTTTGCCGCAGGCGACCTTGGCTTCCGAGGCCCAGACGAAGGCGGGGCGCGACGAGTTGATCCATTCCGGGCTGTTGGCGACGGCGACCGATTCGTCCATCAGCTTCACCACATGGTCCTTGAGCTCGACCATGTTGTCGGTCAGCACCAGGTCCGAGGTGCCGACGGTGCGGCAATAATTCACCGCCGGCTCGCCGATGATATCTGCGGCAAAGCCGGTCGATCCGGCGAGCAGCACCGCCACGGCCGAGGCCAGCAGTCTTACGGAATGTTTCATGTAAGCCCCTCTCCAAATTGCGAATTCACGGTTCGCTAACGCATAGCATAGCAGCACCGCCGCGCATAAGCACTAAATCGTGGCCGTGTGCTGTTGATGGTTCGAGTCATCATAGAGGATGTTGATCGTTCCGGCCGCAGGCGCGTTCTGAAGAACGGCGACATCGACGAAGTTGGCGCCGCCGGTCGTGCCGTTGGTGTCCACGCTCAGCGTCTTTGTGCCGGCGTCGTAGTGCACGTAGTCGGCGAGATTGCCTCCCACCGGCGTGTCGAACAGCGCTGTCAGGTCGATCTTGTCGCCCTCGCCACCAGGACCCGCACCATGGTAGTCGGTGATGAGATCCTTGATGTCGAGATGCTCGAGCTTGAACGTGTCGGCGCCCGTGCCGCCGGTCAGCGTGTCCTGGCCGGAACCGCCGACCAGCAGGTCGTTGCCGGCGCCGCCGACGAGCGTGTCGTTGCCGGATCCGCCGTAGAGAATGTCATTTCCGTCCATGCCGGTCAGCGTGTCGTTGCCTTGCCCACCAGCCAGGATCGTGTCGTGCCCGTTGATGCCGGTCAGCGTATCGTTGCCGTCCTGCCCCATGACTGTGGTCTTGGTGGCCGTCGCGGCCAGCGAGTCGATGCCGCTTGTGCCTTCGAGCGAGGAGCTCGTCGGATAGAGATGCGCGGTCAGGCTGCCGGAAGCCGTGTCGCCGTCACCATCGGTCCCAGTCACCGGGATCTTGATGTCGAAAGGGGTCTCGGCGTTGGCCGTCGTGAACAGCGGCGACGTGAGCTTGAACGTGTTCGTGCCCGGGAGGCCCGAAATCTCCATTGCGCTGAAAGCGTCGCTGCTCGCGGTCACCGTAAAGGTGTCGCCATTTCCCAGGTTCGTCAGCGTGACGGTGCCGTCGCCGTTGTAGTGTACGACTGGTGCCGTACCTCCGGAGTTGTTCGCAACGGTGACCGTCAGGAACTGGGCGGTGCCTTCGTCTCCGTCGCCGACATATACGTGGTCAATGTCCGCGTTTACGCCCCGTATCATGAGGGTGGCGGCGCCACCGCCACCGGTGTCGACAGTGCTCGTGAAGCTGCTGACCTCATAGTGGTTCGTGAAGTTGCTTCCGGCGACGGTACCATCTGTGGTTGCATTCTGAACGAAATCGAACCGGATGGTCTCTCCACTGCCGATGCTGTTGCCGCCGTCGACACCGAATTCGGAATTGTTTGTATTCACGGTATTGCCGCTATTAGCGGTGACCAAAAGGTCGTTCTGGGTGGCATCGGGTCCATTCAGCACGATCGCCGGGCTGTTGCTACCGCCTGGGTTTGAGAAGCCACCGCTGTTGAACTGATTGCCAGCGAACAGCGACCCGTTTTGCGTGTAGGTCCAGGTATCCGTTACCGGGTCGAGCGTCGCAGTGAACGCTAGGTCACTGCCGTTTGCGACGGAGGTCCGAGCTTCAATCGTATGCGAGTCAACCAGATGGAAGAAGACCTGTTCGCCATTGAGGAAGACGTTCAAACCGTTCGTAGCGGTAACGGCGCCGCCCTCGGTGACATTGAACACGACATTGCCGACGCCGTCCGCGCCGGCCCCCGACGCGAAGTTCAGATGCTCCGTCAATGTCGAGTGCAACGAGTCCGGCAGATTGATGCCGTCGCCGACGAACGGCATTGGGGCATCGTCCAGGACGGTCAGGTTGACCGCGCCGGAGACATGATCGCCGCTCGTGTCGGTTGCCACCACCTGCAGGCCGTTGACGGTGATGTTGCCGGAGCCGGCCGCATGCTGCAGCTGGTCGGTCAGCGTCGCGGTGACCACCGGGGTCAACGTGCTGTTCGGGCCGGCGCTGGTGTTCGACAGCGCCAGATAGATGGATGGCCCAAGATTGGTGACGCCATGCATGAGCGTGCCGACCAGTTGGCCGCCGACGAGAGCCCAGCTGATCGAATACCCAGCCGCCATGCCGGAAACCGTCGGAGCCACCCAGTTCGGATCTCCTGTCGGGTTGGCGAATGCGACGCTGATCGCTTCGCCCGTGGCGTTGAACGTAATGCCGCTGCTGGCCTGTGCGGTCTCGCCGCGGCTGCTCGGGTTGGTGCCGGTCACGACGCCCGGCTGAAGGTCGGCCGGAGCCGTGGCATCTAGCGTGGTGTCAAGCGCCGCTTCGTTGACGGTCAGCGACACGGTGCCGCCGCCCGTCGGAACGGTGTTGGTGTTGACGTTCACCGTGACTGTCGCCGTAGAGGTGTCGCCGTCTCCGTCCTTGATGGTGTAGGTGAAGGTATCGGATCCTACATAAACGCCGGTCGGCGTGTAGGTGAAGGTTCCGTCGTTGTTGTAGACGACGGTTCCGTGAGCCCCATTGGTGGTCATTATCACGCCGGGCGTTGTTGTCGCCACGCCATCGGCACCAAAAACGTCGTTGCTCAACAGGCCGGTGAGGGCCGTGGGCCCGGTGATGGGCGAACCCCAGGTATCGGCATGCGCCGTCGGCACGTCGTCGACGATGTTGATGACCAGGTTGCCGGCCGGCGCGCTGTCGCCGTCGGCGTCCGTCACCCCGACCGCGAAGCTGACGCTGGTATTGTCGCCCGAGGTGTTGGTGGCGAGCGTGTAGGAGTAGCTGATGGTGCCGGCGCCGGTGGCCGCGTCATAGACATAGCTTGCCGTCAGCGAGCCGGTGGCGTCGGTGAAGGTCTGCGGCACGCCGCTCAGCACGTGGCCGCCGAGCGAGACGGTCTGGATGCCGTCGGGCGAGGTGAAGCCGATGCTGCCGGACGTGGTCTCGGAGGTGTTGGAGTTGTTGTTGGGATTGCCGTCGGCGATCTCGCCGGAGCCGGCCGGCAGTCCGCCATGCGGCGGCAGGCCCGCTTCATAGACGGTGGTCGAGGCAAGGCCCGGCGCCGGGATGCTGTCGCTCGGCGTGGAGTCGCCGATCGTAATCGTCAGCGTGGTGTGCGACAGGTCGCCGTCGCCGTCCTTGATGGTGTAGGTGAAGACGTCGTTGACGCCGCCGGGCGTGCCGGCATTGCGGACGTAGCTGTAGTTGCCATTGGCGCCGAGCGTCAGGTCGCCATAGGTGCCGTGGATGACCGTGCCGACGGTCGTCGTGTTGTCCAGTGATGCGCCGGTGTTGCCGACCGCGACACCAACCACAGTCACATCGTCAGCACCCTTGACGTCGGCACCTGCCGGGTTGCCGTCGCTTCCCGCGCCGGTGATGACGTTGCCGTCGATCTCGGTATGCGAGCCCGACGGCACCACGTCCGTATCGGCCACCGCCGTTGGGACATCATCTATGATGTCAATGGTGAGTGTGCCGGGAGGTGCGGCATCGCCGTCGGAGTCGACGACGCCAACCCCAAAGCTGACGCTGGTGTTGTCGCCCGAGGTGTTGTCGAGCAGGGTGTAGGAATAGCTGATGGCGCCGGTGCCCGTGCCCGCGTCGAAGGAATAGCTTGCCGTTAGCGAGCCGGTGGCGTCGGTGAAGGTCTGCGCCGCGGTGGTCAGCACATGGCCGCCCAGCGTGACCTGCGATACGCCGTCCGGCGACGTGAAGCCGATGGCACCCGAAGTGGTTTCGGAGTTGGAGGCGGAATCCGAGCCAGCCGGTTCACCGTTGCGCGCCGGCAGGCCGGCTTCGTTGACGCTCGCTTCGCCAATGGTCCCGATCGACGGCGTGGAGTCCGGCTTAAGCAGGGACGGGAACAGGTCACGGTTCTCCGGCTGTCCGAACGCCAATGCCGTTGGCGGCAAAAGTGCCGACAGACCGAAGCCGTCGCCGATCCCGCCAGGCGGCACCGAGAAGTCTCCGCCGGCGCTGCTTGGCGAGCCATTTCCGCCGGCCGAGATCGAGCCGTCGGCGCCGAAGGCGACATCGACATGGCTGGCTTCGAGCGCGGCGATCAGGGCAACGCGCGGCACCTCGACATCGCCGATGATGAAGGTCGGTACGTTGAGCGCGCCGTCCTTGATGACGATCTCGGCGCCGTCCGGCTGCACCAGCACCAGATTGTGCCCGTCGACCTTGATGTCGTCGATCGAGACATTGGCCGGAAGCTTCACGACATTGCCGGCCTCGACGTGATATTCATGCGCAACGTTCGAGGCTGCCGTGTTCGGTGCTGGCGCGTTTCCGGCAGGGGCGTTGGCGGCAGGAGCGTTGCCGTCCGCCGCCGGCTTGGCTGTGCTTTGTGCGTTCTGGGCGTTGCCGTCGCCCTTTGCCGGCGCGCCGCTTCCCGCATCGACCGGCACAGGTTCGCCTGCCGCTGGTGCCGTCTGGCCGCCGGAGGCCTGGGCGACTTGGACGCCCGAAATGACACCCGAAATCGGCTGTTCGCCGACAGTCGCGTGCTCGTCCGAGAAATTTGAAACGGCGTCGAATTCGATACTGGTCGTCATAGCTCAAGCCCCCTTCGGCATTTCCCGGCAAGAGACATGCGGGGCTCGAACTTTGCAACGTACCTTCAATCTTTTTGATATACTTGAATATGCATGGATTTGCATTTTTTACACTTGGTAAATCGCAACGATATATCCAATTATATATCTTCAGGGGCGCCGCCGAACCGGCTGGGGAGCGCGGCGGCAGTTCGACAAATTCAAGTATAAATTTGAATAAAATTTGAGACAAAGCAGAATAGATTGATTCGCGGAAACTTACCCACCTTCCTTTCCGATAATTTGAGACAAGATCGCTAGCGTCCACAGTCAAAGGTGGGCGTCATGAAAATACAAAAAGCTGCCTCGTCGGCGTCGAGGGTCAAGGTTCTGCTGCTGGCAATCGGCCTGGCCGGTCTGCCGAATGCGTCGTCGGCCAGCGCGATCTCCGTCGCAAGTCCCGCCTCTCAAACGCTACCTGCGCCGGCCGATCTCGGCGGCGTTTCGCTGGCCAGATTGCAGCCATGGCAGCCTGTTGCCGCCTACCGGGTCGGCGGTGCCGCCAGTGCCTATGCGCCTCTCGAAGTCCGCCCGGCGTCAGGTTCTGCGAGTGGAGAGGCTACCCTCGGCGTCGATCCGATCCGGATCGACCCGATCCAGGTTGACCCGATCCAGACTGGGGCGATTATTCCCGGCGTGTTCGGGTCGATCGCCTTGTCCATGCGCAACTTCCCGGTCGCCGCGCGCTGGGCCCCCGTCTACAAGGCGATCATCGACTGCACGGCCGGAAGTGCCTGCGATCGTGAGAACGCTGCGTTTGGCGAGATCGTCGGCATTGCAGCCAACAAGACTTTTCGCGACAAGCTGGACTTCGTCAACAGCAGCATCAACCGGCTGATCGCCTATCGCAAGGACAGCGTCGTCTACGGCAAGCTCGACTACTGGGCGAAGCCGTCGGAGATCCTCGAGCATCGCGCCGGCGATTGCGAGGATTTCGCGATCCTGAAGATGGCGGCGCTGTTGCGCGCCGGGATCCCGGCGCAGAGCATGTCGCTCGTCGTGCTGCAGGATCGCCGCCGGAAATTTTTCCACGCGGTGCTGTCGGTGAGCACCGGAAGCGGCACCTTCATCCTGGACAGCCTCAGCAACGTTGTGGCGATGGACCGCGATCTTCCCGATTATGTCCCGCTCTATTCATTCAGCACCGACCGAGCCTGGATCCACGGCACGAAAGCCGGCGCACAGATCGCCGACATCGCCGGTGGTTTCGCGACAGTGGCGCCCGGCGAAGGCGCTTCGCCCGATGTGACGGTCACGTCGGCAGGCTCCGGTTTCGGAGCGAAGTAGGCGGCTTGCCTCTTCAACCGTTGAAGACGAACGCCATCAACAGCTCCGGCTCTGTGACCGGCGCGCGCACCGCACTGAGCTGGCCCCTGTAGCGGCGCTCGCCGGCGCCGATGACGAAGCCGGTGGTGACGGGTGTCTCGCCATTGGCGTCGAGCCGGGCAAAAACTTCGATGACGTTGAGGTCCAGCGCCAGCTTGAGGTCCTGCCTGCCATCGTCGCCCGGCGCGTTCGGCAGCTGGCGCCTGACCAATTGCTGGAACGGGGCATTGAAGGTCAGGATCTTCTTCGACGAGGACAGCGCGAAGGCGGGCGAGGGGCAGGCGACCAGGATCGCGTTGATGGTCCGGATCGAGGCGAGCTTGCGCAGTTCCATGCTTTCCTCGGCAAGGCCGCGCATGCATGCGACCCGGATCGCCGATGTGAGATTGCCCTGGTCGGGATGATTTTCGGCGATCTCCTCGACCAGCATGCCGATCGTGCATTTGCGGTTTTCGGCCATCTGCTTCAGCGACACCCAGAAGGCTCGCTCCAGCCGGATGCCGCGGCGCACGCCGCCACGCGCCACGACGCGGAACTCCGGGCCGAAATCCTCGGCTGCGAGCGGCGGCAGCAGCCGGTCGCGCGGAGTGTCGGGGCGTGCGGCGCTATCGTTCACTCATCGCCTCCTGGCGCGCCTTGTTGATGGGCTTCAAAAGATAGTTGAGGATCGTCTTGCGCCCGGTCTTGATATCGACCGAGCAGATCATGCCGGGGATAATCGAATAAGTCTTGCCGTTCCTTTGCAGCGTGGATTTCTCGGTCGCGACGCGCACTTGATAGTAGGGCTCGCCCGTCTTCTGGTCGACCAGGCTGTCGGCGGTGATGTTGGAGACCTTGCCTTCGATGCCGCCGAAGATCGAGAAGTCGTAGGCCGTGACCTTGATCAGCGCGTCCTGGTCCGGCTGGATGAAGGCGACGTCGCGCGGCGAGACCCGCGCCTCGACCAGCAGCGTCTCCGAGGTCGGCACGATGCCGGCCACGACCGCGCCCGGCTGGACGAAAGCGCCGAGCGTGTTGACATCGAGCGTGTTGACGATGCCGTCGACAGGCGAACGGATATCGGTCCGCGCCACCTTGTCGGTGGCGCCGCGAATGGTTTCGTCCACCACAGAGAGGTCCGCCAGCGCCTGCGTCAAGTCGCTCAATGCTTCCTGCTGCAATTGCAGGCCGAGTTCGTCGACTTGAAGCTGCGCCTCGGTGATGGCCGCCTTGCTCTTCTTGATGGTCTCTCCGGCAAGGTTGAGCTGACCGCGGAGATCGGTCTGCTCCCGCTCGACGCGTATCTGTTCGGTCCTGGCCATCAGGCCTTTCTTGACCATCGATTCGACCAGCGCCGTTTCCTGGTCGCTGACGGCGAGGCTCTTGGAAAGGCGGTCTGAATTGGCGGTTGCCTCGTCCAGTTCCTTCTCGCGCTGATCGAGACGCGACTTCAGCACGGAAAGCTTGACTTGGAAGTTGTCCCGGCGCGCAACGAGCAGCTTCTGCTCGTTGTCGCAGATCTCCGGGGCAGTCTTCTGGATGTCGGACGGACAGGGGAACGCGCCCTCGAGATTGCCGCTCTGCTCGAATTTGAGCCTGGCAATGCGCGCCTGCAACGCCCGCGCCTTGGCCTGCTCTTCACCCAGGCTCGAGGTGTTGCCTGTGTTGTCGAGGCGGATGATCAGATCGTTCTTCCTGACGGTCTGGCCGATCTTGACAGCGATTTCCTGGACGACGCCGGCTTCGCTCGCCTGGATGATCTGCGTCTTGGAAGCGGGAATGACCTTGCCGTCGCCGCGCGCGATCTCATCGACCTCGGCAAAGGATGCCCAGGCGGTGAAGGCCACGAACAGTGCCCCTATGATGTATACCGACGCCGATGCGAAAAGCGGCGGCCGGTCGTCTTTTGCTAACATTCCCCAACGTCCCGGTCAGGCATTCGCCTTCTGCAATGCCTGGATGACTTGTTCCTTTGCTCCGTCCGCGACCACGCGCCCCTGCTCGATGACTATGAGGCGGTCGACCAACTCCAGCATGCTGTAGCGATGGGTCGATACGATCAGCGTCGTGTTGCGGTCGAACGCCACCTTGAGCTGCCTGATCAACTGCCGTTCCGAGGCCAGGTCCATCGAACCCGACGGCTCGTCCAGGAACACGATTTTCGGCTTGGTCAGCAGCAGCCGCGCGATCGCCACGGCCTGCCTCTGGCCTCCCGACAGATTGGTGCCACGTTCGCCGACATTCATGTCGTAGCCGCGCGGATGGCGAGAGACGAAGTCGTCGACGCCCGCGGCCTTCGCCGCATCGATGATCTCCTCGTCGGTCGCGTCCGGCACGGCCATCAGAAGGTTTTCCTTGATCGTGCCCGAAAACAGGTCGCCGGCCTGCGCGACGATACCGACCGCGGCACGAACTTCGGACGGGTGGTATTGGCGGATGTCGATGCCGTCGAGCAGCAGTTCTCCGGACGTCGGCAGGAACAGCCGGCCGATCAGGCGGCCCATCGTGGTCTTGCCGGAGCCGATGCGGCCGATGATGCCTATGCGCTCGCCGGGGCGGATTGCAATGTTGAGCCCGTTCAGAACCTCGTTTTCGGTGCCTGGATAGGCGAAGCCGACATTCTTGAACAGCATCGCGCCGCTGCGGATCGGCCGGTTGACGAAGCCGACCGTGTCGGGTCGGTCATCCGGCTGCGACATGATCGTATTGACGATCCTGAGCGACAGCACGGCTTGCCGGAAGCGGGAGAGCGTGATGGCGATCTGGCCGAGCGGCGCGACCGCGCGGCCCGCCAGCATGACCGTGCCGATAATCGCGCCCGTCGAGACCTGGCCTTCCGAGAAGGCATAGGCGCCGGCAACCACCAGGGCGACGGTGACGAATTGCTGGATGGCGCCGGTGATGTTGCCGGCAGCGGCGGAAAGCTCCTTGATCTTCTCCGAGGTGTTGGCGGCGTTCTTCGAGTGCTCGCCCCATTTGCGCAGCAGATAGGCCTCGGCGCGCAGCGACTTGATCGTCTCCAGCGTGGAAATGGACTCGACCAGGAGCGCCTGGCGCTGGGCAGATTCGTTCATCGAGGCGGCGACCCGCCTGCCGATGCGCCTCTGTGTCACCAGACCGACAATGACGGCGATGACGAAGGCGAGCGCCGGTATGCTCACCAGCCAGCCGCCAATAGCGTAGATGACCAGCAGGAAGACGAAGACGAAAACCGTGTCGATGAAGACGCTTATGGTATTCGAGGTGAAGAACTCGCGCACGAACTCATATTGTGTGACACGATTCGCGTATTCGCCGGTCGATCCCGGCCGCGCCGAAAGCGACGAGTTGAGCACTTTCTCGAACAGCAGATAGGAAATCCTGAGATCCGCCTTGCGCCCGGCATAGTCGATAAGCGAGGCACGGGCCGTCTTCAGCAACAGGTCGAACAGGATGGCCGCGCCGATCCCGAGCGCCAGCACCCAGAGCGTCGAGATCGCCTTGTTCGGCAGGATGCGGTCGTAGACGTTCATGGTGAAGATCGGCGAGGCGATCGCCAAGAGGTTGATGAAGACCGCCGACAGCACGACCTTCGAGTAGGTGCGCCAGAACGTCCCCATCGTTCCGGTCAGCCAATGACGTCTTTCGATCCTCGGCGCCGTGCCGACCGTCATCTCCTCGGCGGTGTTGGCATAGGTGATCGAGAATGAGGCGCCACCGCTGATGTAGCTCTCGGCAAGCTCCGATTTGCCGATCGTGGTGCGGCCGTTTTCCTGCGGCGCCGTTAGAAATTGCCCGGTTTCCGTTTCGGCGAGCAACGCAACCGGGAGTTGGCTGGCGCGAAAGACGATGGCCGGAAGATCGATCCGGCCGCGCACGAAATCGCGATGGTTGAACGCCTGGACCTCGAGACCGATCCGTTCGGCCAGATGCCTGATGTCGTCCGGCTCGATGCGCGTGTCCGAAATCGGCACCCCGGCAAACAGCACGGTCTCGGCGCTCGGCCGGCCGAGATAGGCTGCAATCGCCGAGAAGCAGGCTTTGAAAGCCTCCTTGGGCGAGATGATATTAGGTTGCTGGTTCACGATCCGCCCGAAGGACCAGAGATCGATGCTTACATCGGCTACTTCTTCCTGACCGGCGCGAGGATGTCGAACGGCAGATCGTTCTTCTGCTCCGATGGTGTGCGCGCATAGGTTTCGGTATCGGCTGTCGCCGGCGTGCCGAATTCGCTACGCGCGTAGGCGGCTGCCTGCTTGGCCGGCTGGATGTTCAGTGTCTTCAGCAACTCCCCGGTCGCGGCCAGCAGCCGGTATTGGGCAAACAGCGACGCGTAGGACGAGGTGTCGGCCAGCGTCGCGGTGTTGAAGCGCGTGTTCTGCGCATCCAGCACGTCGAGCAGCGAGCGCTGTCCGACCTTGAACTGCTCGCGGTAGGAGGCAACCAGCCTTTCGTTGGTTGCTGCCTGCAGCCGCAGCGTCTGCGCAAGTTCCGCCTGGCGGAAGCGGCGGTCCCATGATGTGCGGACGGCTTCCTCGATCTCGCGCAGCACCTGATGCAGCGCGAGGCGCTGCTCGCTGGTGCGGCGGATCTGCTCCTGCTCGTTGGCTTTGTCGATGCCGCCGCGATAGAGATTCCAGCGCAGCACCACCCGAGCCTGCAGGTCGCTGGTGTCGCCGTCGTCGCCGTCGATGTCATAGCCGCCCCGTGCGACACCCTCGGCGGTAATGGTGGGGCCGTATTTCGCCCGCGCGGCGTCGACGAGCGACGCGGCCGCATCGATGTCGCTGTTGGCCATGTGGACGCGCGGATTGTTCTGTCTGGCAAGCCCGATCGCGTCATCGAGCGAGCGCGGCAGCGCGCCGGCCACATCGGCCGGCCGCGACGGATTGGTCAGCGGCTTGCCGACATTCTTGAAGAAGCGGATCTTGGCCGCTTCCAGTTCCTCGGTCGCCTCCTGCATCCGCGCCTTGGCGGCGTAAAGCCGCTCCTCGGCTTGCTGCCGGTCGGCATCGTTGAGCGCGCCGCCCGCGATGCCTTGCTTGATGTCGCCGAGTATAGACTGATGGAAGCCGAGGTTCTTCTTCGCTTCGGCGACGATCGACGCCTGCAGCATGTATTCGAGATAGTCCTGGACGACGGCAAGCCCGATGAATTCGGACCGTTCCAGCACCCTGAAGGAAGCTCCGTCGACGCGCGAGGCCTGGCGGTTCAATTCGGCCCGTCTCGCGCCACTGTCATAGAGCGTCTGTGAGACGGTGAGGTCCGCTTCGTTTGGATAAAGCGCGTCATGGTCCTCGTCGAGCGCTCGCCGGGAGTCGTTATCCAGACGGCGGACGCCGGTCGACGCTTCGAGATCGACGCTGGGAAGATAGAGCCCTTTCGCCTGGCGCAGCTCGAATTCGATGGCTTCGCGGTTTTCGATCGCCTGCCCAATCTCCGGATTGGATTCGACCGCGACTGCTACAGCTTCCTTGAGCGTGAGTGCGCTGGCGCTTCCGCAAGCCAGCATCGACACCGTCATGGCAAGCGCAAGGCGCCAGCCGACGGTCACTTTACCCGTCCTGGTCATTTCTACCCCGTGACTATCCCCGCGCCTTTTTGTTTTTGTCAGCGCTTATTTCGCCCAAGCCTGCCACCGGAGCTTGCAACGAGTATCTAGCAGATTTTTCGCGGATGGGAGGACTTATTGATTTAGAGCGCTCCAAAAGCACGGATTCCAGCCATTAGTCCCGGCGGATGTAGCAAAAATGGCACAGAAAACGATCCTCGCCGAGGGCGCCGTTCAGTTGAAACCGACCGCGAACACTATTTTCCCTAAATAAACAGTAAGTCCGCACAAAGGAATCGACCGAGGCGTCGCTCACCGTGCCAACTTTTGGCGGTCAGATCGGCACTTGGCATGAACCGCGGCATCTGCCCTTCCTCCGGACATGGCCAAGGCTTTGAAACACCTGAAGGTTGCGGATTGCTGCGGGAAATCTGCGCCGGTCCTGCAAGACGTGCGCACGAAATTGCCATGGGTGGCTGGTTTTGTTGGCAAACGGGGATCGTTCCCTGTATTGCGGGCTGAAGCAAAGCATGGACGTTCTTCTATGACAAATGTCGCCCTGACCGGGCTTGCCCGCGATCTCGCCCGGCGCGCCGCCGACGGCCGCCCCGTGCGCATCGGCGTCATCGGTTCCGGCGAGATGGGCACCGATCTGGTGACGCAGGGCATGCTGATGCCGGGCATTTCGATTGCGGCCATTTCCACGCGCCGCCCGCACACGGCTCGCGACGCGATCCGCATCGCCTATGGCGACGATGCAATGGCTGCCGAAGCCGAGACCGCCTCCAAGGTAAGCCAGGCGATAGAAAGCGGTAGGATCGCCATCACCTCGAACGAGATGCTGGTCACCAATCCGCTGATCGACGTCGTCATCGATGCCACCGGCAAACCCGGCGTCGCCGCCGATTTCGACCTGATGGCGATGCAGCATGGCAAGCATCTGGTGATGATGAATGTCGAGGCCGACGTGACCATCGGCTGCTACCTCAAGCAGCAGGCGGATCGGCTCGGCGTCGTCTATTCGGTCGGCGCCGGCGACGAGCCGTCGAGCTGCATGGAGCTGATCGAGTTCGCCTCGTCGCTCGGTTATACCATCGTCTCGGCCGGCAAGGGCAAGAACAACCCGCTCAACCACGACGCCGTTCCCGACGATTATCGGGATGAAGCGCTGCGCCGGAACATGAACCCGCGCATGCTGGTCGAGTTCGTCGACGGCTCCAAGACCATGGTCGAGATGTGCGCCATCGCCAACGCCACTGGCCTGGTGCCCGATGTTCCGGGCATGCACGGCCCGAAAGCCGACCGTGATCAGCTGGCCAAGGTGCTGATCCCGCGCGAGGACGGCGGCATCCTGTCGAAGAAGGGTATCGTCGACTACACGATCGGCAAAGGCGTGGCGCCTGGCGTCTTCGTCATCGTCGAGGCGACGCATCCCCGCGTCGTCGAGCGCATGGATGATCTCCATGTCGGCCACGGCCCCTATTACAGCTTCTTCAGGCCGTACCACCTGACCTCGCTGGAGGTGCCGCTGACCGCAGCCCGCATCATGCTCTACGGCAAACCCGACATGGTGCCGCTGCCTAAACCGGTGGCCGAGGTCTGCGCGGTCGCCAAGCGCGACCTCGCCGCAGGCGAGATCTTCGACGCCATCGGCGAGACCTGCTACCGCTCCTGGACCATGACGGTCGCCGAGGCGCGCGCCAGCCGTGCCGTGCCGGTCGGACTGCTTGAAGGCGGCAAGGTGCTGAAGCCGGTCAGGAAGGGCGAACTCCTGACCGCCGACAACGCCGCGCCCGACAAGACGACCAAGCTATTTGCCCTGCGCCAACTGCAGGACGAGATGTTGTATGGCGTGAGGACTACTTCCCCAGCTCTATCGATCTGAGCCGCGCCGCTTCCACCGCGTCGGTCAAAAGCTTCGTCAGCCGGTCTTCGCCCATCAGCACGGCAAGTGCGGCGGCGGTCGTGCCGTTGGGGCTGGTGACCTGCTGGCGCAGCACGCCCGGCTCCTCATCGCTTTCGGCGGCAAGCGAGGCTGCACCATAGACGGTCTGCAGGGCGAGCAGCTTGGCTGTCTCGGCCGGCAGGCCAGCCTTCTCGGCGGCGACCGTCAGCGCCTCGATGAAATGGAAAATATAGGCCGGGCCGGAACCGGAGACCGCGGTCACGGCGTCCATCAGGCTCTCGTCGTCGATCGTCGTCACGACACCGCTCGCCGAGAGCAGCTCAGCGACGAACCGCCTGACGTTGTCGGGAACGAGCGGGTTGGAAAACACCACCATCATGCCCTTGCCGATCGCCGCCGGCGTGTTCGGCATGCAGCGCACGATCGGCGCGAGCCGGCCCAGGATCTCCTCGAAGGTCGCGACCGGCGTGCCCGCGGCGATGCTGACGAAGGTGGTCCTGCCGTCGCCGAAGCGCTTGTAGCTTGCCGTCACATCGCGGATGACCTGCGGTTTCACGGCGATGACGACGAGATCGGGCATGGCATCGGCGGGAATTGCGGACGCGTCGGCCGCGGCGCCGCAACCAAGATGCTCGGCTCGCCTGCGCAATTCGGCATTGGGCTCGACCACGAACACCGCCGACGGCTCGAGCTTGCCGGCTTTCAGCCAGCCCGAGAGCATCGCGTAACCCATATTGCCGCAACCGGCGAGAACAAGCCTGATGGTCATCGAAACCTCCGCAAAGAGGGCTCTCCTTAGCCGCTCGCGCGGTTCCGGAAAAGTCCAGTCTCCAAGGTCGGAGCATGGCTTGGAGACGCCGTCCGCTCAAAGCCGCACCTATTCCTATAGTTCGGACCATCCGCAGCGTCCGGAACTACCGGACGACACATACGCTCCGTCGGCGCCTTCCCGTTCGCAATCGGCGACAGCCGAGGCGCGCCAGTCGCCAGGCGATCAGCAGAACCAGATCGGCGAGATCAGAGCCAGCCTGCGCGAATTTCGGGAGGCGGTGCGCGTTCTGACCGAAAGCCGCTCGCGCCGCCGCTATTTCTAAAACACCCCGTCTTCGCTAAAAGCGGCCTTCGATAAAAGCAGCCGGTTTCGGGTTTACGGCATCCGACGACGTTTTGACGGGATTGGCCTGTCGAATTTTCGTGAAAATGCCGCGCGGCATTTGACCGCTTGCGCGCCGCGTTCGCGTGCCGACTGCTGGATTGAGGATCAGGGCTGCGTGCGAGGCGTGGCCGCGCAACAGTGTTGAAGGTGAATGATGGCCGAAGTGATCGACGGGAAGAGTGTCGCCGCAGACGTGGTATCGAAGGTCAAGGCGCTGACCGCCGAGCTTTCGGCCAAGGGCGCGACCAGGCCCGGTCTGGCGGTGGTGATCGTGGGCGAGGATCCGGCAAGCCAGGTCTACGTCGCCTCGAAGTCGCGCACGGCCAAGGAGTGCGGCTTCCATTCGCTCCAGCACACGCTGCCGGCTGAGACGACCGAAGAGCAGCTGTTGAAGACCATCGGCGATCTCAACGCCGACCCGTCGATCCACGGCATCCTCGTGCAACTGCCGCTGCCCGGCCATATCGATGCCGGCAAGGTCATCCAGACGATCGCGCCGGAAAAGGATGTCGACGGCTTCCACTTCATCAATGTCGGCAAGCTCGGTACCGGCGAGCTCGAGACGGCGTTCGTGCCCTGCACGCCCGCCGGCTCGATGCTGTTGATCCAGCGCGTGCGCGGCAAGGACCTTTCCGGCCTCAATGCAGTCGTCGTCGGCCGCTCCAACATCGTCGGAAAGCCGATGGCCAATCTGCTGCTCGCCGCCAACTGCACCGTCACCATTGCCCATAGCCGTACCAAGGATCTGCCGGCGTTGGCGCGCACCGCCGATATCCTGGTCGCCGCCGTCGGCCGTCCAGAAATGATCAAGGGTGATTGGGTGAAGCCCGGCGCCACCGTTATCGATGTCGGCATCAACCGCATTCCGGCGCCGGAGAAGGGCGAAGGCAAGTCGCGGCTGGTCGGCGACGTCGTCTATGCCGAAGCGGCCGCGGTCGCCGGCGCCATCACGCCGGTCCCCGGCGGCGTCGGACCGATGACCATTGCCATGCTGATGGCCAACACTGTAGCTTCCGCCTACCTCGCGGCCGGATTGAAGCGGCCGTCCTTCTGATCGGAAAGCAGCATCCTTGCCGAATCTTACTGCTCCTGTTGAACGGCCGGTCATGGGCGATCCCGTTCAGGGCGGTCGGCAGTTCGGCTTCCTGCTGGTCGACAAGTTTTCGATGTTCTCGCTGGCGGCGGCGATCGATTGCTTCCGCTCGGCCAACCGTCTGCTCGGCCGCGAATATTACGGCTGGACGACGATATCGGCAGATGGCGACGCGGTCATGGCTTCCAACGGCCTGCCGCTCAAGATCGACTATTCAGTCGCCGACATGCCGCCGGTCGATATCCTGTTCGTCTCGGTCGGGCTCACCACCGAGTTCCCAGGCAAGAGCAAGGTGCTGGCGGCGCTGCGCAGCTGGGGCCGCCGCGGCAACGCGCTCGGCGCGCTCTCGGTCGGCTCCTATCTGCTCGCCGAGGCCGGCCAGCTCGACGGCTACCGCTGCACTATCCACTGGGAAAACCGCGCCGGCTTCATGGAGCGTTTTCCGGACATCAACTGCACCGGCAACGTTTTCGAGATCGATCGCAAGCGCTACACCTGCGCCGGCGGCACCACCTCGATCGATCTGATGCTGGAGATCGTGCGCGGCGATTTCGGCTCCAACCTCGCCAATGGCGTCGCCAACCAGTTCCAGCACGAGCGCATCCGCTCGGCCGGTGACCGCCAGCGCGTCGGACCTGAGCGCGACCTCACCGGCAAGTCGGAGAAGCTGAGACGTATCGTTGAGCTGATGGCCGACCATCTCGATGAGCCTTTGTCGGCGGTGCAGCTTGCCAAGTCGGCGGGCCTGTCGGTGCGCCAGGTCGAGCGCCTGTTCCTGCGCCATCTCAACGTGACGCCGGGCCGCTACTACATGCGGCTCAGGCTCGAGCGGGCGCGCGAATTGCTGCGCCAGACCAATATGCCGATCCTCGACGTCGCGATCGCCACCGGCTTCACCTCCCACTCCTATTTCGCGCAAAGCTACCGGCTGCAGTTCGGCCGTCCGCCGTCGGAAGAGCGCCGAACCACCTATTGAGCGACTTGCCGGCCATCGGACTTGTCTGCAAAGCCCGGCTCAAATAGCTTTCCCGGCGCGGACGGGGGTTCACTCAGGAGATTTTCATGGCGGGACTGGCACGGAGCGTCGCTGCGGCGATCCTCCTTTTGTCGATGACCACCTTTGGCTTTGCCGCCAACAAGGTCATCATCATTCTCGATGCATCCGGCTCCATGTGGGCGCAGATAGACGGCAAGCCGAAGCTCGAGATCGCGCGCGAATCGCTGCGCACGGTGCTGCAGTCGGTGCCGGGCGACGACGAGATCGGCTTCATGGCCTACGGGCATCGCCAGAAAGGCAGCTGCGCGGACATCGAGCTGATCGTGCCGCCGCAGGCGGGTTCGGCGAGCGCGATCTCGGCGGCCGCCGACAGCATGAAATTCCTTGGCAAGACGCCGCTGACGGCGGCCGTCAAGCAGGCCGCCGAAGCGCTGAAATACACCGAGGACAAGGCCACGGTCGTTCTCATCACCGACGGTCTTGAGACCTGCGGTGGCGATCCGTGCGCGCTCGGCAAGGAGCTGAAGGAGACCGGCGTCGACTTCACCGCCGACGTGGTCGGCTTCGGCCTGACCGCCGACGAAGGCAGGCAGATCGCCTGCCTCGCCGAGAACACCGGCGGAAAATACATCCAGGCCTCCGACGAGAAGGCATTGCAGCAAGCGCTGGTCGAGACCGTCGCGGCGCCGGCGCCCGCGCCAGAGCCTGCTCCGGCCCCGGCGCCGGCGCCTGCACCCGAACCCGCCAAGCCTGAATTCAACTTCACGCCGAGCGTCGTCATGGCTGAAGGCGGCGATCCCATCACCGACGGCAATGCCTGGGAGATCTACAAGGCCAAGTCCGACGGCTCGCGCGGCGATCAGGTCATGACCGAGTATGGCGAGCTCAAGACCAAACTCGAGCCGGGCGATTACATTGTCGTCGGTCGCGCCGACGAGGCAAGGAGCGAGCAGAAGATCAAGATCGAAGCCGGCCAGACCTACAGCCCGTTGTTCACGCTGAACGCCGGAACCTTGGTTATCCACCCGCATGCGAGCCAGGGCTCGGAGATCAGCGGCGAGGCGCGTGTCGACTTCGCCTATCCGGGCGGCAGCACGACCCACTATGGCGACACCAAGGCCACCGTGCCCGCCGGCGAGCAGAAGGTGACGGTGCAGATCGGCGCCGGCACGGTGACCGAAACCATCCAGCTTGCCGCCGGACAGACGGTCGAGAAGGATATCGTGATCGGCGTCGGCCATGCCGTGCTCAACGCCTACTACACGGCCGGCGGCGAAAAGGCCGACAATTCCGGCATCGGCTTCGAGATCATCAAGGCGAAGAAGAAGATCGACGGTTCGCGTGAAAGCGTGGAGCACTCCTACGGTCCGGACAGCAAATTCTGGCTGCCGCCGGACGACTATGTCGCGCTAACCACGCTCGATCTCGCCGTTGTCGAACAGCCCTTCAGCATCAAGGCCGGCGACAACCAGGATGTGAAGGTGGCTCTCGGCGCCGGCGTGCTGGCAATGTCGGCGCCCGGCGCCTATTCGATCGAGGTGTTCTCGTCAAAGAAGGATATTGAGGGCAAGCGCAAATCGCTCGGCCTGACCTATGGCGACAGCTGGCAACAGACGATCCCCGCCGGCGACTATGTCGTCGTGCGGCACATGTCCGATCAGGGCCAGGACAAGGAAATGCCGGTGACGATCAAGGCCGGTGAGCGGAGCGAGATCACCGTTCAGTAGGCATCGCCGTCCGCAAACGAACGAAAAAGGGTAACCGCTGTTTTGCCCCCAACGTTGTCCGCTGACGCCTGATCTGCGATCAAGGTTCCATGGATGAGCGAGAAGCAGTTTCTCCATGGACACGACATTGGAGGTTCTCACGACACGGCGGGGCCGACGTGAGGCGCATCGCCAATGGCCGGATGAGGTCAAGGCACAGATCGTTTCGGAGGGCTTGCGTCCGGGCGTGACGGTGAACGAAGTAGCGGAGCGCCACGGGCTGGAGGCCAACCATCTGTCGTCCTGGCGAACGCTGGCCCGGCAGGGCAAGCTAGTTTTGCCTGCGCCAGAGGAGATCTGCGAACTCAATGCTGTTGATCCGCAGGTCTACTTGACCACCACGCTTGCCGCCGTCGTCAACGGCCACAAGCGGAGGCGGATCGATGAGCTGCTGCCTTGGAACGATCCGCTTGAGTAACGCGTGCACAAAAAATAGCAGTCTGGCCGAAGCGGACAAACCCTCGTTTGAGCATCATAGCTTGACCAGTTGCTTGCCGAAGTTCTCTCCCTTCAACATCCGAACGAAAGCGTGGGGCACGGTCTCGATCCCTTCCGCAACATCTTCCCGTGTCTGAAGCAGTCCCTGTTTGTACCATGACAGCAGATCGGCAATCGCGGTCTCGTATTCTCCTTCGTGGTCGTCGAGCAAGAACCCTTCTATCCGCGCACGGGTGATTAGTGTCCTTCTGAGATGCCTGAGACCGACATCAGGCTGGTCAAACCGGTCGGCCAAGGCAATAGTGCCGACAACCACCACTCTGCCAAAGATGTTGAGATTTAGCATGGCTGCATCGTGAATCGGCCCGGCGGTGTTGTCGATAAAGACATCGACGCCGCTAGGGCATGCGGTCGCGACATCTGCCACGAGATCAGCGGAGCGTCGATGATTGACGCCAGTCCGATATCCAAGCTCCCTGCACCATTCCAGCTTCTCATCCGAGCCCGCAACAGCGACTGGGTCGAACCCTTTGATCCGCGCGATCTGTCCCGCAATCTGCCCCACAGCTCCTGAAGCGGCAGAGATCAACACCGTTTCCCCCACCTTCGGAGTTGCGGTTTTGAGGAGGGCAAAGTAGGCGGTGAGACCGGGCATGCCGAGATAGCTCAGTACGGCCTGAATCGGAGCGTCGGTTGTCGTCACTGGCTTGGCTGACGCGGCCGGGATCACGCTGAACGGCTGCCAACCAAAATGATCGCTCATCACGAGGTCGCCTGGCTTGAAGTCCGCAGACTCAGACGTAATTACCTCGCCAATTCCGCCGCCACACATCAGGTCGCCAATTCTAAAACCAGCAGCATAATTCTTCGCGGGGCTGATCCGACCGCGCATATAGGGATCGACGGAGAGCCACAGAGTTTTCACCAGCAGCTCACCATCCGCGGCATCGGGAATTGAACGCTCCTCCAGGCTCCAGTTCTCGACGGAGGGCATTGCGGAAGGGTAGCTGCGAAGTATCCAGCTAGGATTTTTGGACATGTCCATCTCCTCAATTTGAGCGTTCGCCCCATTGATGCATGATTTCGGCTTCCGTGTTAAAGAGCGCACGGTGAGAGACATTATTTTGAATTTCGGAAGAATGGCGGATGGATATGATCGAGGCCATGAAGGTGGCCGTGGCAGTCGCCAGGCATAACAGCTTCTCTTCTGCGAGCCGGGATTTGCGCCTTTCCGCTGCCTCGGTAAGCCGCATTGTGGCGGACTTGGAGACCGATCTCGGCGTACGTCTCTTTAACCGCACCACCAGGCAGATCAATCTGACGGATGCCGGGATGGAGTTCGTGCAAAAGAGCACCGGCCTCCTGGAGGAGCTTGATCAGATGCGGAGCGCAGTACGCGAACGCCACGAAACTCCTCGCGGCCAACTCCACGTCTCCTGCGTAACGGCCTTTGGTAATGAGTGCCTGGCACCAGTGGTTCCTGAGTTCGTGCGACGGTTCCCGCAGCTCGATGTCTCAATCGACCTTGGCAATCGTTTGGTTGATCTCATTGGCGAGCACTTCGATGTCGCCATCCGGGTAGGACCGTTGAACGATTCATCCCTGATTGCGCAGAGGATTTTCACGCAGAGGATCGTGTTCGTCGCGACACCCCGGTTTTGCCAGCAATATGGGACACCCAGGACCTTGGACGAGATCAGAGCGTGCCCATCCGTTACTCAGGTCAGCGGGGAATGGGGGCGCGTTCATAAGTTTTCGCATCAAGGAAAGGTCATTGACTTCGAAGTGCCGCAGCAATTGACAATGAACTCAGCGCGAGCGGTGAGAAACGCCTGCCTAGCGGGAGGGGGGTACTCCCTCTTGGGCGATTTCATGGTCGCCCAGGATATAGCGGAGAACCGCCTCGTGCGGCTGCTGCCGGATCATGAACCCATGGAGCAACCGATCTTCGCCTTCTACGCTCAGCGACGTCACACCCCACGTAAAGTCAGGGTGTTTATTGACTATTTGGCGGAGGTCTTCAGTGGCAAGAATACCTCGTGAGACCTCTTGTCTAGGTGCCGATGGCACACCGCTTACGACAAAGGGCGGCTCCGAGCGGCGGCTCCGAGCCGCTCTTTTTTAGCAGATTGACGTTAGGCATTTGCGAAGGCGGCGGCGCCGTGGTCGGCGCGGCCAACCAGTTGGCGAAAGCCGGCGAACAGCTCGCGGCCGAAGCCGAACTCGTTGCCGATCAGGTCGGCATCCGCCGTGCGGCGCAGCGCGAACTCCGTTCCCGGCACCAGCACCTCCAGCGTGCCGGCATCGGCGTCGAGGCGAATGATGTCGCCGTCATGGATCCTGGCGATCGGCCCGTCCTCGACCGCTTCCGGCGTCACATGGATCGCCGCCGGCACCTTGCCGGAAGCACCCGACATGCGCCCGTCGGTCACCAGCGCGACGCGCTGGCCGCGATCCTGCAGCACGCCGAGCACGGTGGTCAGCTTGTGCAGTTCCGGCATGCCGTTGGCCTTCGGCCCCTGGAAGCGGATCACGGCGACGAAGTCGCCGGTCAGCGTGCCCGACTTGAAAGCTTCGTTCAGCCCCTGCTGGCTGTCGAACACCTTGGCCGGCGCCTCGATGACGCGCCGTTCGGGCTTGACCGCAGAGGTCTTGATCACGGCATGGCCGAGGTTGCCGGCAAGCACCTTCAGTCCGCCGGTCGGCTGGAACGCCTTCTTGAACGGCGCCAGCACCTTCTCATCGCCGCTCTCGAGCGGCGCTGCTTCACGCACGACGCTGCCGTCGGCGCCGAGCTTTGCCTCGACAGCATAGGGCCGCAGGCCTTCGCCCCAGACCGTCTGCACGTCCTCGTGCAGCAAGCCTTCGTCGAGCAACTCGCGGATCAGGAAGCCGAGCCCGCCGGCGGCGTGGAAATGGTTCACGTCGGCGAGTCCGTTCGGGTAGACGCGGGCGAGCAGCGGCACGGCCTCCGACAGGTCGGAGATGTCCTGCCAGGTAAGCGAAATTCCGGCTGCCGCGGCCATGGCGATGAGGTGGATGGTGTGGTTGGTCGAGCCGCCGGTCGCGTGCAGGCCGACCACGCCGTTGACGATCGAGCGCTCGTCGATCATGCGCCCGACCGGCGTATAGGCATTGCCGAGCGTGGTGATCGCCAGCGCGCGCTTCGCCGCCTCCCTGGTCAGCGCGTCGCGCAGCGGCGTACCCGGGTTGACGAAGGAGGCGCCGGGCGTGTGCAGGCCCATGATCTCCATCAGCATCTGGTTGGAATTGGCGGTGCCGTAGAAGGTGCAGGTGCCCGGCCCGTGATAGGATTTGGACTCCGCCTCGAGCAGCTCGGCGCGGCCCGCCTTGCCCTCGGCATAGAGCTGCCGGACCTTGGCCTTCTCGTCGTTCGGCAGGCCCGACGTCATCGGCCCGGCGGGGATGAAGACAGCCGGCAGGTGCCCGAAGGTGAGCGCCGCGATCACCAGCCCTGGCACGATCTTGTCGCAGACGCCGAGGAAGACGGCGGCGTCGAACATGTTGTGCGAAAGGCCGATCGCCGCTGCCATGGCGATCACGTCGCGCGAGAACAGCGACAGTTCCATGCCTGGCTGGCCTTGCGTCACGCCGTCGCACATCGCCGGCACGCCGCCGGCGACCTGGGCGATGCCGCCTGCTTCGCGTGCCGCGTCCTTGATAAGCGCCGGAAAGGTCTCGAACGGCTGATGCGCCGACAGCATGTCGTTGTAGGAGGTGATGATGCCGAGGTTGGGCACGCGATCGCCGCCGAGCGCCACCTTCTCCGATGAGCTGCAGACGGCAAAACCGTGGGCGAGGTTGCCGCAGGAGAGCACCGCGCGGTTGGCGGCGCGTCCCGACGCCTCCGCGATGCGGCCGAGATAGGCTTCGCGACCGGCCTTCGAGCGTTGGCGGATGCGTTCGGTGATGGCTTCGACGTCGCGTCTGGCTGTCATGGCTGGTCCTTTCTGGCCCCGGAAAACGTCCTCCCACAGCCTCCGGGGCTGTTCCTTTGGTGAAATCAGGGTGCCCAGAACACCTCTACCGGTATCGGCGCCGCCTCCAGCACTTTGCGGATGGGCTTTTTCATGCCCGCTCCCATCGCACCGTCGAAGGCAATGCGCTTGTCCTCTCCCTCGATGTGGAGCGCGATGAAACCGGCGGCAACGATCCGCGCCATCGACAGCGTCAGACGCGGCTCGCCGGCGCTTTGCGCATGCACGGGCAGCACGATGCGCGGTGAGGACGGGTCGATGAGCTCGGCGAGATTGCCGGCATCGGGAAAGAAGGAGGCCGTGTGGCCGTCGGCACCCATGCCAAGCACCACCACATCCAGAGGCCAGGGCAATGATTGCAGGGCCTCGCTGTCCGACGCCGCTGCGTCCTCGATGGTCGCCGCCTCATGGTAGAGCGGCACGAAGCGCGCTGCCGCTGCCTTGTTCTGGAGCAGGTTGGCCGCCACCAGCCCGGCATTCGAGCGCGGCGAGGAGGGCGGCACGAAACGTTCATCGACCAGCGTCACGGTGACCTTGTCCCAGGCGATCGGGATTAAGGAGAGCGCGGCGAAGAATTTTGCCGGCGTCGTGCCGCCGGATACGGCGAGCAGCGCCGTGCCGCGGTCGGTGATCGCCTTGGTCAGGCGGGCGGCGACGTGGCCGGCAAGGGCCGCCGCCAGCTGCTGGCGGTCGGCAAAGCCGTTCCAGGCGTAAGCGGCCCCGCTCAATTGCTCTCGTGCCATGTCCGTCCGTCACGTTCGATGAGCGCGATGGAGGCCGACGGACCCCAGGTGCCGGCCGTATAGCCCTGCGCTTCCTGCCTGGCGCTTTCCCAGGCGTTCTGGATCGGATCGATCCACTTCCAGGCCGCCTCGACCTCGTCGCGACGCATGAACAGCGTCTGGTTGCCGCGCACCACATCCATGATCAGCCGCTCATAAGCGTCCGGCGCGCGGCTGTGGAAGGATTGCGCGAAGCTCATGTCGAGCGAGATCTGGCGCAGCCGCATCCCGCCCGGCCCCGGATCCTTGATCATGATGTACTGCTTGACGCCTTCGTCCGGCTGCAGCCTGATCACCAGCTGGTTGGCGAAGATCGGCCCGGCGCTGTCGCCGAAGATGGAATAGGGGATCGGCTTGAATTCGATGACGATTTCCGAAACGCGGGTCGCCAGCCGCTTGCCGGTCCTGAGATAGAAAGGAACGCCGGCCCAGCGCCAGTTGCCGATCTCGGCTTTGAGGGCGACGAAGGTCTCGGTGTTGCTGTCCTTGCCGAGTTCCTCCACATAACCCTTGACCGGCCCGCCGGCGGAGGCGCCGGCGCGATACTGGCCGCGCACCGTGTGTTTCGGCGCCTCGTTGCCGTTGATGCGCTTCAGCGCCCGCAGCACCTTCAGCTTCTCGTCGCGCACGGCGTCCGCGTCCATCGAGGACGGTGTTTCCATGGCAACCAGGCAAAGCAGCTGCAGGATGTGGTTCTGCACCATGTCTCGCAGCGCGCCGGCTTTGTCGTAGTAGGTGACGCGGTCCTCGAGACCCACGGTCTCGGCCACGGTGATCTGCACATGATCGATATGGGCGGAGTTCCACAGCGGCTCATAAAGCGCGTTGGCAAAGCGCAGCGCCATCAGGTTCTGCACCGTTTCCTTGCCGAGATAGTGATCGATGCGGAAGATCTGGCTTTCGTGGAAATCGTCACCCACGGCGTCGTTGAGCGTCCGCGCCGAGGCGAGGTCACGGCCGATCGGCTTCTCCAGCACGATGCGCGAATTCGGGGTGATCAGCTTGTGTTCCTTGAGCTGATGCGAGATGTCGCCGAACAGCGCCGGCGCCACCGCGAGGTAGAAGGCGCGGATGCGGTCGCTGTCGCCGATCGCCTTCTTGAGCTTGTCGAAGCCGACGCCCGAAGTGGCGTCCGCCGAGACATAGGAAAGCCGAGCAAGAAATGTGTCCAGTTCCTTCGGCTCGATGTCGGCCGGATTCACATGGTCCGATATCGCTTTCTTGGCGAAGCTCTGGAACTCGGCATCGCTCATCTTCGCGCGCGACGTGCCGATGATGCGCGTCGGCTCCGAAAATTGGTGGCCGCGCTGGCGGTGGTAGAGCGAGGGCAGAAGCTTGCGCTCCGACAGGTCGCCGGTCCCGCCGAAAATGATGAAGTCGAAAGGTTCGACAGGGATGATCTGGCTGGTCATGGTCAGTCCGGTTTGATGCCGCTAGCCGGTAGCGGGGCTGATATATTCTAATCGATTTAAATCGTCCAGTGTCATGGTGTCACATCCAGGACCAATCGCTGGACAATCGATCGGGCCCATATGTGGCCTTGACACTAGCGCCACCGGGAGGCTTGTCGGCAAGCAACAGCTTTCCGGAAGCGTTCGCGCCTGCAACATAGAACCTGAATGTGACGAAAGCTAAGGGAGAATGGCGACCGCCGGCCCTTCAATGATGGGGAAAACCATGCGTCTGCAAAACAAGGTTGCCATCATCACCGGCGCGGCGTCGGGCTTCGGCGAGGGCATGGCGAAGCGCTTCGCCGAGGAAGGCGCGCGCGTCGTGGTTGCCGACCTCAATGCCAAGGGCGCAGCGCGCGTGGCGAAGGAAATCGGCGACAACGCGATCTGGACCCAGACCGACGTCTCGCAACGCTCCGAATTCGACGAGATGGTTTATGCCGCCAAAAGCGCCTTCGGCCGCGTCGACATCATGGTCAACAATGCCGGCTACACCCATCGCAACGGCGACATGCTCGGCGTCGACGAGCAAACCTTCGACCTGATCACCGCTGTCAACATGAAGGCGATCTATCATGCCGTGCTTGCCGTGGTGCCGATCATGGACCGGCAGGGCGGCGGCGTCATACTGACCACGGCTTCGACAGCCGGCATCAGGCCGCGGCCGGGCCTCACCTGGTACAACGCCTCCAAGGGATGGGCGATCACCGCCACCAAGTCGATGGCGGTCGAACTCGCCCCGAAGAACATCCGCGTCAATTGCCTCTGCCCGGTCGCCGGCGAGACCGGCATGCTGGAGAAGTTCATGGGCGCCGACACGCCGGAGATCCGTGAAAAATTCCGCGCCTCTATCCCGCTCGGCCGGCTCTCGACGCCGCTCGACATCGCCAACGCGGCGCTCTGGCTGGCTTCGGACGAGGCGGCCTTCATCACCGGCGTGGCGCTGGAAGTCGACGGCGGGCGCTGCATCTGAACCGACGTCGCGGCGGCGTCAGGCCGCCAAGCGCGTCCAGATCAGGCGCCGGTCTTGACGAAGCTCTTGTAGATCCAGCCGCGTTTGCCGTTATAGACGATCTCGCACCATTTTTTGCAGCTCATCACCTGCACGGCTGACTTGGCAGGCACAGTGACGATCGCGGCGGCGCCGTTCTTCGGGCCGGAACGCATGGTAACAGCCCTCAGGACGCGTCCATTGGTGCCAGTGCCGGCGTTTTCGGGCTTCGGCTCGTCCTGTGCCGCATCCTCGGGTGACGCCGGCTGGGCCTCGGCAACCTGGGGCTTCGCGTCCGGGATGGCGGCGGTCTGGGCCGCATCCATTTTGTCCTCAGGCTTTTTTGCGTCTGCCGGTTGGGCAGCCGCCGGCGCTGGCGCCGCGACCTCAGCCAGGGCGGCCGAAGCATCGTTTCCGGACCCGGATTCGGCGAAGGCGGCAACGGCCGGTTTGTCGTTCTGCGTCGCCGGCTTCTCCGCTGCCTGAGCGGATGAGGCCGGCGGAGCATCCGCCGCGGGCGCGGGCTCACCAACCGTGCCGTTCCAGCGGGGATTGTTGGAAGCCAGTGCCGGGATGGCAGTTTCCCGGGCCGCAGTCATGGGCGAAACCGCATCGGCCTTGCGCGCCGCTTGCGGCGCGGCGGCGACACTGACAGAGCTCGCCGCGGCCGGGGCGATTTTCTTCGTCTTGACCGGGATCGCGGGGACGGTCTGCTCCGTTTTCGCGATCGCCTGCCGCTCATTGGCCGGCAAGGCCAGCCAAAGCGCCACCGCCGCCACGCCAAGCAGCGCCGCGGTGCCGACGGCCGCGATCACCAGATGCGCGTTCGACTGCAGGCCCTGCCAGAACGAGGGCTGCATGTCATAGCCGAACCGCACAGCAAAGTGCCGTCGTTCCGGCGCACCGAAACTGAAGGGCTCGTTCACCTAAACCACCTCCAACAACCGGGCCGACGTTCTTTCGATCTTGCCGCAAACCGTTCGCGGCTGATTGGCATCGGTCCCGAAATTTCCAGCGGGCAGGCCCGCGCAAATCCCCGTCTTATCGCCCAGAACCGGCATCTTTTACCGCCGATTATGGCATCAGTGCGCCTTTTTGCGAAATTTTGCGCGTTTGTTAAGGATTCCGCAACGTGCCGTTAGGGAAGCGGACTTGTCGAATTAACAGCTTCTGCACATGTTCCGGTTTCAGATCCTGCGGCGCAGTGCGAACCAGTTGAGCGCCAGAAACAGCAGCGGTGCGCGTAAACAACAGCTGTCCGGGAAGGCGGGAATCTTCAGATACTCGATCAGCTTCAGCGGTCGCGATTGCCCGCGACCGTCTCGGCGTAGAGCTTGCCGAAGAAGTTGGACAGCATGATGCCGTGGCCGGAATACCCGCCCATCGAGGCATGCGGAAACGCAGGTGAATGGTGAATGGTGAATAGTGAATGCTTTGCTAGAGCGCTCTGGCTGCGTTCACCCATCCAATACCATTCACTATTCACCCATTCACTCGACGAAGTGGCCGCTCACACATTCAGCAACAGATACTCCCGCTCCCAAGGGCTGATCACTTCCATGAATGTCTCGAACTCGGCTCGCTTGATGGCCGCATACGTGGCTGCGAAGGATTTGCCGACAATGGCGCCAAGCTCCTTGTCGGCCTCGAAAAGGTCCACGGCCTCGAGCAAGCTGCGCGGCAGGTCGATCTCGTCCTCGTTGGCGGTCGTCAGCACCGGCGGCTCGGCCTGGACCTTGTTGTTCATGCCGATCAACCCGCAGGCAAGCGAGGCGGCAAGCGCCAGATAGGGATTGGCGTCCGAGGACGGAATCCGATTTTCGACGCGCCGCGCCGCTGGATCGGAACGCGGCACGCGGAAAGCCGTCGTGCGGTTGTCGTAGCCCCACTTGTTGTTGACCGGCGCCGACGCAGCCTGCGTGAGCCGCCGATAGGAATTGACGTAAGGCGCAAGCATCACCAGCGCGTTCGGCACGTGTTTCTGCATGCCGCCGATGAAATGGAAGAACGCATCAGTTTCGGCGCCGTCCTCGGCCGAGAAGATGTTTTTGCCGGTCTTCTTGTCGACCACCGACTGGTGGATATGCATGGCCGAGCCAGGTTGCCCCTGGATCGGCTTGGCCATGAAGGTGGCGTAGATTTCGTGCTTCAGCGCCGCCTCGCGGATCGTGCGCTTGAACATGAAGACCTGGTCGGCAAGCTCGATCGGATTGCCGTGACGCAGGTTGATCTCGAGCTGGCCGGCGCCCTCCTCGTGGATCAGCGTATCGATCTCCAGGCCTTGCCGCTCCGAGAAATGATAGATGTCGTCTATCAGTTCGTCGAACTCGTTAACGCCCGCGATCGAATAGCCGGCGCCGCCGCCGATCGGCCGCCCTGAGCGCCCGACGGGCGGCGTCAGCGGGTAGTCCGGATCGGGGTTCTTGCGTACCAGATAGAATTCGATCTCGGGCGCCACCACCGGCTTCAGCCCACGGTCGTCATAGGCGGCCAGCACGCGCTTCAGAACGTTGCGCGGCGTGAATTCGACGGAGCGGCCATCCTGGTGGACGAGGTCGCAGATCACCGCGGCGGTCGGATCTTCCTCCCAGGGCACGACGGTCAGTGTCGAGAGATCGGGCAAGAGCTTCAGGTCGCCGTCGTCCTCCGGATAGTGGAAGCCATTGCCGTCTTCCGGATAGCCGCCGGATATCGTCGTCATGAAGACGGCCGAAGGTAAGGCCAGCGATGTGTTGGAGGTGAATTTCTTCGACGGCATCATCTTGCCGCGGGCGACGCCGGCCTGGTCCGGCGTGATGCACTCGATGTCCTCGATACCGCGCCATTCCAGCCAGGCGCTGGCTTCCTTCCAGTTCTTCACACCGCGTTCGTTTTTCAAGAAGGCAGGCGTGCGGGCGCGTCCCCCCCGGCTCGACGGACGGACTTCCTTTTTTTCAGGCGGCATCATTCACCAGATTGTGTTGCGGATTTCAAAGTATAGACGGGCGCCGTGGCGGAAGGAAAGGGGAGGCGCCCGCGTGGCCACAGGCAAGCCGAGCCGCAGCCCAAAGGAACCGGCGTGCCTGTCTTCTTGCTGGCGGCGCAGCGCCACAGGGTCTAGATGAGCCTGTAAGCAAAGGGTCGCACATGTCCGCTCCACGTTTGACCACCATCGGCTTCGATGCCGACGACACGCTGTGGCAGAACGAGCAGTTCTTCCGCCTGACCGAGAAGCGTTTTGCCGCCTTGCTAGCCGAGCACGGCGATCATGAGCACATCGCGGCACGGCTGCTCGAAGCGGAAAGGCGCAACCTCGCCCTCTATGGCTTCGGCATTAAGGGCTTTACGCTGTCGATGATCGAGACGGCCGTCGCGATCACAAACGGCGAGGTGCCCGGTTCCGTCATCGGCGAAATCCTGGCTGCCGGCCGCGAGATGCTCAGCCATCCGATCGAGCCGCTGCCGCATGCCCGCGAGACGGTCGAAAATCTGGCGGGCTCCTACCATCTGGTGCTGATCACCAAGGGCGACCTCTTCGATCAAGAGCGCAAGCTCGCGCAGTCGGGAATGGGTGATCTCTTCGATGCCGTCGAGATCGTCAGCGACAAGAGCGCAGCCACCTATGCCCGCATCTTCAGCCGCCATGGCGACGGTCCGCAGAACAGCATGATGGTTGGCAACTCGCTCAAGTCCGACGTTGTTCCCGCCATCGAGGCCGGTGGCTGGGGCATCCATGTGCCGCACGAATTGACCTGGGCGATCGAACACGCCGAGGCGCCTGTCGCGGCGCCGCGTTTTCGCGAGATCGCAGATCTCGGCGAGTTGCCGGCCCTGGTCGAGGCAATAGCGAAGCCCGGCTGAGCGTCGCCTCTGCCTAGCCGCGGCCGACCAGGCGATCGATTACTGGTTGCAGCCTTTCGGGCGTGATCGGCTTGGCGACCACGGCGTCGACCACGCTCGACAGGCCGAGGCTGTCCGGCGTGCCATTCCTGGTTGAAAGCAGGATCACGGCGGGCCGCGTCTTGCCGGAAGCGCGCCGCAGCGCGTCGATGCCGGACAGCAACCTGTCGCAATCCCTGTCGTCGGGTCCGCCGTCGAGTATGATTGCGCCGGGAACCAGGCCGGCCAAAGATTTTTCGGCCGCCTCCGGTGGCTCCGAAATCGGCTTCAGCCCGGACTTTTCCACGATTTTCGAAACGACGACCCGGTTGATCGACGATTTGCCGACCACCAGCACCTTGGAGAAATCCGCCGGCAGCCGGGCCGCCGCGCCACGGTCCGCCGATTTCATTGGTTTTTCAGAGTCGTCACGATTGGCGGGACACATGTCTGGCGGAGGCTCTGGTTCAATGCAGGGTTGAAACCTTAAGCGCGCAATTGGCGCGAGATCGCCAGCGGTGTCAAGCAAAAATAGTGGAAAATGATAATATAGCAAGAATTGCTAAAATCCGGCGCAAGTTCTCCCCGGCGCCACGGCCACAATTCGAAAAAACGAACGTCTCCCGGAACGTATAGCGCACGGGAGACACTCGCGAGTGATTGTTGACGTTACGTCAGCCTTGGCTCTGATGGGTGACGATCACTGGGATCAAAAGATCACCCCAGTTGCCGTCTCCGCCATGGTGCCTGGCAGAGCGCACCAGCTCGACCGACACACCCGCTTCGACCGCCTTCATCACAGACTGGTTGAGCCTGTGCAGGTCGTTGGCAAGCATGCGGATCGTCGCCTGCTGATCGACGCTCATCGCGCTTGATTGTTCTTCGGCCCGTTCCTTGACCCGGCTTATCGATGCCATTGCTGTTCTCCTCGACGTAAGTGCCCTTCGGGCGTTTCCTCTGGTGTTGTCATTACTCGGCCGCCGGCCTGAACTGGGCGTGCTCGGTCGACTCATGCATGGCGGTGGTCGAAGACTGGCCGCCGGAGATCGCCATCGAAACGGCATCGAAATAGCCGGTGCCGACTTCGCGCTGATGCTTGGTCGCGGTATAGCCATGGACCTCCGCCGCGAATTCCGCCTCCTGCAGTTCCGAATAGGCCGCCATCTGGCGCTCCTTGTAGCCGCGGGCCAGTTCGAACATGCCGAAGTTCAGCTGGTGGAACCCGGCCAGTGTGATGAACTGGAATTTGTAGCCCATGGCGCCGAGTTCCTTCTGGAACTTCGCGATGGTCGCGTCGTCCAGGTTCTTCTTCCAATTGAACGACGGCGAGCAATTATAGGCGAGCAGCTTGCCGGGGTGGTGCTTGTGCACCCCTTCAGCGAACTTCCTTGCCTGCTGAAGATCCGGCTTCGAGGTTTCGCACCAGATCAGGTCCGCATGCGGCGCGTAGGCGACGGCGCGCGCGATGCAGGGCTCGATGCCGTTCCTGACGTGATAGAAGCCCTCGACCGTGCGGCCGGCGTCATAGTCGACGAAAGGCCGGTCGCGCTCGTCGATGTCGGAGGTGAGCAGCTTGGCGGCTTCCGCGTCGGTGCGCGCCACCACCAGCGTCGGCGTGCCCATCACGTCCGCTGCAAGCCGGGCCGCATTGAGGTTGCGGATATGCGCTGCGGTCGGGATCAGCACCTTGCCGCCGAGATGGCCGCACTTCTTCTCCGACGCCAACTGGTCCTCATAGTGGACGCCAGCGGCACCGGCCTCGATGAAAGCCTTCATGATCTCGAACGCGTTGAGCGGCCCGCCAAACCCGGCTTCGGCGTCCGCGACGATGGGCGCGAACCAGGTCTCGACCGAAAGACCCTTGCCTTCGGATGTCTCGATCTGGTCGGCGCGCTGCAGCGTGCGGTTGATGCGCTTGACCAGCTCCGGCGCCGCATTCGCCGGATAAAGCGACTGGTCCGGATACATGGCCGACGCGGTGTTGGCGTCGGCCGCGACCTGCCAGCCCGACAGATAGATCGCCTTCAAGCCCGCCCTGACCTGCTGCATGGCCTGGTTGCCCGACATGGCGCCGAGCGCATTGACGAAATCTTCCTCGTGGATCAGCTTCCACAGCCTGCTCGCGCCCATCTCCGCAAGCGTATGGCGAATCTGGACCGAGCCGCGCAGCCGCTTCACGTCCTCCGCCGAGTAGGGCCGTTCGATGCCGTCGAAACGGCCTTCCGGCGCGGACGGGACGAGGTTGTAAAAATCAGTCATCGATTGCTCCAGGTCAGTCTTGCTTGTTTAGATGGCCCGTTTGAGGGACGTATCTGTGGGCCGTTCACGTGTTACATTGTTTACATTGCGCCGCAAAAGTCGCCAGAAAAACCGGAGCTTGCCCGCTAAAATACGGGAAAACTAGTGTTGCGTTTGACAGGTCGGGGCTGTAAATCTGTCATGATTGTAAAAAGCTGGATGAGCCCGCGACGGCGCGCCGTTATGTAAAACTCTTGTCAAGGTAGCCGATTGGCCGAGCAGAAGATTTTCGCCGGGCCGCGCATCCGCCGGCTTCGCAACGCCAAGGGCCTGACCCAGACGGCGATGGCCGAAGGCCTGGGCATCTCGCCGTCCTACCTCAATCTCATCGAGCGCAACCAGCGGCCGCTGACGGTGCAGCTGATCCTCAAGCTGGCGTCGGTCTACAAGATCGACCCGCACGAATTGCAGGGCGAGACCAAACTATCGATCGCGGCGCTGAAGGAAGTGTTCGGCGATCCGCTGCTGGCCGGCGAACTGCCGGGTGACCAGGAACTGATCGACCTCGCCGAGATCGCGCCGAACGCTTCCGCCGCGATGGTGAAATTGTTTCGCGCCTATCGCGAGCAGGCCGATCGGCTGTCGGATCTCAATGAACTCCTGGCGCGGGAGGGCAGGGCGACCGCATTGTCCGGCACGCGCCTGCCTGTCGACGAAGTGCACGAGACTTTCGAGCGCAGGCCGAACCATTTCGCCGCGCTGGAGGAGGAAGCCGAGGCCTTCATTTCGCTGCTCGATCCAGGCGACGACCTGTTCGGCACGCTGAAGGCGTGGCTAAGGCGCGAGCACGGCATCGTGGTCAAGGTGCTGCCGGTGGCCACCATGCCGAACTGGCGCAGGCGCTACGATCGCCATTCGCAACGCCTGTTCCTGTCAGAGCGGCTCTCCCCCTTCGATCAGCTGCGCGAGGTCGCCATGGAGGCGAGCCTGATGCGCATGACGGTGGCGGTGGCGAGCGAGATCCAGACGTTGAAGCTCGGCTCCGACGAAGCGCGCCGCTTAGCCCGTTTCGAGCTCGGCCGCTATGCGGCGCACGCGCTGATGATGCCCTATCACGCCTTTCATGCAGCGGCCGTCCGCGCCCGCTACGACATCGACGTCTTGCGTTCGCGCTTCGGCGTCTCCTTCGAGCAGGCGGCAAACCGCCTGACCATGCTGCAGCGGCCGAGCGCCCCCGGCGTACCGTTCTTCATGCTAGAGGTCGACAATGCCGGCAACCGCTTCCGCAAGGCGGGCAGCCTTGGCTATCCGCAAAGCCGCTTTGGCGGCGCCTGTCCGAAGCTTCCTGTCCATGCAGCCTTTTCGCAGCCGGGCCGGATTCTGGTCGAGGCTGTGGAAATGCCGGACGGCGCGGAGTTCCTCTGCATCGCCCGCACGCTCGAAGGGCCGCAAGGCGCCTTCTCCGAGCGGCCGCGGCGCACGGCGCTTCTGCTGGGCTGCGACATCGGCTTTCGCGACGAGATCGTCTACAGCGCGGCGCTGCCCGGACCGTCCGCCGCCAAGGTCGCGCAGAGCACGGCATATGCAACGCCGGTTGGCCCGGCCTGCAGGCTCTGCGAACGCGTCGGCTGCCTGGCGCGCGCCGAGCCGCCGGTGACCCGGCCGCTAGGCCTCGACGAGATGGTGACGGGTCTCAGCGCCTTCGATTTCCAGGGGTAGCACCCCCGCCAGCCGCAGCGGTTCGGCGGCCCGCAAGCCGGGCTTTGTCCTACATTTCAGCGGATGCTGGATCACGCCTGGCTCCAGCATTTGCGCTACGCGAATGGGATATGGTGTGGTCGTCCGTGGTGGATCGTGCCGCCGGCAAATCGCTGACAGTCTCGCCTATGACCGATACCGCGTCGTCTCGCGTTGCCTTGGCCGCCGTCTCGCCGCGCGAGGAGCGGATCGGCATGCTGCTGGTCTTCCTGTCGGCGCTGATGTGGAGTTTTGGCGGCACCATAGCTCGCTTCATCCATGTCGGCGACAGCTGGACCGTGGTGTTCTGGCGCTCGATCTGGGCGGTGGGCTTCCTCGTCGCCTTCATGCTCTGGCGCGACGGCTGGCGCAGCACCTGGAGATTGTTCCGCGACATGGGCCTGCCTGGGCTGGGCGTCGCTCTCTGCTTCGCCACCGCCTCCACGAGCTTCATCGTCGCGCTCGCCTACACGACGGTCGCCAACATCTTGTTGATGCAGGCCGGTGTCCCGCTTCTGGCGGCCATGCTCGCCTGGGTGCTGTTTCGCGAACGCGTGACCCCAGGAACCTGGGTCGCCATTGCCGCCGTCATCACCGGCGTGGCCGTCATGGTCTCGGAATCGCTTGGCGGCGCCGTCTCGCCGATCGGCGATGGCCTGGCGCTGCTGATCGCGGTGATGTTGTCGCTCGCGACCGTGATCACCCGGCGCTTTGCCCATGTGCGCATGGTGCCGGCCACTTGCCTCGGCGCATTGCTCGCCGGTGCTTTTGCTGCCTCGCAAGCCACGGAATTCACCGTCTCCGGGCGCGACATGGGCTTTCTCTTCGCCTTCGGCGTCATCAATCTCGGCGTCGGTCTTGCTTTTTTCGCCATGGGCGCCCGCCTGGTGCCCGCGGCCGTCGCGGCGCTGCTCGGCACTTTCGAGCCGATCCTCGGTCCGATCTGGGTGTGGCTCGTCCATTCCGAGGTGCCGTCGGGGCGCACCATCATCGGCGGCGCGGTCGTCATCGCCGCGCTGCTTGTACATGTTGCGTTTGAGTTCAAGCGGCAGACCCGGCCCGAGCGGCCGGGCATCACCGGGCTGCCGTCTCCCAATTGATGCTCGAGTGTCTTCCCCATTGACAACTCCGTTGCGGGCCGGGCAGGCTGCAATTACGGCAACAACAAGACAGGCGTATCTTGCCAAGTGACTCCGCCGGCCTCATCGAGGCCGGACCGCATCGTTACATCTCTGCCTACGCCGCGGCCAACGCCGCTGAGGCCGTCCGAACAGCTTCCTGGAAAGGAGGCAAGGGCGGCGCCCGTCACTCAACGATCCGGCGCACTGCCAGGCGCGCGCGCTTGTCGCTCCCCGGAAAGCTCAATAGTCTGAAACAAACGCCGGCCCGCGCCCATGTCGCGACGAGCCGGCACGGGAACACTCACCAAAGGAGAATATCATGATCCGCAAAGCGCTTTTGCTTTCGGCGACTTCGGCCTTGCTGACGCTCTTCGCCGCGAGCGGCCATGCCGACGACCGCGTCGTCAACGTCTATAACTGGTCGGACTATATCGACAGCTCGATCATCGAGGACTTCACCAAGAAGACCGGCATCAAGGTCGTCTACGACACCTTCGACTCCAACGAGATCCTGGAGACCAAGCTGCTGGCCGGGGGCAGCGGCTATGATGTCGTGGTGCCCAGCGCCAATTTCCTGGCGCGCCAGATCCAGGCCGGCGTCTTCCAGAAGCTCGACAAGTCCAAGCTGCCGAACATCTCCAACATGTGGGATGTCATTTCGGAGCGCACCGCAAAGTATGATCCGAACAATGAGTATTCGGTCAACTACATGTGGGGCACGGTCGGCCTCGGCTACAACGTCAAGAAAGTGCAGGCGGCACTCGGCACCGACAAGATCGACAGCTGGGATGTGTTCTTCAATCCGGAGAGCCTCGCCAAGCTCAAGGATTGCGGCGTCTATGTGCTGGATTCCCCCTCCGACATCATTCCGGCCACGTTGAAACATCTCGGCCTCGATCCAAACAGCACCTCGCCCGACGATATCGCCAAGGCCGAGGAAGCCCTGCTCAAGGTCCGGCCGTATATTCGCAAGTTCCATTCCTCGGAATACATCAACGCGCTGGCAAACGGCGACATCTGCCTGGCGATCGGCTGGTCCGGCGATGTGTTCCAGGCGCGCAACCGCGCCGAGGAGGCCAAGCAGGGCGTCGAGATCGGCTATTCGGTGCCCAAGGAAGGCGCCCAGATGTGGTTCGATCAGATGGCGATCCCCGCCGACGCGCCGCATGTCGCGGAAGCGCATGAGTTCATCAACTACATGATGACGCCGGAAGTCATCGCCAAATCCTCGAATTATGTGCTCTACGCCAACGGCAACAAGGCCTCGCAGCAGTTCGTCGACAAGGCCCTGCTGGAGGACACCTCGGTCTATCCGGACGAGGAGACGACCAAGAAGCTTTACACCGTGCAGCCCTACGATCCCAAGACACAGCGCATCATCACGCGCACCTGGACCAAGATCGTCACCGGCCAATAAGCATCGAGACGCGACCTCGGCAGAAACTGCCGGGGTCGCTTTCTTTAGAAGCAATTCCAGCAACAGTGTGGGACGGTTTTCCGCCCGGAATTGCGTCAAAATAAAAAGCTAAAGCGGTTCGACGTTTCCTCGAAACCATGAACCGTTCCAGCGGAACGAAACAGACCCGGAGTGGGACATGAAATCGCTTGGCAGCATCCGCAGGGATTTCGCGCCATGGAATGATCCGAGCGCCAAGCCGTATATACAATTCGACAAAGTAACCAAGAAGTTTGGCGACTTCACCGCTGTCAACAATCTCTCGCTGACCATCTTCGAACGTGAGTTCTTCGCCCTGCTCGGCGCCTCGGGCTGCGGCAAGTCGACCCTGCTCAGGATGCTCGCCGGCTTCGAGGAGCCGACCGCGGGGCGCATTCTGCTCGACGGCCAGGACCTGCGCGGCATTCCGCCCTATAAGCGGCCGGTGAACATGATGTTCCAGTCCTACGCGCTGTTTCCGCATATGACGGTGGAAAAGAACATCGCTTTCGGCCTCAAGCAGGAAGGCATGCCCGCTCCCGATATCGAAAAGCGCGTCGCCGAGATGCTGAGGCTGGTCAAGCTCGAGCAGTTCGCCAAGCGCAAGCCGCACCAGCTTTCCGGCGGTCAGCGCCAGCGTGTGGCGCTTGCCCGCTCGGTCGCCAAGCGGCCGAAGGTGCTTTTGCTGGACGAGCCGCTCGGCGCGCTCGACAAGAAGCTGCGCGAGGAGACGCAGTTCGAACTGATGGACCTGCAGCAGGAGCTTGGCCTTACCTTTGTCGTCGTGACCCACGACCAGGAGGAAGCCATGACCATGGCCGACCGCATCGCCATCATGGACAGGGGCGAGGTGATGCAGGTGGCGACGCCGGCGGAAATCTACGAGGCCCCGACATCGCGCTTCGTCGCGCACTTCGTCGGCAATGTGAACATGTTCGAGGGTAAGGTTGCCGAGCGGGCAGCGAATACGACGCGCATCACCGGCGCGACCGGTGCGCAGATCGTCGTCGAGAACGCCGCCGACACCACCAAGGGCGCCGACATCGTCTTCGCGATCCGGCCGGAGAAGATCAAGGTGTCGTCGAGGAAGCCGGCCGATGCCGTCAATGCGCTGGAAGGCGAAGTCTATGACGTTGCGTATCTTGGCGACATGACCGTCTACCACATCAAGCTCGACGACGGACAGATGGTGCGAGCAAGCGCGTTGAACGCTGCCCGCGTCAGCGAGGACCCGCTGACCTGGAACGATCGCGCCTGGGTCTCCTTCCGGCCAGACGCCGGCGTCGTGCTGACAAGGTAATAGGGCGGCCATGACCAATATCGCCGCCGCCCCTTCCTCGGCCGAAACCGCCGCTCAGTTGCCGACCAAGCTGGCGAAGGGCTTCGTCGACCGTCTCGTTATCATCATTCCCTATCTCTGGCTGCTGTTCTTCTTCCTTGTCCCGTTCATCATCGTCTTCAAGATCTCGCTGTCGCAGACGGCGATCTCGATGCCGCCTTACACCCCGGTGCTCGATTTCGGCGACGGTATTTCCGGATTCTTCGCCGGCTTTCGCGAGCTCAACTTCGACAATTACACGTGGCTGACCCAGGACGCGCTTTACTTCAACGCCTATGTGACCAGCCTGATCATCGCGGGCATCTCGACGGTGCTGACGCTGATCGTCGGCTATCCGATCGCCTATGGCATGGCGCGCGCGCCGGCGACGATCCGGCCGACCTTGCTGATGCTCGTGATCCTGCCGTTCTGGACCTCGTTCCTGATCCGCGTCTATGCCTGGATCGGCATCCTGAAACCCGAAGGGCTGCTCAACCAGGTGCTGCTCGCCACTGGCCTGATCAGCCAGCCGCTGGTCATCCTCAACACCTACACCGCGATCTTCATCGGCATCGTCTATTCCTATCTGCCCTTCATGGTGCTGCCGCTCTACTCGTCGCTGGAGAAGATGGACTATTCGCTGATCGAGGCGGCGCAGGATCTCGGCTGCCCGCCGATCGGCGCCTTTTGGAAGATCACCTTCCCGCTGTCGCTGCCGGGCGTGATTGCCGGCTGCCTGCTGGTCTTCATCCCGGCGGTCGGCGAGTTCGTCATACCGGACCTTCTCGGCGGCTCGCAGACGCTGATGATCGGCAAGACGCTGTGGAACGAATTCTTCGCCAACCGCGATTGGCCGGTCTCGTCGGCGGTGGCGGTCATCCTGCTCCTGGTGCTGACCGTCCCGATCATGTTCTTCCAGCAGGCTCAAGCGAAAGCCCAGGAGCAAGGCAAATGAACGCCACCTGGAGCCGCTTCAACATCACCTCGATCGTGCTCGGCTTTGCCTTTCTCTATCTGCCGATCGTGCTTCTCATCGTCTTTTCCTTCAACGAATCCAAGCTCGTCACCGTTTGGGGCGGCTTTTCGACGAAATGGTACGTGTCGCTGTTCCACAACCAGGGCCTGATGGACGCCACCTGGGTGACAGCCCGCGTCGGCGTCATCTCGGCGACCGTTGCCACCGTGCTCGGCACGCTGGCGGCGATCACCTTGACCCGCTACACACGCTTCAAGGGGCGGGTGCTATTTTCCGGCATGGTCTTTGCGCCGCTGGTGATGCCGGAAGTCATTACCGGCCTGTCGCTGCTCTTGCTCTTCGTGGCCGTCGGGCTTGACCGAGGCTTCTTCACCGTCACGCTCGCCCACATCACCTTCACCATGTGCTTCGTGGCCGTCGTCGTGCAGTCGCGACTGGTCTCCTTCGACCGCTCGCTGGAAGAAGCCGCGATGGACCTCGGCGCGCCGCCGGTGAAGACCTTTTTCCAGATCACCTTGCCCGTCATCTTGCCGGCGATCATCTCCGGCTGGATGCTGGCCTTCACGCTCTCGCTCGACGATCTGGTCATCGCCTCCTTCACCTCGGGCCCCGGCGCCACGACGCTGCCGATGAAGATCTACAGCCAGGTGCGCCTCGGCGTGACGCCGGAGATCAATGCCGCCTGCACCATCCTGATCGCCGTCGTCGCGATCGGCGTCATCATTGCCTCGATCGCCAACAAGCGCCGCGAGGTCCAGCGCCAGCGCGATGAGCAGGCGGCGCAGCGCGGATAGGGAACAAAGACGGGCGCGACCTGCGCTTGGTCTATTGGCCTGAAACGCCGCGGCTGATCGGCGAGATGAACGGAGTGCTCCAGTTGCCGCCGACGAAGAACAACGACTGCTTTGGGGGCTGCGGCGCCTGCACCGCCGTCTGACCGGCGGCAGCCGGTTGTTGGGCCGGCTGTTGCTGCGCAGGTTGTCCGTTCGGGATGATGCCGCCCGAGAGCGCCAGCCCGCGCCCGGTATAGGAGGCGATGCCCGAAAGCCAGATCTTGTACTTCTGTGCATTGACCTCGGCCTTGTCCAGCCGCGCCACACCTTTCGAGATGCTCGCCTTGATCTCGGCGCCGTCGATGGGCAGCGAGCCGTCGGCGACGTCGTCGAGGGCGAAGAATCCGCCCTGTTCGTTGCGCTTGAGAAAGGCAGGCAGGTTGAGGCCGTTGAGCGAGCCCGGCCCGAACGTCGCCGAGAAAGACCCGTCGGCGTTCTCGAAGATCGAGTCCCAGGCCTTGCCCGGCCCCTTCAGAATGACCGAGACGGTTCCGGTTCCGGCCGGCACCAGCCGCGTCATCCCCGCCGCGGTGGCGAAGGCGCCGGTGTCGACGTCCGATGCCAAAAGCCGCAACTCGACCTGAGTGCCGTCCGGCTTGCGGTCGAAGCGCAGGCTGCTCTGGATGTTGCCGTTGAAGGCCGACGCGTCGGAGATGTCGAAGACGGCAAGCCCGTTCTTGACCTGCGCGGTCGCGGCGACATCGGCAAGCTGTATCGGGCCGGCGGTGGCGTGCGCTGCCGACAGCCTGAGATCGAGGTTGATCTTGTCGGCGAAGCCGGTGTCGAACTCGCCGGGGGCTGCCTGGCCGGCCGGAGCGATCGGCGTGAAAGCGGAAAGCACCGATCGAAGATCGAGCGTATCGAACGCAAGCGTGCCGGAAATGACGGGCAGGGGCTCGCTGAACGAAAAGTCCAGTGCTCCCATGCCGGGGTTGTTGTCCAGCGCCACCGTCGTGTTCTCGAACTTCGCGCGTCCCGCCGAGGCCGCCACCTTGCTCGCGACCGAGACGGAGCCGATCGCAGCACCAGGCGCCATGCCGGCCTGCGACCATTCAAGCAGGCGTCGCAGCGAAGGGGCGGTGAATTTCGCCTGGCCGTCCAGATAGCCGTTCTCCGACATCGAGGCGACGCCGTCGAAAGAAAGCGTGGCGGGCGCCGCCTTGAAGGCGAGCGTGACGGGGGCGACCCCTCCGGCAAACAGCACCAGCGGCTTCGCCGAGGAAAAATCGATCTGGACGCTTTCGCCGCGCCATATGCCGGTCGCCGTGAGCGCGGCGTCGCTGTTCATCGCCGCCCAGTTCACCTGGCCGCTGAGGCTGCTCAGGATCTCGGTATCCTTGCCGCCAACCGAGGTCACGACGCGGCCGTCGCGGAACTCGACGATGCCGAACGGATCGGAAGGGAGTCTGCCGAGGTCGGGCTTCTGCGGGTTCGCGGTGACCACGCCGCGCGCAGTGTCGATCGAGCGCGTGATGCGGCCGCCGGTCGGCAGCGGCGGCAGATAGAGGCCGCTCGCCTTGCGCTCCACCCTGATCGTCGGCCGCACTAGCCGTGCCGTCGAGAATTGGACGTCGCCCTGCACGGCGGCCATGGCCGAGAGATCGACTTCGACGCGCTCGGCTTCGATCACCGGCGGCGCGTCGGTCTCCGTCCATTGCGACAGCGTCACATCGCTGAGGATGGCTCGGAACTTAGGCCACACCTCGATGCGCGGCGAGCCGTCGATCGTCACGCGAAAACCGCTCCAGGCGCTCAATTCCCAAGCGATGCGGTCGCGTACGATGCGCGTCGAGGCAATCAGCGGCAAGGCGGCGACGGCGAGCGCGATGACCAGCACCGCAACGCCGATTACCCATACCCCGCGCCGGATCAAAGATGATCTCATCTCGCCCCGTGAGTTTCCATTGCCGACAAATCGCCCGACGGGTGTAGCCGAGCGCCGACGCTTTTCAAGTCTTTATGGCCCTCCGATGGCGTTTGCGCCGTGTCCTTGCCGGCCATTTCAACAAAATCTTGCTCTGCTGCGCTGCGGTATGCATAAGCGATAAACCCGTCCGGTCCGCCAACGCCACGCCGGTTTTGGGACAACGACGCAGGCGACATCAGGCTTAATTGCCGCAATCGCGACGCGCTTTGGGAGGAACGATATGGCTGCCGACACCCCCTTGTGGACGCCGACGCAGGACCGGATCGCCTCCGCGCCCATGACCGCCTTCATGAAAGCTGCGGTTGGGAAGTCTGGCCAGGCTTTCTCCAGCTATGCCGAGCTCCACCGTTGGTCGATCGACAACCGCGAGGCGTTCTGGGACCTTGTCTGGGACTTCTGCGGACTTGTCGGTGACAAGGGCGAGCGGGTTCTGGTCGATGGCGATAAAATGCCTGGCGCCGCCTTCTTTCCCGACGCGAAACTCAATTTCGCCGAGAACCTTCTGAAAAAAGCCGGCGGCAGCCTCGCTATCGTCTTCCGCGGCGAGGACAAGGTCGAGCGCCGGCTGTCCTGGAACGAGCTCCATGCGCTCACTTCGCGCCTGCAGCAGCTCTTCCTGTCGATCGGCGTCAGAGAGGGCGATCGCATCGCCGCCATGATGCCGAACATGCCGGAGACGGTCGCAGCCATGCTGGCTGTCGCCTCGATCGGCGCGGTCTGGTCTTCCTGCTCACCGGATTTCGGCGAACAGGGCGTGCTCGACCGTTTCGGCCAGATCGAGCCGGTCGTCTTCATCGCGCCTGACGGCTATTGGTACAACGGCAAAGCCATCGAGGTCGCCGACAAGATCCGCGCGGTGGCCGAGAAACTCGCGACCGTGCGCAAGGTGCTGATCGTCGACTATCTCGGCACGTCGGCCGATGTCGCCGCCACTATCGACAAGGCCGAGGCGCTGGAAGGAGCGCTCTCGCCCTTTGCCGCCAGGCCGCTCGCCTTCGAGCGGCTGCCTTTTTCGCACCCGCTCTACATTCTGTTCTCCTCCGGCACGACCGGAATCCCGAAATGCATCGTGCACTCGGTCGGCGGCACGCTGATCCAGCATGTCAAGGAACAGCGGCTGCATGCCGGCCTGCTCGACGGCGATCGCTTTTTCTACTTCACCACCTGCGGCTGGATGATGTGGAACTGGCTGGTCTCAGGCCTCGCCTCGGGGGCGACGTTGCTGCTCTATGACGGTTCGCCCTTCTACCCCGACGGCAATGCGCTGTTCGATTTCGCCGATGCCGAGAAGATGACCTATTTCGGTACTTCGGCGAAATTCATCGATTCCGTACGCAAGGCAGGGCTGAAGCCGATCGACAGCCACGACCTTGCAAGCGTGCGGACCATCTCATCCACCGGCTCGCCGCTGTCGCCGGAGGATTTCCGCTTCGTCTATGACGGCATCAAGAAGGACGTGCATCTCGCCTCGATATCCGGCGGCACCGACATCGTTTCCTGCTTCGTGCTGGGTGTCCCGACCGAGCCGGTCTGGACCGGCGAGATCCAGGGGCCGGGCCTCGGACTGGCGGTGGACGTGTGGGACGACGACGGCAAGCCGGTCCGGCAGGAGAAGGGCGAACTCGTCTGCACCAAGGCATTCCCGTCGATGCCGATCGGCTTCTGGAACGATCCGGATGGCAAGAAGTACCACGCGGCCTATTTCGAGCGCTTCGACAACATCTGGTGCCATGGCGACTTCGCCGAATGGACCGCGCATGGCGGCATGATCATCCATGGCCGCTCCGACGCCACGCTCAATCCCGGTGGGGTCAGGATAGGCACGGCTGAGATCTACAACCAGGTCGAGCAGATGCCGGAAATCCTGGAGGCGCTCTGCATCGGCCAGGATTTCGACAACGACGTGCGCGTCGTGCTGTTCGTGCGGCTGGCCGCCGGCGTGAGCCTCGATGAGGATCTGGAAAAGCGCATCCGCGCCAGAATCCGCTCGGGCGCCAGCCCCCGCCATGTGCCGGCGAAGATCGTTGCCGTCACCGACATCCCGCGCACCAAGTCGGGCAAGATCACCGAGCTTGCCGTGCGCGACGTGGTGCATGGTCGCGCCATCAAGAACAAGGAAGCGCTCGCCAATCCCGAGGCGCTGGAGCTGTTCAGGAACCTGCCGCAGCTTGCTGATTAGGCCTCCCCGGCATGGTTAAGAAATAGTGTCGGTCCAATTTACCTAGATTTCACGAGTGGTACACATTCGTAAATTTTTTTGGCTCCCGGTAAGGACTTGTTAAGGGACGGCGCCGATAGTCGCGTGTAACTTGAGGGAGAAATCCCGTTCCTCGTCCCCTGAGGTTCAGCTCAAGCCCCGTTGTGACAGCATCCCATTTTCCAAGGCGTCCTCCAGGGCGCCTTTTTCTTTGGCCGAAGCTCGGTCTTGCGGATCGTTATTCGGCCAGCACGCGCGTCGATGGGAAGACGACCTCGACCAGCGTGCCTTCGCCAGGTGTCGATGTGATGGTGAAGCGGGCACGGTTGGCCTCCACCATCGCCTTGGTCAGAGGCAGCCCGAGGCCGGTGCCGTCGCCGCGGCCGCGTTTGAGCGCATTGATCTGCTTGAACGGCTTCAGTGCCTGCTCGATCTCGGCCGGCGTCATGCCGATGCCGGTATCGCGCACGCGCATGACGACGTCGCCGGAGGTCTCGTAGGCGGTGGACACGATAACCTGGCCGCCGGCCTGGGTATAGCGGATGGCGTTCGACAGGATGTTCAACGCAATCTGGCGCACACTCCTCAAATCCGCCACCACTTCCGGCAGCCGCGAGGCGAAGCTCGAGCGGATGATGACGCGCTCGCGGTTAGCCTGCGGCTGCATCATCGCTACCGTTTCGGCCAGCGTGTCGTTGAGCGACACCGCCTCATAGGCCATCTCCTGCTGGCCGGCCTCGATTTTGGAGATGTCGAGCAGGTCGTTGACGAGGTCGAGCACATGGTTGCCCGAACGGTTTATGTCGCGCAGGTAGTCGCGGTAGCGGTCGTTGGCGACGGGGCCGAACTTCTCGTCCACCATCAGTTCGGAAAAGCCGATGATGGCGTTGAGCGGCGTGCGGATCTCATGGCTGATGCGGGCGAGGAAATCCGTCTTTTGTGAGGAGGCGCGCTCGGCCACGGCGCGCGCCTGGGTGAGGTCTTCCTCGGCCCGCTTCCACTGCGTGATGTCGCGCACGACGGCGCAGAAGCCGCTGTCGTTGGGCAGCCTGCCGATGGTCATGAACAGCGGGATGAAGCGCCCTTGCGCCTCGCGGCCGATCACCTCGCGCCCGTCGTTCAGCAAGCTTGCCACGCCAGGTTCGGAAAGGCCGACGAGATAGTCGCGCGCCGCGCGCTGGCTCTCGATGGCGAACAGCGAGGCAAAGGGCTTGCCGGCGATCTCGTCGCTGTCGAAGCCGAACAGGGCTTCAGCCGGGCGGCTGATCGAGCGGATGTTGCCGTCGCGGCCGATCAGCACCACGCCGTCGGTGGCGGTGTCGATGATGGTGCGCATTTCGGCGATTCGCGACTTCAGCTCGGACACGTCCGGCTGCTGGTTCGGCTCGTCATTGGCCGCGCTGAGATGGGCGGAGGGCGCCTCGTCCTCGCCCGAGCGACGAACCACCAGCATCAGCGCCTTGCCGCCGCGCCACGGCACCGAGCGCAGGAGCGCATCGATCGGGAATTCCTGGCCCTGGCGGGTTGTGAGCTTCAGCGAACGATCGCTTTCGTCGGTCTCGCCATCATCGGCGTAATGGTCGGCGAACAGCGCGCCGAGCCCGCCGGCATCGGCAAGGTCTTCCAGCGCGTCGTAGCCGGTGAGCTCGAGAAACGCCTCATTGGCATAGTGCAGCACGTCGCCGGAATGGATGAGCAGCGGCACAGGCAGCCTGGCGAGGATGGACGTGTCGGGAGCCCTGCCTCCTTCCCCGGTTGAGAAAGCCGAGGGCACGAAGCCCTCGAGCTTGAGCGGCGGCACCCTGAGGCGCGGCCTTTCCGGCCGCGCTTTTGCTTCGCCAGGCTGTTCAGGCGCGGGCAGGGCGCCGTCCCGGTCGGAACCGGCCCAGTCCTCGCTGTCTTCCGCGTCGCGAAAATCGTCGGCGGTCATACCGTCGTCGTCGCCAGCGCCTGCCTCTGGGGCAGGGGCTTCGGCTGCCGGCCGCTCGGCCGTCGATTCGGCTGCCCTGTCCGCCGCTGCGGTTTGGCGGGTGTCGGAACCCGCCGCTTCCTGCGCTTCATCGGCGGCTTTCTCGCGCCCGGCATAGTTGAGCAACGAGCCGGAGGCAGCGGGCGTTTCGTCTTTTCCAGCGGCTGTCTCGGGAACATCGAGGCCGTCGAGCCGAGCCAGATCCTTCTGATCTTCCGCCTCGGTCTCCGCTTCGGCCGCACCAATGGCCTCGCTGTCTTCCGGTTTGGCCGGCTCAGGCGAGGTGGCGTCAGTCGCGTTCAGATCGGAGTGGTCGGTCTTCCTCTCACCGGTCGGTTGTTCGGCCGTGGGAGCATTGTCGGCGGATGCAGCCGCATCTGGTTGCTTTTGAGCACCCGCGGTTACGCCGCTTGGCGGCTCGGCCGGGCCGGAACTGTCCTTCCGCAGCCGCTCGCCGATTTCGCGAAAGGCGCTGCGCTCGAGGATCGACAGCCCTTTCTCACTCGTCGGCCTGTCATTTCCCGGCTGCTTGTCGTTGGCCGGCTGCCTGTGCTCGGCCAGCCGGATCACCTTGTCGGCATAGCGGCGCTCCGGCTTGGGCACGATGGTCAGCGCCGGGACTTCGCCCAGGAACGGGTCGGCAGGTTTCGCCGGCTCGGCCGCGGGTTGCCCGGCGGCAGGTTCGGGTTCGGTCGGAGCGGCGCCATTGGGCACCAGCGCCATGCCGAGCGCTTCCGGGTCGACAACGGCGTCGGCGCTGCGCGCGACGCCGAAGCCGCGGAAACCTTCGAAGGCGCGGCTGCGGCCATAGACCGGCAGCGCCGCAAGATCGACGGGGATCTTCAGGTCCGTGCCCGCCACCGGCCACAGCACCGAGCGTCCCGACCAGGTATCGCGCCGCTCGAGCAGAGTGGCGATCTCGCCCGATGCGTCGAGGCCGAAAGTCGTCGCGACATCCCTGAAGCGGCGACCGATCACATCGGCGGCGGGTTTGCCGACGATATCGGCGAATTCCGGCGACAGCGCGCTGAACTTGCCTTCGGCGTCGGTCCGCCAGACGAAACGCAGCGGCGGCGCCGAACGGTCGATGTTGCGCGCCGCGCTCGGCTCGGCCGCCGCCGTTCCGGCGGTGTGCTGCCGGCTTCCGGCCGCGACCTCCGCCGGTCCGATCTGTGGCGGCCTCTCCGGCCCCTTCACATCGTCGCCGCCGGCATTGAAATACCAATGGTCATGCTGCGCCGGGCCGGCACCGCCTACCAGCGCAGCATCCGGCGCGCGGTCGGCCGTGGCCGCGGTCCTTTGCGTTGGCTGGGCGTCATCCGTGGCCGCCGCCGGGGCCGCGTCTGCTTTTTCGCCCGTTGCCGCGGCCGGAGACTGGGTATTGTTCTCTCGGCCCGGCTCGGCGCTGACTGTGGTGTTTTTGTCTTCGGAGACGGCGGGCGCGCTTTCCGGCGCTGCCGACTTACCGGCGTCGGGCTGGTCGTTCCGCTCGCCGTCGAGCTGGTCTTCGTCGATCACCACCAGGAGATGGCGCGCGTCGGTCAAGCGCGCAAAGCCGGCCGGGTACGAGGTACTTGCGCCGGGAACAAGCCGCTTGACGATGCGGTCTCCAACACTTGCCACGTCCGCGACCAGGGCAGCGAGCGTCTCCGGCCTGATGCCGAGCGCGGCAAATCCCTCCGAAGCCGCCTCGACATGGCCTTGGGCATCGACGAAGGCGATGAAATGTCCGGCCTCGGTGAAGCCGCCAATGGCGCGGCTGGCGATTTCGGCGGCGCCGCGCGAGCCGGTCTGCGCCGCGGGCATCGCCAGCATGATCGCCTTTTCGCCGTCCGGCATCGTTACCGCGCTGGCGAGCAAGCCGACGGCGCGGCTGACCATGCCGGTCGCCAGCCGCACGGTGACGGCGCGGTCGCTGCCGATATCCGGAAAGCCGCTGGTCGCCATGATCTGCCGCCTGGCAATTAGCGGCAGCCGCGCGGAAGCGCCGATGATTGCTTCGATTTCCGGATAGCCGAAAACCGCGGCACCTGGCCCGTTGGCCCAGATCACCTGCTCGAGATCGGCCGACAGTATGGCCAGCGCGTCGCCGGCGGCGAAGCGCTGGCGCACAGCGTCGAGCACGGCGACGTCGAGGAAGGAGTAGTTTTCAGGCGGCACTGGCGGACCTTCCAGGCGGGCTTTTTGAGTTAACGCTTTGTTAATAAAAGCGTACGGGACCAAGGTCCACAAGCCATGCCGTGTATCGGCCGAAATCTCTGGGCTCTTGGTTAATGGCGGGGCGATTTTTTTATGGTGCAGTGCAACAAAGATATTGCAATGCACAAAACTTGCCTTTATATTGCCATCATACATGAACGAGACGGCTTTCCGTCAAAGCCGCTGCCCTTGAAAGGTTGGAAAATGTCCAAGACTGCCAAGACCGCTGAGACCATCGAGAACGTTGAATTCCCGAGCTTTGACGCTTCCAAGGCCACCGACCAGATCCGCGCCTTCGCCGAGAAAGGCGTCGAGCAGTCGAAAGAGGCCTATACCAAACTGAAGAACGGCGCCGAGGAGACCCAGAAGGTTCTGGAGTCGACCTACGAGACCGCCAAGACCGTTTCCGGCGATGTCTCGCTGAAGACCATCGCCATCCTTCGCGCCAATGCCGAGGCCAGCTTCTCGCACCTTGAAGCCCTGGTCAGCGCCAAGACGCTGTCGGAAGTCGTCGAGCTGCAGACTGCCTTCCTGCGCAAGCGCGCCGAGATGGCCGTCGAGCAGGCCAAGGAATTTCAGGCCGTCGCCTCCAAGGCTGTCGAGGACGTCTCGAAGCCGGTGAAGACCGCTTTCGAGAAGGCGTTCAAGGACATCAAGGCGGCCTGATTTCAGGCGCAACTCAACGATGCATCAAAACGTCGCATTTCGTCAGACAAATAGATGTGCGATGAATTGATGAGATGAATACCCGGAGTGTGAAACCTCCTCCCTTTGCTCTCCGGGGTGACCAGCCAGCTCCTCCTCCCGCTGGCTCGTAACAGGAAAAGGCCGGCACCTCCTCCCGCCGGCCTTTTCTTTTGCCCAATCGGGACTGCGCGGGTTCGTTCATCGGATCTTTGCCTCATCAAAGGCCTTGAATTAGACTCCGATAATCCGTATTGGACGCATCGCCGACGACGGAGCGGACGCGGGGAATGATTTCTCCTCGGATTGCGCTCAGGCGGATGTGCCGTTGTAGCTCAGTTGGTTAGAGCACCAGATTGTGGATCTGGGGGTCGCTGGTTCGAGCCCAGCCAACGGTACCATCGACTTCCTGGCGGTCACGTCGCTTTTCCGGCCGCCGCGTCCCATTCCTCTATTGGGTGACGAAGCATCGCCGGGCGACGAAGGGCAGCTCAGGCTGAGCAGCCCGCGCACCTCGCAGAAGGCCAGGCTCAGCTCATAGCCGGTCTGATGGCCGACGGCCTCGTTCTGCGCCATCGTGAAAAGACCGCGCAGGACGCTGACGACCAGCAGTATCAGAGCCGTGTTCCGAAGCGCCTGTTCGGCAGCCGTCCCGCCGCCCGCAACCATCACGCCCTGCGCCTGGTCGATGGCGCGCCGCAACGAATGTGGAATGAGAAGCTGCAGCGTCGCGGCAACGAAAGTCGAGGCGATGGTGATCGCCACCTGCCAAGTATGGCGCAGCGTCATGCCCAGATGCGCAGCAGGGTGCCGAGACCTTCCCCGAAAGGCTGTCCGCCGCCCGCCTGACGCGGCGGAAAGAAGCAGGCACGACGATCAGAGTCGACATTGTATGGGGATATCACTATATAGCGGCGGCTTTCGGTTTCTCGCCCCTTGGCTGCGCCTGCGAGATCGCCGTAAATGCGTGGTGTTGTGACGGAAATCGGTCTGAAAAACCGGAAGAAAACAAGCAAAAACAACAGAGCGGATCTTTGACGATCCTGGCCAAAGCATCATCCTCAACAATCTGAACGTGTCCCTCGAACCTTTCCAGTCCTTCGGCTCCGCGGACCCTGAGCAAGGCATCTTGTCCCATGGGCAAGGCATCTTGTCCCATTGGCAAGACGTCTTGCCGGCAGAGGCCGACTCGGCTCGAATGGGCCTGCGTCCCGTGGCGGGACGCGAGCGTTCATGACTACCAACCGGCATTGCCGCTAGGGAAAAGCAGTATGAGTGAACATGCGATCGAGTTCTTGCGCGGATGGATTGGCGAAAAGGTCCAATGCCAGCATTCGCCGGTGAAGATCGACGAGCAGGCCGAAACTCTCGCCAAGGAGTGCTGCGCCAAGGCCGCCGAGGAAGGCATCCTTCTGGAAGACATCCAGGAAGAGGTCGGCGACATCCAGGAACTGATCGCTTCGCGCCTTGAGGAAGTCGCCGAAGAGAGCGAGCAACAGACGACGTCGGACAAGCCGTCCGAATAAGATACCGTGCGCGCGGTTTGTCTGACCTCAGCCGAGCGTCCGACTTAGCCGAAATTGTCCTTCAGCCACGCCTTTGGCAGCGCCGGCACGAAATTGCCGTCGCGCCCGGTCATGTCCTCATTGGCGACGAGCGCGTTGAGGATCGCCTCCTCCACCCCTTGCACCACAGCATCGAAGAACGGGTCGATATCGACATCGGGAATGAACTCCGCGCGGGCGACGCGGCCTGAAGCCGCCAGCGCGGCCTCGGGATTGGCGGTCGAGAAGGCAAGAAAGATATCGCCCGAGCTGTGGTAGCCGTAGCCGCCGGTCAGGGCGATGCCGAGCGGCACGCGCCTGGCGAGGCGCTTCATCTGGTGCGGCAGGAATGGCGCATCGGTGGCGACGACGGCGATGATCGAGCCCTTTTCGGCGCGCGGCGTGCCTTCGCGGATCGCCGGCTCGGCGAGTTCCGGCCCGACATGCCGGCCGCGAATGGTGAAGTTGCGCCGCTTGCCGAAATTCGCCTGCACGAACACGCCGAGCGTGTAGCTTCTGTCCTGCCATTCGACGATGCGCGAGGCGGTACCTGACCCGGCCTTGAAGCCGAACGACATCATGCCGGTGCCGCCGCCGACGCTTCCTTCCTCGATCGCGCCGTCCGTCGCGCCGTCGAGCGCCGAGGCGACATGCTCGAAGCTCACATGGTGGCCGTTGATGTCGTTGAGGAAGCCGTCATAGGTCTCCGCCGCCACCGGCAGGCCCCAGGCGCTGTCGAGCGCCGCCGGCAGCACCCGGCTCATCCAGCGCAGCGTTCCGTCGCGGGTAAGGCCGCAGGAATGGGTGTTGGTGATGGTAACCGGCAGGTCGAAGGCGCCGGTCTCCTCGATGATATGCGTGCCGGTCAGCTCGCCATTGCCGTTCTGGCTGAACACGCCGGCAAACACCGGCGTCGCCAGTTCGCCGACAGGTCTCGGCAGGATCGCAGTCACGCCGGTGCGCACCGGTCCTATCCCGACTTGCAGCGGGCCCCCGCCGGCAATCAGCGTCGTATAGCCGACCGCGACGCCCGGCACGTCGGTGATGGCGTTGAAGCGGCCGGGCGTGCCGTCCAGTGCGACGTTGAACGAGCGCAGGCGCGGCTTGCCCGACGGCGTGCGCAGATGCGGGTCGCTCCTGCTCATTTCAGAACAACGAGCCCTGGTTGCCCGGCTCCTTGGCCTTGCCCGAGGGCTTGGCGGCCAACTTCGGCCGCGCGCCGCCGCTGGTGGCGATGGCCTCTGCATTGCCGTCGGCGAACTCCAGCTGCAGCGCCGCACCCGGCGCCAGCTCCGCGACGCGCTTGACGACGGTCCCATCGGCGTCCTTGACCAGCGCGAAGCCGCGCGCCAGCACGGCCTTGTGCGACAGCGTGGTGAGCAGCCGGTCGGCCTGGGTAAGAGCGGCACGCAGGCGGTCAAGCCGCCGCGCCGTCGCCTGCTCCTGGCGGCGGGTCAGTCCGGCCAGCGTGTCGGCCTGCAGCTTCTGGCGCCTGACGACCGGCGCCGGCGACAGCCTTGCCGAGTTGCGCTGAAAGCGCGCCCGGCTTTGCCGCACGATTGCGAAGAACGCGGCCCGCGCGCGGGCGATGTCGCGGCCTGTCAGCCTGCGCGTCTCATTGAGGCGACGCGACAAGGTGGCCGGCGTCAGCCGCTGCCGCTCCAGCCTTGCGCGCTTGCGTTCGATGCTCACCGTCAGCCCGCGGCCGAGCCGGCTCGTTGCCTCGTCGAAGCGCCTGCGCGGCAACGCCAGCAGCTGGTCGGGTGAGGGGAGCGCCCGCGCCGCGGCGCGCACCGCCTGGCGCTTGCGATCCAGGTGCCGCGAGGTGCAGGCACTAAGCCGCGCGCCGAGATTTGCCAGTGTCGCTTCGAGCTCCGCCTTGACCGGCACTGCCATCTCGGCGGCGCCCGTCGGCGTCGGCGCCCGCATGTCGGCGACGAAATCTACCAACGTCCAATCGGTCTCGTGTCCGACGGCCGAGATGATCGGAATGCGTGAGGCGGCGACGGCGCGCGCCAGCCCTTCGTCGTTGAAACCCCAAAGGTCCTCGAGGCTGCCGCCGCCGCGCGCCACGATCAGGAGATCGGGCTGGCGGATTGCGCCGTCCCAGGTCAGTGCGTTGAAGCCGTTGACGGCTGCGGTCACTTCCTTTGCGGTCGTGTCGCCCTGGACCCGGACCGGCCACACCAGCACAGTGAGCGGAAAACGGTCCTTGATGCGATGGATGATGTCGCGGATCACCGAGCCCGTGGGCGAGGTGATGACGCCGATGACGCGCGGCATGAATGGTAACCGCCGCTTGCGGCCGGCATCGAACAGGCCTTCGGCCTGCAGCCGCCGCTTGCGCTCTTCCAGCAGGGCCATCAGGGCGCCGGCGCCGGCCGGCTCCAGATTGTCGATAACGATCTGGTAGTTGGATTTTCCGGGATAGGTCGTCAGCCTGCCGCTGGCGATCACTTCCATCCCTTCCTCGGGGCGGAATTTCAGCCGCGCCATCGTGGTCTTCCAGACCACGGCCTCGATCCGCGCACGGTCGTCCTTCAGCGCGAAATAGGCGTGTCCGGAGGAATGCGGGCCGCGGTAGCCGGAAATCTCGCCGCGCACCCGCACATTGCCGAAAGCATCCTCGACCGTGCGCTTCAACGCGCCGGAAATCTCGCTCACCGTATATTCGGTGGCATTGCTGCGTGATTCGGTTGCTGCTTCGCTCATGCTCTGATTGGGGAACGCTTATCGGGCGGCGTCAAGGCAGAGCTGAAATCTCGCTAATATTATAACGCGATCTTAAGCCCGATTTGCTTTGACTGGCGATAGCAAGAGCCAGCCGGAAACACATGAGCGCAACCGCCAACACCAGACCTTTGACGCATCAGGTGACGCTGACCGTGCTGACGTTGGCCGTCTTCGCGCTGGCCATGGTCGTCGGCTTCGGCATCTACGCGGCGGCTCAGGCTGACAACGCCTCGCTCGAACGGCAGAAAATATTCATCGACGAGGGTTTGAAGGACCAGATTGCGTCTGTTCAGCGTGAACAGGAAAGCGTTACGGTCTGGGATGACGCGGTCGCCAATGTCAGGGCCGGCAATTGGACCTGGATCGAGGAGAACCTCAGCGTCTGGATGTATACCTATTACGGTCACAACCGGGTCTACATTCTCGATGCCGCCAATCGTCCGGTCCATGCCATGCAGGAAGGTAAGGTGGTCGATGCGTCCGCCTATGGCGATGACGAGCCTGCCTTGCAGCCATCCATCGAGAAGCTGCGCCGCATGCTGGCTGAGCCACAGAAGGCGGACGCTGCCGGCCAGCCGGCCAAGATGGTCGCGGAGGACCTTGTGTCGCTCCAGGGAAAACCGGCGATCCTGAGCGTCATGGCGCTGGTGCCGAGTACGGACCGGGTCACGCAGGCGCCCGGCACCGAATATCTGCATGTTTCGGTGGAGTTCATCAACGAGGCGGTCATCGGCAAGATCGCCAAAAAATATCTGCTCGACGGCGCGCGTCTCGTGCCGCTGTCGCAATCGGTCGGAGCCGCTGCGGTGCCTCTGGTCGATTCCCGCGGTATAATGCTCGGTTATGTCGGCTGGGACCAGGAACGGCCAGGTCTCACGCTGGTGCGCAAGATGGCCCCGGCGCTGGCCTTGGCGCTGCTTGTCGCGGCCGGCGTTCTGGCGTTTCTGCTGCGCAGGCTCCGCCGCGCCTCGTCCGCGCTGCAGACAAGCCAGGACGAGGCGCAATATCTCGCTTTCCACGACACGCTCACCGGCCTGCCAAACCGGGCTTTGTTCGAGGACCGCTTGCGTCGGGCCCTGCTCAGGGCCAGCCAGGATATGGCGGTTCACGAGATGGGAAGGGTGGCGTTGCTTTATCTCGATCTCGACCGTTTCAAGCACATCAATGACACGCTCGGCCATCCGGCGGGCGATGAGCTTGTGCGTCAGACGGCGGCCAGGCTCCAGCACACCGTTCGCGAGGTGGACACCGTGGCGCGGCTGGGCGGCGACGAGTTCGCGCTGATCCTCGTCGACATCCGCGATATCCGTGCCGCCGAGGATATCGCCGAGCGGCTGCTGCAGAAGTTGCAGGAACCGTTCAAGCTCATGGAAGATCAGGTCTTCGTCAGCGCCTCGATCGGCATCGCGCTATCGGACGGCGGCGAAACGGATGCCGACGATCTGCTGCGCAAGGCCGACATCGCGCTTTACGAAGCCAAGAAGAACGGCCGGGGCCGGCACCAGGTCTTCGCCGGCGACATGGACGACCTGCTCTTGCGCAAGCGCACAGTCGAGACCGAGCTTCGCAAGGCTCTCGACGGCGGCTCCGGCATCAGGCTCGCCTACCAGCCGGTGTTCGCGGCGAACGGCAAGACGATCCTCGGCGCGGAGGCGCTGATCCGCTGGGGGCATGACGTGCATGACGTGCATGGCGCATTGCCGGCGGCGCAATTCATCGCCATCGCCGAAGAGCGCGGCATGATCGGCCAACTCGGCGCGTGGGTGCTGCAGGAGGCCTGCCGTTTCGCCGTGCGAACCGACCTGCCGTGGCTCGCCGTCAACGTATCACCGCTGCAGTTGCGCGACGCCGGCTTTCCCGAACAGGTCGCGTCGATCCTTGCCGACACCGGGCTGGCGCCGCAGCGCCTGCAGTTCGAGATCACCGAAAGCGTGCTTCTGGACAACAGCGATGCTTCGAGGGCGGCTCTGACCACCTTGCGGCAGTTGGGCGTCGGCATCGTTCTGGACGATTTCGGGACCGGCTATTCATCGCTCAGCTACTTGCGTCGCCACGCCATCGATAAGCTCAAGATAGACCGCTCCTTCGTGCGGCTTCTCGATGGCGACGGCAACTCGGCCGCGATCGTCAAGGCCCTGATCGATCTTGCCATGGCGCTCGGGGTCGACGTCACCGCCGAGGGCGTGGAGACCGAGGCGCAGAAGATGCTGCTGGTCGCAATGGGCTGCCGGCAACTCCAGGGCTATTTCTTGTCGCCGCCGCTTGAGCCGGTCCAACTGCTCGGCCTTTCTGGTCTAGCTTCGCCGGACGAGATTCAGCCCGCCGCCGCTCGCGCCTGAACCCCTACCATCCAGGCAGGATCTGGTTTGCCTTGGTCCGCTTCATCTTGGCGAAGGCGAGTGCCGCGAAGTCGAAGCTTCCCGTCTCTTCGCTGACCGGCACGGAAATATTGTCCAGGCTTTCCGCGATATGGCGGGCCAGAGCATCGACGATCTCCGGCTGCGAGGTCTGGCCGCGCATGATGCCGATGCGGCAATCCGGCAGCGCGTCGAACCCGTCGGCCTCGCCGAGCACGCGCATGCCGGGCCTGAGGGCGCATTCCGGCAGCACCGAGATGGCGAGGCCGGAAAGCACCGCGGCGGTGATCACGGTCGCCGAGAAGCTGGAGAAGAGGACGCGGTATTCCCGGTTCTGCCGGTCGAGCACGTCGACCGCCGCGCGCCGCCAGATGCAGTTCGGCCGGCCGAACGCCATCGGCAGGATTTCCTGCTCATGCGTGGCGTGGTTGGCCGAGGTGACCCACAGAAGCGGCTCGCGCCGCACCACCTCCGACTGGCCGCGCGTGTCGTTGTGCGTCACCAGCGCGAGGTCGAGATTGCCGCGCTTGATGTGCTCGACCAGGCCCGGCGTCGGCTCGCAGATGACGGTGAGCTCCACACGCGGGTTGGAGCGCGAGAAGCGCGCCATGATCTCGGGCAGGAAGCGGTCGGCATAGTCATCCGGCGTGCCGATGCGTATCGTGCCTTCGAGCCGCTGGTCGTCGAAGGCCGCCAAAGTCTCGCGGTTGAGGTAGATCAGCCGCCTTGCATATGAAAGCAGCCTGTCGCCCTCCTCAGTCAGTTTGTTGGTGCGACCATCCTTTTCGAACAGCGGCTTGCCGATCCGCTCCTCAAGACGGCGCATCTGCATCGACACCGCAGACTGTGTCCGGTGCACCTCCTCGGCAGCCCGCGTGAAGCTGCCGGTGTCGGCAATCGAGATGAAGGTCTGCAACTGATCGAGATCGAGCGGCGCTTTCATCGGTCCAATCCATCATTCGTGTTGATGCTAAAGATTAGAAACATTCGTTGGATTAATCAATCGCGGCGTGGCAAATTGCCATTGTCCACATGAAGGCACAGCATGTCGCCCAAAAGTGGCCTCCGGTGTTGGGGGGCAACGACATGCGTCACGTTAACTGTATCGAGACCGCAACGGCGCTCCTCCCAGGCGCCGATTGCATGGTTTCGTCCGCTCGACTCCGAAGGAGAGACTGACATGACCACGATCGAATTCGCCTCCGAGACCCCGCGCATCACCACGCGTCCGGCCGTTGCGACCCGCGTGCTCAATGCGGTCGCCGATGCGTTTCGCGCCTGGAAAAACCGCCGCGCCTTTTATCGCCTTGGCGAGATGTCCGATGCCGAGCTTGCCGATATCGGACTGACCCGCGCCGACCTCCACGTCGCCGTCAGCGTGCCTTTCGGCCGCGATCCGACGGTGAAGCTGCGCGCAATCGCAGAAGAGCGCGCCGATATGATCGAGGATCTTGCCCGCAAGGTCGCCTGAGCGGCTTCGCCGGCTGCGTTTGCGCTCGCGCTGAACCTTTCGAGGGCTCGGCGCGACCAAGTTTCATGCAGGCTCCCACACTCCCTGCCGGTTCCCGCCGGCCTGCCTGCACATTGCCCGGTTCCCCTCCAGGACCGGGCATTTTTCTTTTGAGTGGAGCGCCCTACCGTCGGTCCATCCCGCGCTTGAACTGGTCGAAGATCGTCTCCATGCCCTTCTGATATTCCTCGCGCTGCTGCGCGCCGGTCTCGAACATCCTGCCGAAGATGTCGTCGAATGGATTTCTCGGCCGGCCGCTCGGATTGGTTTGCGGCTGCGGCTGGGATTGCTGCGGCGCCTGCTGTCCGTCTGGCGTGCCGAAACCGCCGCCTTGCCGCAGCATTTCTTCGAACATCTTGCCCAGCGGATTGTCGCCGTAAGGGTTCGGCGCCTGCTGCGGTTGGCTTTGCGGCTGTTGGGCGCCGCCACCGAACATGTCTTGCAGCACCTTGCCGAGCGGATTGTCGCCATAGGGATTTGGCGCTGGCTGCGGGGCCTGTGCGCCGCCTCCCGCCTGCCGCATCATCTCCTCGATGATCTCGCCGAAAGGATTGCCGCCGCCACCGAAGCCGCCGGCGGCCTGCATCTGGCTGTTGGTCTGCTTGAACAATCCGCCCATCATCATCGACGCCATCGCCGGCAGCATCTGCTGCAGCACCTGCTGGCTAAGGCCGGTCGCCTGAGCGGCCTGGGCTGCAACAGCGCGTGACAGGTCCTTCGAGCCGAACAGATGGCCGAGAATGCCGTTGCCTTCATCGATGCCTTGCGGCGTGAAGGCCCGGGTTGCGTCCTCGAAATACTTGGCGTGCTGGCCGCTCGCCATCGCCGTCATGAAAGCACCCATTCCATAGGGATCGGCGGTGTTGCGCTGAAGCCCCTGTGAGAAGGCCGGCAGCAGCGCCTGCACCGCGGCCTGCGCCTGCTGCATCGAAAGGCCAAACTGCTGGGCCAGCGCCTGCATGCCGGCGCCGTTCTGGGCTTTCAAAAAAATATCGAACAGGGAAGGCATGAGATCTCCTCCGCAATATCCTCACGGGGGAGCCTAGTTCGTTTCCATCACCGAATGAAGCAGCTTTTGCCGAGCCACGGCTCAGGTGGCCGGCGAACGGTCAGTAGGCATATTCCATGAACACCGGCTCGATCGAGCCGCCCCAGCGCGTGTGATATGCCGAAAGCATCTCCTCGGCGCTGGTGGTGCCGCGCGCCACGACCTCGTCGAGCGTGTTGAGGAACGAGGTCTCGTCATAGCCGTCGCGGTTCTTCTTGGCGCGGTTCTTCAGACCCGTGCGGGCGATGGCCAGCACGTCGCGGGCAACCTCGCGCAAGGTGGCGTTGCGGAATGGCGCCGAAATGCCGTGCTCCGGCACGGCGTTGCGCATCGCCAGCGCTTCTTCGTAGGTCCAGCTCGAGGTCAGCGTCTCCGCGGCGTCGAGTGCCTGCTCGTCATAGAGCAGGCCGACCCAGAAAGCCGGCAGCGCGCAGATGCGCCGCCACGGTCCGCCGTCGGCGCCCCGCATCTCGAGGAAGCGCTTCAGCCGCACATCGGGGAAGAGGGTGGAGAGGTGGTTCGCCCAGTCGCCCATCGTCGGCAGGCCGTCGGGCACTTGCGTGCGCGCGGCACCCGCCATGAACTGGCGGAAGGTGTAGCGCGTCATGTCGTGATACTGCCCGTCGCGGATGACGAAATACATCGGCACGTCGAGCGCCCATTCGACATAGTCGGCAAAGCCGAAATCCGGCGCGAAGCAGAATTCGAGCATGCCGGAGCGCTGGTTGTCGGTGTCGCGCCAAATGTCGCCGCGCCAGCTCTGCAGCCCGTTCGGCCGGCTCTCGGTGAAGGGCGAATTGGCGAACAGCGCCGTCGACAGCGGCTGCAGCTTCAGCGACACCTGCATCTTGCGGCGCATGTCAAATTCGCTTTCGAAGTCGAGATTCACCTGGATCGTGCAGGTGCGATACATCATGTCGAGGCCCTTGGAGCCGACCTTCGGCATGTAGCGAGTCATGATCTCGTAGCGCGACTTCGGCATTTTCGGCGTTTCGGCAAGCGACCATTTTGGGCTGCCGCCGAGGCCGAGGAAGCGGATGCCGAGCGGCTCGGCGATCTCGCGCACCTGCGCCAAATGCGCGTTGCCCTCGCGGCAGGTCTGGTGGATCGTCTCCAGCGGCGCGCCGGAGAGCTCGAACTGCCCGCCCGGCTCCAGCGAGATCGCGCCCTGGCCGGTCGGCTCGACCAGGCCGATGATGCGGCCGGCATCCATGATCGGATCCCAGCCGAGCTTTTCCTGCATGCCTTCCAGGATGGCGCGGATGCCGCGCTCGCCGCCATAGGGCACCGGCGCGTTGCCATCGACATAGAAGGGGAACTTCTCGTGCTCGGTGCCGATCCGCCATTTGTCGCGCGGCTTGTTGCCGGCCGCCAGATAGCCGACGAGTTCGTCGATGCCTTCGATGGGCTGGATATCGGTTGTGTCGCGCGCCATAAGAAAGCCCTCCGCAGCCGTCAGCTAGCCGCCGGGCGCTAGATGGACGAAATGTCAGTAGCCGATCAAGCGAAAAATCCTGAGCCACGCCTCAACTGGATTTGATCACCAGTCGCCGATCGTCGCCTGCATCACCGCGAGCGCCGCGACCGCCGCGGTGTCGGCGCGCAGGATGCGCGGCCCGAGCGGAATGGCGCTGACGAAGGGCAGCGCCCGCAGCATCCTGCGCTCGTCATCGGAAAAGCCGCCCTCCGGCCCCACCAGCAGCGCGAGTTTCTTCTCGCTCACCTTCTGCAAGGCTGGCAGTGGATTGTTGGTCGAGGCATCCTCGTCGCAGAAGATCAGCCGCCGTTCCTTGTCCCAGCCGCCGAGCAGCCGCTCCAGCTTCTCTGCTTCGCACACCTTTGGCACCGCCAGGATGCCGCATTGCTCGGCCGCTTCGACGACATTGGCGCGCAGCCGATCGATGCCAGGCTTGGCCACTTGTGTGTGCTGGGTGATGACCGGTTGCAGGATGCCGGCACCCATTTCGACCGCTTTCTGCACCAGATAGTCGAGCCGGCCCTGCTTCAGCGGGGCGAAGCAATAGACGAGATCGGGCAGCGGCGGCTGCGGCCGCTGCAGGGTAAGCACCTTGAGCCGCACGGCTTTCTTGGTCTTGGCGGCGATCGAAGCGGACCACTCGCCGTCGCGGCCGTTGAAGAGCAGGACCTCCGCGCCTTCGCCGAGCCGCATCACATGCGCGAGATAGTGGCTCTGCTGCTGTCCAGCATCGAATTCGAAGCCCGGTCCGAGATCGTCCGGCACGAACAGCCGCTGCATTTTGTAGTTGGCGCGCATGGCCGAGCAATGGGCGAGGCGCGGGTTGTCGTCAAGTATCGGCGGACGGATGCCAGACCGGCGCGTAACCATGTCTCAGCACCGAAACACTTGTGGCAGGCGTGAGCAGTCGCAGCGATCGCCCGGCGAGGCGATTGAACAAGACGGGCTCGGCATAGCCTGCGAAGGACCATTCGAGCGCCTTGCCGGCGCGGAGCGCATAGGCGGTCTCCCCCTCGGCCACGACTGCTCCATCCGGCAAACCGGCGAGTTCGTCCGATGAGACGGCCGGCGGACGCCCGCCGGAGGCCAGCCGCTCCTTGTGCAGCCGCTTGTCGACCATCGGCGCGCGCGGTTCGGCAATGCCGAAGACCTTTCCGAAGCGCCGCACGAAATCTCTCGCTTGGTCGCGCCGGCAGTAGAAGCAGGGCCGGTGACCGGCCGCGAGCGCCGTCACCTCGTCGAGAAAGAACAGCTCGGTCCAGCCGGCCTTTCCTCCAGGCCGATTGCGGCCCATCGGCTCGCGTCGCACGCCGCGGAATTGGCAGACGCAGATGATCCAGGCCGGCAGCGCCCAACGCTTCGTCAGAAGCGTTTTAGTCTCGGGGTCATGGATGATGCCGCGATTGCCGGTGAAGAGGCCGCGCTCGGGCACGGCATGGATGGCGCCGAACGGATCGACCCGGTTCTGCAGTGGCATAGCTTTCTCTCCGGCGCGCGGCTTGGCTGAAACCGAGGCGGCATGATATCGCTCCCACCGTCATTTTCATGTCAGCAGGGATTCGCGGATGCGGGTGCTGGTGGTCCAGAACTACGACAATACCGGCCTCGGCCAAGTCGGCGCCGCTCTCGCGGAGGCTGGCGCCGAGCTTGACTTGCGCCGCCCCTACCAAGGCGATCCGCTGCCCCGGGACGCGAACGGTCACGATGCCATGGTGGTTCTGGGCGGGGGGCAGAATGCGCTGGCCGACGACGACTATCCCTATTTTCCCGCCTTGCTCGAATTGACGCGCGATTTCGCCGGCAAGGACCGATCGGTGCTTGGCATCTGCCTCGGCGGCCAGCTCGTCGCCCGCGCCTTTGGCGCCGACAACCACATCGGCGGTGCGGTTGAATTCGGCTGGTGCGGGGTGTCGCTGACGGCCGAAGCCAAGCACGACCCTGTTCTCGGCGCCTTGCCGGAAAAGTTCCCGACTTTCCAATGGCACGACGATACGTTCGACCTGCCCGAGAAGGCCGTGCGGCTTGCGGGCAATGATGTCGCGGCGAACCAGGCTTTTCGTATTGGCCGCGCCGTCTATGGCTTCCAGTTCCATTTCGAGGCGGATCGCCCGCTGGTGCGCGACTGGAGCACCTCCTTCGCGGCGCTGATCGCCGAGCGCCATCCCGACTGGACCGGCAGGCTCGACTACGAGATGGCTAGCAACGGACCGCACGCCGACGCCGCAGGGCTCGCGATCGCGCGTGCATGGGTGGCGACGATCTGACCGTCGCACCGCCGCGGAGCGTGACATAATTGGCACGCGGCGGCAGTTCCGCCTGGGGAAAACGCACTTCATTCTTGGTTTGTGTCCGGCCGCCCGCCTAAGAGGGCGCCCTCTGTATCGTCCGTGCAACCGCGATGAACCTGTTGTGTGATCCAAGCGACACACCGGCGATACAGAATCTGCTTAGAAGCGCGAAATCGTCGAAACATTGAGATGCATTTTATCGTTTCAACGCATTGGTAACCGCCTCGTGCACAGATGCAGAAAGCTCAACCAGAGATGACGTCCGTGAAAGCAGCGCTTTTGTCCTTTGTAATGCTGTCTGCCATCGTCGTGTGCGGCCTCGGCATTTATTCTGCCGACGCTGCAAACAATCACCAGGCCGTCGACGGCTACGGCGTCACCGCCGCGCTTCGCTAGAGCCTGATCCTTCCCGACAAACGGAAAGCTGATCCCACACTTGGGGTCATGGCCAGAACGCCATTCCCTCGACCGTCAGAATGCGCTTTTCAGCGCCGTCGACGGCAAGTGCGCTGAGCGTTCCCGCCTGCCAGGCGAGCGTGTCGAGATTGACGCGGTTGGCCATCACCTCGACGTCCGGCACCGGCGTATGCCCGTGCACGATCACTTTGGGATACAGCCCCGGGTAATCGTGGAAGAGGTCGCGGATCCAGATCAGGTCCTGCTCGTTCTGGCTTTCGAGCGGCACCCCCGGCCGGATGCCGGCATGGCAGAAGAAGAAGTCGCCGAAGGACGCTGAAAAAGACAGCGAGCGCAGAAAGTCGACATGGGCTTGCGGCACTGCTTCGACCAGGGCCGCGTGTCCGTGCGCCAGCGCCTCGTCCGACCTGCCGAACCAGCTGCTGCCGGTCGAGAGCTTCACCCCGTATGACGCCGCGGTCTGGACGCCGCCATAGCGCATGAACAGACCCTCCGGATCGGGTTTGGCAAGGAATTCGAGCATGCCGATGTCATGGTTGCCGGCAAGCATGATGTTGCGGGGATCACGGCTCCGCGCCTCGATTAGGAATTCGATGACGTTCCTCGAGTCCGGTCCGCGGTCGACATAATCGCCGAGATGGATGATGCGCCAATCGGACTTTGGTCCGTACTCCAGATCGCTTGCTATCCGGCTGTGCATGGCGGCGAGCAGGTCATGACGGCCATGCACGTCGCCGATGGCATAGATGCGTATGCCTTTCGGCCCGCGCGCGTCGAGATAGTGGATGCCGGCTTCAGTCAAGGCGACGTCTTCCCGTGTCTGTCATCACGGGAAACTAGGGCGGATCGGTGAATAAGCCCCTAGCGCCGCAGCTGGTCCTTGCCCATGTCGGTTACCAGACGCTTACCGCACAGCGCCAGCGTGATGTCCATCTCCTTGCGGATGATCTCCAGCGCCTTGGTGACGCCCGCCTTGCCCATCGCGCCGAGTCCGTAAAGGAACGGCCGGCCGATATAGGTGCCCTTGGCGCCGAGGCAGAGCGCCTTGAGCACGTCCTGACCCGAGCGAATGCCGCCATCCATATGCACCTCGATCCGATTGCCGACAGCGTCGGCGATCTCTTCCAGCACCGAGATCGAGGAGGCGGCGCCGTCGAGCTGCCGCCCGCCATGATTGGACACGATGATCGCGTCGGCTCCCGTCTCGGCCGCCATCAACGCATCCTCCTTGTCGAGGATGCCCTTCAGGATCAGCTTGCCGCCCCAGCGCTCCTTGATCCAGGCGACATCCTTCCAGGACAGCTGCGGGTCGAACTGCTCCGTCGTCCAGGACGACAGCGAAGAAACGTCGCCGACACCCTTGGCGTGGCCGACGATGTTGCGGAAGGTGCGGCGCGGCGTGCCCGCTATCCCCAGGCACCAGCGCGGCTTGAGGGCCAGATCGATGATGTTGGCGAGCGTCATCTTGGGCGGTGCCGACAGCCCGTTGCGCACGTCCTTGTGACGCTGACCGAGGATCTGCAGGTCAAGCGTCAGCACCAGCGCCGAGCATTTCGCCGCCTTAGCGCGGTCGATGAGATTGAGGACGAAATCCTTGTCGCGCAGCACGTAGAGTTGGAACCAGAACGGCGTCTTGGTCACCGAGGCGACATCCTCGATCGAACAGATGCTCATAGTCGACAGCGTGAACGGCACGCCGAATTCCTCAGCCGCCTGCGCCGCGAGCATCTCGCCGTCGGCATGCTGCATGCCGGTCAGCCCGGTCGGTGCCAACGCCACCGGCATCGCCACCTTCTCACCGATCATGGTCGATTCCAGCGAGCGGTTGCTCATGTCGACCAGCACGCGCTGGCGGAATTTTATCTTGCCGAAGTCCTCCTCGTTGGCCCGATAGGTGCTCTCCGTCCAGGCGCCGGAATCGGCATAGTCGAAGAACATCTTCGGCACCTTGCGGCGCGCCATGTCCTTGAGGTCGGCGATGGTGAGGATGTCGCTCATGGTAGTCCCCGCGTGATCAGTGCTTAGGAGCGTTTGCGTGTGGGTTCGATGTCGCCGGCTTCCGAGCGCTGCCTGAGCCTCAGCCGTGACACGCGCTGCCAGTCGCCGCTGCGCTCGGCCTCAGCCATGGAGCGCTCGACATAGGTAATGTGGTCCATCGCCGCCTTGCGGGCGGCGGCAGGATCCGCCGCCTTGATCGCGGCGTGGATCGCCCGGTGCTGCTCAAGCAACGCCTCGCGCGCGCCGGGCACGGTGAAGACCAGCAACCGGTTCTGGAACACGCCCTCGGAGAGCAGCCGGTAGCAGGAGCGCAGCGTGTGCAGGAGGATGATGTTGTGCGCGCATTCGCAGACCGCGTGGTGGAATTCGACGTCGATTTCCGCCTCGTCGTCGAAGTCGCCGGTACGGTGCGCCTCGTCCATGCGCGCCATGATGCGGTCGAGCAGCGCCAGATCCTCGGGCGTCGCTCGCCGCGCCGCGTATTCGGCCGCGATTGCCTCGACCTCGCGCCGGTATTCCAGATAGTCGGTCACCGCCTTGCGGTGCATCGAGATCAGATCGGTCACCGGCTTGGTGAAAAGCTGGCCGATGACGTCGGCGACATGCGTGCCGCCGCCCGGTCTGGTGGTCAGCAGCCCGCGTCCTTCCAGCGCCTTCAGCGCGTCGCGCAGGATCGGCCGCGACACGTCGAACTGACGCGCCAGCTCGCGCTCGCCCGGCAGCCGGTCGCCGGTGCGCAGCACGCCCTCGAGGATCAGGCTCTCGATCTGCTGCACCACCTCTTCGGCGGTGCGCGAATGCTCGATCCTGGAGAAGATATCGCTCAATGGAAGCGCGCCTGGAAACGGAATGGATGTCGCGCAGATCTAAGCCTCCGTCGCCAACTGGTCAAATTATTTATCCAATTCGCCGAATCAGGTTGACTCCCCGGCGGCTCTGTGAATCGGCTGCAGCTGAAATTTGCTGTTTACGGCCCCTGCCGATTGCCGCAAGACAACGCGATTGCACGAAGGGTCGAAACCAGGGGGACCAGCCGTGTCGGACGCCAATCTCGAATTCCAGCCGCGTGCCCAGGGCAGCGTCATGGGCTTTCCGGCCCATGAGGGTCGCCCCGGCGCGCTAGGCGAGGTCCATGCTCGTCCGCACCCGCTGGTCGAGAAGCCGCGCGTGCTCATCCAACTCTCCTTCATGACCGAGGGCGGCTCGGCCGTCGACCTTGCCGTGCTGTCGGACCTGTCGCGGCGCTTGGGCATCGCAGCGCCCGAACGCCATGCCCGCCACCATGCCATGAAATGGGGCAAGGGCACCTTGCGCTGGGAACGGCACACGGAGTTCTCGACCTATCTCTGGGAAGGGCCGCTGGCCGAAAGCAGCCGGGGCCAGGAGGACTCGCCCTTCGGCAACGGCTTCTCGCCGCCGGGAACGGTGATCTCCGGCATCCGGCTCGAAATCCGCAAATGGACGCAGGCGAGCGAGAAGCTGATCGCCGGCTTTGACCCGACCAGCCTCTGCTATTCGCTGGTCGAGCGCGGTGCGGCGGCCATCGTCACCGACTTTCGCCAGGATGGTGACGGGCTGACCCGCATGCTGGTGCTCGACCGCGGCCTGACGCCGGCCAGCACCGGCGCCTTGTCGCAACGGCTGATCGACATCGAGACCTACCGGACGCTCGCCATGCTTGGCCTGCCGCTGGCGCTGACGCTGTCTGGTCGCGCCCGCCGCATCGAGGACCGGCTGGCGCAGACGACGCTTGAAATGAAGGCGGTCGAGACCCGCGATAGCCAGACCTTGCTCGCCGACCTCACCGAACTTGCCGCCGAATTGGAGGCCGATGCGGCATCCAGCCTCTACCGTTTCGGCGCCAGCCGCGCCTATGACGGCATCGTCAGCGAGCGCCTGGAGGCGCTGGATGAGGAATCGGTACAGGGCTACGACACCTGGGCAGGCTTCCTGCAGCGGCGCATGGCGCCGGCGATGCGAACCTGTCGCTCGGTGGAGGAGCGCCAGGCGAACCTCTCGCGAAAACTCACCCGCGCCACCACGTTGCTGCGCACCTGGGTCGATGTCGACGTCGAGAAGCAGAACCGCGACCTGCTGGCCTCGATGAACAATCGCGCCAGGCTGCAGTTGCGCCTGCAGCAGACGGTCGAAGGCCTCTCCGTCGCTGCCGTCTCTTATTATGTCGTCGGCCTCATCGGCTATGTCGCCAAAGGCGCGTCGAGCTTCGGCCATGCCTTCGCGCCGGAAGTCGTCACCGCGGCTTCGGTGCCGGTCGCCATCCTGCTCGTCTGGTGGGGCATGCGCCGCGTGCGCAAGTTGCACTCCGAGCCGGCCAAGCATCCGGGCGAGTAAACCTCCCATCGAGCGGGGGATTTCCGGAAGACAACAGAGGGCCGCGGCGCGATAAGTTCCAGGATCTTCCTCGACGCCAGACGAGCCGGCGGTTACGTGAGGCGAACCCCTGACCGCTTCGCGGCCATCTCCCCTCGAGGGTCCCTCAAGCGGGCAGAAGCCAGCGGCAGATTGCCGCTGCGAAAGCTCGGCCGTCGTTCGCCATCCGATTTCGACCAAAGCAGCGTTTGCAAGGAATGCTCCCGGCTGGTAAAAGATTTTGACCAGTCGAGTGGAGGAGGCGTCGATGTCCGGCCTTGCCATGCCCAAGCCAGATGCCGGGACGCTGCGCAAGCGCGCCGAGATCGTCGCCGACATGCGCATCATCGTGCCAGGCGAGGGCGTTGTCGACACGGCCACCGAGATGCGCGCCTTCGAGAGCGACGGCCTGACCGCCTACCGCCAACTGCCGCTCGTCGTCGTGCTGCCCGAGACGGTGGCGCAGGTCTCCCGCGTGATGAAATATTGCAACGAGCGCAACATCCCCGTCGTGCCGCGCGGTTCCGGCACGTCGCTGTCGGGCGGCGCGCTGCCGCTCGAAGATGCCGTGCTTCTGGTGATGAGCCGCTTCAACCGCATCCTCGCGATCGACTATCCGAACCGTGTCGTCGTCGCCCAGCCGGGCGTCACCAATCTCGGCATCACCACCGCCGTCGAGCACGAGGGCTTTTACTACGCCCCCGATCCATCCTCCCAGATCGCCTGCTCGATCGGCGGCAATGTCGCGGAGAATTCCGGCGGCGTGCATTGCCTGAAATACGGGCTTACCGCCAACAATGTGCTGGGCATCCAGATGGTTCTGATGAATGGCGAGGTGGTGCGGCTCGGCGGCAGCCATCTCGATCAGGAAGGCTATGACCTGCTCGGCGTCATGACCGGTTCGGAAGGCCTGCTCGGCGTCGTCACCGAGGTGACGGTGCGCATCCTGAAGAAGCCGGAGACGGCACGCGCGCTGTTGATCGGCTTTCCGACCAGCGAGCAGGGCGGCCAATGCGTCGCCGACATCATCGGCGCCGGCATCATCCCGGGCGGCATGGAGATGATGGATCGCCCGGCGATCCACGCGGCCGAGGATTTCGTCCATGCCGGCTATCCGCTCGATGTCGAGGCGCTGCTGATCGTCGAGCTCGACGGGCCGAGCGTCGAGGTCGATCATCTGATCGGTCTCGTAGAGGCGATCGCTTATCGCAATGGCTCGACCACCTGCCGGATATCGCAGTCGGAGCAGGAGCGGCTGAGCTTCTGGGCCGGACGCAAGGCGGCCTTCCCGGCCGTCGGCCGCATCTCGCCCGACTATTACTGCATGGACGGCACCATCCCGCGCAAGGAGCTGCCGAGGGTGCTCGCCGGCATGCGCGATCTCTCCGAAAAATACGGGTTGGGGGTCGCCAACGTCTTCCACGCCGGCGACGGCAACCTGCACCCGCTGATCCTCTACGACGCCAACGTGCCGGGGGAGCTCGACAAGGCCGAGAGTTTCGGCGCCGAAATATTGCGGCTGTGTGTCGAGGTCGGCGGCGTGCTCACCGGCGAGCATGGCGTCGGCGTCGAGAAGCGCGATCTGATGCCCGAAATGTTCAACCAGACCGATCTCGACCAGCAAATGCGCGTCAAATGCGCCTTCGATCCCAGCCATCTGCTCAACCCCGGCAAGGTCTTCCCGCAGCTCCGCCGCTGCGCCGAGCTCGGCCGCATGCACGTGCATCGGGGCCAGGTGGCGTTTCCGGACATTCCGAGGTTTTGATGGGAACGTCTCAGAACCTGGGTTCCTCGCCCCCGCTTCGCGGGGGGAGGAACCGGAGATTGCAATGACCACCTTCACCCCATCCACCCCCGCCGAGGTCCTCTCCACCATCCAATGGGCCGCCGCGGAGGAAAGCCCGCTCGAAATCCTCGGCCATGGCTCCAAGCGCGGCATTGGCCGGCCGCTGCAGACCGAGCATACGCTCGACCTGTCGACGCTCACCGGCGTCACGCTCTACGAGCCGGCCGAGCTGGTGCTTTCGGCACGCGCCGGCACGCCACTCGCCGAAGTCGAAAAACTGCTTGCCGAGAACGGCCAGCAATTCGCCTTCGAGCCGATGGATTACGGGCCGCTGCTCGGCGGCGAGCCGGGTAAGGGAACGCTGGGCGGCGTGCTGGCTTCGAACCTGTCCGGTCCGCGCCGGCTCAAGGCGGGTGCGGCACGCGACCACATTCTCGGCATATCGGCGGTTTCCGGCCGCGGCGAAGCCTTCAAGTCGGGCGGCCGGGTCGTCAAGAACGTCACCGGCTACGACCTTTCCAAGCTGATGGCGGGGAGCTGGGGCACGCTTGCCGTGCTGACCGACGTCACCTTCAAGGTGCTGCCGGCGGCGGAAACCGAGGTGACTTTGGCCATTCGAGGCCTGCTCGACGATGCTGCCGTTGCGGCTATGGCGCTGGGCTCCAGCGCCGAGGTCTCGAGCGCCGCGCACCTGCCCGAGCGGATCACCGCGCGCGTCGCCGCCGGCCATCTCGGCAGCGATGCCGCGACGCTGCTGCGCGTCGAAGGCTTTGGCCCCTCGGTCGTCTACCGTACGGAGGCATTGCGAAACCTGCTCAGCAAGGCCGGCCCGCTGCAGGAAATTGCCGGCGAAGCGTCGAAGGCGATCTGGCGCGACATCCGCGACTGCGTGCCTTTTGCCGATGGCGGCGCAGGGCCGGTCTGGCGCGTCTCGATGCCGCCGTCTGAGGCGCATCACATGGTGATGGCGCTGCGCATGCAGGCAGCGGCCGACGCCTTCTACGACTGGCAGGGCGGGCTGGTATGGCTCTCGATGCGCGAGGACGACCCGGAGGCGGAGCTGCTGCGCGGATTAATCCGCAAATATGGCGGCGGCCACGCGACCCTGGTGCGCGCGTCTGCCTCGCATCGCGCGGCGCTCCCCGTTTTCGAACCGCAACCGCCGCATCTGGCGGCGCTTTCCGCGCGGGTGAAGGCCGAGTTTGACCCGAAGCACATTCTCAACCCCGGCCGCATGGCGCCTACTTCCAGCTCTGCTACTCTTTCTCTGTCAACGGAGGGAGCAGCACCATGAGCAATGCCAATCCAGGCCCGGGCAGCGGCTCGCGCCAGACCGATCGCTGGCTTGAGCCGGGCCAGACCAACGCGCTGGTCATCTACATTCTCTATCTCGCCAGCCTTGTCGTCGGCGTCACCGGCATTATCGGAATCGTGCTTGCCTACATCAATCGCGGCAAGGCGGGCGGCTATGTCGAAAGCCACTACACATTCCTGATCAGGACGTTCTGGATCGGCCTTCTCTACGCGCTGATCTCGGTGGTCCTGATGATGCTCGCGATCGGCTTCCTGCTGATGTTTGCGGTTGCCGTCTGGTTCATCGTCCGCTGCATTCTCGGCCTGCAGGCGCTGCAGCGTGGCGAGCCGATCAGGGACCCGCGAAGCTGGCTTCTCGGTCAATGAGAGCATGATCCAGCAACGTGGAAACCGGTCTGCGGAAAAGATCATGCTTAGACGATAAGGACATTTTTCGTGCAGACCAATTTTTCAGCCGCGCAGCTCGCTGACCCGCATGTCGCGGAATCGGAGAAGATCCTGCGCAAATGCGTGCATTGCGGCTTCTGCACCGCGACTTGCCCGACCTATGTAACGCTCGGCAACGAGTTGGATTCGCCGCGCGGCCGCATCTATCTCATCAAGGATATGCTGGAGAACGGCCGGCCGGCGGACAAGGAGATCGTCACCCATATCGACCGCTGCCTCTCCTGCCTTGCCTGCATGACGACATGCCCGTCAGGCGTGAATTACATGCATCTGGTCGATCATGCCCGCGCCCACATCGAGCAGACCTACAGACGGCCGCTGCTCGACCGGCTGACCCGCGCCATGCTGGCTTTCGTGCTGCCCTATCCGGGCCGCTTCCGCGCCGCGCTGAAGCTCGCCGGACTCGGCCGGCCATTGATCGGCCTGTTGGAAAAGCTGCCGACCCTGAAGCCGGTCGCCGCCATGCTGAAGCTTGCGCCGTCGTCGACCCCGCCGGCATCGCCGATCGCCTCACCCGGGGTGCATGCGGGGCAGGGCACGAAACGCGGCCGCGTCGCCATCCTCACCGGTTGCGCCCAGTCGGTGCTCGATCCCGCCATCAACGAGGCGACCGTCTCGCTGCTGACGCGGCTCGGCGTCGAGGTCGTGGTGCCGGAAGGCGAGGGCTGCTGCGGCGCGCTGGTGCATCACATGGGCCGCGAGGATCAGGCATTGGCTTCGGCCAGGCAAAATGTCGACGCCTGGATGCGCGCAATCGACCAGGGCGGGCTCGACGCCATCATCATCACCGCGTCCGGCTGCGGCACCACCATCAAGGATTACGGCTTCATGCTGCGTCTCGATCCGGCCTACGCGGAAAAGGCGGCTCGTGTCTCGGCGCTGGCTAAGGATATCACCGAATATCTCGCTGCCCTCGACCTGCCCGAGCCGGTGCGCAAGCCGGGCACGATCGTCGCCTATCATTCCGCCTGCTCGATGCAGCACGGCCAGAAGATCACCCGTCAGCCGAAGGAGCTTTTGGCCAAGGCGGGCTTCGTCGTGCGCGAGCCGCGCGAGGGGCATCTCTGCTGCGGCTCGGCCGGCACCTACAACATCCTGCAGCCCGACATTTCGGCCAAGCTGCGCGACCGCAAGGTGAAAAATATCGAGGCGACCGGGGCCTCGTTGGTGGCCACCGGCAATATCGGCTGCATCACACAGATCGCGTCCGCGGCGAAGCTGCCGGTGGTGCACACGATAAAATTGCTCGACTGGGCCTATGGCGGTCCGAAGCCGGAAGGCGTTTCCGAGAAAAGCCTGGTCGCCCCCGAATAGCTACTCAGCCGCCAGCTGGTCCGCCACACCGTAGGTCGCGCGGTAGAGCGCGCGCTGACGGTTGAGCGCCACCATGGTGTTGCGCAGCAGGATCGCCACCGTCAGCGGGCCGACGCCGCCCGGCACCGGCGTGATCCAGGAAGCGACCTCCTTGACGCTCTCGGTGTCGACATCGCCGGCGATGCGGCTCTCGCCGTCCGGGCCGATCTCGGAATTGATGCCGATGTCGATGACGCAGGCGCCGGGCTTCACCATCTCGGCCTTGATCAGTCGCGGCCTGCCGACGGCGACGAACAGCGCGTCCGCGCGCCGCGCATGCGCCGCCACCGAGCGCGTCATGTGATGGCACACTGTCACTGTCGCACCCTCGCTCATCAGCAGAAAGGCGATCGGCTTGCCGACGATCTCGGAATGGCCGACCACCACCACCTCGAGGCCTTTCAGGTCGAGGCCGGTCTCTTTGAGCAGTTCGACCGATGCGGCCGCCGTGCAGGGCGCGAGGTCGAGCTGGTTGTAGACGATGTTGCCGATCGAGGCCGGATGCATGCCCTCGGCGTCCTTCAGCGGGTGCACCGCCGCTTGCAGCGTCTTGATCGGGATATGCGCCGGCACCGGCCGCTGGATGATGATACCGGTGACGCGCGGATCGGCGTTGAGGCCGTGAATGGCGGCTTCCAGCTCGCCCGCCGTGATGTCGGCGGCAAAGCGCCGTTCCTCGAAGCCGATGCCGGCAAGCCCGGCCTTGGCGCGCTGGTTGCGCACATAGACGTCGACCGCGTCGGTGTCGCCGACGGTGATCGAGACCAGCTTCGACGGGAAGCCTTCCGCTGTGGCGATGGCCGCTTCCTCGCGTACCGAAGCGATGATGCGCTGGGCGACCGGACCGCCCCTGAGATAGCGGCTGTCGTCGGACCGGGTCATAGGTGGAACCTCTGCCTTCTGGAGCAACTCCAGAAGGGCGGTTTTCCGTCCGGAATTGCGTAAAACCAAGATTGTGCGCTGCAATAGCAGAGGTGCGCCGGGAAATCAGCCCCGAATGCGAAGCATGCTGCTTCCGGGGCGACCCGTTGACGGGCTTGAAACGAAAAGGGCAGCGCGGTCTCCCGTGCTGCCCTTTCGTGACTGGCCGTATCCCCACACGGCCCGTCCCCCGTTAACTCGATGCCAGTCTAAGCATGTCTATCAAAGGCGCGCTATGGCTTGAGGGCAACAGCAAGCGCCAAAACTGCTCAGCGCCGCCTAACCGGCTGATTCGCAATTACTATATCACCTCGACGGTTGTTCCGACATTGACGCGCTCGTAGAGGTCGACAACATCCTCGTTGCGCATGCGGATGCAGCCGGAGGACACCGCGCCGCCGATCGTCCAGGGCTGGTTGGTGCCGTGGATGCGGTATTCCGTGGTGCCGAGATAGAGCGCGCGCGCGCCGAGCGGGTTCTCGATGCCGCCGGCCAGATAGGTCGGCAGGTAGCGGCCCTTGGCCGCCTCGCGGGCGATCATCGCCGCCGGCGGGCGCCAGTCCGGCCACACTTTTTTGTCGGTGATCTTGTGCGTGCCCGACCATTCGAAACCGGGCTTGCCGGTGCCGACGCCGTAACGGCGCGCCTTGCCGTCCTTCTCGACCAGATAAAGGAAGTTCTGGTGGGTATCGATGACGATCGTGCCCGGCTTCTGCGGCCCGTCATAGGCGACTTCCTGAGGCAGGTAGATCGGGTTGATCTGTGGCCGCATCACCATGCGCTTGGCAGGCTGCCGCACGGCTGCGGTGCGCTGCTGGTCGGGCTGCGCCTGGAAAAGCCGCCGCAGCGGCTGCTGGGTCGCCTGGCGGCTCGGGCGCACGATCCCTGGCGCATGGCCGAGCTGCAGCACCCAAGGCGCTGAAAGGTCGGGGCTCACTATCACGGGCGGCCTGTCGGCATAACGGTCATTGGCGAAAGAGGTCGTCGCGCCGGCGGCAAGCACCGCGGCTGCGCCGAGCACGAAAGTGAACGCTGTCTTCATCGGAACGCACCTTGATCGTCGAACTCGTCCGAGGGCAGGGAAGAGGCCTCGGCGTGGCGATCCTTGGCGCTGAGCGGCAAGCAAAACATGAATCGAAATGCGTAAAATGCCGACTTGTCAGTAAACTTTGTGGTGTGGTTACCGGCCGGTTCAGGAATCTGGTAAAGCCACCGTAAAACCGACGCTTTGGCGCATTAACGGACGGATTTCCGACAATGGAACAAGAACATGCCGGCCTGCTCGACGGCCCCGACGGTATCACGCGCTGCTTCTGGCACGGCAATCTGCCGGACTATCTGCACTATCACGACCATGAATGGGGCCGGCCCGTAGCGGACGATCGCCGGCTCTTCGAAAAGATCTGCCTCGAAGGTTTCCAGTCCGGTCTCTCCTGGCTGACCATCCTGCGCAAGCGCGAGAATTTCCGCGAGGCTTTCGCCAATTTCGACTTCGACAAGGTGGCGGCGTTCACCGACAAGGATGTCGAGCGTCTGCTCGGCAATGTCGGCATCATCCGCCATCGCGGCAAGATCGTCTCGACCATCAACAACGCCGGGCGCGCCCGTGAAATGGCCGATGAATTCGGCTCGCTGGCCGCCTGGTTCTGGAAGTTCGAGCCGGGGCCTGACGAGCGGCCGACGGTTGTCGACCTCGCCCATCTGCGCGCCAATCCGACGACGGCGGTCTCGGTCCGGATCTCGAAGGAACTGAAGAAGCGCGGCTGGAGCTTCGTCGGCCCGACGACCGTCTACGCCTTTATGCAGGCGATGGGCTTGGTCAACGACCATCTCGAAGGCTGTGTCTGCCGGGCAGAGGTGGAGGCCGAGCGGCAGAGGTTCAAGAGACCGAAATAGCGTCACTTCTACCTGCCCCTTATGGCCCCCTTGTGGGCAGGTCGCGCCGAAGGCGCGGGTCGGGTCGCAAAACCGAGCTCATCGCCTCCGACGCTACGCGTCCGCACATCGTGAGGGTGGGGGAAGATCAGAGGCTGCCGGCGCTTGTCAGAAACAGCCCGGCGATGATGGCCGCCACGGCCGCAAAGGCCGGGTAGATCACCAGCAGTCCGGTCACCAGCGCGTCGCGCACCGTCGGCTTGTGGGCTTCCGCCACGACCTCGAACGGCCCTGCAGGCTGCTGCGCCGGCTTGGGGGTGGCGCTGCCGGCCGGCCGGAGCTTGGCAACCGGCTTGCTCTCGATGATGTCTTCCGTGGTCGTCATGGCCGGAACCCTTATTTCGGCGCGCTTATATGGTCCTCGATTGTGTCGGCAGCATGCCGCGCCGGTGACGCGATTGTTTCGTTCTTGGCGCCGTTTTGTTTCGAAGGCGCGGCCTTTCCTTCTCGCACAAGGAGAAGGGAAGGCGCCAACCCTTGCCGCCCAAGGCGGTATCGTCTAGGACACGCCCGCTCGAAATAAGTCAGCGTTCACATAGCGAAAAGACCCATCCATGGCCGACAAATCGGAAAAGACGAAAGCGCGCCTGCCGCGCGGTTTTGCCGACCGCAGCGCAGAAGACATTCGCGCCGTCGAGAAGATGATGGCGACTATACGCTCGGTCTATGAGCTTTACGGTTTCGAGCCGGTCGACCAGCCGATGATCGAATACACCGACGCGCTGGGCAAATTCCTGCCCGACCAGGACCGGCCGAACGAAGGCGTCTTCTCGTTCCAAGACGATGACGACCAGTGGCTGTCGCTGCGCTACGACCTGACGGCGCCGACGGCGCGCTTCGTCGCCGAGAATTACGACCGCCTGCCGAAACCCTATCGCAGCTACCGGTCCGGCTGGGTGTTCCGCAACGAGAAGCCGGGCCCTGGCCGCTTCCGCCAGTTCATGCAGTTCGACGCCGATACGATCGGCACGCCGGGCGTCGCCGCCGACGCCGAGATGGCGATGATGATGGCCGACGTGATGGAGGCGCTTGGCATCAAGCGCGGCGACTACGTCATCCGCGTCAACAACCGCAAGGTGCTGGACGGGGTGCTGGAGGCGATTGGGCTTGGCGGTGAGGAGAATGCCGGGCGCAGGCTGACGGTGCTGCGCGCCATCGACAAGCTGGACAAGCTCGGGCCGGAAGGCGTGAGGCTGCTGCTTGGCCCGGGACGATGGGATGGCGGCAAGGAAGGCGAAGGCGATTTCGCAAAGGGCGCGGGGCTGAGTGACGCGCAGGCCGAAGCGGTTCTTCTCGCAACGGCAAGGAACGGACAGGCTGGCCAGGATTCCACCGTCGGTGCCAACGCCGTGTATCAGGAAGGCGTCGGCGAACTTGCAACGATTGAAGCTCTGGTCAGGGCTGCAGGATATGGGGAGGACCGCGTTGCGATGGACCGCTCCGTCGTGCGCGGCCTCGAATATTACACCGGCCCGGTCTTCGAGGCCGAGCTGCTGGCCGAGATCCCCAACGACGAAGGTCAGATCGTGCGCTTCGGCTCGGTCGGCGGCGGCGGCCGCTATGACGGGCTGGTCTCGCGTTTCCGCGGCGAGCCGGTACCGGCGACCGGCTTCTCGATCGGCGTCTCGCGGCTGATGACGGCGCTGAAGAACCTCGGCAAGCTCGACACTTCCGACGTCATTGCTCCGGTCGTCGTTCTGGTCATGGACAAGGATACGGAAAGCCTCGGCCGCTACCAGAAGATGGTCGCCGATCTGCGCGCCGCCGGAATTCGCTCGGAGATGTATCTCGGCGGCGCCGGCATGAAGGCGCAGCTGAAATATGCCGACCGCCGCGGCAGCCCGATCGCCGTCATCCAGGGCGGCGACGAGCGCGTCAAGGGAGAGGTGCAGATCAAGGACCTCATCGAAGGCGCGCGCCTGTCGGCCGAGATCACCGATAACGCCGAATGGCGCGCCGCGCGCCCGGCGCAGGTGACGGTGGCGGAGAGCGAGCTGGTCGCCGAGGTGAAGAAGATCCTGGCAGCGCAGGCCGAGGAGCGGGCACGTGGCAAGTAGGGCGCCAACCTCTCCTTCTCCCCTTGTGGGAGAAGGTGGCCGAGCGAAGCTCGGTCGGATGAGGGGTGTTCCAGGGAGCGCCAGCGTCTCATTCCGCCCAGCACCCCTCATCCGTCTCGGCGCTGCGCGCCAATCCACCTTCTCCCACAAGGGGAGAAGGGGAGGTGGCGCTTTATGACTTCCCGCTATCCCGCCATCGCCGCCGACGTCGCAAAACTCTTCGCCGCGCGCGACACCCACGCGGTCGAGGTGGCGGTGCTGCAGCCGGCCGATCCGTTCCTCGATATGGCGGGCGAGGATCTGCGCCGCCGCATCTTTCTGACCGAGAGCGAGACCGGCAAGACGCTGTGCCTCAGGCCCGAATTCACCATCCCGGTCTGCCTCGACCACATTGCCAGCCAGGCGGGCACGCCGCGGCGCTATTCCTATCTCGGCGAAGTGTTCCGACAGCGCCGCGAGGGCGGCAACGAGTTCTTCCAGGCCGGTATCGAGGATCTCGGCGATCGTGATACCGCCGCCGCTGACGCGCGCTCGCTGGCCGACGCGCACGCGCTGCTCTCGCTGGTGCTGCCCAGCGTGCCGCTCGCCATCACGCTCGGCGACCAGACCTTGTTCGAGGCGGTGCTGGCCGCGCTCGGCCTGCCGCGTGGCTGGCGCATGCGCCTCGCCCGCGCCTTCGGCTCGGCGTCGATGCTGGAAGCGGCCCTTGCCGACCTCGCCAATCCGCCGCGCAACAGCCAGCTGTCGGGTCCGGTGGCCTTGCTGGTGCTCGACAGCGATACCGACGGCCTCGCCGCTTATATCGCCGCCGGCATGGAAGAGGCCGGGCTGTCGGCCTCCTCGGGCCGCGCCCCGGCCGACATCGCGCGGCGGTTGATCGAGAAGGCGCAACTGCGCAGCGTGCGGCTGTCCGACGAGGCGTTCTCGGCGTTGAAAGGATTTCTCGAGATCGACGTCGCGCTGGGCGGAGCAACTGAGGCGCTGGAAAAATTCGCCGCCGCTGCCGGCCTGTCCCTTGGCGCGGCGCTCGAAAATTTCGCCGCCCGCGCCGAGGCGATCGCGGCGCATGGCCTGCCGGTCGAAAAGATCCGCTATGACGCCGCCTTCGGCCGTCCGCTCGATTACTATACCGGTCTCGTCTTCGAGATTGCTGCCCAGGGTGGCGACCGTCCGCTGGTGGGCGGCGGTCGTTACGACCGGCTGCTGACGCTGCTCGGCGCGAAGAAGCCTATCCCCGGCGTCGGCTTCTCGGTGTGGCTCGACCGCATCGAAGCACTGCGGGAGCCCACGCGATGATCACGCTGGCGATCCCATCCAAGGGCCGTCTCAAGGAGCAGTCGCTTGAAGTCCTGGCCAAGGCCGGACTGGCGGTCACTCTGCCCGAGGACGACCGCAAATACCGCGCCCGGATCGAGGGCCTCGACAATGTCGAAGTGGCCTTCCTCTCCGCGTCCGAGATCGCCGGCGAGATCGGCCAGGGCGCGGTCGATCTCGGCATCACCGGCGAGGATCTGCTGCGCGAAAACCTCGCCGACTGGGAAGCGCGCGCCGAGATCGTCGCCCGTCTGGGCTTCGGTCATGCCGATGTCGTGGTGGCGGTGCCGGATATCTGGCTCGACGTCGATACCATGGCCGATCTCGATGATGTCGCCGCCGATTTCCGCCAGCGTCATGGCCGGCGGCTCAGGATTGCCACCAAATACTGGCGGCTGACCCAGCAGTTCTTTTCGCTGAAGCACGGCATCCAGGTCTACCGCATCGTCGAAAGCCTCGGCGCCACCGAAGGCGCACCGGCGGCCGGCCTTGCCGACGTCATCGTCGACATCACCACCACCGGCTCGACGCTGCGCGCCAACCATCTCAAGGTGCTGAGCGATGGGATAATCCTGAAGTCGCAGGCCTGTCTCGTTGCTTCCAGGAAGGTGCGCGACGCGGCCGATGAGGCACAGTTGCGTGGCATCGCAGCGAAGATGGCTGCGCTGGTCGCTTAACCGGTACCTTCGGCGGGTTTCCACCGTCCCGGCAGGCTGATAGGCTGGCTCATCCCGGGAGGAGACGGCGATGGCGATCAAACTCGACGAGCTCATGAACGCCACCAATCTGCGCGGGCGCGGAACGCATGGCACCTTCATTGCTCCGATGGACGGCAGGGCGCATGTCTCGGGCGACCGTTCGGCGCCGTTGCTCGACAAAACCATTCCGGAACTCTTCTCCGATACGGTGAGCAGATACGCCACGCTCGATGCCGCGGTCTTCGTCGGCCAAGACAAGCGCTTCACCTGGAGCGAGCTGTCGGATGCGGTCGACGCGCTGGCCGCCGGCTTCCTGGCGCTCGGCCTGGAGAAGGGCGATCGCGTCGGCATCTGGTCGCCCAACCGCTGGGAATGGCTGGTGACGCAGTTCGCCACCGCGCGCATCGGCCTGATCCTGGTCAACATCAACCCGGCCTACCGGCTGAGCGAGCTGGAATATGCGCTCAACAAGGTCGGTTGCAAGGCGCTGGTCACGGCGGTCAGCTTCAAGACCTCCGACTATCTAGGCATGATCCAGACGCTGGCGCCGGAGATCGCCAAGGGCGAGCCCGGCAAGCTCGAGGCAAAGAAGCTGCCGTCGCTGAAGATCGTCATCCGCATGGGCGAGGATAACTCGCCCGGCATGTTCAATTTCGGCGATGTGCTGGCAATGGCCGGACGCGACGAGCATGACAGCCTCGATCGCATCTCCGAAAGCCTGAAGCCCGGCGACGCCATCAACATTCAGTTCACCAGCGGAACGACGGGCGCGCCGAAGGGCGCGACCCTCACCCATTTGAACATCGTCAACAACGGCAGCTTCGTCACCTCGGCGATCGAGCTCACCGTCGACGACCGGCTCTGCATCCCTGTGCCGCTCTATCATTGCTTCGGCATGTCGATGGGCACGATGGGCTGCGTCACCAAAGGCGCCACGATGGTCTTCCCGGGCGAAGGTTTTGACGCGGGCGCGACGCTCAGAGCCGTCGCGCAGGAACGTTGCACCGGCCTTTATGGCGTGCCGACCATGTTCGTCGCCATGCTCGATCATGCCGATTTCTCTAGCTTCGACCTCTCCAGCCTGCGCACCGGCATCATGGCCGGCTCGCCATGCCCGATAGAGGTGATGAAGAAGGTGGTGTTGCTGATGCATATGGCGCAAGTGACCATTGCCTATGGCATGACCGAGACCAGTCCGGTTTCTTTCCAGAGCAGCGTCGACGACCCGCTGGAAAAACGCGTCTCCACGGTCGGCCGCATCCATCCGCATGTCGAGGTCAAGGCGATCGGCGCCGATGGCGCCACCGTCGCGGTCGGCGAGCCGGGCGAGCTCTGCACACGCGGCTATTCGGTGATGAAGGGCTATTGGGACGACGCGGAAAAAACCCGCGAGGCGATCGACGCTGACGGCTGGATGCACACCGGCGACCTCGCGACGATCGACGCGGAGGGCTATTGCAACATTGTCGGCCGGGTGAAGGACATGGTGATCCGCGGTGGCGAGAACGTCTATCCGCGCGAGGTCGAGGAATTCCTCTACCGCCACCCCAAGATCAAGGAAGTGCAGGTCTTCGGCATTCCCGACGACAAATATGGCGAGGAGATCTGCGCCTGGATCGTGCTGAAGCCCGGCCAGATCGCCACCGCTGAGGAGATCAAGGCCTTCTGCAGCGGCCAGATCGCGCATTACAAGGTGCCGCGCTACATCCGCTTCCGCACGGAGCTGCCGATGACGGTGACCGGCAAGCCGCAGAAATTCCTGATGCGCGAGGCAATGGTGGAGGAACTGGGGCTGGTGGCGCAGAAGACGGCGTGAGGCGGGATTGATCCGGAAATATTCAGCCTTCGCAAAACGCGCTCGAAGCGCAACTGCCGACCACGCGTTTGGATGGGATTATGGACAACGAGTTCCCAAATTTTGCGGCGCTGAAGGCCGCCAAAATCGAAAATGTGGACTATCGCATCGTCGTGCGGCGTGGCACTCGAACCGGCAATGCGATCGTCCTCGCCCCGCACGGTGGGAAGATCGAGCCCCGCACCTCGCTGATTGCCGAGACGGTGGCAGGGAGCGATCTGGATCTGTATTGCTTTGAAGGACTGATGCCGCACAGCAATCGCGAGTTGCACATAACGTCAAATAACTTTGACGAGGAATCCGCGCTCGACTTGGTGCGGGCGAAGTCGATTGTCGTTGCTATCCATGGTCGCCAGGATCGGGACGATCCCTCGACAATCTATATGGGCGGCAAGGATGCCGCGCTGATTACAGAGATAGTTCGGCGCCTCCAGGAAGCCGGCTTCAACACCAAAAGGGACAACCATATTTTTCCAGGCATCGGCGATTTGAACATCGTCAATCGTGGATTGACCGGCAAAGGAGCGCAGCTGGAGATACCCTTCTCCCTGCGCCAGCGGCTGGGGAACGAACCGGAACTTTTGCGAAAATTCTGCACGGCGGTTCGCAAGGCGATTGACACCGTCGATGCCAGAAGCCGTTCGATCGTTTCCTAAAGCCGCCTCACCCTAGACCGGCAAGGGGGAGCACGTCACGCACGCGTAAAGTCCTGGCGCGGATGCTTTGAGGTTGGTGATTGCCGGGGCGGGAAACGGCGTAGACCACGGCATCTCGAGGTTTCGGTGCGCTGGAACAGCCGGCGCCGCAACTCCTCGAGCATCCTCGGCAGCAGCGGATCGGCTTCTCGGAAGAAGTCGAACGCCGGGCGATCGGTCCGTCCACTTCGCAATGATGTCGGCTGGGGTGTTTCCCACAGGCTTTTCCGCTAAATTCGCGGAAACGCAGGGGCTCCAATGACTGGTTTCGCGCGGTCGGTGACTTCCTACACGATGCCATTGGCCGCCCTGGTGATGGCTGTCGCGGTCAGAGCCAGCGGCCTTTCGGTGGACGAAGGTTCGCTGAGCATCAGGATTGTCGTTGGAGCACTTTCGAGTGCGATCATGTTCATCACCATTTTCGTGGTGCTCGACCACGCCGAGGGAGTGGCCCGGCGCGTGGGGGAGCCGTACGGGACGTTGGTGCTGACCTTTGCCGTGACGGCAATCGAAGTGTCGATCATCGTTTCCATGATGCTGCATGGAGAGAACAACCCGACATTGGCGCGCGAATCCGTTTTCTCGACAGTGATGATTATCTCCACCGGCGTCGTCGGTACGTGTCTCACGCTTGGCGGCTGGCGTCATCGCAAGCAGGCAATCGTTCGGCAAGGGACCAGCGCGTATCTCGCGGTTCTGATCGCGCTGACTGTCATGACGCTCGTCCTGCCGACCTACACCCAGACGACGGATCCAGGCACGTTTTCGGCAGGCCAGCTTGGTTTTGTGAGCGTCCTTTCAGTGCTGCTCTATGCAAGCTTCGTGTTCGCCCAGACCGTTCGGCACCGGGACGACTTCGTCCAGGAACGGGCGCACGGGGTTTCGATGCGAACTGCCCTTCACGAAAGCCTTTCTCTCGGCGTTCTGCTACTGCTGAGCGGGCTGATCGGCATCGTCATGCTGGCCGAGCAGGTCGCCGCAGGTGTCGAGGACACGCTCGTTGCCTACCAGGTGACGCAGGCCGACAGCATCGTGGGAGCGATGATCGCCGGGCTGGTTTTGATGCCGGAGGCCATTTCGGCGGTTCGCGCCTCGCTCAACAATGAGCTGCAGCGCGGCCTCAACGTTGCGATGGGTTCGGCCTGCGCCACCATCGGTCTGACGATACCGGCGGTCGCGGCCGCCAGCCTGCTGACAGGCCGAGGGTTAACCCTTGGGCTTCCGGCGGCTGATGCGGTACTTTTGGCCCTGGCTCTTTTCATTTGCAGCGTAAGCTTCAGCACCGAAAGAACGACATTCCTGACCGGAATGGTTCATATTGTGGTGTTCTTTACCTACGTATTTCTAATATTTGTGCCGTAAAGGCTGGCAATCGAACGCAGGGTAGAGAACACGAGGTTGGGGAACCGCACTATCGGATTTTCGAAGCGGGCAGCGTTAGCTCGGGTAAGCAGCAGAAGCTTCCGATACCAGGCGTTGGCTGAGAACTGGGATTGGGAAAGTTCAGAATCCAGGGTCAGCCCGCCAGCACCGCCTGATCCAATCCCCGTATGATCTTTGCCAGTTCCACGCATTCGTCCTGGCGCACCTTGTTGCGCCGCCATGCGAGGCAGATCATGCGCTGCGGCATCGGCTCCTGGAACGGCACGATCTTCAGGTCCGGCATGACGCCCGCGGCGTTTGCCGCCATTTCCGGAACCAGCGTCACGCCCAGCCCATGCGCCACCATCTGCAAGAGGGTGGTGAGACTGGTGGCGCCATAGCTTGCCATCGCCACCGGTCGAACATTGCCACAGACGGCCAGAGCCTGTTCGCGCAGGCAATGGCCTTCCTCGAGCAGCATCAGCCGTTCCAGCGCCGGGCTTTCCGGCGGCACGGGCGGCGAGGCGAAAGCCGGATCGCCGGCGGGGACCGCAAGGAAGAAGCGGTCCGGGAAGAGCTCTTCCGTGACGAGCCCCGGATGGTCGAGCGGCAGCGCGGCGATGAAAGCGTCGAGCTTGCCCGAGACATTGTCCTCGACCAACGATGCCGTCAGCGCCTCGCGCAGTTCGAGCTGCAGGCCCGGGAAATGCTTCTTCAATTCCGGCAGGACCCGCGGCAGGAGATAGGGCGCTACGGTCGGGATGATGCCCAGCCGGAAGCGGCCTTCCATCGCGGGGCGACCGCGCCGGGCGGTCGTCTCGACGTCACGTATGTCGGCAAGAATGCGCTCGATGCGCGGCTGCAGCACAAGCGCTTCGTCCGTCATCCGCACCGTCTTGCCGCCGCGCTCGAACAGAAGACAGTTCAGCCGCTCTTCCATTTCGGCGATCTGGGCGGAGAGCGCCGGCTGGCTGACGCCGGCAAGCTTCGCGGCGCGGCCGAAATGCAGCGTCTGCGCCAGCGCGTCGAAATAAAGCATCTGTCGCACGGTGAGGCCGATCATAAGGAAAGCTTATCAAAACGAACAGGAAAGGCAATTTGTCTTTATCGCCCAGCCGGCCTAGGCTGGAATCGTTCCAGATTGGCGCGGCCGCTGGCCGGCCCCGAAATCTGCGCAGAATCAATCTCGGAAAAATCAAAACCCTGGAGAGTAAGATGGACGCGAAAACCGACGACAACAGCGCTGGCAAATGCCCCGTGGCGCATGGATCCGCCGGCAGGACCAATCGGGATTGGTGGCCGAATCTGCTCGACCTTGGCGTTCTTCATCAGCAGTCGAGCCTCTCGGACCCGATGGGCGAGGATTTCGACTATGCCACGGAATTCCGGAGCCTCGATCTCGATGCCGTGATCAAGGACCTGCACCATGTGATGACCGACTCGCAGGACTGGTGGCCGGCCGATTTCGGCCATTACGGACCGCTCTTCATCCGCATGGCCTGGCACAGTGCCGGCACCTATCGCATCGGCGACGGGCGTGGCGGCGCCGGTGCGGGCCAGCAGCGGTTCGCGCCGCTGAACAGCTGGCCGGACAATGCCAATCTCGACAAGGCACGCCGGCTGCTGTGGCCGGTCAAACAGAAATACGGCCGCAAGATCTCCTGGGCTGACCTGATGATCCTGGCCGGCAACGTCGCGCTGGAATCGATGGGTTTCAAGACCTTCGGCTTCGCCGGCGGCCGTGCCGACGTGTGGGAGCCGGAGCAGGACGTCGATTGGGGCTCCGAAACGAAGTGGCTGGACGACCAGCGCTATTCCGGCGACCGTGAACTGCAGGGCCATCTCGGCGCCGTTCAGATGGGCCTGATCTACGTCAACCCGGAAGGCCCGAACGGCAAGCCGGATCCGGTCGCCGCGGCCCGCGACATCCGCGAGACCTTCCGCCGTATGGCCATGAATGACGAAGAGACTGTGGCGCTGATCGCCGGCGGCCATACCTTCGGCAAGACCCATGGCGCCGGCGATGCCGCGCTGGTGGGCGCGGAGCCCGAAGGTGCCGGCATCGAAGCGCAGGGCCTTGGCTGGTCGAGCAAACATGCCACCGGCATTGCCGGTGACGCCATCACCTCGGGGCTGGAAGTCACCTGGACCACGACGCCGACCAGATGGAGCAACAATTTCTTCGACAACCTGTTCAACTTCGAATGGGAGCTGACGAAGAGCCCGGCCGGTGCCAATCAGTGGACGCCGAAGGGCGGCGCCGGCGCCGGCACGGTTCCGGACGCGCATAATCCCTCCAGGCGTCACGCTCCGGCCATGCTCACCACCGATCTCGCGCTGCGCTTCGATCCGGCCTATGAGAAGATCTCGCGTCGCTTCCATCAGAACCCGGATCAGTTCGCCGACGCTTTCGCCCGCGCCTGGTTCAAGCTCACCCATCGCGACATGGGCCCGGTGGTGCGTTATCTCGGCCCGCTCGTGCCGAAGGAAGAACTGATCTGGCAGGATCCGATCCCGGCGATCGACCACGAGCTGGTCAGCGAAGAGGATATCGCCGCGCTGAAGGCGAAGATCCTGGCCTCCGGCCTTGCGGTTCCTGAACTGGTCTCAACCGCCTGGGCCTCGGCCTCGACCTTCCGCGGCTCGGACAAGCGCGGCGGCGCCAATGGCGGCCGCATCCGTCTCAGCCCGCAGAAGGACTGGGAAGTCAACCAGCCGGCCCAGCTTTCGAAGGTGCTGGTGAAGCTCGAAGCCATCCAGCAGGAGTTCAACGCGGTGCAGGCTGGCGAGAAGAAGATCTCGCTCGCCGACCTGATCGTGCTCGGCGGCGCCGCCGCGATCGAGAAGGCCGCGAAGGACGGCGGCAATGAGGTGAACGTGCCCTTCACGCCAGGCCGCATGGACGCTTCGCAGGAGCAGACCGATGTCGAATCCTTCGCGGCACTCGAGCCGAGGGCCGACGGCTTCCGCAACTATGTCCGCGGCAGGCTGCCCATGTCCGTCGAAGCGATGCTGGTCGACCGTGCGCAGCTCCTCACGCTGACGGCGCCGGAAATGACGGTGCTGGTCGGCGGCCTGCGCGTGCTCGGCGCCAATCATGGCGGCTCAAAGCACGGCGTGTTCACCGACAGGCCGGGCACGCTGACCAACGACTTCTTCATCAACCTGCTCAGCATGGCGACCATCTGGGATCCGGCGGCCGGCTCCGAGCCAGACTCGGATGAGGTCTATGAGGCGCGCGACCGCAAGACCAAGCAAGTCAAGTGGACCGGCACCCGCGCCGACCTGATCTTCGGCTCGCACTCGCAATTGCGTGCGCTGGCCGAGGTTTACGGCTCGGCGGATGCCAAGCAGAAGTTCGTCAAGGACTTCGTGAAGGCGTGGACGAAGGTGATGAATCTCGACCGGTTCGAACTGGTCGCGAAGTAAAGCAGGTCTCCCGAGAGTGGGAACCGGTTTCGGGACAAAGACATGCGCAAATAAAAAAACTAAAGCGCACGGAGCGAAACTGAAAGATCGCGATACGCTTTAGGTCTCATCCTCCCAAAAAAAGGCGCGGGTTCATGCCCGCGCCTTTTGCATTGGGTAAAGTAGCTATCAGTCTTTTTCGAAGATGCCCGCCTTGGCGACGATGCCGGCGATCGCCCCGCCGATCAGTGGCGCGACGATGAACAGCCAGAGCTGGCCGAGCGCCGCCCCGCCCGAAAACAGCGCCGGGCCGATCGAGCGCGCCGGATTGACCGAAGTGCCCGTCACCGGGATCATGGCAAAGTGGAGCCCTGCCAGCGTCAGGCCTATCACCAGGCCGGCAAAGGCCGTCATGTGCTTGGCGTTGGTGACGCCGAGAATGACGGTGACGAAGGTGAAGGTGCCGATCAGCTCCCACAGGAAGGCCGAGCTCATGCCCCATTTCGCCTCGTCCCAGCCATTGGCGCCGAAGCCCCCGGTGTGGCCGCCGGCCTGACCGGTGACGATGATCCACAGCGCCAGCGAAGCGATGATGGCGCCGATGATCTGCGCGATCCAGTAAGGCACGACTTCCCTCGCCGGCATCCGCCCCGCAAGGAACACGCCGAGCGTCACCGCCGGATTGAGATGCGCGCCCGAGATCGGGCCGATCGCATAGGCCGCGGCGATCAAGCCGATGCCGAACGCCAGGCCGATACCTTCCTGTCCGAGCGGCAGCGCGCCGCCGAAGCCGCCCGTGACCACGGAGGCCGTGCCGATGAACACCAACAGAAACGTGCCTAGAACTTCTGCCAGATAAGTCTTCATTGCCCTCTCCTCATAGGGATCCGCCAGACCGCGTTTTCCGCGTCGCGAATCACAGACGAAAGAGTATTCCTGCCGGCAAAACTTGGAAAGCTGAGTGTTAAGCCAGCGGTCTTGCTTTGCATTCGCCAGTCAAGACATTAGAGAAGTTTGATGTGCGAGGCGTTTTTCTTGTTATCCGCTGACCGCCGACTGCCGCGAAAGAACCTTCCGCCTGTTGCATGGACGATGGCATGGGACAGGTCGTTTTGGCTTCACCGCAAGAGAAGTGTTTCAATCGGAGCCGGAAAGGCTCTAAGAGCAGGGCTGGAAGCAACGATAGACGGAAGCAGGAATGAGACTGGGCGGAAGGCTGGCGGCGGCCATCGAAGTGCTTGAAGACATCGGCCGGCGGCATCGGCCAGTGGCCGACGCCTTGCGCGACTGGGGCTTGTCGCACCGCTTTGCCGGTGGCGGCGACCGCGCGGCTATCGGCAACATCGTCTACGACGCGCTGCGCCGCAAGCGCTCGGCCGGCTGGCTCTTCGGCGAGGAGACGCCGCGCGCCATCGGCTTCGGCGCGTTGCTGCTGGAATGGGGCCAGACGGCGCGGTCGCTGAATGACGCTCTCGACGGCGACAAATTCGCGCCGCCGCTGCTCAGCGCCGCCGAACTGAAAGCGGCAGCCTCCGGCAGGCTCGCCGATGCGCCGGCTGCCGTGCGGGCCGATGTTCCGGACTGGTGCGCGCCGCTTCTCGAGCACGCCTATGGCGATGCCTGGGTCGAAGAGGGCGCGGCTCTCGCGATGCGCCCGCCGCTGGACCTCAGGGTCAATGCGCTGCAGGCAGACCGCGGCAAGGTGCTGGCGGAACTCCGGGGCACCGGTGCAGCAGCTGCCGCAATCGCGCCGCACGGCATTCGCATCCCGCCGATCAATGGCGACGGCAGGCATCCGAACGTCCAGGCCGAGCCCGCCTTCCAGAAAGGCTGGTTCGAGGTGCAGGACGAGGGCTCGCAGCTTGCAGCAGCGCTCGCCGGCGCCGAGCCAGGCATGCAGGTGCTCGACTATTGCGCGGGCGCCGGGGGCAAGACCCTGGCGCTTTCGGCAGAGATGGACAATCGCGGCCAGGTCTTCGCCCATGATGCGGAAAAGGTGCGGCTGGCGCCGATCTTCGAGCGCATCCGCCGCGCGCACAGCCGCAACATCCAGGTCGTCAGCAAGCCCGCGGAACTCGCGCCGCTCACCGGTCATATGGACCTCGTGCTGATCGATGCGCCCTGCACCGGCAGCGGCACCTGGCGGCGGCGCCCCGACGCCAAGTGGCGGCTGACGGACAGACAGCTCGACGCCCGCAAAGGCGAGCAGCAGGCGATCCTCGACATGGCGCAGGCTTTCGTGAAGCCCGGCGGGCTGCTCGTCTACATCACCTGCTCGGTGTTCGATGCCGAAAACGGCGAGCAGGTCGCCGCCTTCCGCGAGCGCCACGGCGACTTTGCGCCGGTCGACCACCGCCAGCTCTGGGACGGCCGTTTCCCCGGCCACGAGAGCGCTGCGCGTATTGGCGAAGCCGGTGGCATCTCGCTGTCGCCGGCGCTCAGTGGCACTGACGGGTTTTATTTCCACGCCCTGCGCAGGGCCGCATGAGGGCAGCCGGTATTTGCTGCGCTGCAACATAAGAGATTGCCTGTCCTGCCTGCCTCTGCAATAAGCTTCGCCAGCAAAAATGAGGCGAAGGCCATGGCAGCCAAGATCGTACCCGCTCCCGATTATGAGGATCGCGTCAGGACTTCCTTTGCCCGCCAGAAGGCCATGGCCACCATCGGCGCGGAGCTGACGCTGGTCACGCCCGGCATCATCGAGATCGAGATGCCCTACGCCCCTTCGCTCACCCAGCAGCATGGCTTCCTGCATGCCGGCGTCATCTCGACCGCGCTGGACTCGGCCTGCGGCTATGCCGCCTTCTCGTTGATGCCGCAGAATTCCAGCGTGCTGACCATCGAATTCAAGGTCAACCTCTTGGCACCGGGGAAGGGCGAGCGCTTCCTGTTCCGCGGCTCGGTGACCAAGCCGGGCCGCACCATCATTGTTGCCGACGGCCAGGCCTATGCTTTCGCCGCCGATGGCGAGGCCAAGCTGATCGCCACCATGACCGGCACAATGATGACGGTGGTCGGCCGCGACGGCATCGAGGGGTGATCCATGGCGAGCGTTGCGCGGATAGGGGAAAAATCCGTCCTCTTCGTCATGGCGGCCGAGGCCGAATACGGTCCGCATCTCAAAAAGCTGTTCACGCCGCTGATGACCGGCGTCGGCCCGGTCGAGGCCGGTGTGCGCCTCGGCGCCGAGCTCGCCACGTTGAAGGCCGAGGATGCGCTGCCGGATCTCGTCGTATCGCTGGGCTCCGCGGGAAGCCGAACGCTCGAACAGACCGAAATCTACCAGGCCGTGTCGGTGAGCTACCGCGACATCGACGCTTCGCCGCTCGGCTTCGCGAAGGGCGCGACGCCGTTCCTCGACCTGCCGGTGACGGTGCCGCTGCCCTTCGTCATTCCCGGCATCAGGACCGCGACGCTGTCGACCGGAGGCGCCATCGTCACCGGGACCGCCTATGACGCGATCGACGCCGACATGGTCGACATGGAGACCTTCGCCTGCCTGCGCGCCTGCCAGCTGTTCGGCGTGCCGCTGATCGGCCTGCGCGGTATTTCCGACGGCGCGGCCGATCTCAGGCATGTCGGCGACTGGACCGAGTATCTGCACGTCATCGACGAGAAGCTGGCGGCGGCGATAGGTCTGCTAGAGCAGGCGATTGCGTCCGGCGCGATCGGCCTTACTTAATGCATGTCGCCCAAAAGTGCGCAGCGGTTTTGGGAGAACGACATGCATCAGATGAAACTTGAAGCTCGTCGCCTAGGCCCGTTCGACGCGACGCGCTTTAGGCGTTTTGGCAAGGACCGAACGCCGCAACGCGCCACCATTGCGCCGAATCGGTTCTTTCTTTAAAGGCTCGCCATGACGACACATCCCGACACCGTTCTCATCATCGACTTCGGCAGCCAGGTCACGCAGCTGATCGCGCGGCGCGTGCGCGAGGCCGGGGTCTACTGCGAGATCGTTCCGTTCCAGTCAGCCGCGGAGGGCTTCCGCCGCATCCGGCCGAAGGCCGTCATCCTATCGGGCAGCCCGCACTCGACCGTCGACATCGGCTCGCCCCGCGCGCCCGACGAGGTCTTTTCGTCCGGCATTCCGGTGCTCGGCATCTGCTATGGCGAGCAGACGATGTGCGCTCAGCTCGGCGGCAAGGTCGAAGCCGGCCATCACCGCGAGTTCGGCCGGGCCTTCCTGGAGATCGAGGATGACTGCGCGCTGTTCGACGGTGTCTGGGCCAGGGGCACGCGTCATCAGGTCTGGATGAGCCACGGCGACCGCGTCACCGCCATTCCGGAAGGATTCAAGATCGTCGGCACCTCCACCGGCGCGCCCTTCGCAGCGATTGCCGACGAGGCACGGAAGTTTTACGCGGTGCAGTTCCATCCCGAGGTCGTCCATACCCCGGACGGCGCGAGGCTGCTGAGCAACTTCGTCCACCATATCGCCGGCCTCAGCACGGGCTGGACCATGGCTGCCTATCGCGAGCAGGCGGTCGAGGCGATCCGCAAGCAGGTCGGCAAGGGCAAGGTGATCTGCGCGCTGTCAGGTGGCGTCGATTCCTCGGTCGCTGCGCTTCTGATCCACGAGGCGGTCGGCGACCAGTTGACCTGCATCCTCGTCGACCACGGCCTGATGCGGAAGGACGAGGCGAAAAGCGTGGTGGAGATGTTCCGCCAGCATTACAATCTGCCGCTGATCCTGGTCGACGCTTCCGACCGCTTCATTTCGGCGCTGGAAGGCGAGAGCGATCCGGAAAAGAAGCGCAAGACCATCGGCCGCCTGTTCATCGAGGTGTTCGAGGAAGAGGCCAAGAAACTCGGCGGCGCCGACTTCCTGGCGCAGGGCACGCTCTATCCCGACGTCATCGAAAGCGTCTCCTTCTCCGGCGGCCCGTCGGTGACGATCAAGTCGCATCACAATGTCGGCGGCCTGCCCGAACGCATGAACATGAAGCTGGTCGAGCCGCTGCGCGAGTTGTTCAAGGACGAGGTGAGGGCGCTGGGCCGAGAGCTCGGCCTGCCCGAAAGCTTCATCGGCCGCCATCCGTTCCCGGGTCCTGGCCTTGCCATACGCTGCCCGGGCGGCATCACCCGCGAGAAGCTGGAGATCCTGCGCGAGGCCGACGCCATCTACCTCGACGAGATCCGCAAGGCCGGCCTCTACGATGCCATCTGGCAGGCCTTCGCCGTGCTCTTGCCGGTGCAGACCGTCGGCGTAATGGGCGACGGCCGCACCTACGAATTCGTCTGCGCGCTGCGCGCTGTGACCTCGGTCGACGGCATGACGGCCGATTTCTACCACTACGACATGAACTTCCTGGGCGCCGCCGCCACCCGCATCATCAACGAGGTGAAAGGCATCAATCGCGTCGTTTACGACGTTACGTCGAAGCCCCCGGGCACCATCGAGTGGGAATGATTCAGGCCTATCCGAAGCCACGGGGCCAGAAAAACAAGGCGTGCGATCCGCAGACTGACGCGAACTGCTAGGCGGCCGCGAAGGAAAGTCGATTGCACAGCCGCCGGAGTTGCCCGGGGCGAGTCAGCGACACTCGTCTTTGCAGTCCGAGTCCCTGCGATTCTCCCCGACGTTCCTCGGCTCCGATAGCGTCGGATCCTTGGCGGCGGATGGGCCCAGTGCCGGGACGTTGTTCTGGACCGTCATGACCAATGTTCGGCGGCCGGCGCGCGCATGTCGGTGGGCGGGCCACTGAACGCAGCAAGGGCGAAGCAGTCGTGGCGCTCGAGGAGAAATTCACGCTCTATCGCCAACACGCTGACGGCTGGTCTGCGCTGCCGAAGCGAAGGGCATGTGAAATCGGGCAGGGCGATGTTGGAACCATTGCCATTTGCCACAGAAGCCGGGCTAGGCCGCGCGTGAGCCTTCGGAGGTAGTGGGGTGCAGAAAACGCGTCAGGGGGGCCTATTTCGTTCACCTGTCGCGCGCCTGTCGAGCGGCGGCACTCGACAAAAGCCGCCGGTGAACAACTCCTGGGACCTTCGCCCCTTGTCGAAGTTCGGTCGCTGGGCGGCGCTGTTGCGTCGGGATGGCATATCGGCCCCATTGGAAAAGGCTGACTGATCAGAGGAGACCCGACAAAAGAGCCCGTCCCCTACCGTTGAAACGATGTCGGGGACGGATGCAGTATTGCCTACGCGAGGACCGCCTCAGCTAAAGAAGCCGCTGAATGGGTGACCGGCCGCCACGTACAGGACCGGCGAGTCGAGACCCAATGGGTTCGCGTCACCGACGACACCAATCGAGCGGTCTACAAATTTGCTCCAGATAGGAAAAGCCCGCCGCCGAGAGGGACCGGGCCCCTCACTTCTTAGCCGCCCGCGGCGCAAAGATTTCAATTCCCGACATCTCTCGCCGTGCGACTACGGGGCCGGCAGAAGGCAAACGGCGATGTAAAAACACGCAATAGAAAATTGCGATGAAAATAGAGGCAGAAGCCCAAAATTTGACAACGCGTTGAAGCGGAAGCGGCCGTTGAAAACTTGAGTTGAAATTATAACCAACTGTAACTGATCGATTTTTTGCCCGGCACTTTGGACTGTCAGGTTTGGCACGTCGCTTGCACCGCAATGTTGCAATGCAAAACAACCAGCTTGGGAGTGTGCAATATGAGGGGAAGTTTCTCGACAATAACAAAAATGTTCTCGGCTGGCGTTCTCGCGGCCAGCCTGCTGACGGCGCCCGCCAGGGCGGCCGACGACACGATCAAGGTCGGCATCCTGCATTCGCTGTCGGGGACCATGGCGATCTCGGAGACGACGCTGAAGGACGTCATGCTGATGCTGATCGAAGAGCAGAACGCCAAGGGCGGCCTGCTCGGCAAGAAGCTCGAGGCCGTGGTGGTCGATCCGGCGTCCAACTGGCCGCTGTTTGCCGAAAAGGCGCGCGAGCTGATCTCCAAGGACAAGGTCGCGGCGGTGTTCGGCTGCTGGACTTCGGTCTCGCGCAAATCGGTGCTGCCGGTGTTCTCGGAGCTCGACAACATCCTGTTCTATCCGGTCCAGTATGAGGGCGAGGAGAGCGAGCGCAACGTCTTCTACACCGGTGCTGCCCCGAACCAGCAGGCCATTCCGGCCGTCGACTACCTGATGAGCGCCGATGGCGGCTCGGTGAAGCGCTGGGTGCTCGAAGGCACCGACTATGTCTATCCGCGCACGACCAACAAGATCCTCGAAGCCTACCTCAAGTCGAAGGGCGTGCCGGCCGAGGATATCATGGTCAACTACACGCCGTTCGGCTTCTCCGACTGGCAGACCGAGGTCTCGGCGATCAAGAAGTTCGGCTCGGCCGGCAAGAAGACCGCCGTCGTGTCGACGGTCAACGGCGACGCCAATGTGCCGTTCTACAAGGAGCTCGGCAACCAGGGCATCAAGGCCGAGGATATCCCTGTCATGGCCTTCTCGGTCGGCGAGGAGGAACTGGCCGGTCTCGACACCGCGCCGCTGGTCGGCCATCTCGCCGCCTGGAACTATTTCGAGAGCGTCGACACGCCCGAGAACAAGAAGTTCATCGACGACTGGCATAAGTTCATCAAGAACGACAAGCGCACCACCAACGATCCGATGGAAGCCCACTATATCGGCTTCAACATGTGGGTGAAGGCGGTCGAGAAAGCCGGCACAACCGATCCTGACAAGGTCATCGACGCCATGGTGGGCGTCTCGGTGCCGAACCTCACCGGCGGCTATTCGACGATGATGCCCAATCACCACATCACCAAGCCGGTGCTGATCGGCGAGATCCAGGCCGACGGCCAGTTCGAAACCGTCTCGCAGACCCCGGGTCTGGTGATGGGCGACGAGTGGTCCGACTATCTGCCCGATTCCAAGAACCTGATCTCCGATTGGCGCGCGCCCCTGTCGTGCGGCAACTTCAATGTCGCCACCGGCAAGTGCGGCGGCAAGGGCACCAACTGACCCTCCCAGGGGGTGGGCCGGGTCGCGGCGTGGTTCCGCGACCCGGCGACCGCAGCCCGGGCGGGCCTCGGCCCGTCCGGGCGAAAACCTCGAACCTTGAGAACCGCTGGAAGATGATGATCCTGTTGCGCGCGATTTGGCTGACGCTGCTGCTGACGATGGCAAGCCTGCTGCCGTCGAGCGCGGCCGAAGCCGATCTTCGCCCGATCATTGCCAAGTTCGCGGCAGCCTCCAATTTCTCTGGCACCGAGGCCGTCGTCCGCGAGCTTGCGGCGAGCGGCGATCCTTTGGTCGAACGTCCGCTTTCTGCGCTCGCCGACGGCAACCTCTACATCCGAAAGGCGGATTCCCAGGTCTTCGTCGGCAAGGAAGGGGGCGACGGCATCGAACTGCTCGATCCGCTGAGCGGCGAGAAAGCAGCCGACGCCGCCAAGGCCGATCTCACCAAGATCAAGGTCAACAACGGTCTTCGCCGCGCCATACGCGACGCGCTGGGGACGCTGACGCTGCGCGCCAAGGACGCGAGCGTGCGCCTTGCCGCCGCCGCGACCATGTTCAAGACGCCCGACGCGGCGAATATCGAACCGCTCGATGCCGCGATCGCTGCTGAGACCGACCCAGCCGTCAAGACGATGTTCGTGCAGGCGCGCGCGGCGTCGGTTCTGGTTTCCGACAAGCCGGAAGCCGACAAGCTCGCCGCCATCTCGGCCATCGCGGCGCGCGGCGACCGCGATGCGCTTTCCCTGCTGACCTCCGTTGAGGCTGGCGCGCAGGGAGCGGTCAAGAACTTGGCAACCGCCGCGATCGGCCATATCAATTCGACGCTGGCGCTGTGGGATGCCGGCCAGAACATCTGGTACGGCATTTCGCTCGGTTCGGTGCTGCTGCTGGCGGCGATCGGGCTTGCCATAACCTTCGGCGTCATGAGCGTCATCAACATGGCGCATGGCGAGATGGTGATGCTCGGCGCCTACACCACCTTCGTCGTCCAGCAGGTGATCCGCACGTCGTTTCCGAGCCTCTTCGACTGGTCGCTGGTCATCGCGCTGCCGCTCGCCTTCCTGGTCTCGGCGCTGGTCGGCCTCGTCATCGAGCGCGGCGTCATCCGCTTCCTCTACGGCCGGCCGCTGGAGACGCTTCTTGCCACATGGGGCGTCTCGCTGATCCTGCAGCAGGCGGTGCGCACCGTCTTCGGCCCGACGAACCAGGAGGTCGGCAATCCGTCCTGGATGTCGGGATCGTTCGACATCGGTCAATTGGCCATCACCTGGAACCGGCTGTGGATACTGGTGTTCGCGCTGCTGGTGTTCGGTGTGCTGCTCTACGTCATGAAGCGAACGCCCTGGGGCCTGCAGATGCGTGCCGTCACCGCCAATCGGCGCATGGCCGCATCCATGGGCATCAGGACGCCTTGGGTCGACGCGCTGACTTTCGCGCTCGGCTCCGGTATCGCCGGGATCGCCGGCGTGGCGCTCAGCCAGATCGACAACGTCTCGCCCAATCTCGGCCGCGGCTACATTATCGACAGTTTCATGGTCGTGGTCTTCGGTGGCGTCGGCAATCTCTGGGGCACGCTGGTCGGCGCCTTCTCGCTCGGCATCGTCAACAAGTTCCTCGAGCCGTCCGCCGGCGCGGTGCTTGGCAAGATCGTCGTGCTGGTACTGATCATCCTGTTCATCCAGAAGCGGCCGCGCGGCCTGTTCGCGCTGAAGGGCAGGGCGGTGGAAGCATGATCACGCAGCGCTTCTTCGGCACCGACCGGCGCATCGCGATCGCCATCCTCGTCCTGCTGGCGGCGGCCGTCATCGTGCCGCTGCTAAACCTCGCGGTGTCGCCTCAAAGCGCCTTCTACATTCCGCCTTACATCGTCACTTTGGTCGGGAAATATCTCTGCTACGCGCTGCTGGCGCTCGCGCTCGATCTGGTCTGGGGCTATTGCGGCATCCTTTCGCTCGGCCACGGCGCCTTCTTCGGGCTCGGCGGCTATGCGATGGGCATGTATCTGATGCGTCAGATCGGCTCGCGCGGCGTCTATGGCAATCCCATCCTGCCGGACTTCATGGTGTTCCTGAACTACAAGGAACTGCCCTGGTTCTGGCACGGCTTCGACCATTTCTGGTTCGCCGTGCTGATGGTGCTGGCCGTGCCGGGCCTACTTGCCTTCGTATTCGGCTGGTTCGCCTTCCGCAGCCGCGTCACCGGGGTCTATCTGTCGATCATCACCCAGGCGATGACCTATGCGCTGCTGCTTGCCTTCTTCCGCAACGACATGGGTTTCGGAGGCAATAACGGCCTGACCGATTTCAAGGACATCCTCGGCTTCAACATCCAGGCCGACGCGACGCGCGCGGCGCTGTTTTCAGCAAGCGCCGTGACGCTGGCGTTCGCCGTCTTTGTCACCGCGGCGATCGTGCGCTCCAAATACGGCAAGCTGCTGATGGCGGTGCGCGACGCCGAAAGCCGCACCCGCTTCCTCGGCTGGCGGGCCGAGAATGTAAAACTCTTCGCCTTCAGCGTCTCGGCCGTCATGGCCGGCATCGCCGGCGCGCTCTACGTGCCGCAGGTCGGCATCATTAATCCCGGCGAGTTCGAGCCCGCCAATTCGATCGAAGTGGTGATCTGGACCGCCGTCGGCGGGCGCGGCACCATCGTCGGCCCGATTATCGGCGCGCTCCTGGTCAATGCCGGCAAATCCTGGTTCACCGGCGTGCTGCCTGAATTCTGGCTATTCGCGCTTGGCGGGTTGTTCGTCGCCGTAACGCTGTTCCTGCCCAAGGGCGTGGTCGGCATGTGGGATAGCTGGCGCGGCAAGGCCAGGGCGCTGCGCGCGGCCTCGCTCGCCGCGAAAGCCGGCATCGATCCGCCGGAAGCGCAGCCGAAGATCCAGCGCTCGGCGGCGAGAACGCCGGGCGCGTGGTCGGCCAACGGCCCCGAACCGCAGCCGGCGGAGTAAGCGACCATGAGCAAGTCGAACACCATCCTCTATCTCGACGGCGTCTCGGTCTCCTTCGACGGCTTTCGCGCCATCAACAACCTGTCGCTGGTGCTCGACAAGGGCGAGATGCGCGCCATCATCGGACCCAACGGCGCCGGCAAGACGACGATGATGGATATTGTCACCGGCAAGACGCGGCCGGACGAGGGCGAGGTATTCTTCGACGGTCAGGTCGATCTCACCCGGCATGACGAAGCCGAGATCGCCATGATGGGCATCGGCCGCAAGTTCCAGAAGCCGACCGTCTTCGAGAGCCACAGCGTCGAGGACAATCTGATGCTGGCGCTGAAGGGGCCGCGCTCGATCTTCCCGGCGTTGTTCCATCGCCGCTCGGCGGCCGAGACGCGGCGCATCGACGACATACTCGGCATCATCCGCCTCGGCGACAAGCGCGACGAGATCGCCGCCAATTTGAGCCACGGCCAGAAGCAGTGGCTGGAGATCGGCATGCTGCTCGCGCAGGATCCGAAGCTGCTTCTCGTCGACGAACCGGTCGCGGGCATGACCGACGCCGAGACCGAGGAGACCGCGCGCCTGCTCAAGGACATCGCTCGCGACCATTCGGTGGTCGTCGTCGAGCACGACATGCACTTTGTGCGCGAGCTCGGCGTCAAGGTCACCTGCCTGCATGAGGGCTCGGTGCTGTCCGAAGGCACGCTCGATTTCGTTTCGGCCGACGAGCGCGTCGTTGAAGTCTATCTGGGGCGGTGAGCATGGTCTGGCGGGTTCCGTTCCACCGGTTCGATGTTGCGTTCCTGAAGCGCTGGAGAAGGGCCTGACCATGCTCGAAGTCTCCAATGCCACGCTGCATTACGGCGCCGCCCAGGCGCTGCGCGGCGTCTCTCTGAAAGCCGGCGCCGGCAAGATCACCTGCGTGCTCGGCCGCAATGGCGTCGGCAAGACCAGCTTGATGAGATCGATCGTCGGCCATCACCGGCTGACGAGCGGAAGTGTTGCCTTCGAGGGGAAGGCGCTCGACCGGAGCGCGGCGTATGACCGCGCCCGGTCGGGCATCGCATTCGTGCCGCAGGGCAGGGAGATCTTTCCGCTGCTGACGGTGCGTGAGAATCTGGAATCGGGCTTCGCGCCGCTGAGGCGCGCCGACCGCAACGTCCCGGCCCATGTATTCGAGCTGTTTCCGGTGCTGAAGCAGATGCTGGGGCGCCGCGGCGGCGATCTCTCCGGCGGCCAGCAGCAGCAACTCGCCATCGGCAGGGCGCTGGTCATGCGGCCCAAGCTGCTCGTGCTCGACGAGCCGACCGAGGGCATCCAGCCCTCGATCATCAAGGACATCGGCCGTGCCATCCGCTACCTGCGCGACCAGGCCGGCATTGCGGTGCTTTTGGTCGAGCAATATCTCGATTTCTGCCGCGAGCTTGCCGACGAGGTCAACATCATGGACCGCGGCCGGATCGTGCATACCGGCCCTGCCGAGGATCTGGACAGGCCCGATGTACGCAAGCTCCTTACTGTCTAGGTTCAGTCGTCATCCTTTGGCCGAAGCGCCGCAAACAATGTCGTTTCGATGGAAAGTCCGTAGAAGCGCGCCATGTTCTGCGCGGCATCCTGCGTTCCGACATTAAGCCGATAGGGCTGAGCAAAGCATGAAATAAGAATCGCCGATCGGGGAATGCTCGTACAACGACACTTATAAATCGCTTGTCGCGCAGCGCCCACGCGCTCCAATCCGCGGCCGCCGTTTGCTGGGGGCGAACTTCAGTCTCAGCCATCCGAAAGCGACCTTCTGCTCACCCAACACGCCGTCATTCGAACAGATGGAAGCTCCCTTCTTGCGCGTCAAAGGACGCCTGGCGTCCAGGTGATCGACTCGCCTCGTCAGGCTCCGTGATTGAAGCGATCTATCTTAAAATCGTCGAGGGGCGTTTCGCAGTCACCAGTCGTGATAAGCTCGGCCATGGCGTCGCCGACACCCGGACCGAGCTGGAAGCCGTGCCCGCTGAAGCCGAAAGCGTGGAACAGGCCCGGCGTCGTCGCCGAGCGCCCCATGACCGGCAGCATGTCGCGGACATAGCCTTCGCAGCCCGACCAGGTGCGGATGACCGCGACTTGGGCGATCGCCGGCAACAGCCGCGCGACGGCTCGCAATTGCGCCGGCAGGCGCATGGGGTCGGCGGTCGCATGGCCCGGATCGAGGTCGACCGGCACCCTTTCGGCCGCGCCGCCGAAGACGATGTTGCCGCGCTCGACCTGACGCAGATAGGCGCCATAGTCCTTGTCGCGCGTCCAGATGCCGACCACTGGCAGGATCCGGTGTGGCAGTGGCTCGGTCACGCCCATTTGCGGGCCGCGGGCATCGAGCGGCACCTCTTCGCCGAACAGCGCAGCGACGCGCGCGCCCCAGGCGCCGGCGGTGTTGAGCAGGCCTTCTGCGGCCAATGCGCCTTTTGAACTGGCGACAAGGAAACCGGAGTCGGTCCGCTCGATCTTTTCGACCCGAGCTTCGTCGATGATTTTCGCGCCCAGCTTGCGGGCGGCCTCGGCGAAGGCCGGCGCGATCAGCCGCGGATTGCCGCTGCCGTCATGCGGAGAGAACGACGCCGCGATCGCGTCCGGACCGAGGCCGGGAAAACGCGCGCGGATCTCGCGCGGGCTGAGCTCCTCCAGCTCGAGTCCCCAGGGACGCGCACCCTCGGCATAGCTGCGCATGTCGGCGAGACTGCCTTCATCGAAGATCAGCCGGACGTGACCGGTGGCGCGGAATTCCACATCGCGCCCCAGCATTTTTTCCGCCTCGCCCCACAGCCGGAGCGAGCGGTGCGCCAGCGGAAGCTGCGACAGATGACGCCCCGTGCGCCGGATGTTGCCGAAGGAGGCGACGGTTGCTCCACTGCCGATCCGGTTGCGCTCAATCAGCGTCACGCGGGCGCCGCGCCTGGCCAGGAAATAGGCGGAAGCCGTCCCCATCAGGCCGCCGCCCAGCACGATCACATCCATTGTCGTTCCCTAGCCAAGAGGGCTGATCCTGATCCATCTTGTCGGCGCCGCGGCAATGCGTCAAAGATGGCTTTGGATAAAAGCCATAAGTTCTACCTATGGAGTAGGAATGCGGGCCCGGCAGCTCGAAGTGTTCATCGCCGTCATGCGCGCGGGCACCGTGACCGCCGCGGCGCGAATGCTGAACATCTCCCAGCCCGCGCTCAGCCAGATACTGCTCCACACTGAGGACGAGCTCGGCTTCACGCTGTTCGAGCGGGTCAAGGGCAGGCTGCGGCCGACCCCTGAGGCGCTCGAGATCTTTCCCGATGCCGAGAGGCTGTCGGCGGGGCTCGACGGCCTGCGCCGCAAGACCACCGATCTGCGTCTCGGTCGGACCGGACTGGTGCGGGTCGCCGCCTCGCCGCCGCCGGCCATGGCGATATTGCCGCGCGCCTTCACCGCATTTCGGGCGCAGCATCCCGACATGCTGCTGCGTTCCCATAGCGCGCCGATCGCCGCGATTGTAGACATGCTGCGCGCCGGCGATGCCAGCCTCGGCGTGGCCATGGATGACCGCCTGCCTCCCGATATCGAGGCCGAGGTGATCGGCAGCGTCGGCTTCGCCTGCCTGCTGCCGCGCGGACACGCGCTGCAGAAGAAGCCCGAGCTGACGCTCGCCGATCTCGTCGGGCAGCAACTGATATCCTATCGCGGCAACACGCGTCCCGCCGACGAGCTGGCCCACGCAGCCCGCGCGCAAGGCGTGGCCCTTTCACCGTCGCTGGAGATCGACGTTTCGATTTCTGCCGTCGGCTTCGTCCAGGCTGGTCTGGGCGTGGCTCTCGTCGACGCGCTGCTGCCGTGGCACCAGTTTTCCGGCCTCGCCGTCAGGCCGCTGGCGGGCGGCCCGGAATTCCCGATCGCGCTGCTCACGTCCCGCGCACGAGCCCTTTCGAGGGCCGACGAAACGATGCGCGATGACATCCGCACGGCCTGCTCCGCCGTTGTCGGCGAGCATAGCGTCAAGGTATAAGTACGACTTATATTCTTGCCCATCATCCATCTTGGACCGTGACTGTCCGCTCGTGCGAGTTTCCGAGCAGACGGAAAGGGACGCATCATGGATGGAGCCATTGCGGCGGATGAGGCACGCAAGGAGGCCGACTGGAAGGTCGGCGTCGATATCGGCGGGACATTCATCGATTTCTGCGCGCTCGAAGCAAAATCCGGACGCGTCGCTTCGCTGAAGGTGCTGACGACGCCGGAAGATCCGGGCGCCGAGCTGATGACGGGGCTCACCTTGCTGGCCGAACGCGAGGGCTTCGACCCGACCCATATGACGCGCTTCGTGCATGGCACGACCGTCGGTATCAACACGATCATCCAGCGCAAGGGCGCGCCGCTGGCGCTGTTCACCAATGCCGGCTTCGAGGACGTGATCGAGCTCGCGCGGCTTCGCATGCCGGACATGTATTCGCTGTTCTGCGCGCGGCCGGATCCGCTGATCTCGCGCGACATGGTGTTCGGCATTCCGGCCCGCATGCGCGCCGATGGCAATGAAACCCAGGCGCCCGACACGGCGGCTGTGGAGAGCGCGGTCGCGGCCGCGAAAGCGAACGGGGCGCAGGGGATCGTCGTGTCTTTCCTGCATTCCTGGCGCAACGCCGCGCAGGAAACCTCGGTAAAGGCGGCGATCGCGCGCCTGGCGCCCGACCTCTTCGTCTTCACCTCCGCCGAGGTGTGGCCGGTCATCCGCGAATACGAGCGCAGCTCGACCGCCATTCTCAATGGCTATGTCCATCCGCGCGTCTCCGGCTATCTGACCGCGCTGGAAGAGCGGCTGAAGCATCGCGGCGTGCCGGCCCGGCCGATGCTGACGAAGTCGAACGGCGGGCTGATGAACGCCGCCGAAGGCAAGCGCGCCTGCGTGAACATGCTGCTGTCGGGAACGGCCTCGGGCGTCATCGGCGCCTCGTGGCTGGCGCGTCAGGCCGGCGAGGATAAGGTTCTCACCCTCGACATCGGCGGAACCTCGGCCGATTTCGCGCTCATCATAAACGGCGAGCCGCAGTTCGGCACCGGCGAGCTGATCGGCGAATTTCCGCTCCATATCCCTTCCGTGTCGGTGAGCTCGATCGGTGTCGGCGGCGGCTCGATCGCCAGCGTCGACGCGCAAGGAGTGCTGCGGGTCGGGCCGGAATCGGCCGGTTCGACGCCGGGACCTGCATGCTACGGCCGTGGCGGCGAGCGGGCGACGGTAACCGACGCCATGGTGGTGTGCGGATGGCTCGGCCATAGCGAGATGGCCTATGGCCAGCTCAGCATCGAGACCCAACTGGCGCATCGCGCGGTCGGCGAACTTGCGATGCGGCTCGGCCGCCCGGTCGAGCAGACCGCGCAGGCGATCCTCGACATCGCGGTGTCGGAAATGTTCGTCGAGGTTGAGAAGCTCGCCTCGCGCGCCGGCGTCGATCTGCGCGATTTCACCCTGATGCCATTCGGCGGCGGCGGCCCGATGCTCGGCGCCTTCCTGGCCCGCGAGCTCGGCATCAAGCGCGTCATGGCGCCCCGCCGCCCCGGCGTGGTATCGGCGCTGGGTGGGCTGGTGGCTGATCTGCGCGGGGACTTCATCCGCACCATCTTCAGCCCGCTATCCGGCGCGTCGCTTCCCGGAATCCGCGAGGCCTTCGAGGCGCTGGCGCAGGAGGGCCGCGACTGGCTTGCGGCGCAGGGGCACGATGCGGCCGCGCAACTCACACTCTCCTGCGACATGCGCTACTTCGGCCAGAGCTATGAGATCGAGGTCGTCCTTTCGCCCCAATGGCTGGCGGACGGCGATGCGGCCGCGATCGAGCAGGCATTCCACCGTACCCATGAGCAGCTCTACGACTTCCACGATCCGGACGGCGCGATCGAGCTCGTGAATGTTCGGCTGTCCGCGATAGGCGCAGGTCCGGCGCTCTCCTTCCCCGAGACCGAGGAGATCAACGTCCCGACCCATCCGGCGCGCCGGGTGCCGGTCTACACCGGTCTGACCGTCGAGACCATCGACCTCCATGACCGCCAGACCCTGGTGCCGGGCAGCGCGTTTCACGGGCCTGCGGTGGTGGTCCAGGAAGATACCACCTTCGCTCTCCCCGCCGGAACGCAGGCGCGGGTCGATCGCCACCTCAATCTCGTTCTGACTTTCGCGGAGTGACGCCTTGTTCGACCGCACAAATCTTCAGGTTCTGGCTAACCATGCCCGCGCGGCGGCCGAGAACATGGCCCACACGCTGCACCGCACCGCGCACTCCGCCTTCGTCAAGGAGACGCAGGATTTTACGGTGATGCTGATGGATCGCTCGGGAGCGACCTTCGCCGTCCCGATGGAACTCGGCGCCACCTGGTATCCGGGGCTTTCTTATCACCGTGCGATCGCCATGGTGAACGACTACCGGCCGGGAGACGTCGCCTTCACCAACGATCCCTATTCCGGCCACGTCGCCACGCACGCGCCCGATACGCATTTGTGGAAGCCGGTCTTCGTCGACGGCGAGATCGTCGCCTGGACGGGAGGGCACATCCACAACACCGACATGGGCGGGGCTGTGCCGGCTTCGCTCAGCCGCGCGCTCACCGAAATCCATCAGGAAGGCGTCCGCTTTCCGCCGATGAAGCTGGTGAGGGAAGGCGTCTTCGACGAGACGATCCTCAGGATCATGAGCACCAATGTGCGCAAGCCGGACCTCAACATCGGCGACATCAAGGCGCTGGTCGGCGCGCTCAACACCGGCGAGCGCAAGATCCAGGCGATGGTGAAAAAGTTCGGCAAGGCCGGCTTCGTCGAAGGCGTTGCAGCTCTTCTCGACCATGCCGAGGCGCAGGCGCGGGCCGTGCTGCGCGCCATGCCCGACGGCACCTGGCAATTCGCCGACTATGCCGATGAGGATTCGGTCGAGGCCAATCCCTGCCGGCTGAAGCTGACGCTGACGATCAAAGGCGATGAGGCCGTGCTCGACTTCACCGGCTCCGATCCGCAGCTCGGCTCCTCACTCAACGTGCCTTCGGGCGGCGACCCGCGCCACACGATGCTGCTGGTCGGGGTGTATTACGTGCTCTACACGCTCAACCCGAAAATCCTGCTCAACACCGGCCTCACCCGGCCGTTCACCTGCATCACCCCGCAAGGTTCGGTGCTGAACCCCGTCCATCCCGCCGCCGTCGGCATGCGCTCGCTCACCTGCGCCCGGCTGCGCTCGGTCATCTTCGGGGCCTTCTCGCAAGTGCTGCCGGAGCGCTTGCCGGCGGCGCCGGCCGGCAACAACTGCATCGTCAACGTCATGACCATCGATGAGCGCACCAGCCGGAGCGTCATCGCGGCGGTCAACCCCGTCGTGGGCGGCGGCGGCGCGATGCCGCGTCGCGATGGCACCAATGGATCGGGCGCCGATGCCGCCTATCTCAAGAACACGCCGATCGAGATCACCGAGACCGAGACGCCGGTCGAATTCGTGAAATATGGGCTCGCCCAGGACAGCGGCGGTGCGGGCCGCTGGCGCGGCGGGCTGGCGACCGAGATGGCTTTTCGTGTCTTTGCCCCCGACTCCCGGATTACGGCGCGCAATCGCGACCGCAGCTTCTTCCGTCCCTGGGGCGTGCTGGGCGGCAAGGCGGCCGGCTTGTCGGACATGGTCGTCAATCCGGGCACCGACCGCGAGCGGCGGCTGGGCAACATCGACACGGCGGTGCTGCAGCCGGGCGACGTGCTCGCGATCCGCTCCGCCGGCGGCGGCGGACGCGGCGATCCGTTTCAGCGCGAGCCCTGGCGGGTCGCTGAGGATGTGCGGCGCGGCTATCTCTCGCCGGCCGCAGCCGAAAGCGACTACGGGGTCGTTATCCGCGGCGGCGAAGTCGACGAGCACGCGACGGAGCGGCTGCGCGCGAGGCACAAGCCGGCCGCCGGCCATTTCCATTTCGGGCCGGAGCGCGACAGCTACGAAGCGCAGTGGACGCCGGCCGCCTATGACCGGCTCCACGCTCTCCTGGACGCCTTGCCGATCCACTGGCGGTTCTTCGCCAAGACGGAGATTTTTCGCCGCATGAAAGGTCGCTCCGGGCCGAAAGGCGTCCAAGCGGCCTTCGAGGTGGTCTGCGAACGCTTTCCCGAACTGCCACGTCCGGGGCCGGTACGAGAGGCGGCGGAATGATGACGGCCGGCCGCATTGTCCGGCTGGCCGAGCGCGATCGCGAGGAGGTGCAGTTCCTTCTCGACGGTGAGACGCGCAACGCGCTGGACGGCGACACCGTGCTGACCGCAATGCTGGCTACAGCACATGCGCTCCGGAGTTCTGAGTTCGATCCCGAGCCGCGCGCAGGTTTCTGTCTGATGGGAGCCTGCCAGGACTGCTGGGTGTGGCAAGAAGAGGGACCGCGCCTGCGTGCGTGCACAACTCTTGTCGTCGAAGGCATGCGGCTGCGCACGACGCCGCCGGAGAACTGGCCGTGAGCGAGCCGTCATCGCCGCGCATCGTGATCGTAGGTGCGGGCCCCGCCGGCATAAGGGCCGCGGCGACACTGGTCGAGGCCGGCCTCCATCCGGTGGTGATCGATGAAGGGCACCGCGCGGGTGGGCAGATCTATCGCCGCCCGCCTGCCGGGTTCGTCCGAACTCCGGAGCAGCTGTACGGCTTTGAGGCGGACAAGGCGCGCGCATTGCATTTGCTCTTCGACCGGATGGCCGAAGAAGGGCGGCTCACTTATTGCGCGCGCAGCTCCGTCATCGCGATGCATGAGGGGCGGCTGCAGGTGCTGGGGGAGGGCGGCGCGGAGGTCGTCTTCTACGACCGCCTGATCCTCGCCACCGGCGCTTCAGACCGCGTCGCTCCGGTCCCTGGCTGGCAGAACGCCGGCGTCTTCAGCCTTGGCGCGGCGCAGATCGCGCTCAAGGCGCAGGGCGTCGCGCTCGGACGGCGCATCGTGCTTATCGGGTCGGGCCCCTTGCTGACGCTGGTTGGCATGCAACTCCTCAAGGCCGGAGCGGATGTGGCGGCGGTGCTTGATACGTCTTCGTGGCGCCAGCAGATGCGCGGGTTCTGGGGACTTGCCGCCCGACCAATCGTGGCGTTGCGCGGGCTGGCCCTGCGGGCGCGGCTTGGTCGCCGCTACCACGCTGGCGTGACGCCTCTGCAAATCGATGCCGACGGACGGGGTGTCACCGGGATGCGCTGGCGCGACGCCGGCGGCCGGGAGCGCGTCACCCCATGCGACATGATCGGGATCGGCTGGCACCTGCGGGCGGAGACTCATCTGACTGACCTTGCGGGATGCGCCTTCACCTATGACGAGCAATGGCGGCAGTGGCTCCCGAAGACCGACCGGATGGGACGGGCCGGCAATGGCATCTACCTAGCCGGTGATGGGGCCCGTCCTCTCGGGGCGGACGGCGCGGAGATCGCCGGGCGCCTTGCCGCGGCGGAGTGCCTTGCCGATCTTGGACGCCCGGTGCCCTCCGTCGGCGCCGACCTGCGCAGGCTCGCACGGCTCGAGCGCTTTGCCCGCGGTCTGGCCCAGGCCTTTCCTTGGCCGGGCGCGATGGTGAGGTCGCTTCCCGACGATACGATCGTCTGCCGCTGCGAGAACGTCACTGCCGGGGCCGTGCGCGAGGGCACGACTCTCGGCGGCGGCGAGGCCAACAAGGTGAAATCGCTCTCGCGCGTCGGCATGGGGCGCTGCCAGGGGCGTTATTGCCAGTTGGCAGCCGCCGAACTCGTCGCAGCCCAAGCCGGCTGTAGGCCCGAGGATGTCGGCCGGTTTCGCGGGCAGGCCCCCGTCCGACCGGCCCCCATCGGCGGCTTTCTTCGGGAGAGCTGATGCAATCCGGAGGGTTCACCTGCCAAGCGATGTCGGAATGTCGAGTTTGAAACTAGAAGTCGGCGACCTTGCCCCACGCCGAGGCATCGAAGCGCCGCGGATCGTAGGATTTCGGATCGACGATCGGCTCCAACCCGGTGACAAGATCGGCGACGAGGTGCCCGGCACCGGGTCCGATGCCGAAGCCGTGACCCGAAAATCCGGCAGCCAGGAAGAAGCCTGGAACGGCGTGTATCTCGCCGATGGCCGGCACGCCGTCCGGCGTGCTGTCGATGTAGCCCGCCCAGGCCGCGCTGATCTTCGTCTGCCGCAGCGCAGGCAGCAGCTCGAGCGCGCGGGCATGGGTCAGGCGGATGGTCGCCTGATCCGGCATCGGATCGAGGATACGCATCCGCTCCATCGGCGTCGGCCGGTCGAGCCGCCAGCGTTGGAGCGTTTCGTGGCCTGAGCGCACCCCCTGCAACCCGCCGGGCGCGAGGCTGCGCCAGCGCTTCAGGAACATGGGGACGAACTGCGAAGCGAAGCGCAGCTGCTGCGGCGTCACGTCGACGCGTCCGCGGCCGCTTATGGCGAGCGTGTAGCCGCCGTCACCGCGCCGCGTCGCCGAGATCTTTGCCGTGTGTAGCGCATCCGGCAAGCCCCCCGCGCCGGGCGAGACGGACAGGATGGAGGAGCGGATCGAGGCCTGCGGGAAGCGGAAGCCGAACTGACGGCAAAAGGAGGACGCCCAGGCGCCACCGGCCAAAACCGCCGCCTTCGTGCGGATCGTACCGCTTTCCGTGACCACGCCGCACAGGCGACCGCCCTCGGTCTCGATACCGCGCGCGGCGCAATTCTGATGCACCGTGCCGCCAAGCTGGAGGATGGCGCGGGCGACCGCTGGCGCGGCTTGCGACGGATCGGCGGTGCCGTCGGTCGGCGAGAAGACGCCGCCTTTCCAGGTCCTGCCGGTGGCGCGGCCCCGCTCGCTGGCCTCGGCGCTGTCGAGCATGTGCGTGGTGACGCCCGCCGTTCTGGCGAAGTCACGCCAGCGCGCCCAGCCGGCCAGCTCCGCCTCGTCATTGCTAAGATAGAGCAGGCCGCAGCGGCGAAAGCCGGTGTCCTGGCCGCTTTCGGCCGCAAAGCGCTCCCAGAGATCGAGGCTGCGCGTCGCCATAGGCAGCTCGCGGGCGTCGCGGTTCTGTTGGCGGCACCATCCCCAGTTCCTGCTGGACTGCTCGGCGCCGATGCGTCCTTTTTCGACAAGCGCGACCTCCAAGCCGCGCCTAGCCAGGTAGTAGGCCGCGAAGACGCCGACAATGCCGCCGCCGATCACCACCGCATCCGCGGATTGCGGCAGTTCGTCGGATGTCTCGATCTGTTGCAGCGGCGCGCGCATGGTCCTCTCTCTGCCTTTGAGGCTCGAATCTAGCGCGTTGCGCAGGCAGCCGCTGCCGCAGTTATGCTTCAGGCAGAATTTTATTCCGTAGGGCGCAATGAAATCGAGAGTCCCTGCGTGTCAGAGCAGGTCCATCGGATGGACAGGCCTGCGGGCTATGGTAGTGTCACGGCTAGAGAAGTGGCGGCATTTTGTGCTGTGGCTTGCGTTCTTCGGAGATGGACGTGAAACTGGATCGGATCGACATCAAGATTCTGCATGAATTGCAGAAGAACGGCCGCATCACCAATGTGGAGCTGGCCGAACTGGTGCACCTGTCGCCGAGCCCGTGCCTGATGCGGGTCAAGAAGCTCCAGTCGGAAGGCTATATCGAAGGCTATTCCGCGCAGGTCAACATCGGCAAGCTCGGCCAGACACTGACCGTGTTCACCGAAATCACCTTGAAGAACCATCGCCAGGTGGACTTTGCCCGCTTTCTCGCCGTCGTCGAGAAGATCGATCAGGTCATCGAATGCCACCTCGTGTCGGGCGGTTACGACTATCTGATGAAGTTCGTGACCGCCGGCATTGGCGAGTACCAGACGATCATGGAGCGGCTGACCGATATGGATATCGGCATCGACAAGTATTTCAGCTTCGTGGTGCTGAAGTCGCCCATTGTCAAATCGCACATGCCGCTGCCCAGCCTGTTTCCGATGTAGTCAGCGGGTAGGCTGTGCCGGGCGCTGCAGTTGTCTGCTGCGGTCCGGGCTACAGGACGCCGGGCTGCAATAGTGGGTGCAACGCTTTCAACTCGGCTTGCATCTCGGCGATCATCCAGGCGCGGATATCGCAGACGATCGGCCGCACCGGCCGTGAGCGAGGTGCAATCAATTCATGGATCCGTCCGGTGTTGATCTGCCTGTCCGAGGCCGGAACGAGCGTTGCCTGAAGCAGTGCCCTTGAGACATTACTGAGCCAGCCGAGCGCCACGCCTTCTCCGTTCATCGCGGCCTGAAGCACGACTGCGTAGTCCGAGAATTCGAGCCACTTTGCCCTGCTGGTCTTGCGGCGGGCTACGCTGCCCCAGGCATCCAGCCACTGCTGCTTGGCGTCGGTGAGATGAAGCAGGATATGACCTTCGCCGTCCGAGTCATGGTTCAAGTGGCCGTGGTGCGACAGATAGGATGGGCTGCACACCGGAACGATGATTTCCGGCGAGAAGGCCCAGCGGTGATAGTGGGTGTCGTCGTCGGCCAGGATTCTGGTGGCAAGGTCGACATTCTCGGCGGGTCCTCGCAGAACGCCGGCGATGAGTTCGAACCTCAGGTCCACGTCGGGAAATCGCGTGTTGAATGCCGTTAACCTCGGAACGAACCAGTGCGTAGCGAGAGAGCTCGAGAGCGAAAGGGTAACCACCGGCTTTGCGGCACTGTTCCGCTTGATCGTGCCGATCGCCTCCTCGATGCCGTCAGATCCTTGCCGTACAGCCGAATAGAGGGCGCGCCCCTCCGAGGTCGGAGACAATCCTGTTGGACCGCGCGTGAACAGAGCCACGCCGAGATCGGCCTCCAGCTGAGCGATGCCGCGGCTGATCGACGGTTGCGTGACGTTGAACTCGCGCGCCGCGGCGGTGAAACTTCCTGAACGGAGAGCGGCCTCGAAAACGAGGAGTCCGCGTGCGGACGGGACGAGTTTAGCGAAACCGGCCATACGCCAAGCGTATAGCCACTCCAACAATTTTCAAGCTTTCTGCAGACCTGCAAATCGCGAACTATAACCCTCATGAATGGTTCGGAGCAGCATGTGCCGGCAACGGCATTCCAAGCGGGGAGCACATCCGGCGATCCACTGCTTCAGCCGTTTCGGCTCAAGGGTCTGACGCTGCGCAATCGCGTCGTCAGCACCAGCCATGCCTCGATGCTGGACGAGGGCGGCCTGCCGCTCGAGCGCTATCAGCGCTATCATGAAGAGAAAGCGCGCGGCGGCCTGGCGATGACCATGGTCGGCGGCTCGGCGATGACGTCGCCCGATTCGAGCTGGGGCGGCGGTCAGCTGGATCTTTCCAGCGATCGCATCGTCCCTCATCTCCAATCGCTGTCGCAGCGAATTCATCGCCACGGCGCGACGGTCATGTGTCAGGTCTCGCATCTCGGCCGGCGCGCTACTGCCTATGCCGGTCACTGGCTGCCGCCAGTTGCGCCGTCACGCGTCCGCGAGACGCGAAACCGGAATTTCCCCAAGGAAATGGACGCCGCGGATATCGACAGGATCGTCAAGGACTACGCCAGTGCCGCCAGGCGCTGCGTTGACGGCGGCCTGGACGGCGTCGAGACCGTCACCGGCGGCCATCTGATTGGCCAATTCCTGTCGCGCAGAACCAACAGGCGCACGGACGCTTTCGGCGGCTCGCTGGAAAACCGCGCGCGCTTCGGGCTGATGGTTCACGAAGCGGTCCGCCGCGCGGTGGGCAACGACTTCGCCGTCGGGATCCGCTTCGTGATCGACGAGGCGGTCGACGACGGATCGGATTTCGAGCAATGCCTTGCCTTCGCCCGGCTGTTCGAGCGCGAAGGCCATGTCGATTTCTTCAACTGCATCTTCGGCCGCATGGACACCGACTTGTCGCTGGCCGAGCAGAATATGCCCGGCATGTTTATCAGGAGCGCGCCGTTTCTGCCGTTGGTTGGGCAGTTCAAGCGGGAAACCAGGCTGCCGGTCATCCACGCCGCCGCCATCAGGGACGTAGCCACGGCGCGGCACGCGATCCGCGCAAACCTTGTCGATCTGGTCGGCATGACGCGGGCGCATATTGCCGACCCGCATATCGTCAACAAGGTGATGCGGGGCGAAGAAGACCGCATCCGCCCGTGCGTCGGCGCGTCCTACTGCCTGTACAAGAAGGTCCATTGCATTCACAACCCCGCCAGCGGCCGTGAAACGACCGTCAGCCACATCATTGACCGGACCGAAACGCCGAAACGGGTGGTCGTCGTCGGCGTTGGCCCGGGCGGGATGGAGGCGGCCCGGGTCGCCGCCGAGCGCGGGCACAGCGTGACCTTGTTCGAAGCCGGGGCTCGGCTCGGCGGGCAGGTGCTCGTTGCGGCCTCGGCGTCCGACCGCAAGGATCTGTTCGGTATAGTCGACTGGCGCATCGACGAACTCGCGCGCCTCGGCGTGGATGTCCGTCTCAACACCTATGCGGACGCAGATGGAGTGCTTGCCGAGAAACCGGATGCCGTTATCGTCGCCACAGGCGGCATCCCCGACATGGAGTGGCTGGAGGGCGCCGAACATTGCGACAGCGTCTGGGATATCTTGACCGGGGTCGTGCCCGCGAAGGCCGATGTGCTCATCTACGATGAGACCGGGCGTCAGGCCGCCATATCCTGTGCCCTGCATCTTGCCCGCCTGGGACATGCGGTCAGCGTGGCCATGGCGGACGACACCCTGGCGATCGAGACACCCTATCCGGACCGGGTCAGTTTCCGCAAACTCGCGTCCGAACTCGGCATCACGGTCGTCGGCGATCTGCGGCTCATCAAGGCAGCGCGCCACGGCAACGGCATCGCCGCCCGGTTCCGGCATGAGCTCACCGGTGCAGAAACGGAAATGACCGCGGCCCAACTCATTGTCGAGCGCGGCACGGCACCTGTGGAAGATATCTATCAGGAATTGCGTGCCCGCTCCGCCAATAAGGGCGTCACCGACATCGCGCTCATGACGGAAGTGGCGACAAAGGGGGTGCAAGGGCTCCAAGCTCCAGGATCCTTCGTCCTGCACCGCATTGGAGACGCGGTCGCCAGCAGGGACATCTACTCGTCAATCTATGAGGCCTACCGGCTCTGCTCGCAACTGTAGTCCGGCGAATCCCCTACGGTCAGTTTGGTCAGCGGTGGCCGTACTGGCTGACCAGCTCGGGGTCGCGGACGAGGCCGTCGAGCCAGGTCGGATCGAGCTTCGGCACGGAGGAGAACAGAAGTTTGGAATAGGGGTGCGTGGGCGACTTGACCTTGTCGGGCGTGATCTGCTCCACCCGCTCACCATTGTACATGACCATGATCTCGTCGCAGATGGCCTCGACGACGGAGAGGTCGTGGCTGATGAAGATATAGGAGAGCCCCAGCTCGCGCTGCAGCTCCTTGAGCAGCTCGATCACGGCGGACGCTACAACCGTGTCGAGCGCTGAGGTGATTTCGTCGCAGATGATGAGCTTCGGACCGGCCGCCAGCGCGCGCGCGAAGTTCACGCGCTGCTTCTGGCCGCCCGAGAGCTCCGAGGGATGACGGTAGCGCAGCGACCTCGGCAGGCGCACCATGTCGAGCAACTCGTCGACACGCTTCGAGCGCGCCTGCCTGTCGAGCCCGTGATAGAAGGCCAGCGGTCGCGAGATTATGTCCTCAATGGGTTTGGCGGGATTGAGCGCGGTATCGGCATACTGGAACACGATCTGCATCTCGCGCAACTGGTCGCGAGTGCGTTTCCGGGCGGCGCGTTCCAGTGCCTTGCCGTCGAAGACGATATCGCCGGTCGCCGCCGGATGAATGCCCGCGATGGCGCGCGCCAGCGTCGATTTTCCGCAACCGGACTCGCCGATGACACCGAGATTGCGGCCCTTCTCCACGATCAGGCTGACGGAATCGACCGCGCGGATAACCGGCTGCCCGTCACGTTTCACCGGGCCGTATCCGGCTATCAGATTGTCGATGCGAAGCAGCGGTTTTGGTCCGGAATCTTCATCGGCCCGTATCTGCCTCGACTTCGGCTCGAAAGCGGCCAGCAATTCCCGTGTATAGGGATGCTGGGCAGCCGAAAGGATTCCGGCCGTCGTGCCGGTCTCCTGCACCTCCCCGCCCTTCAGCACCACGATGCGATCTGCGATCTGGGCGACGACCGCGAGGTCGTGGGAAACGTAGACACCCGCTATGCCGCCCGCCTTCATCACCGACTTGAATGCTTTGAGCACGTCGATCTGGGTCGTCACGTCGAGTGCGGTCGTCGGCTCGTCGAAGATGACCAGTTTGGGATCGCCGATCAGCGCCATGGCGGCCGCCAGTCGCTGCAATTGCCCGCCTGAAACCTGGTGCGGATAACGGGCGCCGATACCGTCCGGATCAGGCAGCGACAAGGCCCGGAACAGCTCGACCGCGCGCTTTCGCGCCTGCTCGGGTGGCATCAGGCCGTGGATGCGCGTGACTTCGATCACCTGCTCCATGATGGTCGACGAGGGGTTGAAGGCGGCGGCGGCGCTTTGCGGAACATAGGCGATGTCGGTGCCGCGCAACCTGGCGCGTTCCCGCTCGGTAAGCGCAGCCATGTTCTTGCCGTTGACATTGATCTCGCCGCCAGTAATCCGGCAGCCGGGCCGCGCATAGCCCATGAGGGAGAGCGCCACCGTCGTCTTGCCGGAGCCGCTCTCGCCGATCAGGGCGACGATCTCGCCATCGGCGATGTCGAGGCTGACGCCCTTGATGATTTCGACCAGACGTCCGGCGTCGGTCTTTGCCTCGATCCGAAGGTTTCTGACCTCGACGAGATTGGTCATGCGTCCCGGTCCCTGATCTTCTGCGGCAGGTTGTCGATTAAGAGGTTGACGCTAATGGTCAGGCTGGCGATCGCCAGCGACGGCACGATGACGGCTGGGGCCGCGAAGGGCAGGCCGCCGATGTTCTCGCGCACCAGCGCGCCCCAGTCGGCTAAAGGCGGCTGCAGGCCGAGCCCGAGGAAGGACAGGCCGGAGAGCAACAGCACGATGAAGACGAAGCGCAGGCCGAAGTCGGCAAGCACAGGCCGGATGATGTTCGGCAGGATCTCGGAGCCGATGAGATAGATAGTGCTCTCGCCGCGGACGCGGGCGACGGTCATGAAATCCATGGTGTTGATGTTGACGGCAAGCGCCCGCGCGAAGCGGTAGGCGCCCGGGATGTAGATGACGGCGAGCGTCAGGATCAGCACCGGGATCGATGAGCCGACCGCGGCGACGACAACAAGGCCGAACAGCTTGCTGGGGATGGAGTTCATGGCGTCGAGGAAGCGGCTGAGGCAGGTATCGAACCAGCCGCCGGTGACGGCCGCGATCATCCCCAGCACGACCCCCGAAAAGCAGGCGATCGAGACGGCGGCAAGCGATATGCCGACGGTGTAGCGTGCGCCCATGAGAACCCTGGAGAGCATGTCACGCCCCAGATAGTCCGAGCCGAGCCACAGGCCCTGGCGCATCGGGCCGAAATAATCGTCGTCGACGATGTCGCCGATCGGATGGGGAATGATGTAGGGCGCGAAGATCGCGACCAGCGTCCATGCCAGAATGACCAGCGAGGCCACGACGCCCACGAGGTTGTAGCTGTGGCCCAGGAAGGACCGTCGGGAGGATGCCGCGCGCGCCACTGTCATCTGAGCCTCGGGTTGGACATGATGGCGACGATGTCGGCGGCCGTGATGAGCAGGAGATAGCCAAGGCAGAAGATCATCGCGCAGCTCTGGATCAGCGGCAGGTCGCGGGTCGCGACCGCATCGACCATCAGCTTGGCGATGCCGGGATAATTGAAGATCGTCTCGACGATGATGACGCCGCCGACCAGATAGGACAACGAGAGCGCGACCGCGTTGACGATCGGCCCAAGCGCGTTCGGAAGGGCGTGCTTGAGCACCATGCGGCTGCGAGAGGCGCCTTTGAGAAGCGCCATCTCGACATAAGGCGTTGAGAGCGTTTCGATCACCGCGGCGCGCGTCATGCGGATCATTTGGGCCGAGATGACGAAGGTGAGGGTGATCACCGGCATCGAATAGATGCGCACGAGGTCGGCAAGCGAGTGCGCCTCGTTGACCGAAGACAACGCCGGCAGCCATTTCAGATAAACGGCAAAGAGCAGGACGGCGAGGGTCGCGACCATGAATTCCGGCACCGAGATCACGCCGATCGAAAGCACGGTGACGGTGCGGTCATAGACGGAGCCTCGTAGCATCGCGGCGGTGATGCCGAGCGTCAGCGCCAGCGGCACCGAGATCAGCGTGGTGATGCCGGCGAGCTTCATGGTGTTGACGAAGCGCCCGCCGATCAGGGCCGCGACCGGCATTTCGTTGGCGTAGGAGGTACCGAGATCGCCGTGGAGCAGACCGACAAGCCAACGCAGGAAGCGCAGGATCGCCGGATCATTGAGATGCATGGCCTCGCGCAGGCCGGCGACCGCCTCGGGCGTCGCCGCCTGGCCAAGCAGGATCGACGCCGTGTCGCCCGGCAGCATGCTGGTGGCGAAGAACACGGCGAACAGGACGATCAGAAGGGTGACGATCGCGATCGCCAGCCGCTTCAGCACGAGGTTTAGAACCCCAGACTTCATGGAAGCTCCCTGCGGTTGCGTTCGGCCAAACAATCTTGCGCAATGCAGTGTAGGGGACCGGCTGACCGGTCCCCTACAGGCGCCTCTTAGGCTTCGAGCCAGAGGTATTCCGCCATTGCGTACCCCATCATGCCACCAAGCGGGTTCGCCTCCAAACCCTTCACCTTGCTGGAGAGGGCATCGACGTTGGAGATGTAGGCCGGGATGATGGTGCCTGCTTCCTCGGAGATCATGGTCTGCATCTGCCCGTAGATCTCCTTGCGCTTGGCCTGGTCGAGGAGGCCGCGCGCCTCGACGAGCAGCTTGTCGAACTTCTCGGACTTGTACTGGCTTTCGTTCCAGGGCGCGTTGGAGGCGTAAAGCAGCGAGAACAGGATGTCCGGCGTCGGGCGCGGATTGATGTTGCCGAAATGGACAGGCGCCTTGAGCCAGTAATTGTCCCAGTAGCCGTCGGACGGGACCCGCTGAACGTCGAGCTTCATGCCGATTTCCGCGCCGGCGGCCTGGATGATGACCGCCATGTCGATCGACGAGGTCGCGGCGTCCGAGGCGACCACCGGAATGGACTGGCCGAGCAGGCCCGCCTTCTTGAAGTGGAACTTCGCCTTGTCCGGGTCGAAAGCCTTCGGCTTGAGGTCCGCATTGTGGAAGATGTTAGCCGGCGAGACGGGCTGGTCATTGCCGATTTCGCCGAGGCCGCGCAATGCCGATTTCACGATCTGCTCGCGGTTGACGAGGTATTTCATGCCGGTCACGAAATCGGCCTTGCTGCCCGGATCCATGTCGAGCCGGATGTTGAGGTCCGTATAGTTGCCCGAGGTCGTCTTCGACAGTTCGAAGCCCTGCTGGCTCTGCAGCAGCTTCATTGCGCGCGGATTGATCGCGGCAGCAAAATTGATATCGCCGGAAAGCAAGGCGTTGACCCGGGCGCTGTCGTCGCTGATGGCGATGAATTCGAAGGAGTCGAGATAGGGCTTGCCCGACTTCCAGTAGTTCTTGTTCTTGGTGACGACCGAACGGACGCCAGGTTCGAACGTCTGCAGCACGAAGGCGCCTGTGCCGTTGCCCTTGGAGAAGTCGGTGGTGCCGTCGGCCACGATCATGAAGTGGTGCAGCGCCAGGATGGTCGGAAGGTCGGCATTCGGATCGGCGAGGGTGATTTCGACCGTCGATTTGTCGACCGCCTTGAAGCCGGTCATCTGTGCGGCGATCTTGGCGACCTTGGAGCCGACCGACTTGTCGAGATGGCGCTTGAGCGAAAAGACGACGTCGTCAGCCGTCAGGTCCTTGCCGTCGTGGAAGGTGACGCCCTTGCGCAGCTTCACCGTCCAGGTCTTTGCGTCCTTGCTGTCGATGCTTTCGGCCAGTTCCATCTGCGTCTTGCCATCCTTGTCGAGGAAGGTCAGACGGTTATAGAGCGAGCAGCAGCGGACATAGTCCGTGGAGAGCGATGCCTTTGCCGGATCGAGCGTGTCGGCCGTCGATGACGACCAGCCGGCCGCCTTGAAATTTCCGCCGGAGACCGGCGTGGCGGCGACGGCCTGCGTGGCACGGCCAAGCACAACGCCGCCCGCGGCAACCGCGGCGCCGCCCGCCAGCAGCATTTTGAGGAGTTCGCGGCGGCTCGCGCCTCGCCGGATGGCGTTTTCGACCATCGCATCGTCTGCTCCGGTCCAGTTGGTGATCTTGTCGGTCATGTCATTCCCCTTTCGTTGGTTGGTCAGGACGCGCGTCTTGCTGCGGCTTTTCCGGGCTCGGGTTCAGGTTCGTTCCTTCAGGCTCTCCCGCACGGCCGCCGCAAACGCGGCCATCGAGGTGAAGTGGTAGTCCGGCACGGTGAAGCGCTCGGGCTCGATCGTGCCGCCATAGCCCTTCTGGGCATGACGGCGCTCGATCCAGCAGTTGGTCATGCCGAGCGCCCGGGATATGCCGATGTCGTGATGCTGGCTTTGTGCGACGTGCAGGATGTCGTCCTTGCTGTCGCCGCGCGACGCCACGAAATCGAAGACCTTCTGGAAAAAGGCGGGATCCGGCTTTTCCGTGCCGGTATCGTCGGCGGTGAAGGTGGCAAAAAAGGGCGATCCGAGCTGCTTCTCGAAATGGTCGAGAGCCCAGCGCCGGGCATTGGTCGTGGCAATCAGCTTATGAGACTTCGCAAGGTCGGCCAGCGCCGCCCTGCTGTCGGAGAAGCCCTGCCAGACGCTGGCCGAATCCCGCAGGCGGGCGCCGTATTTCTCCTCGGCCGGCAGGCCGAGCCGCGGTGCGATGACCGTGTAGACACGCGCGAGATCGTCGGGGAACAGGTTCGCATCGGGCATGTAGCGGGCCTGCCGGTAAAGGGCCAGCGCTTCTTCGCCGTCGATTGAGACACCGGTCTCCGCAGCGATCCCGGCCAGGCAGGTCGTTATGCCGCCTTCGAAGTCGATCAGCGTGCCGACCACATCGAAGGTCATGTATTTGAATTCGCTAAAGCCCCTGGCCAAGACTGGCTCTCCTCTGCGCGCGGCCGAATTACTCATGCTGAACAGAACAAAATTCCGTGCTGTCCGGGGCGTCGGCCTTTTTCAAAAGCCCGGAAATCCGGGCTTTCTGGCCTTGTCTTAAAAAGCAGTCTGGCACTTCCCCCGCGCTGGATTCGCCGAAAAGGCGCGAGGTAGCGGCACAAAATTGCGAAATCGTCGGCCCCAGCGATATTTCGAGATGCGAAAAATGCGTCGCCCTTCATGCAAGCGCCCGGCGGACATCGGCGTCGTCCAGCGTCTGGTCCAGCGTCCGGCGCGTGCGCTCGATGATCGCATCGATGTCGCTGTCGGTGCAGCAGAGCGGCGGGGCGTAGCCGAGAACCCCATGCGCGAAGGCGCGGATGATCAGGCCATTGTCCCAGGCCCTGTCGAAGACGCGCCGCGCCGGCATGGCCGAGGCTGGAAGCGGCGTTTTCTTCTTTTTGTCGACCACCAGCTCGATGGCGGCGAGCATGCCGCGACCCCGCACATCGCCGACCAGTGGGTGATCGCTCAAGGCAGACAAGCCCGCCATCAAGCGCGCGCCGGCCCTGGCGCCGTTCTCCAGAAGGCCTTCCTCATAGAGCTTCAGCACCGCGAGCGCGACGGCGGCGCTGACCGGATGGGCGGAATAGGTGTAGCCGTGGCCGACGGCCGAGGCGCCTGCGCCATCGGCGATGACGTTATAGACATGATCGGCCATGAAGACCGCGCCCATTGGCACATAGCCCGAGGTCAGGCCCTTCGCGGTGGTCATGAAGTCGGGAACGATATCCTCCTCCGTGCAGGCAAACAGGGGGCCGGTGCGGCCGAAACCGGTGATCACCTCGTCGGCGATGAAGAGGATGCCGTATTCACGGCAGAGCTCGCGCATCGCCTTGATCCAGCCTTTCGGCGGGACGATAACGCCACCCGAGCCCTGGATCGGCTCGGCGTAGAAGGCGGCGACCCGCTCCGGCCCGATCTCCTCGATCTTCGCCTTCAGCGCGGCGAGCGATGCGGCGATGATCGCGTTCGGGTCATCGCCAACCGGATTGCGATAGGGATAGGGCGAGGGGATCTTGTGCTGCCATTCGAACGGAATGCCGAAACCGGCATGAAAGGCGGGCAGGGCGGTCAGGCCCGCGCCGACCACCGACGATCCGTGATAACCCTGCTCAATGGAAATGAACTGGTCGCGTTCAGGCTCGCCTCTGGCATTCCAGTAGTAGCGGACGAACCGGATCGTGCTGTCGACCGCGTCCGATCCCCCCAGCGTGAAATAGACGTGATTGAGATCCCCCGGCGCCCGGTCGGCCAGCTCCGAGGCGAGCCGGATGGCGGGCTCCGAGCCGAGATCGAAATAGGCGGTGGCGTAGGGCAACTCGCGCATCTGCCGGGCCGCCGCCTCAACGATGCTGTCGTGACCGTAGCCGGCATTAACGCACCACAGTCCGGCGAAACCGTCGAGAAGTTGCCGGCCGGACGCATCGGTCACGGTAGCGCCCTTCGCCGATTTCAGCACCCGCACGCCGAGCGCCTCATGGCCGCGATATGAGGCGACCGGATGGATGAGATGGGCGCGGTCGAGTTCGATCAGGGAATTGGCGAGCATTGTTGTCCTCCGGACTATCCGAGCGCCTGGTTGGCGAGGGCGTAAACTTTTGGCCTGGCCTGTTCGGCCCCATTCTTGGCCGGACGGTCCATTGCGACGCCGCCACCGACATGGGCTAGGCCGATTTCTCCGAGCCAGCCGGCGATGCCGTTTCTGCTTTCGGTATCAACGCGCAGGAAGGCGCCAGGGCGAGACGCGGCGAAGAAGCTGATCAGGGCCTTGGCGTCGTCGGCATTTTCCGCGATGACGGGGCCGATCACCTCGCCGCGTCCGAACGGGCGAATTGCGGCATAGGCCGCGATGACGCCACTGCGGCGGATGACTGCGAATTCACCCCGCTCGGCCAGCGCATCGATCAAAGCTTCACGGTCGGCGCCGTAGGCGTCACGATCCAGGGCCTTGATTTCCGGCAGATCGTGCGCGCCCGCGGATTCCACAGCGCCGGGAGCCTCAAGCGCTGCCACCTGGCCCTGATGCTGAAGAATCGTGCCCGAGGGCACGAAGCCAAGCTTCTCATAAAGAGGCATGCCGTCGGTCGTGGCGACGAGCCGCAGCGGACGATCGCCGGCAAGGGCGAAGGCCTGTTCCATGAGCCGGCGCCCGAGCCCTTTGCCTCGCGCGTTCCTGTCGACGATCACCATGTTGATCATGGCGCAATCGGCGCCGTAAGGCGTTACCAGGATTGTCCCAGCGACCCGGCCCTGGTCGTCGAGCGCAACCGCGCCGCTCGAAAGCTGCAGCGCCATCTGCCAATCCTGCGGGCGATGCGGCCAATTCTCCTGCCGAGATAGCGCGACTGCACCCTCGATATGATCCGGCCCGAAGTCCTGGAGTTCGATCTCGCCTTGCTGCATGACGCACCTTTCAGTCTGACCCCAAGTCTCGATCATCGGTGCGCCGCAGATCGTCTGAAGGTCTCGACTTCGGCGGTATCATTCGCCGTTGCTGAGGGCGTGCGCCGCATCTTGTGCTGGCCCCTATGGAACTGGATGCGTTTAGCGCCTCGACCGGCGGCATCCTTCGACGCTCAAGATGCTACAGCGTGCCAAACGGAACCGCGGATACGGAACTTTCTGCTTTCGGCAGGCGCTTTTCGGTCAGGTGGGTCGCTTCCTGCCGGCTTATGATGAAAGACGTCCCAACACGGATGTGCTTCCACCGGAGATCGACGGATATGGCTTCTTTCAGGCCCAAATACATCACCTTCGACTGCTACGGCACGTTGACCAATTTCCAGATGGCCGAGGCGGCGCGTGACCTCTATGGGAGCCGGCTCGACGAGCCGCGCATGCAGGCGTTCATCAAGAACTTCGCGGCTTACCGGCTCGACGAGATCCTGGGCGACTGGAAGCCCTATGCCGACGTCGTCCACAACGCGCTCGAGCGCGCCTGCAAGCGCAACGGCGTCGCCTTCAGCCCGGACGACGCGACGATGGTCTATGAGCGTGTCCCGACCTGGGGGCCCCACGCGGACGTTCCAGCCGGGCTGGCGAAGGTTGCCAAGGAGATTCCGCTGGTCATCCTCTCCAACGCCATGAACGCGCAGATCATGTCCAATGTCGAGAAGCTCGGCGCGCCATTCCATGCCGTCTACACGGCCGAACAGGCGCAGGCCTACAAGCCACGCTTCAAGGCTTTCGAATATATGCTCGATAGGCTGGGCTGTGGCCCGGAGGATGTTCTTCACTGCTCGTCCTCGTTCCGCTACGACCTGATGTCGGCGCATGATCTCGGGATCAAGAACAAGGTCTGGGTCAATCGCGGCCACGAGCCGGCCAACCCTTATTACGGCTATGTCGAGATCGCCGACATTTCCGGTCTTCCGGGCGTGGTCGGGCTTTGAAACTCACGGATTGCAAATGAAGCTGGTCTCCTACTGGCACGACACCGCCCCTGTTTTTTCCGGCGGGGCGCAGGGCCCGGTCGAGGGACACTACGACGCCGCCATCATCGGCGGCGGCTTCACCGGTCTCGCCGCCGCCCGCCAACTGGCGAAGGCCGGCGCCAAGGTGGCGGTGCTGGAAGCGGAGCGGGTCGGCTGGGGCGCGTCCGGGCGCAATGGCGGGCACCTGAACAACGGCCTCGCCCACAGCTACCTTTCGGCCAAGGCGGAGCTCGGCAAGGAGCGCGCAATCGCGCTCTACCGGGCACTGGACGATTCCGTCGACACCATCGAGGCGCTGGTCGCCGAGGAGGGTATCGACTGCAACTTCCGCCGCGCCGGCAAGCTGAAGCTCGCCTCCAAGCCGCAGCATTTCGAAGCGATCGCCCGTAACTTCGAGGCCGTCCATGCCGAGGTCGATCCGGACACGGCGCTGCTGTCGCCGAACGATCTCAAATCCGAGATCGGCTCGCCCTTCCATGGCGCGATGCTGTCGAAGAAGAGCGCCATGATGCATATGGGCCGCTACGTGGCCGGGCTGGCGACAGCCGCGGTTCGCCATGGCGCCGTCATCCACGAGAATGCGGCGGTGACGGATCATAGGCAGTCGGGCACGCGCCATCAGCTGACCACCTCCCGCGGCCGCATCAGCGCCGACAATGTGCTGGTGGCGACCGGCGCCTACACCACGCCGAATTTCGGCTATTTTCGCCGCAGGATCATTTCCGTCGGCAGCTTCATCATCGCCACGCGACCGCTGAGCGACGCCGAGATCGCCGCGACCATGCCCGGCAACCGGACATGCGTGACCTCGATGAACATCGGCAACTACTTCCGGCTTGCGCCGGACAAGCGCCTGATCTTCGGCGGCCGCGCACGCTTTTCGGCGACATCGGACCAGCGCTCCGATGCCAGGAGCGGACAGATATTGCGGGCGAGCCTCGCGGCGATCTTCCCGCAGCTCGCCAGGGTCGAGATCGACTATTGCTGGGGCGGGCTGGTCGACATGACCAAGGACCGCTTCCCGCGGGCCGGCTACCATGACGGGGTCTGGTACGCGATGGGCTATTCCGGCCACGGCGCGCAGCTTTCCACCCATCTCGGCATGATCATGGCCGATGCCATGCTTGGTCGTGCGGACCGCAATCCGATGAAGGGGCTCGAGTGGCCTGCCATTCCCGGCTATTCCGGCAAGCCCTGGTTCCTGCCGATGGTCGGTCTCTACTACAAGGCGCTCGACCGGATCCAGTGATCGGGGCTGGGGTTAACCCAGCCCGCCCATGTGGAAGCTCTTCAGTTCCAGATATTCCTCGATGCCGGCCTGCGCGCCCTCGCGCCCGAGGCCGGACTGCTTGACGCCGCCGAAGGGGGCTATCTCCATCGAAACCGAGCCGGTGTTCAGACCCACCATGCCGAACTCCAGCGCCTCGCCGACGCGCCAGGCGCGCTTCAGGTTCTCGGTGTAAAAGTAGGAGGCAAGCCCGTAAGGTGTGCCGTTGGCAAGCGCGACCGCTTCCTCTTCCGTCTCGAAACGGAAAAGCGGTGCGACCGGACCGAAAGTCTCCTCGCTGGCGAGTTCCATTTCGTTTGTCGCACCGGCCAGCACCAGCGGCGCGACATATTGAGGACCCTCCGGCAGCACCGGCTTCTCGGTGACGATCGTCGCGCCTTTGGCAAGCGCATCCTCGACGTGCCGATTGATTTTCTCGACCGCCGCCATGTTGATCATCGGCCCGATGGCGACGCCGGGCTGCGTGCCCGGTCCCACCGTCAACGCATTGACGCGGGCGCTGAGCTTGGCGGAGAAGGCGTCATAAACTCCGGCCTGGACGAGAATGCGGTTGGCGCACACGCAGGTCTGGCCGCCATTGCGGAACTTCGACGCCAGCGCCCCCTCGACCGCGAGATCGAGGTCGGCGTCGTCGAAGACGATGAAGGGCGCGTTGCCGCCGAGCTCGAGGCTGAGCCTTTTCACGCTGTCGGCCGCTCCGCGCATCAGCAGCGAGCCGACCCTGGTCGAACCGGTGAAGGAGATCTTGCGCACGGTCTCATTCGCCATGATCTCGTTGCCGATCTCGGCCGGCATGCCGGTGACGATGTTGATGACGCCGGCGGGAATACCCGCGCGTTCGGCGAGCACGCCGAGCGCCAACGCCGAATAGGGCGTGAACTCGGACGGCTTGATCACCACCGTGCAGCCGGCGGCCAGCGCCGGCGCGACCTTGCGGGTGATCATCGCATTGGGAAAGTTCCAAGGCGTGATGATGCCGCACACGCCGACGGGTTCCTTCAGGACGATGATGCGGCGGTCTGATGTAGGCGAGGGGATGGTGTGGCCATTGATCCGGCGCGCCTCCTCGGCGAACCATTTGACGAAGGATGCGCCGTAGCGGATCTCGCCTTTGGCCTCGTCCAGCGGCTTGCCCTGTTCCGTGGTCAGGATCAGTGCGAGATCGTCCAGATGCTTAAGCATCAGACCATGCCAGGCCTCCAGCAGGGCGGCGCGTTCGGCGTGGGTCTTCTTTTTCCAATCCCGATAGGCGGAAGCCGCGGCCTCTATGGCCGCGCGGGCCTCCGGGCCGGCCATGTCGGGCACTGTGCCGATCGATATCTGTGTTGCCGGATCGATCACATCGACCGTTCTGCCGGAACCTGCCGCGACCCATCTGCCGCCGATCAGGCCGGCCTCGCGGAAGAGAGTTTTGTCTTTCAGGCTTTTCATCGAAAACGACCTCGCAAATCAGGTGAGCGCCGCGACAACGGCGGATGTGATGGCGTCCGTGCGATCTTTGCCGGCCGTGGTTCCCACCCCTCGCGCCGTTGTCGCTTCGATCGCGTTCATGACGCGGCCGGCTGCGTCCTTTTCGCCCAGATGATCGAGCATCATTGCGCCCGACCATATGGCGGCGATCGGGTTGGCGATGCCGAGGTGGGCGATGTCGGGCGCGGAGCCGTGCACCGGCTCGAACATGGACGGCGCCGAGCGGTCGGGGTTGATGTTGGCGGAAGCCGCGTAGCCGAGCCCGCCCTGGATCGCCGCGCCGATATCCGTCAGTATGTCGCCGAAGAGATTGGAAGCGACGACCACGTCGAGGCTCTGCGGATCCATGATCATGCGCGCAGCGAGCGCGTCGACGTGATAGCTGGTCACGTCGACGTCCGGATAGTCGGCGGCCAGCTTGCGCGTGATCTCGTCCCAGAACACCATTGAATATTTCTGCGCGTTGGACTTGGTGACGGAAGCCAGCCTGCCACGCCGCGCCCGTGCCTGCTCGAAGCCGAAGCGCAGGATGCGCTCGACCCCGGCCCGGGTGAAGATCGAGGTTTCCACCGCGACCTCGTCCAGCGTGCCTTGATGCACACGCCCGCCGGCGCCGGAATATTCGCCTTCGGTGTTTTCGCGGATGCACAGAATATCGAAGCTCTCGGCCCGCAGCGGCCCCCTCACACCCGGCAGCAGCCGGTGCGGCCGGATATTGGCGTATTGCACGAATGCCTTGCGGATCGGCAGCAAAAGTCCATGGAGAGAAACGGAATCAGGCACCTGCGTCGGCCAGCCGACGGCCCCGAGCAGGATGGCGTCGAAGCGGCGCAATGTCTCGATGCCGTCCTCGGGCATCATGCGGCCGGTTTCCTTGAAGAAACGACAGGACCATGGAAACTCGGTCCCAGTCAGGGCAAAGCCGGAGTGCTTGGCCACGGTTTCCAGCACCGTCCAGGCGGCGGCGGTCACATCGCGACCGATGCCATCACCGGGGATCAGGGCGATCGAGTAGGTCTTCATCGGCATCTCTTCACAGGCTGATCAGGACGCTCTTGGTCCTGCGGTTGGCGAGATAGGCCTCGCGGCCAAGGTCCTTGCCGATACCGGAGCGCTTGTAGCCGCCGGTCGGCAGGATGTGGTCGCGCGAGCGGCTGTAGCGGTTGACCCACACGGTGCCCGCTTCCAGCTTGCGCGCGAGACGGATCGTGCGAGACAGATCGGCGGTGAACAGGCCGGAAGCCAGTCCGTAAGTCGGATGGCTGGACAGCGCCAGCGCCTCGTCTTCGGTCTCGAAGGTCTGGACCGTCAGGACCGGGCCGAAGATTTCCTCGACGATCGCCGGATTGGCCTGGTCGACATTGGCGATCAGCGTCGGCTCGTAGAAATAGCCGGGGCTGTCCATAAAAGTGCCGCCCGTCAGGCATTCGCCGCCGGCCTCGACCGCGGCCCGCACGATGGCGTCGACACGTCCCCGCTGCCGTTCCGAGATGATCGGCGAATACTGCGTGGTCTCGTCCCAGGTCGGGCCGGGCCTCACCGCCTTCATCTTTTCCAGGATCGAGGCCGTCAGCCTGCCGGCCACACTCTTCTCGACGATCAGGCGCGTGCCGGCCACGCAGGCCTGGCCGGCATTGAAGGTGACGCTGCCGGCGATTGCGGCCGCCGCCTTGTCGAGATCGGCATCGGCAAAGACGAGCTGCGGGCTCTTGCCGCCGAGCTCCAGCGTCATCGGCTTGACGCCGGTGCGGGCGACGTTCTCCATGATCGCCGAGCCGGCGCGGGTCGAACCGGTGAAGCTGACCTTGGCGATCTCGGGATGGCCGGTCAACGCCGTGCCGGTCGTGGGACCGTCGCCGAGCACCACGTTGATAAGTCCTGCCGGCAGGCCGGCTCTGACGGCGAGCTGCGCCAAATAGACGGTCGAGAACGGCGTCATTTCGGACGGCTTCAGCACGACTGCATTGCCCGCGGCCAGCGCCGGGCCGAGTTTCCAGCCGGCCATCGAGATCGGAAAATTCCAGGGCGTGATCGCGGCCACGACGCCATAGGGTTCGCTCATGATCATGCCGAAACTGGCGTCGTCGGTCGGCGCCAGTTCGCTGCCTTCCTTATCGGCGAACTCGGCAAAGAAGCGGATCTGCTCGGCGGTCACGGCGATGTCGCCGGCGGCGAGCTGGCCCACGGGCCGGGTCGAGGACAGCGCCTCGATCCTGGCGAGCGTTTCGGCTTCCGCTTCCATCAGATCGGCCCAGGCGTGGAGCGCCCTGGTGCGCTCGCGCGGCCGGACGCCGCCCCAGTTGCTGGCTTTCAGCGCCGCTTTGGCACTTTCCACCGCCCGGTTCACCAAGTCCGCACCGGCCACGGGGCAGGCGGCATAGGACTTGCCGTCGGACGGACGGCGCATCTCGATCGCACCCTCGGCCGAAATCAGCTCCCCATCGATGAAGTGGCCGACGGGAAGCGAGATTGTATCGGGATCGAAGCTCAGGCTCATGGGCAACCACTCGGCAGCATCGGCCTCAGCCTAGCCCGTGCCGACACGCAGCATGCGCTGTTGGGCGATCCGCCGCCGACGAATGTTGCGTGCTGGGCACAAGAGACGGCAAAATCTTCCGCGGCGGTCAGGGCCTGCGCGGGCGCTCGCTAGCCCACTGTGACGTAGATCTTGCGCACGGTCTCGATGGTCTTCCAAACACCCGTGAAGCCCGGCTTCATGACGAAGCTGTCGCCGGCCCGGTAGGTCACCGTTTCGCCGGCGTCGGGCGTGATTTCGACCACGCCGGCGAGGATATGGCAGAACTCGAAGGTTTCCCCCTTGATCGAGCGCGTTTCGCCGGGCGTGGCCTCCCAGACGCCGGTATGGACAAGGTCGTCCTTGGCCACGTCCTGCGCCCAGGTTTTGAAGGCGGGATTGCCGGCAATGAGCCGCTCCGGCAGCGCGGTCGATTCGCGGGGCGAAAAGTTTGGGTCGATATCGATGGACTTGAGCAGGGACAAAGGATGGCCTTTCCAGTTGAGTTTCAATAGCCGCGCGACCGGTCGACGAGCCCGATGGGATCGAGCCCGGCGCGGTGGCGCTTGATGTTGTCGATGACGGCCTGGGCGGCGGTCGCGGGTTGGGTCACGCTGGCTATGTGCGGAGTCAGGATGATCTTCGGATGCGACCAGAACGGATGTCCCGCGGGCAGCGGTTCGGGATCGGTCACGTCGATCATCGCCGACGACAAATGGCCGCTATCGAGCGCGGCGACAAGCGCTTCGTGATCGAGCTGCGGGCCTCGACCCGTATGAACGAGAGCCGCCCCGTCAGGCAGTTTCGCGAACAGGCCGGCGTTCAGAAATCCGCGCGTCTCCTCGGTCAGTGGCAGCAGGCAGATCAGTATGTCACTGGCCGCCAGCATCTGCTCCAGCCCAAGCTCGCCATGATAACAGGTCACCCCTTCGAGCCGCCGCGGGGAGCGGCTCCATCCGGAGAGCTGGAAGCCGAAAGGTTTCAGCCGGTCGAGGACGGCTTGGCCAAGCTGTCCGAGGCCGAGCACGCCGATCCGGCGCGACGCGGCTTGAGGCTGAGGGATGTCGCGCCATTCTCCGGCGCGCTGCTGCGCCAGATAGGCCGGCAAGTTGCGGTGGAGCGCAAGCACGGCGAGCGTCACATACTCCTGCATCATGCGCACGATGCCCTCCTCGACCATGCGCACGATCTTCACCGGCGCGGGCACCGCGTCGAAGCGGAACTGATCGACGCCGGCGCCGATGGAGAACAGGATTTCGAGGTTGGTGTAGCGGTCGAGGTTCTCCGGCACCGTCCAGGTGATCAGGTAGCGCACTGCGTCGGGATCGACCGTAGCGGCATCGATCGTGAAGGGGAGGTCCGGCAACTCCTTCGCGAAGGCCTCGGCGAAGATCGCGCCACGCCGCGCGTCGGAATTGAAGAGGAATGTCATTCCGGCTGCTCCTTCAGGCCGCGCATCGCGCGCCCAGCGCCTCGATCATCTGCTGGCAGGCGGCGAGCTCGCCGGCGAGAATATATTCGTCCGGCTTGTGGGCGCGCCCGATATCGCCGGGGCCGCAGATGATCGCATCGAGCCCGGAGCCTTGGTAAAGTCCGGCCTCCGTCCCGTAGCTGACGGCTGCTAAAGGCGCTTCGCCGGTCAATTCGCGCAGCAGTCCCGCCAGAGCCGAGTCTTGCGGCAGCGACAGCGCCGGATAGGCGCTGATCGGCTTCCATTCAACAACATAGCCTTGAGCGGCAAGAGCTTCAGCCCGCGCCTTGACCGGGGTGAGCAAGCCAGCCGGTTCGATGCCCGGTATTGCGCGCGCCTCCAGGTCGAGCGTGCAGCTGTCGGGGATGATGTTGACCGACTGGCCGCCTGCGATCACACCGGCCTGCAGCGAGGAATAGGCCGGCTCGAAGGTTGGGTCGGACGGGCCATGCATCAGCCGCTCCGCTTCACTCACGGCGGCGCTCAGCACATCGGACATCGCATGGATGGCGTTAAGCCCAAGATCCGGTCGCGAGGAGTGGCCGGAGCGGCCGCTGATGATTACGCGGGCGGCCGCCTTGCCCTTGTGGCCTCGCACGGCGCGCATGCCGCTCGGCTCGCCGACGATGACGCCGAGCGGCTTGGCGCAAAGCTCGGGCAGCCCGGCGATCAAATGCGGCACGCCCCGGCACCCGATCTCCTCGTCATAGGAGAAGGCGAGGTGGATCGGTCTGGCGAGGCGCAGCCGCACAAGCGCAGGCACAGCGGCGAGCGCGGCGGCGAGAAACCCCTTCATGTCGGTGGTGCCGCGTCCGTAGAGCCGTTCGCTCTCGCGGCGCAGCGAAAAAGGGGCCGAACTCCATTGCGGCTCGCCGGCGGGGACGACGTCCATATGACCGGATAGGATGTAGCCCGGAACCTCGGCCGGGCCGATGGTGGCGAAAAGATTGAAACGGTCGCCCTCTGGCCCTGGGAGCAGGGTGACCTTCGCGCCTTGTTCGGCGAGATGAGCCTCGATCCAGCCGGCAATGTCGCCGTTCGGCTTGCCGGCGACCGACGGAAAGGCGACGAGACGGTCGAGGATGTCGAAGACGTCCATTCCAGCCCTCAGGGCATTTAGGGTTTTGCCGGCATCGATGCCGCATGCTGGCGAATTTCCGCAGAGGATGGGTGCGTTCCCACGCGATTGCATGCCGAAAGCGGAAGTGTTTCAGTTGAATCTTGCGTTGGTGCACGGCTTTCGAGCAAATCCTGTGGGGTTTGCTTGTCTAGCGTTGGCGGGCACGGGGCAGCGGTCTGCTCGCCCGTTGATTTTTGAGGGTTCTTTATTTTTGAGGGTTCTTTCAGGGCCATGGAAGTGAAGCCGTCCGAGAGCTTGAAAATCGATGCCTTCTCCATGCGTATCGGCGACGTCCAAGATGTCGACCTAGAGAGGTTGCACGCGCTCTCCCTGTCGGTGGGATGGCCGCATCGCGCCGAGGATTGGCAATTCCTGCGTGAATCGGGCCAAGGCTTCGTGGCGCTCGATGAGATCGGCCGGGCTCTCGGTTCGGCCATGTGGTTCCCGCACGGCGCCAATTTCGCCACCTTGGGGATGGTCATCACCTCGCCGCGGCTTCAGACGCAGGGGGCGGCGCAATGGCTGATGAAGCGGATCTTCGACAGGATCCCCGGGCGCGATCTGCGCCTCAATGCAACCCGTGCTGCGCGGCGGCTTTATCTCTCCCTCGATTTCCAGCCGGAGAAGACCGTCTATCAATGCCAGGGCATCGCCCGCGTGCCGACAGCGGGCCGGCCGACGGAGGCGCACGGTAGCGTCCGGACGTTGGACGCGGGCGATATTGCGGCAGCGATCGCGCTGGACGCGGCGGGATTTGGCGTGAGGCGCACAGCGCTCGTTGAAAAGCTCTTCGGGCAATCGGCCGGCTATGGGCTTTTCGACGGGAACAAGCTGACCGCTTTTGCCCTCTGCCGACCGTTCGGACGGGGCCATGTCATAGGGCCGGTGGTGGCGGGAAGCGACCCCGACGCCCTGGCGGTCGTCAGGCCGCACGTGGCCGACCATTCGGGATATTTCCTCAGGATCGACACGCACATGGACAATGGCGAGTTCGCCGCCTTCCTGTCGCACAGCGGAATGCCGGTCTTCGACACGGTGCTGACCATGTCGAAGGGCAAATGCCTCGCCGATTTTTCCGACGGCGGCTCGGCTAGGCCGAAGACCTATGCCTTAGCAAGTCAGACCCTCGGGTAGTTGTCGATTGCTTCCTTCCCCCGGACGCGAGTGGAGGATGGGAAACGGGGGCATGGCTGAGGCTACGGTCATCATCATGGCTGCCGAGCCGTCAGCCTAAACGGTTTCTACATGGGCGTTGGCTCGTTCCATGATCCAGCCTCTGACGGTCCTCACCACGCTGCCTTTCGAAAGCTGGCTCTCCGAAAGATAATAGGTCCATGGACTGGCGGCTCGCACGGGAAAAGGCTCCACCAGAAGCCCGCGGCTGATATAGGTTCTGGCCAGCGAATATTGCGTGGCGACGCAGCCCGCACCCATCGCCGCCAGTTCCAGCGCGATGTTCGAGGCGTTCGTGGTGATGCCTTTCTCATAATCCGAAATGTCGATCTGCAGCGCGTCGCCCATGCATTGCCAATATTCTTGGCGGCCATGCACGAAGATCCAGTCGACGTTGAGGATATCGCGCGGCGAGCGCAGACCTTTCGGGCCGGACAGCAGGCCGGGTGCGCAGAGGATGGCGAGCTGGTCGTTCCACAGCGGAACGCCACTCGGAGGGCGGTCGTCGAAGCGGCGGGTCGAGATGGTGATGTCGGCGATCTGCTCGCTGAGGTCTTCCCAGATCGTGCCGTGCAGAACGACCTCGATCTCCGGATGGATTTGCCGGAACGCCGCCATGCAGCCGGCCAGCCAGTTTTCGGCCAGGCTCATCGGACAGGAGATGACGACCGTCCTGTTGCGCGAGGAGGCGACGATCGCCTCCGTGGCGTGATCGATCTGGTCGAGCGCCTGCCGCAGCGTCGGCAGGAAAGCCTCGCCCATTTCGGTCAGCTTCAGGCTGCGCGGATAGCGCACGAAAAGCTGCCGGCCAAGATAATGTTCCAGCCCCCGCACATGATTGCTGACGGCCGCCTGGGTATAGCCGAGCTCGTTGGCAGCAAGGGTGAAGCTGAGATGCCGCGCCGAGCACTCGAACGAGCGGATATAGTTCAGTGGGGGTGGCGGCTTCATGCGATCGCTCCTTGGCAAAGCGAAAACTAGACCGGCTTCGTTGGCCTCCGCAACCGCCTTGACCTCGATTTTTTTGTGCGATGGCGCCAAACTAATTACGTGCCGGGGTCATGAGACCAAATTATTCGTAGTTATCTTGGAGCGATCGGGACGGGAAAGGTGGCGCCATGGACCAGCGGACGGCGGAAGGTGAGTCTGCTTCCACCGCATTTGCCCGTGTTGCCGACTTCGTGCTGCGCAGGTTGGCCGGCGCGTTCCCACGCGATGTTCTGAAATCGGCAGCCCTGCAGTTCCTCGACACGATGGGCATTGCCATCGCCGCCGGCCCGATGCAGGCGGGGCAAATCGCGCGCGACGCCGCGGTTATGCTCTACGGTTCCGGCGCCGACCGGCACGCGGCGAGGATGATCTTCGACGGCAGGCGCGCCAGCATGGCCGGCGCCGCCTTCGCGGCAGCGACCCAGACCGACAATCTCGACGGCCATGATGGTTACCCGCCGACCAAGGGGCACATCGGCGTGGCGGTTATCCCGGCGCTGCTTGCGCTCGCAGAAGAAAAGCCGGAGTTGACCGGCCCCGAGGCGCTTGCCGCGATCGTCGTCGGCTATGAGATCGCGGGGCGGGCCGGCATTGCGCTGCACGCAACCGTCTCCGATTATCACACCTCCGGCGCGTGGAATTCTCTTGGCGTGGCGGCGGTCGCGGCCCGCCTGCTTTCGCTTGACGACGATCAACTGCGCCATGCTTTCGGCATCGCCGAGTATCACGGGCCGCGCAGCCAGATGATGCGCGAGATCGCAACGCCGACCATGCTTCACGACGGCTCAGGCATGGGGGCGCTGGTCGGGCTGTCGGCCGCCGTGCTTGCCGAAGCCGGTTTCGCCGGCGCGCCGGCGATCACTGTCGAGGCGCCGGAGGTCGCGGCACATTGGGATGACCTCGGCCTGTTCTGGCAGATGACCCGGCAATACATAAAACCCTATCCGGTCTGCCGCTGGGCCCATGCCGCGATCGACGCGACGCGCGCGCTTTGCCTGCAGCATGGGCTTCGGCCGGAAGACATACGCAAAGTCCATGTCAACAGCTTCCACTATGCGGCGACGCTGTTTGCCGGCATGCCGGACACGACATCAAAGGCGCAGTACAGCCTGCCCTTCGCCGTGGCCACGATAATCCTCCATGGTCGGATCGGCGTGGAGCACATTTCGGGCTCGGGTCTGCGCGATGCCGCCGTCGCGGACATGCTGAAGCGCGTCGAGGTGAACGAGGCGGCGAAGCACAGCGACCGTTTCCCCGCCGGGCGCTGGGCCGACGTGCAGATCGAGACGGTTGACGGCCGGCGGCTGGAGTCCGGAGATGTCCACGCACGCGGCGGCCCCGAAGCCCCGTTCAGCGAAGCCGATATCGTCGCCAAGTATATGGAGTTTGCGTCGCCCGTTCTCGGCTCGACCAGGGCCGCCGCGATCCGGGACGGTATTCTCGGCCTGATCGACGCCGACCGCCGGTTTTCCGAGCTGACCGCTCTCGTCTACGATCCTCCTGGCGGCCAGGGCAGCCATGCCGCTTAGGCTGCTCAAATACGGGCTTAGCCGCGACTATCCGGTGACGGGCGACATTCCCGCGACGCCTGAGCTGAAGCCGTCCTATGACGTGGTCATCGTCGGTGGCGGCGGGCATGGTTTGGCCTGCGCGCATTATCTGTCGAAATACCATGGTATCGCCAGCATCGCGGTGCTCGAAAAAGGCTATCTGGCCGGAGGCAATACGGCACGCAACACCACGACGATCCGCTCCAATTACATCACCCAGGAAGGCGTCGCTTTCTACAAGGAAGGCGTTTCGCTCTTCGAAGCGCTGTCGCAGGAACTCGACTTCAACGTCATGTTCTCGCAGCGCGGCCAGCTGACGCTCGCACACACGGAAGCGACGCTGCGCGCCTTCCATCTGCGCGCCGAGATGGGCAAGCATATGGGCACGCGCACCGAGGTGATCGACGCAAAAGAGATCGAGAAGCTGGTGCCCGAACTCAACATGGATCGCGGCGGTGCGCTCGAGATTCTCGGCGGCCTCTGGCATGCCGACGGCGGCACGGCCCGCCACGATGCGGTTGCCTGGGGCTTCGCCGCGCAGGCCTCGCGCCGCGGCGCCGAAATCCACCAGCGCACCGAAGTTCAAGGTTTTGAGGTCGAGAACGGTCAGGTGCGCGCTGTGGTGACGAACCGCGGACGGGTCGCCTGCGGCTCCGTGCTCATCGCCGCCGGCGGCATGAACTACGATGTTGCCATGATGGCCGGCGTGGAACTGCCGATCCGCTGCTACCCCTTGCAGGCAATGGTGACGCAGCCGCTGAAGCCCTGGCTCCACACGCTGGTCTCGTCCGTGTCGCTGCACACCTATCTGGTGCAGTCTTCGCGCGGCGAGATCGTCATCGGTGGCGGCTCGGATCCGTACCAGCTCTATTCGACCCGCTCGACGCTGGACATGAAGGAGCATCTGGCGGAAGGCGCCGTGCATCTCTTTCCCTTCCTGCAAGGCGTTCGGCTGCTGCGGCAATGGGCCGGCATCACCGACATGACGCCGGACTACAGCCCGATCATGGGCGCCAGCCCGCTCGCCAATCTGTGGCTCGATTGCGGCTGGGGCACCTGGGGCTTCAAGGCGACTGCGGTCGCCGGCAAGCGCCTGGCGGAAACCATCGCCAGGGGCCGGGTTCCCGACCTGCTGAAGCCGTTTGCGCTGGAGCGCTTCGAGAAGTTCCGACTGCTCAACGAAATGGGCGCCACGGCGGCGAGCCACTGACCATGAAGCTGCTTGACTGCCCCATGAACGGCCCGCGCAACATCGACGAATTCCAGTCCTTCGGTCCGCTGCGGCAGGGGCCCGATGCGGACGCTGCCGCCGACGCAGAGTGGGCAAGGCATCTCTTCCGCGCGGACAATCGAAAAGGTGTGGTGGTCGAGTGGTGGCGGCACGTGCCGAGCAACTTCTTCTTCCTCGCCGAGCGCGACGTCGTCACCAACGAGATCATCCGCACCTACGCCCCTGGGAGCCGGCCATGACGCGGCTTGGCACGCCATACGGCTCGCGCCTCGACCGGACGCGGCCTATCCGCTTCACCTTCGAAGGCAAGGCTTATCATGGCTTTGCCGGCGACTGCATCGCCAGCGCGCTGGCGGCCTCGGACCAGTGGGTCCTGTCGCGCTCGTTCAAATACCACCGGCCGCGCGGCATCATGACCATGGCCGGCGCGGAAGCGAACACGCTGGTGCAATTGCCGTCGGAGCCGAATGTTCCCGCCGACCTGACGCCGCTCCAGGACGGCATGATGGTGATGGCGCAGAACGTCAACGGCTCGCTGGAAAACGACCGCGATGCGGTGATCGACCGCTTTGGACGTTTCCTGCCGGTCGGCTTCTACTACCGCACCTTCATGGGTCCGAGACAGGACAGCTGGCTCCGCTTCTGGGAGCCGATGATCCGTCGCAAGGCGGGGCTCGGGATCGTCGACGTCAAGGCGCCGCATCTGAGTTTCGACAAGGCGCATCTTCACTGCGACCTGCTGGTCGTCGGCGCGGGGCCGGCGGGTCTATCGGCTGCGATCTCGGCCGCACAAGCCGGCGCCGACGTGCTGTTGTGCGACGACAATCCCGAAATTGGCGGTTCGCTGACCTATCGCCGCTGCGATCCGGGCATATTGTTCAGTCTGGCAGCCAAGGCAGCCAAGCTCCCCAATCTGCGCATCATGACCGGCACCATCTGCAACGGCTGGTATGAGGACAATTGGCTGCCGCTGATCCAGGGCAACCGGCTCTACCGAACCCGCGCCCGCGAGGTTGTCCTGGCGACAGGCGCCATCGAGCAGCCGGCGGTGTTCCGCAACAACGATCTGCCTGGCATCATGACCGGCGGCGCCGTGCAACGATTGCTCCGCCATTACGCGGTGCAGCCTGGCCGGCGGGCAGTCGTGCTGGCCGCCAATGACGATGGCTACGACTGCGCGCTGGATCTGGTCGAGGCTGGCGTCGAACTGGCCGCGATCGTCGATCCTCGGCCAAATGCCGGCGACCGCGCCGGTGAGCTTCGGGCCAGAGGGATAGGGATCCTCGCAGGCGCCCCGATCGAGGAAGCGTCCGGGACGCGCGGCAACAGGCACGTCGCGCGAGTCCGCATTGGCAGCCGCTGGATCGACTGCGATCTCGTGGCGGTCTCCGTCGGCTCGGTGCCTGCCTGGCAGTTGCCCTGCCACGCGGGAGCGATAGTCGGCTACGACGATGCGACGGCGAGAACGACGCTCAGTCTGCCGGAGGGCGCGGCCGTCCGGCTGGCAGGCGCCGTTGCCGGCAAATCGCGGTTGCAGTCTGCGATGGCCGACGGGCGTCGCGCCGCGCGCGAGGCTCTGGGGCGGCTCGGCCACGGCGATCCTCCTGACGTGCAGAACGAATGCGAGCCCGACCCCGCTGCCTGGGCACAACCGCTCGCCGGCGACGCCAAGGGCCGCGACTTCGTCGATTTCGATGAGGATCTGCAGGTCAAAGACCTGCGGAATGCGGTCAAGGAAGGCTATCGCGAACTCGAACTGGTGAAGCGCTTTTCCACCGTCGGCATGGGGCCTAGCCAGGGCCGCCATTCGGCGCTCGCCACGGCGCGGATCGTCGCCGTAGCGACGGAGCGTGGGGTTGGCGAGGTGGGCGTCACCACGGCGCGGCCGCCGACCGGACCGGAGAAGCTCGGCGTGCTCGCCGGCCATCACGAGCCGTTGGAGCGGCGCACCGCGCTGCATGCGCGCCATCTCGCACTCAACGCTCGCATGAAGCCGATCGGTGCCTGGCGGCGGCCGTATTTTTACGGGCCGGAAGACCGGATAGACGGCCTGGTCCGCGAAGAGATCGCCGCGGTCCGCAACGGCGTCGGCATGCTCGACGTGTCGACTTTGGGCAAGCTGGAGATCCGCGGTCCTGACGCCGGCGCCTTCCTCGATCGGATGTACACGATGGCGCATGCCAACCAGCCCGTCGGCCGCGTCCGCTACTGCCTGATGCTCAACGAGATGGGCACGGTTATCGATGACGGCGTCGCCTATCGTCTCGCCGATGACCTGTTCTACGTGACCGCGACGACCGGCGCCGTCGCCCGCGTGCAGGCCGACATGCTGTTCTGGAATGCGCAGTGGCGGCTGAAGGTCGACGTGCTCAACGTCACGGCGGCATTTTCCGGCATCAACGTCACCGGCCCGAAGGCGCGTGAGGTCTTGCAGGCGCTAGATGGCGATATCGAATTCTCGCGCGACGCTTTCCCTTATCTCCACGGGCGCGAAGGCATGCTGGCCGGCGTGCCGGTGCGTGTGATGCGGATCGGCTTCACGGGCGAGGTGAGCTACGAGCTCCACTGTCCTTCGAGCTACGCGGTCGCGCTGTGGGACGCTTTGTCCGAGGCCGGCAAGCCGCATGGCCTGGGTCCCTATGGACTCGAAGCCTCTCGCATGCTCCGGCTTGAAAAGGGGCATATCCTGATCGGCCAGGATACCGACGCGCTGACCACGCCCGACGAGCTCGGTTTCGGCTGGGCGGTTTCGAAGAAGAAGCCCTTCTTCGTCGGCAAGCGGTCGATCGAGATGCGGACGAGGCTTGGCGAAACGCGCCGGCTCGTCGGTCTCTCTTTCGAGGGTGCAAGCAATATCCCCGGCGAGTCCTGCCTGGTGCTGCGCGGCGGCAACCCGGTTGGGCAGATCACTTCGATTGGCTTCTCGCCAACGCTTGGCCACACAATCGCGCTGGCCTATGTCCATATCGACGACGCTGCTCCCGGCAGCAAGGTCACGGTGAAGTGTCGCAGCGGCGAATTGGTGCAGGTGCCGGTGATCGGTCACGCCTTCGTTGATCCGCAGAACGTCCGGCAGGAGATGTAACGATGGCCGGTCTTGCCATGCGGACATTTCCCCTGTCGCCGGACGGCTCGGCCGCCGAAGCAGTTCTGCCAAACGGGCAGCTGATAGTGACCGATCTGACGGCCCGATCGCGCTTCGGCATCAAGGGTCCGGGCAGTTCAGCCTGGCTCGAAGCGCAGGGTCTCTCCTTACCGCCCGTCAATCGCATCGCCATACAGGGCGGCGTCAGGCTGCTAAGACTTGGCAGCGAAGATTTCCTGGCGATTGACGATATAGGGGCCGGTGGCGCCGCCGCAAAGCTTATTGCCGACTGGCAGGCCGAGAAGGACCCGCGCGGCTATTGGTCCTGGCGCGAGGAGGGCTGGAGCTGGATGCGACTTTCCGGCCAGTCGGCAGAAGCGGTGATGGCGAGGCTTTGCGCACTGGACCTCAGGCCTGCCCGTTTTGCCGATGACGAGATCGCGCAGACGCGCGTCGCCCATCTCGAAGCCGTGCTTGTGCGCAGCGTGGGGGGCTTCGATATCTTCTTCGACATCGCCTCGACAGCATTCTTTATCAGAACAGTCGACGCGGCGGCGCAGCTCGCCGACGGCGACACGACGACCCGGGAGAACCATCGATGAACAGCGTGCAAGGCGTCATTGCGCCCATCCTGACGCCCTTCGACAAAGACGGCAGCGTCGCCCGCGATCTGTGGGTCAACCATGCGAAATGGGTGCTTGCTCAGGGCGCGCATCACCTTTCGCCGTTTGGGACGACCGGCGAGGCGCTGTCGCTGTCGCCGCGCGAACGCATGCAAGCCCTGGAGTGGCTGGCCGAGGCCGGCATCCCGGCGGATAAGATGATGCCCGGCACAGGCGTGACCGCGCTGCCCGAGACGCTCGAACTCAGCCGGCATGCCCTGGAACTCGGCTGCGCCGGCGTCATGGTGCTGCCCTCGTTCTTCTACACCGCGGCGGGCGATGACGGGCAGGCGCGCTACTATTCGGAACTGGTCGAGAAAGTCGCCAGCCCGAAGCTCAAGCTGATCCTCTATCACATCCCGCAGAATTCCGGGGTGTCGGTATCGCCGGCGCTGACGGCGCGGCTCAACGCGGCATTTCCCGAAACCGTTGTCGCCTACAAGGACAGTGCCGGGACCTGGGACAACACCGCCGCCGTGATCGCGGCGGCGCCCAACGTGTCCGTCTTCCCGAGTTCCGAGGGCCAGCTTACCCAAGGCCTGGCCGCTGGCGCGGCGGGCTGCATTTCCGCTTCCGTGAACCTCAACGCCAGGGCTATACGCGCCGTGTATGACGGCGCCCGCGCCGGCCGCGACGTCTCAGCCGCCGATGCCGCCATAAAGGAATTTCGAAAGGCGGTTCAGACCGCCGGGCTGATCGGCGGCATGAAAGCGGCACTTGCCGTGCGCTCCGGCGACCAGCGCTGGCTCAATCTGCGCGCGCCGCATGAGAACACCAGCCCGCAGGCAGGCAAGGCTTTGCTCGAGGCGCTGGGTCCTCTTGCCGATCACATTCCAGGTCCGAGGCGGGGCTGAAATGTCCGCGCGGCCGACAATCATCGTCAGCAGCGACGCGCCGGACGGGCCGATTGCGGTGCTGGCGGAAACCCATCCAGATATCAGGGTGCTTGGCTGCGACAGCTACGAGGCGCTTCCCGACCTGATTGCGGACACCGGCGCCGAGGTGGTGTTCACCATCAAATTCGACCGGGGATCGCACTATCCGCGCGCGGCGCTGGTCGAGAGCCCGACCGTGCGCTGGGTTTCGGTCGGCGGCTCCGGCACCGATCACCTGCGCCCCTGGGATCCGACCAAGGTGACGATAACCAATTCGGCCGGCGTCGCCGCCGACATGATGGCCGAATATGTCTTCGGCGCGATGCTTTCCTTCTCTCTTGGCCTGCGCGGCTTCGCGCGCGAGCAGGCTGCCAGGAGTTGGACGGCCGGCAAGGTCGAGCCGATCCAGGGCAAGACGCTGCTGATCCTTGGGCTCGGCAAGACGGGGCAGGCGGTCGCCGCCCGGGCCAGGGCCTTCGGCATGACGACCCTGGGCGTGCGCGCCAGGCCGAAGCCGACCGACTACATCGATGAGGTGCACGGCATGGCCGACCTGCCCAGGCTGTGGGGCCGTGCCGATTTCATCTTGTGCGCCGTGCCGCTGCTCGAAAGCACACGTGGCATTGTGGGCAGCGAAGCCTTCGCGGCGATGAAGCCTTCGGCAGTGCTGATCGACGTTTCCCGCGGCGGCATCGTCGACGAGGCGGCGCTCCTTGCGGCGCTCGACGGTGGCCGGATCAAGGGCGCGGCGCTCGACGTCTTCGCCGTCGAGCCGCTGCCGCCGGCGCATCAGCTGTGGGGCTACGAGAACGTGATCGTCACGCCGCATTGCTCGTCCGTCTACGACGGCTGGGACGTGAAGTCGGCACGCATGTTTGCCGAGAATCTCACCCGCTACCGGCGTGGCGAGCCTTTGGCGAATGTCGTCGATCCGGGACGCGGCTATTAAGGAGGACAGGCCGATGACAGCGCATGACAGGCGAAGCGGCGGACGGCGCACCAGAGCGGCCGGGCGCAGTGGCGGCGGCATTGCGCAACTGCCCTGGCAGCGGGTCACAAACCCCTACGCGCCGATGCAGATCCTCGACGAGGAGCAGATGGACAAGCTCCACCGCACCTCGATGCGCATCCTGTCCGAACTCGGCATCCGCGTCATGGGCGAGAAGGTGCTGGGTATCTTCGAGGCCGCGGGCGCCATCGTTGATCGGGCCGAGAACACGGTGCGGATCGACGAGAGTATCGTCAGAGAAGCGCTTAGGAACGCGCCATCGTCCTTCTCGCTAAGCTCGCGCAATCCGGACAAGCAGATCCGCATCGGCAGCAATTCGCTGGTGTTCGGGCTGGTCGCCGGGCCGCCCAATGTGCATGACCGCATCAACGGCCGCCGGCAGGGCAATCTGGCTGACTATGAGAACTTCATCCGCCTCGCGCATCATTTCAACGCGATCCATATCATCGGCAACCAGGTGGTGGCGCCTATGGAGCTGCCGGCGAATTCGCGCCATCTCGACACCTATCGCGCCAATCTCACGCTGTCGGATCTGAGCTTCCATTGCTCGGCGATCGGCCGCGGCCGCGCCATGGATAGCATCGCCATGACGGCGATCGCACGCGGCACGACCATCGAGGCACTGCGCAATTCGCCGGGGGTCACGACGATTATTTCCGTCAACTCGCCGCGCCTGTTCGACGAGGCGATGGCCGAAGGCCTGATCGCCATGGCCGAGCACGGCCAGCCGGTGACGATCACGCCCTTCACCCTGATGGGCGCCATGACCCCCGTGACGCTGGCCGCCGCTCTTGCGCAGCAGAATGCCGAGGCCCTGTTCGGCGTGACGCTGACGCAACTGGTCAATCCCGGCACGCCGGTGATGTATGGCGCCTTCACGTCCAATGTCGACATGCGCTCCGGCGCGCCCGCCTTCGGCACGCCGGAGAACGCCAAGGCCAACATCGTCGCCGGACAGCTGGCGCGGCGCTACAACCTTCCTTACCGCACCTCCAACGCCAATGCCTCCAATGTGGTCGACCTGCAGGCGGCCTATGAGACCGAGATGGCGACCTGGGGCGCGGTGCTCGGCGGCGCGAACCTGATCTATCACGCCGCCGGATGGCTGGAGGGCGGGCTGACAGCCTCCTACGAGAAGCTCGTCCTCGACGTCGAGATCCTGCAGAACATGATGGAGTTCCTGCGGCCGATGCCGTTCGAGGAGGACGACCTCGGCTTCGAGGCGATCAAGGCCGTGCCGACCGGCGGACATTTCTTCGGGTCGGAGCACACCATGGCGCGCTACGAGACCGCCTTCTACCGGCCGATGCTGTCCAATTGGCAAAATTACGGCAGCTGGCAGGAAGCGGGCGGCCACGATGCGCTGGAGCGGGCGACGCAGCTCTGGCGGCAGGCACTCAGCGACTACGAGGAACCGGTTATGGATCCAGCCATCCGCGAGGAGCTGGACGCCTATGTCGCGCGCCGCAAGGAGGAGATCGGCGCCGGCGAGCCCTAAGCGCCTGGAGTTCAACGAAAGAAAGGGGAAGCGCATGACAAGACAGCATTTGCTGGGCACAGTGTTAGCCCTCGCTCTTACCGCATCGGCACACGCCGCGAACGTCAAGGTGGTCAATGACGACGCCTGGTTCGCCGAGGGCCCGATCTGGTACCAGGACAAGCTTTTCTACGTCGAATACGGCCGCGGCACTGTGGACGTGTGGGACGGCAAGAAGAACGCGATTTTCTGGAAGATGGATGGCTGCGGCCCTTCGGCCGTGCTGCCGACTTCGACGGGCGAATTCGTCGTCACCTGCTACGACAACAACACGATCGGCCGCATCTCGGCCGACGGCAAGACGCTGCCGGCCTACGACAAGGACACCGACGGCAAGCCGTTCAGCGGCCCCAATGATTTCGCGCCGGACAAGGACGGCGGCATCTACTTCACCGGCTCCGGCAAGGGCGGTCCGCTGATCGACGCGTCGGCCTACTACATCGGCAAGGACGGCAGCGTGAAGAAGGTGGCTGGCGACCTGCACAATGCCAATGGGCTGGTCATGTCGAACGACGGCAAGATGCTCTACCTGGTCGAAACCGAGGACAACCGCATCATCGAGTTCGATGTCGGGGCCGATCACAGCTTGAGCAACCGTCGCGTCTTCCTTCGGCTCGACGATCTGTTCCCGAACCAGCCGCATATCTGGCCGGACGGCATCAAGATGGACAATGCCGGCGAGATGTATATCGGCCAGAGCCCGCGCTCGCTCGACGCGCCGGGCAAGATCATAGTGGTGGACAAGGACGCCAAGCTCTTGCGCACGCTTTCGGTGCCGTCGCCGTCCATGCCGAACTTCGCCTTCGGGCCCGATGAAAAGGAGCTTTACGTGATGGCCCTCGACCAGATCGATGCAGCACCTTGGCACGGCAAGGTCTACGAAGTGCCGAATAAGTAGCTGCGATCGTCGTGATCGTCGCATAGGAAAGGAGGCCGGCCGCTTTGCAGCCGGCCTTTGCTTTCGCGCGATGACCGCTCAGCCGGCCATCCAGCCGCCGTCCACCATCAGGTTGATCCCGGTGACGTATGTCGCAAGGTCGCTGGCCAGGAAAAGCGCCGCGCCGGCGACATCGTTCGGCTCGCCAAGCCGCGGCCATGGCGTGCGACGGCGCGAATAGTCGAGCGCATCTGGATCGTTGGCGATGCCCGGCTTGCCGGTGATGATCTTGCCGGGAGCTATCGCATTGCAGACGATCAGGTCGTCGGCGTGATCGACCGCGATCTGGCGCGTCATCTGCACGATCGCGCCCTTGCTGACCGAATAGGGGAAATCGCCTGGGCAGGCGACCATACCGTGCTGCGAGGCGATATTGATGATGCGCCCGCGTACGCCGTTGACCGGCTCCTGCTTGAGCATTTGCAGAACCGCCTGTTGCGAGCAGTAGAAGAAGCCGGCGACGTTGACGTCGATCACCTTCGCCCATTGCTCCGGCGTGGTCTCGAGCAGATTGGTCGAGGTGTAGATCGCGGCGTTGTTGACCAGGATATCCAGCCGCCCGAACCGGTCCACCGCCTGCCGCATCATGGTTATGACGGCCTGCTGATCGGCAATGTCCGTGGTGATGAAGATCGCCTCACCGCCAGCCGCTTCGATCAGCCGGACCGATGTCTCGCCGCCTTCGATAGGCCCCTCGCGCGTATCGGCGATCACCACCTTCGCGCCGTCTTGCGCGTAGCGTTGCGCGATGGCGCGGCCGATGCCGGAGCTCGCGCCGGTGACAATGGCAACCTTGCCGTCCAGAAGACCCATCTTGCCCGCCTCAGCTTTCCCGCCGCACCACTTGGCCTTGTCCCGACTTGACCAGCGCGCCGTCACGCATGATTTCCTCGCCGCGCAGGAACACCTGCCGCAAGCTTGCTGAAATGCTCCAACCGTCAAACGGCGTGTAGCCGGCCTTTGATTTCTGGTCGGCATCGCGGATGGCAAAGGTTCGCGTCGGGTCGATGACGAGGATGTCGGCATCGTGGCCGACGGCCAGCCTGCCCTTGCGCCGGCCAAGCCCGAACCGGTCGGCCGGATTGGCCGCGCACAGGCGCGCGATGTCGCGCAGCCCAATCAGGCCTTCGTCGACGAGCTTGAGCATGACGGAGAGCAGCGTCTGCAGTCCGGGCATACCGCCCGGGATGTGCGCGAAAGCCGGATAGTCGGCGGCCTTCTCGGCAGGGCTGTGTGGCGCGTGATCGGTGGCGATGACGTCGATCAGCCCGGCCGCTACAGCCTCGCGAAGCCGCTGCACATCTTGCCTCGGCCGGAACGGCGGTGATCCCTTCAGTCGCGCGCCTCGCTTTTCGTAGTCGTCCGCGCAGAAGAACAGGTTCTGGGGTGTCGTCTCGACGCTGGCATCGGCAAGATCGCGCAGGCGCCGCCAGGTCTCGACGCCGAGCGCCGAGTTGATCTGGCGGACATGAACGCGCGCGCCGGTCTCGGCCGCCGCCAGCAGCGCCCGCGCGATGCCATTGGCCTCGGCCAGTGGTGGCCGGCTTTCGCGGAACGCTGCGATGTCGCCAGAATGAACGCGCGCGGCGCTGCCCACGAGCAGCGATTGATCGCCGGGCGAGATGCCGACGATCGTCTTGAGCGAGCTCATCCGCTTGAGCGCGTGAAGAACGGTGTCCACCGTCGGAAAAAGAAACGGCTCTGGGACATCCGCCGTGAAAAGCTCGAACGACACCGGGGCAAGCGCCGCGAGCCTTTCGAGACTGTCCAGCCTCTCGCTGACAACAGCCTGGAAGCCGACATCGACGTTGAGCTTGCCTTCGGCCATCGACATCTTCTCGGCAAGCTGGTCTGCCGTCGCCGTCCAGGGCTCGTCGGTCGGCATGTCGAGCACCGTCGTCACGCCGCCGAGCGCGGCCGCATGCGTGCCCGACGATAAGTCTTCCTTGTGGGTCAGTCCCGGTTCGCGCAGATGCGCGTGCGCATCGACGAGACCGGGCAGCAGCAGACAGCCGCTTGCGTCGATCACCTTCCGTGCTTCGGCCGCGTCTCCTGGCTGGATCAGGGCCGCGATCCTGCCGGCGTTGATGGCAATGTCGCGGCGGGCTTCGCCCTCCGCGTTGACGATCGTCGCGCCGGTGATGAGGGCTTCGAACATTCCGCTGTTCAGCCGGCACGCTTGCCGGCAAACGTCCGGTGATTGTCGAGCCAGTACCGCGCGATGTCGGCGCGCCGCATGAAGATCGCCCCCGGCGTCTTTTGCACGTGCTCGATCACCTCGCGCAGGCCGGACGCCCGGTTCGGCTGACCCATCCAGCGCGCGTGCACGCAGATGTTGAGCATCCGTCCGCCCGTCTCTTCCGCCTCCCAAAGCATGTAATCGATGGCCGAGCGGCAATCCTCGGCGAAGTCGCGCGGATTGCTGTAACCCGGCGCGATGAGGAAGCGGCTGTCGTTGAGCGTCTTGGAATAGGGCACGACCAGGATTTTCTCCTCACCATGGTCGACGAAATAGGGCAGCTCGTCGTTGCAGGGATCGGAATGGTAGAGAAAGCCGCCCTCGCGCACCAGCAGATCGCGGGTGTTGACGCTTGGAAACGAGCGGCAGTTCCAGCCGAGCGGGCGCCGGCCAAGCACCTTCTCGTAAAGCGCGATCGCTTCGTGCAACTGCCGCTCCTCTTCCTCGCGCGGCATGCCGGGATAATCGGTCCAGCGCAGCCCGTGACCGAGCAGGTCGTGGCCGCGCGCATTCATCCACTTGGCGACGGCGGGATTCTTCTCCAGCGCCACCGCGCAAGCCGACACCGTGATCGGCACATCGTAGCGGTCGAACAGCCGAGCCAGCCGCCAGACGCCGGCGCGGCTGCCATATTCGAAATGCGTTTCGGTGCCGAGGTCGCGATGCGGTGAAAGGCCGGGGTTGTTGTATTCGCCCCAATTGTCGTTGCGGCCGTCATCCAGCCAGTTGTACTCCGACCCTTCCTCGTAGTTCAGCACGAGATTGATCGCGACTGTCGCGCCGCCCGGCCAGGTGACATAGGGCGGGTTCGGTCCATAGCCGACGAAGTCGCGCGGCTGGACCGGTTGTGAGGCAGCGCTTGTCATGGCAATCCCTCTCACTTCGTCTCGTTGGCCGAAATCCAGTCCATATAGGCGTGGAACGCCTCCTTGCCCGGGCGCGGCCGCCATGCCGTATCGCGCATGATCCTCGCGATGTCGTAGGCGCCCCACATGCCGCCTTTCAGCGACACGTCCTGTACGATATTGGCGTCTTCTCCGGGCGTCACCTCAACCTTCAGCGCCGGAACGCGCTCCTTTGCCCAGGCGATGATCTCGCCGATGGTCTGGCTGGAGCCGGAGCCGATATTGTAGTGGCGGTAATTGAGGCGCGGCGCATCGAGCAGCGCGAGGATCGCGGCAGCGACATCGGTCGAGGCAAGATAGTCGCCCACCGGCTCCAGACTGTTCGGCCGGATCGTTTCGCCGGCCAGGGCCATGTGCGCAACACGGTTGGGGACATGGCGGAAGTTGCGGCTCTCGGTCGCGCGATCCATCGGGCCGTAGACGGAAGCAAGCCGGACCGAAACCGCCGACAGGCCGAAGAGGTCGGCATAGCGGTTGGTCACCATCTCGGAGGCGAATTTGGAGATGCCGTAAAGCGTCAAGGGCGCGACGTAGCCGTCCTCCGGCAGCGGCTCGCCGCTCCAGTCGGGGCCATTGTGCCGATAGATGGCTCCCGAACTGACATAGACGAAGCGCTTGACGTTGGCCCGCGCGCGTGCCCATTCGAGCATGCGCACGGTGCCCATGAGATTGACATCGACGATGCGAGCCGGGTCCTCGGCCTCCGGCTGGCGCTTGGCCTCCAAGGCGCTGCCGCGCGAAATCGGTGTGATGGTCGCGCCATGTACGATCGCGGTGACGTGCTCGTTGTCGAGCGCGCCGGACCACCCCGTCGGGTCGAGGATATCCGCGCTGATCACTTTGAGCCGGTCGCGCACCGGAGCGAAATGCCTTTCGGCCGCGGCGTCGAGGCCGGCGCGATCCAGGATGACGGCGCGCGCGCCAGGGTCGCGGTCCAGCCAGGCACGCGCCACCACACTCATGACGAAGCCGGTGCCGCCTGTGACGAGAAGGGTCATGTCTTGAAGCCTCCTATGCTGGAAATGGATTCAACGCACCGCATAGCCGCCATCCACCAGGAGGTCGGTGCCGGTGACGAAGGAAGCGTCGGACGAAAGCAGAAAGGCGCAGGCGGCTGCGATCTCTTCGGGCTCGGCAATTCGTCCGAGCAGATGCGCAGGCCCTAGACCCTTGTCGGCCGCCTCCAGACTGGGCCAGCGCTGCAGCAGGCGCGCGGTCGCGACCGCTCCCGGTGACAGGCTGTTCACCCGGATGTTCTGATCCGCATGGTCGACGGCCATGGCCTTCGCCAGATGCACAAGCCCCGCCTTCGCCGCGCAATAGGCCACCGCCTTGCCGACGGCGACGCGCGCGAATTGCGAGCCGATGAAGACGATCGACCCGCCGCCGCTCGATGCCATCAGCGGCACCGCGAATTTGGAGATCAGGAACGCGCCGGTCAGGCTGACGTCGAGTTCCAGCCGCCACTTGTCCACTGCAAGGTCGGCGACGGTGCCGTCGGTCGAGGGAGCCGCGGCGTTGTGGACTAGACCGTCCAGCCGGCCGAATGCTTGAGCTGTCGCGTCGACAGCATCTTGGACCGAGTCCTGATCGGTGACATTACAGTCGATAGCCAGAGCACCTGGCCCAAGGCTGGCGGCAAGCGCCTTCGTCGCTGCCGTGTCCCGATCCGCGCAGGCGACACGGGCTCCCTCGTCGGCGCAGCGGCGCGCGATCGCCGCGCCGATGCCGCTCGCGGCGCCGGTGATCAGAACGAACTTGCCATCCAGACGGTGGGGAAGGGCGCTGTTCACGGCTCGCCTCCGCACGGCTGCGCAACCGCGACACCGACCGGGCGCCGCCGCAGATTGATGCGAGCCGCAACCGCCACCAGAATGCCGCCTGTGCCGAGCACGAACAGCATGGCCTGCGGCGCGGTACGCTCCATCAGTCCGGCGGCGAGACCCGGCGTCAGGATGTTGCCGACCGAATAGAGCAGAAGCAGCGTCCCCGAAGCGGCCACCATGTGCCGGCTGTGCATGCGCGAATTGGCGAAGGCGATGGCCACAGGATAGACCGTGAGCGCGGTTGCTCCATAGAGGAAGAACAGCAGGAAGAGCAGCGGCAGCGGTCCGCTGCCCAGCCAGGCGATAGAGGCGCATAGCGACACGGAAAGCAGTCCCTGGACAAGCAGCATGATGCGCCTGTCGAACCGGTCGGACAGCCATCCGATAGGCGTCTGCGCCAGCATGCCGGCAATGCTGACGGTCGTCACCAGGCCGACAGTGGCGGCGGCGGACAGTCCGATCTTGGCGCCGTAGATTGGCGTCAGCACGAAGATGTTCATGTTGGTGATGCCTGCCTGGAAGATGCTGACCACCGTTACCGGAGCGAGACGCAGCAACTGGATGACGCCGTAGCGTTCGTCATGCGCCGGGATATCGGCCAGGGACGGCTCGGTTTGCTCGGCGGGCAGGGCAGGCCAAGGCCTGGAGACAAACCGTGCAAGCGCCGACAAGAGCACCGTCGCCGCGCTGACGGCGAACAAATGCGGCGAATGCGCGCCGACGATCTCCAGCAGCAGCTGTCCGAACAGCACCGCGACCGCCGTCGTCAGCATGTAGATGGAAAACAGCCTGCCGCGATTGTGCTGGTCGGCATAGAGGTTGATCCAGCTTTCGCAGACAACGAACATCGCCGCCATGGCAAGGCCGCCGAGCAGTCGGAAGCAGAGCCATGCCGGCATGGAATCGGTGAGCGCGAACCCCGCGGCGGCGAGGCTTGCAAGCACGGTTATGGCGAAGAAGGCGCGCTCATGGCCGACGCGCGACACCAGCGGACGCGCGACGAGGCAGCCGATGAGAAATCCGACCGGGTAAGCGGTCAGCACCAATTGCACTTCGGAGGGGTCGATTCCCGGCGCGCTCAATGCAAGCGAGACCGCGGTGGTCAGCATGGCGCTGCCGGTGCCGGCCAGGCAGATGCGCGCCATGATCGACAGGATGGCGCGCGACCGTTCGGCCTGACGCCAGAGGCGGCCCAGTGAAGCTGGCCTCGTCATGAACGGTCGCTCGCCTCGTCCGCAAGCCTGGGACTCTCCAGCGCTTCCGCCGGAATGTGGCAAGCGATCTCGTGCGTGGCGGACATCCTGCGGATCGGTGGCGGTTCCCTGTCGCAGATCGAACCCAGCTTGCGATGGCAGCGGCTGGCAAAGCGGCAGCCGCGCGGGACATCGACGGGGCTCGGCGTGTCGCCGGTCAGCGTGATGCGGTTGCGCTCTGCCCCTTCCGGTTTGGTGCTGCGGATCGCCGAGATCAGCGCCTCGGTGTACGGATGGGTCGCGCCGCCGAAGATCTCCTCGACGGTGCCTTTTTCCATCACCTTGCCGAGATACATCACCACGACCTTGTCGGCGACGTGGCGCACCAGCGCCAGGTCATGGCTGATGAACAGCATCGTCGCATGCCGGGTCTTCTGGATGTCGAGCAGCAGCGTCACCACGGCCGCCTGCACGGAGACATCCAGCGCCGACACAGGCTCGTCGGCGACGATCAGCGACGGATCGGAGGCGAAGGCGCGGGCGATGGCGATGCGCTGCTTCTGCCCGCCGGACAACTGGCTCGGCCGGCGGGCGGCGAAGTCCGGCGAAAGCCGGACCATCTCCAGCAGCTCGCGCATGCGCTGGTCGATGGCCGCCTTGCCCTTGCGGATGCCGAACTTCTTCAGCGAGCGACGGATCGAGAAGCCGGCGCTGTGCGACGGATTGAGCGTCGAATCCGGATTCTGGAACACCATCTGGATCGATTGCAGCAGGGGCTTCGGCCGCGCGCTCGCTTCGATCGCGGCGATGTTTTCGCCAGCCATGCGGATTTCGCCCGAAGTGGCGCGGTCGAGGCCGGTGACGATACGCGCCAGGGTCGACTTGCCGCAGCCGGATTCGCCGACCAGCGCGACGATCTCGGCCTTGCCGGCCTCGAAGGATACGGCCTCATTGGCCTTCAGTGTCTTGTGGTAGCCGAGGTGATAGAACTTGGTGATGTCGGAGAAAGTGATCTCGGCTGCCGGTGCCGCACTCTCGCCGGATAGCGGCGGAAGCTCCCGATGAGCCACCTCGAGTTCGGGCCAGCGCACGCAGCGCACAACATGCCGCTCGCCGACCGGTTCCAACGTCATGCCAGCCCGGTCGCACAGGCCGGCGCGGAAACCGGCGCAGCGCGGACCAAACAGGCAGCCGCGCGGCCGCTCCGACGGCAGCGGGATATTGCCCGGAATGGCGGCAAGCGTGCGGCTGTGCTTGCCCTGCCCGATATCGGGAATGCAGTCGATCAGCCCTTGCGTGTAGGGATGGCGTGGCCGGCCGAACAGCTCGCGCGTCGGCGCCTCCTCTACCAGCTCGCCGGAATACATGATGCCGACCCGGTCGCAGCTTTCGGCGATCAGACCGAGATTGTGCGAGATGAACAGCAGGCTGGTTCCATAGCGACGGCGCAGCTCGCCGATCAGATCGATCACCGCCGACTCCACCGTCACGTCGAGACCGGTGGTCGGCTCGTCGAGCAGGAGCAGCGACGGCCGCCCGAGCAGCGCCATGGCGATGACGACGCGCTGCTGCTGGCCGCCCGACAGCTGGTGCGGATAGCGCTTCAGCATGTCGCCGGCATCGGGCAGGCGCACGTCTTTCAGCATGGCGGCTGCCATGTCGAGCGCCTCGACGCGACTTGCGCCGAGATGAAGCATCGGCACCTCGGCAAGCTGCGCGCCGATCGTTTTGACCGGATTGAGCGCGCTCATCGGGTCCTGGTAGACCATGGCGATGCGCCGTCCGCGTATGGCGCGCAACTTATGCGCCGGTGCGTTGACCAGTTCCTCGCCTTCGAAGCGGATGCTGCCGCCGGCGACGACGCCTGTCGCACCGAGATAGCCCATGATCGCCATCGCCGTGGTGCTCTTGCCGCAGCCGGATTCGCCGACCAGCCCGAAGCTTTCGCCGGGCTTCACCTCGAAAGACAGCTTCGGCACCGCAACGATTGTCTCGGCCTTCCCGCGAAACTCGATGCGCAGATCTCGGACAGCGAGGAGCGGCGTCTCGGACGCACGCTCGCCTTGCGTCGAAATTGGCTCGGCGACCATCGTCATGGCTTCCAGGCCTCCCGCAGGCCGTCGGCCAACAGGTTGAAACCCAGAACCAGGCTGACGATGGCGATTGAGGGCAGCACCGACATCAACGGCCAGACGTTGAGCACCGTCGTGCTTTCCTTGACCATGCCGCCCCAGTCCGGGTTGGGCGGCGGCAGGCCAAGGCCAAGGAAGCCGAGAATGCCGATGGTGATGATGGTGTAGCCGATGCGCAGACAGGCATCGACGATCAGCATGCCGCGGCAGTTGGGCAACAGCTCGACAAGCATGATGTATAAAGTACTTTCGGCGCGCAGCCTTGCGGCGGCGATGTATTCCTGCTCCTTCAGGCCGAGTACCAGCCCGCGCGTTATTCGCCCGATTCCTGGCGCCGAGGCGATCGTCGTGGCGATGACGATGTTGATTATCGATGGCCCGATATTGGCGATCAGGATGACGTAGAGGACCAGCACCGGGAAGGCGAGGATGATGTCGGAAAGGCGGCTGATCACGGTATCGATCCAGCCGCCGTAATAGCCGGCGATCATGCCGAGCGTGATGCCGACGATCATGGCGACCGCGACCGAAAGCGGCGCGACGACCAGCACGGTGCGAGCGCCGAAGATCAGGCGAGACAGCTCATCGCGGCCGAGAATGTCGACGCCGAGCCAATGCGCCGCCGATGGCGTCGGGTCGGCTAGCGCCATCACATCCTGCTCGGTCGGAGAATAGAGCGGCAGCACCGGTGCGAGGATCGCCGCAAGCACCCAGAAGCCGACCAGGAACAGCCCGACCAGTGCGGTAGGCGAGCGCAGGATGCGCGCCCATTTCAGGCGTGCCCTGCCCGTTGCCTTGACGGCTGTCGCCTCCATAGCTCTCTGCTCGACCAGTGCGCTCATCGCAATCTTATGCGTGGATCGAGCAGCATGTAACCGAGATCGCCGACGAATTGCGTCGTGACCGCGATGGCGACGGTGATCAGCGTGGCCGCCTCGATGGTCGCGATATCGCCGAAGAGGCTGGCATCGAGCAGCAGCCGACCGAAGCCGGGATAGGCGAAAACGAGTTCGGTCACCACCACGCCGCTGATCAGGAAGTTGATCTGCAGGAGCAGCACCGTGAACGGGGCGATCATCGCGTTTCGCAGGGCATGGCCGATGACGACCTGGCGTGTGCTCATTCCCTTCAGTACCGCGGTGCGGATGAAGGGCTTTTCCATCACCCCGATCATGGACACGCGGATCATGCGCGCGACATAGCCGAAATCATAGATGACGAGCACCGCCACCGGCAGCACGAGCTGCGAGGGAACGGACCAGCCGCCCTCTGTATCGAGCGGGCTGGTGCCCGGCAGCACCGGCCAGAGAATGACGAATAGGGTGACCAGAAACACGCCCGACGCGAATTCCGGGATCGAGGTGAAGGTTATGCAGATCACCGACAGGAGCCGGTCGAGCACGCCGCCTTCCTTCAGGCCGGATAGGATGCCGAAGACGATCGACAGCGGCACGATCAGCAGAAAGGCCAGCCCGGCCAGGATCGCCGTATTGCCGAGCCGGTTCCAGATGACGTCGTTGACGGGCAGCTTGTTCAGCGTCGAATAGCCGAAATTGCCGAAATACTGCGCGCCGCGCGGATCCTTGAAATTGAGCCCGGTGCTCGGGTCCTGGAGCGGATCCGGAATGATGCCGAGCAGCACGCCCGCCCAGCGCCCGTAGCGCACCAGCAGCGGATCGTCGGCCCTCAGCTTCTTGGTCAGGAAATCGACCTGCTCTTGCGTCGCGAACGGCCCGAGCGATTTGCGCGCGACGCTGCCCGGGGTGAACTCGCAGACGGCGAATACCAGAAACGACGCCGCGACCATGGTGAGCAGCATCATCGCCAGCCGTTTCGCCACGAATATTGCCATCAGCCGGACGTTTCCGTTCTGGGTGCGAGTGGAAAGGAACGCCCGGCCGTTCTGTCGCCGGCCGGGCGCAGCGTGGTCTAGGCGGAGGCGACCGCATAATCCTTGGCGAGGATGTACTGTGATGGATGCAGTTCGAAGCCCTGCACCTTCTTGTCCATGACGGTCGAGAAGATGCGCCAGAACGGCTGCACGATCGGGCCCTCGTCCTGCATGATCAGCTCGATCTTCTCCATCACCTTGCTGCGCTCCTTCGGGTCGAGAATGCCCTCGGCTTGGGTCAGCAGCTTGTCGAATTCGGCGTTCGAGAAATGCGATTCATTCCAGGCGGCATTGGAGCGGTAGGCGAGGCCGAGCGTCATGATGGCGAGCGGGCGGTGGCCCCAGGCGGTCAGGCTGAAGGGCGCGCTGGTCCACACTTCCCAGTACTGCGCGCTCGGCAGCGACTTGATGTTGGCCTTGATGCCGATGTCCTTCAGCTGTTCGGCCATCGCCTGTGTCGTGTTGAGCTCCCAGATCGGGTCGGGTCGTGTCACCAAATCCAATTCGAAACCGTCGGCATGGCCGGCGTCGGCCATCAGCTTCTTCGCCTTCTCGACGTCGCGCGGCCATTTGGGCAGCGCGGCATATTCGGGGTGCGACGGCGCCACATGGTGGTCCTCGGCCGGAGTGCCGGCGCCGAGCAGGACGGTCTGGATGATCTTGTCGCGGTCGAGCGCATGGCGCATGGCCTGGCGCACGCGCTTGTCCTTGAACTGCTCGACATCGGGATGCATGCGCATGACGATGGTTTGCGTCGTCTCGACCTTGTGGACCGAGACATGCGGGAAGGCCTTCATCGAATTGATCTGCACCGCGTCGGCTTCCGACAGGCCATCGACCTGCTTGGACGCCATCGCCGCGATGCCGGCGCCGGGATTGTCGCCGAGGTCGACGAATTCGAACGTGTCGAGATGCGCAGCACCGCCCCAATAATCGGCCCGCGCCTTGTACTTCGCGCCCTTGCCGACCGTGTATTCGACCATCTCGAACGGACCGGTGCCGTTGGCGCTCGGGCCGAAGGCGCCGTTGTCCTTCGGATCGAGGATGAACATCGGATAGTGGAAGAGATGTTCGGCGACCGCGATCTGCGGCGAGAACAGGTTCAGCCGCACCGTGCTGTCGTCGACCTTCTCGATCGCCTTGTCGGACCAGAGCCGGCTCGACTTCTTCGGATTGCCCTTGTCGTCCTTTTCGCCGGTATCGTACTCCTCGACGAGATAGCCGGTGAACAGGCCGAGCACCGAGGAGCCGACTTTGGGATCGCTGACACGCTTCAGGTTCCAGACCACGTCGTCGGCATTAAGCGCCCTGCCGTCACGCCATTTCACATCCTTGCGGATGTGCAGCGTCCAGGTCTTCAGGTCATCGCTGACGTCCCACTTCTCCAAGAGATAGGGGTGAGTGATGTTGTTGCGGTCGGTAAAGGTCAAATATTCGCAGACCTGGCGGATGACGTTGGATTTTTCGGCGAAGTCGGCCAGATGCGGATCCTTGATCTCCATGCAGCGCATGCCGATGCGCAAATTGCCGCCTTTCGGCAGGTCGCCGGCACGCGCTTGCGTCGCCGGGTCGATGATGCCGGCCATGGCATAGGCCGCGCCGGCCGAAAGCCCGAGCAGCGTCGACTTGCGCAAGAAGTCCCTGCGGCTGATCTCGCCCTCGTTAAGCTGATCGAGCAGTGTCGGAATATAGGGATGCGATCTCTTGTCCAAGGTCTCAACCTCCGAGTTGTCGCGATGCGCGTGCCGGACAGGGCGCTTCGGCGCTGTCTTTTCGACTGGTGCGGAACCGGTTTTGAAGGCCGCGGCGCGACCGCGCCGCCGGACCGTCAAGACGCATGGACGACGAGAGGCATGCCGGTCTGACCGGTCTGTCTCCGCGCTCGGAATGCAGGTCCATGGCGGGTGGCTCCCATTGGTGGCGCCGCTGGTCGCGGCTGCTCAATTCCCCGCCAAAAGCTACACCCGGCCTCTATGCCTACAAACGAAGATTGATGTGGCTATGACCTCGTTTTTTTTGCTCTTAACTGCCCCGAAAAGCAGCAGCCAGCCCCAATAGCAGGCTTTACAGTCGTTTCCCGAGCTTTCTACATTGCCGGCGTTCGAAAAAGTGGGGTCATGTTGTCGGCACAAGAGCCAGCACGAACCCCTGTTGTTATCCGGCCCGTCGCCCGGCCGTCCGGCTCCGGCACACAGCCACAAGGAACACGTAAATGCGGACCCATGCCCAGGCTGTTGTGATCGGCGGCGGCCTGATCGGATGCTCGATCCTCTATCATCTGACCAAGCACGGCTGGAGCGATGTCGTGCTGTTCGAGCGCGACGAGCTCACCTCGGGCTCGACCTGGCATGCTGCGGCCAACATTCACGGCTTGCACGACTCGACCAATATCAGCCGCCTGCAGCATTACACCATGGCGCTCTACAAGGAGCTCGAGAAGGAGACCGGTCAGGGCTGCGGCATTTTCCAGCCGGGATCGCTTTATCTCGCCCAGACCGAGGCGCGTGAACATCAGCTCCGGCTGCAGGAAGCCAAGGCGCGCCGCTACAAGATGAACTTCTACGAGGTCGACCGGTTGGAGGCCGAGCGGCTGCACCCGCTCGTCGATTTCGACGGTATACGCTGCATCATGTACGAACCCGAAGGCGGCAATGTCGATCCTTCGGGCGTGACGGCCGCCTACGCGGCCGGCGCGCGCCAGCGCGGCGCCGAGATCCACCGCTTCACCGCGGTGACCGGAACGGAGCAGCAGCCGGACGGCAGCTGGATCGTGCGCACCACCAAGGGCGACGTCCGCACGCAATGGGTGGTGAACGCCGCCGGTCTGTGGGCGCGTGAGGTCGGCGCCATGGCCGGATTGGCCCTGCCGCTCATCCCGACCGAGCACCAGTATTTCGTCACCGAGACCATCCCAGAGATCGCCTCGATGGGCCGGCGCCTGCCTTCGGTCGCCGACCGCGATGGCGAATATTACCTGCGCCAGGAGGGCCTCGGCCTGTTGATCGGCGCCTATGAGCGGGCGATGAAATTCTGGGCCGAGGACGGCACGCCCCAGGATTTCGGCCACGAGCTGTTCCCGGACGATCTGGAACGCATCGAGGAGAACATGATGCGCGCCATCGCCCGCGTGCCGGCGGTCGGCGCAGCCGGCGTCAAGAGGGTGATCAACGGACCGATGATCTGGTCGCCGGACAGCGCCGCGCTGTTCGGCCCGGTTCCGGAGCTGCGCAACTATTTCTGCTGCGCCGGCATCATTCCGGGCTTTTCGCAATCCGGCGGCCTCGGGCGCCTAGCGGCCGAGTGGATGATCGAGGGCGAGCCGACGCTCGACATGTTCGGCTGGGATCTCGCCCGCTTCGGCCACTGGGCGGGCAAGGCATTCATCAAGGCGCGCGTGCAGGACCAGTACAGCCACCGCTTCAAGATCCATTTCCCGAACGAGGAGCGCGCTGCGGGCCGGCCTGTGCGCACACGGCCGGCCTATTCCATGCAGAAGGAAAACGGCGCGGTGTTCGGCCTGAACTTCGGCTGGGAGCATCCGCTGTGGTTCTCGATCGACGGTGAGCCGCGCGAGGAGACGATCGGCTTCACCAGGCAGAACTGGTGGCACCCCGTCGGCCGCGAGGCGCGCATGCTGCGCGACCATGTCGGCATCATCGACATCTCCAACTTCGCCAAATACGAGGTGAAGGGGCCGGGCGCCGAGGCCTGGCTGAACGCGCTTTTCGCCAACAAGATTCCGTCGCGGGTCGGACGATCCTGCCTGACGCCGCTGATCGGCAGGCGCGGCGGCATCGCCGGCGACTTCACCGTCACCAAGCTGGCGGAGGACGAGTATCGCGTCTTCGGCTCCGGCATGGCGGAGCGCTATCATCAGCGTTTCTTCAAGATGCTGCCCTTGCCGGAGGGCACGACGTTCCGTTCGCTCACCGAGAACATGTGCGGCTTCAACGTCGCCGGGCCGAAGTCGCGCGCGGTGCTGCAACGCTTGACAAATGACGATTTGACGACGGCGTCGTTCCCCTTCATGGCCTCGCGCCGCATCACCGTTGCCGGCCTCGATGTCATTGCGCTGCGCGTCTCCTTCACCGGCGATCTCGGCTGGGAGCTCTATTGCGAGGAGAAGGACCAGACCGCTCTTTACAACGCCCTGCTCGACGCGGCGCGTCAGGAAGGCGGCGGGCCGGTCGGCTCGCGCGCGCTGATGTCGCTAAGGGTCGAGAAGGGCTATGGCAGCTGGGGCCGCGAATACTCGCCCGAATACTGGCCGCAGGAGGTCAAGTTCGACCGCCTGATCAAGATGGATAAGGGCGACTTCCTCAACCGCGACGCCTATGCCGCGCTGGCATCGCAGCCGGCCCGCGACGAGCTGATCATGATCTCGATCGAGGCGAAGGATGCCGACGCCACCGGCGGCGAGCCGATCTTCCTTCCCGATGGCACGCCGGTCGGCCAGGTCACGTCTGGCGCCTACGGCTATCATGTCGGCATGTCGCTGGCGCTCGGCTATGTGAAGGCCGGCTCGGTGAAATCGGGCGATGCCGTCACCGTCGCGATCCTCGGCCGGCCGCATAATGCCGTGTTGCTCGACAGGCCGCCCTTCGATCCCGATGGCAAGCGGCTGAGGGCCTGACCGGTGCTTGCCTGCCCGGTGACCCGCAACAGCACAGCGGCGTGAGCGGCACGAATGGCGCGGCGCTCGCATCAGCTGGTCGTAAAAGGCGGTAGGGTCGCTTTGGATGACGGTTGGCGGGATTGCGACGTCGGCATCGATGACGGCCGCATTGCCGCGATCGATTCAGGCCTGCAAGGTGGGCAAACCATTGACGCCGCGGGCCTGTGGGTGATGCCTGGCGGCATCGATGCCCACTGCCATCTCGACCAGCCTGTTTGGGGCGGGGCCGGTAACGCCGACGATTTTGAATCGGGCTCCATCTCGGCCGCATTCGGCGGTACGACCTGCATCGTGCCCTTCGGCATGCCGGGTCCAAATATGACCACGGTGGATGCGCTCGAACGGGCGATGGGCTGCGCGGCCGGCCGTTCCATCATCGACTACGGCCTCCATGCGGTGGTGACGATGGGGACCGGCGCCAACGTTGAGGCACAACTTAGCCAATTGGCCGGGCAAGGCATTGCTTCGGTCAAGCTTTTCATGACCTACCAGGGCTTCGCGGTCGACGACGACCTGTTCTTCACCGTGCTCGATACGGCGAGGAAGCTCGGCTGGATCGTCATGGTTCATGCCGAGAACGATGCCGCCATTCGGCGCACGCGGCAGCGGCTGATCGAGCTTGGCCGCACCGAGATGCGCTATCACGCCGTGGCGCACAGCGAGATCATGGAGCGCGAGGCGACCCATAGGGCTCTGGCGCTGGCGGAGATGACCGGCGCCCGCATGACCATCGTCCACGTGTCGTCGCAACAGTCCGCCGAGGAGGTCGCGCGGGCGCGTCAGCGCGGCGTCGACGTCGCGGCCGAAACCTGCCCGCAATACCTCTTCCTCGGTGCCGCGGACCTCGACCGCCCAGGCAGGGACGCTGCCCGCTTCGTCTTTTCGCCGCCGCCGCGCACGCCGCATAGCCGCGAGCATCTCTGGCGGCTGCTGGCGGAGGGTGGCCTCGACCTCTGGTCGTCCGATCATTCGCCCTATTATTTCGCCGACAAGATCGGCAAGGCGCCGGAGCCAGGGTTCACCACGACATTGAGCGGTATTCCGGGCCTGGAAACCAGGCTGCCGCTGCTGTTTTCCGAAGGGCTGCTGACGGGGCGCCTTTCGCTGCAGCGATATCTGGATCTGACCTCGCGCAATGCCGCTGCGATCTACGGTCTCGGCCACCGCAAGGGTCGCATCGCCCCCGGCCTAGACGCGGATCTCGCGCTCTGGGACCCGGCACGCAAGTGGACCATCAGCCACGAAATGCTGCACTCGCGCGTCGACTTTTCGCCTTACGAAGGCATGGCGGTGACGGGCAAGCCGATCACCGTGCTGCTGCGTGGTGAGCCGCTGATCGCGGGCGAAAAGCTGCAGGCGCAAGCTGGTTTCGGCGGCTTCGTCGCGCGCCGTCCCTCCGATCCGGCAAAGGCCGGCACGGCTGTGGAGGACACCACGCCATGGCTCGACCCCTGATTAGGCGACTTGGAATATCGGGCCTGGCAGAACGTCGGACTTACAGCTTGGGTCGCAAGGTCCGAAATGTGACCGAGTAGCGGTGTTCTGCGAGCGGCGGAATGCTGTGCTCCCATTCGTTGCGCGCCGGACCGGCCATGAGATAGGCGGATCTCGGCTCGACCTCGATCACCTGCCGGTCCCATGTCGCGCCGTTCCTGCGGCGCAGCCGGAAACTGCAGGATGCCAGCAGGGAGACGCCTGCGACGAGCTCGAAATGGGGCTTGTCGCGATGCCAGCCGATGCCCGCGCCAGGCCGGTATTCGTTGATCAGCACCTGCGAGAATTCCGACGCGGGCCGACCGGCGAAGACGGCGACCTTGTCGCGAAGCGGCAGCAGGAAGTCGGGTATGGCCGGTGCTTCCACGACCTCGCGGCGGTCGTAGTCGTAACGCAGCCCGAAGCCGATAACCTGCCTGTTGGCAAGATGGCCATGGAAGTCGAAGGGCTTGAACGGCAGGCCTTCGATGCAGCGGACCAACGCGCTTTCTTCGTTACGCGTGATCAGCTCCGGCCGGTAGCGGAATCCTTCCGGCAGGCTGTTCGGGATACCGAAAAGATCTCCTTGGCGGACTTGCGCCGTGGCGCTCGATTTCGTTGACGGCATGAACCTCAGATAGGCAATTCGGCGGGTCTCGCAAGGCCCTGATCCGTCGGCAGCCGGTGCGACGGAACCCATTGACAGCTACGGGAATTACGCATTGGCCAACGGGGCGCTCGTCATGCCTTCCACCGCCATCCGGAACATCTATTACGACCCGGCGACGAAGATCCTTTCGGTATGGTTCGTCCCGAGCGGCGACCGCTATGACTATGAGCAGGTTGAGGCCGAGACCTACGCGGCATTCAAGGCTGCTCGGTCCAAGGGCCGGTTCTTCAACGAGTTCCTGCGCGACCGATACAGCTTCCATCTGGTCGCGCACGGACCGCGGCATTGAACCAAAGCCCGCTCCCATGCCCTGCTCGAAACCACCCCTCCTGTCGTTGGGCAGGGCCTGTTAGCCTTATTGCTGAGCTACGGTTCGAACTGGAGAATTGGTATCTACCGGTGTGACTTTCGATCGGTTGGTGCGAGCTTGCGCAGCGCCGGTGCGCACCGCCGAGTGGCAGTCAACCTCACTTGCGCGGAACGTTCCTCTGCTGTCCCGGCGTGCTCTGCCTCCGACTTCGGTTCGATGCTGTCACAGTCTCGTGAGCTTCCGGGCCTTCGCCTGCAAAATTCGGAACAATGCCCCCGTTGAGAGGTTAGCGCCCCATAGCCAGCCCCGATGACAGCCAGCCTGGGAGCGAGCCATGTCCCGAATTTCCGCGCCAAGCACGACCGGCCTCAGCCGGCGAAGCTTCATGACAGCTACTGTCTCAGCCGCCGCGGCGGCGCCCTTGCTCAGCTCCCCAACGAGAGCGGAAAAACCGGCCGCGACCCGTTCCGGCTTGAGGGAAACGGTCGCGGTATCGTTGCGCATCAACAAGCAGCCTTACGAGCTTTCGCTGGATGCCAGGACCAGCCTGCTTGACGCCCTGCGGGACCATGTCGGCCTTACCGGCACGAAAAAAGGTTGCGACCACGGGCAGTGCGGCGCCTGCACCGTTCTGGTGGACGGAAAGCGCGTGCTCTCCTGCTTGAGCTTCGCCGTGATGAACGACGGCAAGGAGGTGACGACCGTCGAAGGGCTTGCCTCGAGCGACGGCAAGCTGCATCCGATGCAGCAGGCCTTCATCGACCACGACGCGTTCCAGTGCGGCTACTGCACGCCGGGTCAGATCATGTCGGCCATCGGCTGCGTCAACGAAGGCCACGCCAACTCCGAGGACGACATCCGCGAATATATGAGCGGCAATATCTGCCGCTGTGCGGCCTATCCGAACATCGTCGCCGCGCTCGTCCAGGCGCGCGATCAGGCGAGAGGAACCTGACGATGCGCCCCTTCATCTATGAACGGCCGACGGACGTCTCCGCCGCGGTCGCCATCGCGTCCCGCTTTACGGCCGAGGACGACCAGCCGACGCGGGCGAACGCGCAGTTCATCGCCGGCGGCACCAATCTTGCCGACTATATGAAACTTGGGGTGGCGGCGCCCAACCGGTTGCTGGACCTCAACCGGCTCGAAGAGCCAGGGCTGAGGCAGATCAGGGTTACCGACGACGGCGTGCGCTTCGGCGCCCTGGTGCGGATGGGCGAGGCTGCCGACCACGGCGAAGTCAAACGCCGCTATCCCGTCATTGCCGATAGTTTGCGGCTGGCGGCAAGCGGTCAGATCCGCAACATGGCGAGCCTGGCCGGCAACATGCTGCAGCGAACGCGCTGCGAATATTTCCGCGAGCCCTCCTGGGCCTGCAACAAGCGGGTGCCGGGTTCGGGTTGCGCGGCGATGGAAGGCTTCAACCGCCAGCACGCGGTGCTGGGCGCCAGCGATGCCTGCATTGCCACCTATCACGGCGACTTTGCCCAGGCTTTGATTGCGCTCGATGCCGTTATTCGAGCCGAGGGGTCTCGCGGAGCGCGCGAAATTCCCTTTGCCAGGCTGCATCGGCTGCCCCGCGACACGCCGCATATCGAGACGGATCTGGCGGCGGACGAGATCATCACCGCCATCGAGGTGCCTGCCTTACCGTGGGCCCGGCGCTCGCATTACCTGAAGATCCGCGACCGCGAGTCTTATGCTTTTGCGCTGGCCTCGGCGGCCGTTGCGCTCGACCTCGACGGCGACAGCGTCCGCGAGGCAAGGATTGCGCTCGGCGGGCTGGCGACGGTGCCGTGGCGCGCCGGCGAGGCCGAAGCGGCCCTGCAGGGCAAGAAGCTCGACGAGGCATCGGCAGGTGCGGCGGCGGACGCTGCCTTTGCCGATGCCGAACCGCGCCAGCACAATGCGTTCAAGGTCGAGCTCGGCAAGCGGACGCTGGTGCGCGCGCTGCTCGAAACGCGAGACATGAAGGTGTGACCATGGACCCAGCCGCTCCGAAGCCCAAGGAGAACATGGGCGAACCGCTGCCTCGCGTCGATGCGCGGCTGAAAGTCACCGGGCAAGCCCACTATCCGGCAGACCTGCCGACGGCAAACCTAGCCTATGGCGCGCTCGCCACCAGCAGCATCGCCAAGGGCAGGGTGACGAAGCTTCACCTGGACGATGCCCGTGCCGTGCCCGGCCTTCTCGACATCGTCACTTATGGCGACATGGACAAGGTAGAGAAGCCGAAATTCGGCAACGCCGGCGCGACCTCGATCGGACCGCTGCATGACAGGACGATTTTCCACGACGGCCAGATCATCGCCTTGGCCGTTGCCGAGACATTCGAGGCGGCGGAGGAGGCGGCCGAGTTGATCCGCGCCGATTATGAGGAAGAGAAGCCGACCGCGAGTTTCGATAGTCCCGGCACCAAAACCATTCCCGCCGCCGGCAAGAGTCCACTGTTCAAGGAGGATGTGAAAGCAGGCGATTTCGACGCCGCCTACGCAGCCGCCGCGGTCAAGATCGACGCCCGTTATTCAACGCCCACCCAGCACCACAACCCGATCGAGCTGTTCTCCACGACGGCATTTTGGCAGGGCGATCAGCTCATCGTCCACGAGCCGTCTCAGAACGTCACCGGCTGGAAGGCCGAACTTGCGAGAGAATTGAAAATCGATCCGGCCAATGTGCGCATCGTCAGTCCCTTCATCGGCGGCGCCTTCGGCTCAAAAGGACCGATGACGCCGCGCACCGCCATCGTCGCAGTAGCCGCAAAGCGTCTCGGGCGTCCCGTGCGCTGCGTGACGAGCCGCATGCAGGCTTTCGGCACACAGACTTACCGGGCCGAAACCCGCCACCGCATCCGGATCGGCGCCGGCAAGGACGGCCGCATCACCGCTTTCGCGCACGAAGGATGGGAGGTGACATCGCGCCCTGATCCCTATGTTGTCGGCGGCACCTCGGCGACCGGCCGCATGTACGACTACGGCTCGGTGTTGACGCATGTGTCGCTGGTCCAGGCAGATCGCAACACGCCGGGCTACATGCGTTCGCCGCCCGAGACACCTTACGTCTACGCGCTGGAAAACGCGATGGACGAGATGGCGGTGGCGCTTGGCATGGACCCGGTCGAGTTCCGCCGCATCAATGAGCCGAAGGCGGAACCGATCGGCAAGAAGCCCTTCTCCAGCCGCTCGCTGATCCAATGCTATGAACAGGCGGCCAATGCCTTCGGCTGGGCGAAGCGGGACCCCAAGGTCGGCGCGATGCGCGACGGCGACTGGCTGATCGGCATGGGCTGCGCCACCGCCATCTACCCCACCGCGGTGGCACCATGCGCGGCGCGCGTGCGCCTGACGTCGGATGGCGATGTGCGGGTGCAATGCGGCTCGCATGAGATCGGCACCGGCGTCCGGACAGTGGCCGCCCAGATGGCCTCGGAACGTCTTGGCGTTTCGATCGACAAGGTGACCGTCGAAATGGGCGACAGCAGCCTGCCTCCGGCCCCGGTCTCAGGTGGTTCGATTTCCACCGCAAGCGTCTGCTCGGCGGTTCTGAAGGCTTGCGATGCCATCCGGGCGAAGCTCTCCGCCGGAGCCACGGCCGAAGGCGGCCCGCTTGCCGGCTCACATAACGAGGAACTGGACCTTGACGGCGGCAAGCTTGCGGCCAGGGGCGGAGCGTCCGCGAAGATCGAGGACGTCTTCAAGGCGATGCAAATTGGCGCGATCGAGGAATATGCCGAGTTTGCCCCGAAAGGTGCGACGCCTGAGGCAGTGAAGAAACTCTATGCCGGTCAGTCGGAATTCCATGGCGGCGATCAGGACGAGGACTCGGTGAAATACGCCTTCGGCGCGGAGTTCGTCGAAGTTCGCATCAACAGCTATACTCGGGAAATCCGTGTGCCGCGCATCGTCGGCGCTTTCGCGGCCGGCCGCATCATGAACACGCGCACCGCGCGCAGCCAGCTGATGGGCGGCATGATCTGGGGCATCGGCCAGGCGCTGCATGAAGCGACCGAGGTCGACAGGCGCTATGCCCGCTACGTCAACCGCGACCTGCAGGATTACCTCGTGCCGGTCAACGCCGACATCAGGGACCTGCAGGTGATCCTGGTCCCGGAGGTAGACCACGCCGTCAATCCGGCCGGCGTCAAAGGCTTGGGCGAACTCGGCAATGTCGGCACCGCCGCCGCCGTTGCCAGCGCGGTCTACCACGCGACGGGCAAGCGCATCCGCGATCTGCTGATCAGGATCGACCAGCTTATCGCTTGACGATACGGGCGAGCGGCAGCGCGCCGCGATCTGCTCATCAATCCGCTGATTGCCGAGCCGCCCGTGCAATGCGAGCACACCCCCGCGTTGCAACGGCGGATAGCTTCCGACCATAATCCGTCGAATTTTCCCTGCCCGCTTGCCAGCGAGCGCCCCGCTTCGGTTTCGGCGAAGCAAAGGACAGAAAAAGACTTCTTTTTGCGATCCGGCCCGGATGCTCTCTTGCCGACCCTAGAACACGCGAAGGCTCGCCTGGGAGGCGACGCATAACGAGAGCGGCTCGAAATGTCCGCCCTTCTGTGGCTCGATCGCGCGTCTGCGTCATTTTGGCGAGGTGCAAGGTTGCGAGCGCGGAGTCTGGCAGCTATGTGGGGCCGGACATTCCCGGCGAGAAGGCAGAACCGATGAACGTCCATTCCACGTCCAAATCGCACGGCGGCATCCAGGGCGTCTATTCGCACGCGTCGGAAGTCTGCGCTTGCGACATGACCTTTGCCGTCTTCGTGCCGCCCCAGGCGAAGGACGGGCCTTTGCCAGTTTTGTGGTATCTATCGGGGCTCACCTGCACCCATGCCAACGTCATGGACAAGGGCGAATACCGGCGCCTGGCGGCCGAGCTTGGACTCGTCGTCGTCTGCCCCGACACCAGCCCGCGCGGTCCGGACGTTCCCGATGAGAAGGACAATTGGCAGTTCGGTTGCGGCGCCGGCTTCTATGTCGATGCCACGCAAGCGCCCTACGCGAAGAACTATCGCATGTACTCCTACGTCACCGAGGAGTTGCCGGCGCTTATTGAGGCCAAATTCCCGGTCGATATTTCGCGCCAGTCGATCTTCGGCCATTCGATGGGCGGGCACGGCGCGCTGACCATCGCACTGAAGAACCCGGGGCGCTTCCGCAGCTGCTCGGCGTTCGCGCCGATCGTGCAGCCGACGACGGCGGGCTGGTCGCGGCCGGCACTGGAAAAATACCTGGGATCAGACGAAAAGAGCTGGCGCGCCCATGACGCCACGCTGCTCATCGAGGACGGCCATCGTTACGGCGAACTGCTCGTCGACCAGGGCAGCGCCGACGGCTTCCTCCAGGATGGTCTTCGTCCCTGGCTGCTCGAAGAGGCGTGCAAAAAGGCCGACATCGCGCTGACGATGCGCATGCAGGAAGGCTACGATCATTCCTACAATTTCATCTCGACCTTCATTGACGACCATTTGAAGTGGCATGCGGCGCGGCTGGCATAGGCAGCGCAAACGCCCGGCAGCCCTGAACCGGAAGTTGGATGGCCGCGACGCAATCCGGCGATCCAACGCGTCTTCTCATTGCGGTGAATAGGTCTCTGGAGTAATTTAGTACTTGGTTGGATGAGACGCATGCCCGCTAGCGTTATGCATGCGGTCTGCTCTGGTCCCGGCAGATTGTGAACTCTTTAACAGACCTCGGCGCCGCAAGCTGCGTTCCTGTGGCCGACAGGTCATAGCAGTTAAGGATTTGCCATGCTGCGATGCTGCGCGTTCCTTGCAGCCCTGGTTCTCGTGAGCTTCACGGCCTTCGAAGCTCATGCGGAGCGCAGGGTCGCCTTTGTGATCGGCAATTCCGAATACCGCGACATCCCGGCTCTCAAGAACCCGGACAAGGATGCCGAGGATGTGTCGAACACATTCCGCCTTGCCGGATTCGACGTGTTCGTCGCCAAGGATCTCACCAAGCTTCGGTTCGAGGAGCAGTTCCGCAACTATCTCGCCGCGGCGGACGGTGCCGATCTCGCCGTCGTCTACTATTCGGGCCACGGTTTTCAGATCGGCGGCGAGAATTTCCTCATCCCGGTCGATGCCTCGCTCAAGGCCGCGGCCGACATCGAGGTCCAGGCGATCAAGCTCGACGACGTGCTGGAACAGCTGCGGGCGAAATCGAAAATCCAGGTGATCATCCTCGATGCCTGCCGCAACAATCCGTTCCCGCGCAAGGACTATTGGTTGCGGGACCAGCTGATTGCCGCGGGCGGCACCGGACTTGCGCAGGTGAAGAGCTCGCTGAACACGCTGATTGCCTTCGCCACCGAGCCGGGAGCCGTCGCCTATGACGGAGCGAGCGATCTCAGTCCCTTCTCGTCCGCCTTCTCGCGCCGGGCGCTGGCGCCCAACCAGGAGATCCGCACGGTGATGGCGGCGGTTCGCCGCGACGTGGTCAAAGCCACGGATGGCAAGCAGGTTCCTTGGGAGAATTCGTCGCTGATCGACGAGGTGGTGCTGATGCGCCGCGCCAGTCGACCGGCACTGCCGCCGGTGCTGGAAAAGGTCGTGCCGTCGGGCGTCGGACCGGTGGCGCTTGACCTGCCGGAGCCGGTCGATGTCGACGGCGGCGCGGTCACCGTCAGCATCGAAAGGCCGCCGGCGCTTGGACGCCTGACGCTGGACGGCAAGCCTGTCGCTATCGGCCAGCCGATTGCGGGCAATGATCTGCCGCGCCTTAAGATGGACGTGCCGAAAGGATCCGGCGCGCAGGAAGAGGTCGACATGCTGGCCTATGCCACGCATGACAATTGGGGCGGTCAATCCCAAGGTATCCTGGTGTTTCGGGTCAAGAACGGGAACGCCGCCGAAGGGCAGCAGCTCATGGCTTCGCTCGAGGCCGAGCAGGAGCAGCAGGTGCTGGAGCGCGGCATTCACATCACCGGCGCCGCCGAGGCGATCGAGAACCGTGACGTAAGCGTCCCGGTCGGTGTCGGCCCGGTGCCGCTGAAGCTCATTTTCCCGACCAAGGATCCCGCCGTCAGCGTGAAGCTTGCAAGCTATCCGGCAACGGGAACGCTGTCGCTGCCGGACCGGACCTTGTCTCCGGATTCAAGCCTGATGGCCGATGAAGTCGACCACTTGCGCTACGAGCCCCAGATCGGCGCCGTCAAGCCGCTGAGCGTCGGCTTCGAAATAAGGGCCGACAACACGCCGTCAAAGCCGGCGACGATGAAGCTGTCGCCAAGCGTCGACGCCTGTGACAGGGAGGCCGGCGAGCCTCTCGACCTGCAGGGCGTCGTCCCCGGCCTGCTGCCGAACGAAATCAGCAGCAACGCCGTGGATGTCTGCCGGGCAGCGGTGAAAGCCTATCCCGACGTCGCCCGCTTCCGTTACCAGCTCGGGCGTGCGCTGCTTGTTATCGGCAAGGTCGAGGAGGCCAAGAAGGCCATCCAGGAAGCTGCCGACAGGGGGCATGTCCGGGCGGTGTTCGAGCTTGGGTATCTCAACGCCACGGGAACGGGAATGCCCGTCAATCGCAAGCAGGCCAACACCTTCTATGCCGCAGCGTCCGACAAGGGCGATCCCTATGGGATGACCTCGTGGGGTCGCGCCCTGTTCAACGGCTATGGCGTCGATCGTGATGCCACCAAGGGCCTGGACCTGCTGCTCAAAGCGGCGGCGATGGGGCACACCTATGCCATGAACGACCTCGCCGCGATTTTTACGGAAGGTCGTAACGGCGTACCTGCCGATCCGGCTCGCGCCGTGGCCTTCCTCAAAGCGGGCGTCGAACGGCAGGACATGTATTCGATGAACCTGCTCGGCCGAAATTATCTCGCCGGCACTGGGGTTGAGAAGGATCCCAAGAGCGCGCTCGAACTCTTCCAGAAATCCATGGATCTCGGCCAACCCTACGCTCCCGGCAGCTTGGCGCGTATGTACAGGGACGGTGTCGGTGTGCAGCAGGACCTTGCTGAGGCGCAACGCCTTTTCGAGGTAGCGACCGACCGCGGTGATCAGTCGGCCGCATATGATCGCGCGGCTCTGGAACTGCAGCGGGGCGACAAGGCGGACCAGCCTCTCGCCGTACGTTACCTTGCTTTCGCGGCGGCGCTCGATGTTCGCAACGAAATTCCAGATGCCAAGGCCACGCTGGCGAAGTTCGGAGCTAAAGCGAAAACGGCGGCCCTGAAACAGCTGCGTGGGGAACTCAAATCAAAGATTTCGGCGGAAGGCTCGTTAGACGTTCAACTGGTCAAGACGGCCAGAGCGGTCTGGGAGCAAGCCAATCCGCGTCGGGACTTGTTCTGATCAACAAGGAGGCAATGGTGGGCAGGGCATCGAAACTGGCAATCATCGCAACATTCCTAACTGGAGTTCTGGCTGTCGCGGGGTGCACCGCCGTGACGCCCCAGGTCGAACCGGAGCCGACGACGAAGCAAAAAGTCGTTCGGACAACGACCACGCCAAAGGTGATCAAGCAGAAGAAGGTCACCGCGAAGAAGCCGATCGAACCGGCGGAGGTAACAACTGAAGCTCCGCCTCCAGTTATTCCAGCGATGGGCGGAGGCGGTAGCGGCGGCAATAGTGGTGGTGGCGGCGGCTGGGGAGGTTGACCCCAAGGGGCGCAAGGCGGCTATACGTGATCGCCGACATTCGAGCAGGCTTGGCTAGTTTGAGCAGGCTTGGCTAGTAAGCATCGGCCGATTGCTGCTGCGCCTCCATCTCCGCCATCTCGATGCCCATCTCGACGAAGGCTGAAAGCACGGTAAACCGGTCCGCGAGCGATACCCGCGCAAGGCCTGCCAGTATCCCCGCGCCGACGGCATGGGCGGTCGGAAATTCGGCTGTCGCCTGATCGATGCCCGAGTCGCCGTCGCGCCAGCCTGCTGCCAAAGCGATCCAGGAAACCGGCGTCGCGGGCGGCACCTCAACGGCCTGGGCCACCGCCTCGCGATGGTCGGGATTGCCGGGTTCGCCGACCCAGTCGCCGACGAGCGCAAGCAATTCGAGGTCCGTGTCGCCGAGGAGCTCGGCAAGGTTGCTTAGGCACTCATGCGCCCACCAGATCGCGGGCCGCTCGGGCAGCAGATAGGCGCAGAAGGTGATTGCTTCCTCCGGCACGCGCCCGGCGAGCAGCGCCCGGCAAAACTCGATCGAGGGCTGGTCTGTCGGGACCGCTTTCATGTCCCGGGCAATGGCCGGGCAAGCGTTGAAGAGATCCCGCGCCGTCCTGAACCGGAGCCCCCTCGCCATGGCTGCCACGCCCTTATTAGGAATAGAGATACTGAAGCCCCGGCGGAGGCGCTGGTCAAGCATTAGCTTAGCAAATGACGAGCGCTCGTAGCGTGTGTTTGTTCACAGACAACCGGCGCGAGATTTGCTATCGTCCGCCGCAGCGAGATCCGCTCAAACAGGGAGTAACGATCATGCGGTGGGCCAGTTCAGCCTTTGCATTGGCGGCCGTGCTTTTTTCGACGCACGTTTCCGCTGATCCGCTTCAGAAATCCGAAGACATCGTGAAGTTCTTCACCGGCGCGAGCAATCTCGGCGCGACGCGCGGGATTTGCGTCGGCACTGAAGAAGAGTGCAAGAGCAAGAACGAACAGACCGCGGCCCCGACCAAAACCGGGCTCGACATGATGATCAATTTCGCGCTGGATTCGGCCCAGCTCGACCAGACCGCGCGCACCGAGCTCGACGAGTTCGCCAAGGCGCTGAAAGACAACCGGTTGAGTTCGTTCAGCTTCGTTGTCGAAGGCCACACCGATGCTTCGGGTTCGGATCGCTACAATCAGGAGCTGTCGCAGCGCAGGGCGAAATCGGTTGCCGCATTCCTGACCGCGAACGGCGTACAGGCCACCCGGCTCGAAGCTATTGGTCTCGGCAAGTCGCACCCGCGCGTCGCCAATCCCTACGATCCGGTCAACCGCCGGGTCGAGATGCGGATCAGGACGGAATAAGCCGCACGAATCACTCACGCTGCGAACAGCGATCGGCGGTAGCGCGACAGGGCCTCAGAGGGTCGCCTGGATCGAGCTTATCAGGGCCGTGACGGCCTGCTTGTATTTCTCGAACTCCGGCGATGTCTGTCGGACCTGGGTTCTGGTCGTCTGCTGGTTCTGATCGGACGACGCCAAGCGGGTCACCTTCTGACCCATTTTCCGCTCGGCCCAGTCGACGACGTAGCTGGTGGTCTTGCCGGTAAGGAAAGGGTTGGCCTGGATCACGGCGGAGCCGAGCACTGCGCTCAATTGCGCCGAGCCGGGCGCCGCCAGCACCTGGGCAGCACCCTCCATGCCCAGGAAATGGCAGAGATAGAGCCGCCCGGCGGTGATCTGGTGGCCGCGGGCGCGAAGATAAGCTTCGCCCTCGCGCGCCAGATTGCGCACCATCTCGCGCGACAGCGTGGCATCGTAGCGGAGCGCGAGCAGGTCGGCGGTCGACAGCGAGCGGGCGAGATCGGGCCGATAGGTGTTCATCATCCGGATCCAGGTCTTGGTGATGAACTGACCGGCACCGGTCGCCGAGGAGAGCGGGTTCTTGGCTCGCGCTTTGCCGCCGCTTTCGACATGGACGATGCGGTCGGTCAGCGTCTCGACGGCAGCATCGCCGTAGCCGCCGCCGGCGCCGCCGGACGCATAGGTGGCGACCGTGGTGACCGTACCCAGCGGATCGATCGCCTGGCCGCCCTGGTAGAGCTCGAAATGCAGGTGCGGGCCGGTCGAAAGTCCGGTGGTGCCGATATAGCCGATGACGTCGCCGGCCTTCACCTTGGTGCCGACGCCGCTCGCGATGGCGAATTTCTGCATATGCGCGTAGCGCGTCTCGCGCCCGTTGGCATGCGTAATCTTCACCAGATTGCCATAGCTGCCGCCATCGCCCTGGAAGGTGATTTCGCCGTCGAAGGCGGCCATGATCGGCGTGCCGACCGGAGCGGCCCAGTCGACGCCTTTATGAATGCGAACGGTGCCCAGGATCGGGTGTTTGCGCGGGCCGAACGTCGAGGTCATCACCCCGCTCACCGGCGTGACCATGCCGTTGGTGACGTTGAGCGAGCGAACCTCGTCATTGCCCGTCACGCACGCATACTGGCCGTCGCTCTGCTGGAAGACGAAACAGTCGAGCGTCTTCTCCGTGCCCTGAACGCCGACATAGAGGACCCGTCCTGAGATTTCGCCCTGGCCGCGCGGCGTCTGCGAGTAGATCAGCACCAGCCGCTGGTCCTCGCTGGCGAAGGCGTCGAGATCCTGTCCTCGCGACAGATACATGATGGCCTCTCCGATCACGCTGGTCGGAACCTTGTTGCGCGCGGCCGTCGAATATATCGCATCGAGCAGGCGATATTGGCGCTTGGGCCCGCCTTCGTCGGATGCGCCTGAATAGTTGAAAAGGTCCTCCCGCACCCACGGGTCGACGCCCGACACGAACGCGCCCGCAGCATTGCGCGTCAGCGTGCCGACATAGACATTCCTGGCGTAGATCGAGACCTGCATAAGCGACATGGTGGTGGTCTCGCGGTTCGGCCTGAATCCGCGCATCGCCACGACAAAGCCCGCCCCCAGCCCGTCACGGTTGAACAGCGTCTTCAGCGCTTCGCCCGCCAGCTTCGCGTCGTCGGCGGAGAAATGCGCATCGGCGACGACGCTGTCCAGGCTGCGGTCGTTGAGGATTTTTACGAATGTGTCCTCGGTCGCCTCGAAGCGCTGGTATTCGCTGCTGACGGTCGCAACGGTCGTGTTGTTCTCGATCTGGGTCTTCTTGAAAGCGGGAAGGGCGGCCTCGCCCTGGTCGACGGTCTCGCCCCAGCCCGCTTCCGGATCATCGGCATCCGCCTTGGGCGCTGAACTGGCAGGAGCTTCGCTCTCGTCGGGTGCGGCCTGAAGGTCGTTCTCAAGATCGCCTTGCTGGTCGTCGGCTGCGCCCGGAGTGAGGGGGGCGGCTTGCCGATCCTGCGGCGCCGTTGCAGGAGATTTCGGCGCGGTCTGCCGCTGCGCCTGGAAGAAGGCGAAATCCTCCTGCGTCGAGGGGATCGTCGTCATGAATTTTTCGCTGGCGCTCAACATCACATCGGACAGGATTTCGATCTGCGGCGAGGCGCCGGAACTGTCGAGCTCGGCCGGGCGCGCGACGGTCTTGCCCTTGGCCGTGTCGGCATCGGGCGCGAGCGTGATCCACATCGGATTGCCGGCGAGGTCGATGATCGCCGGCACATAGACCGAAGCGTCGGGCGGCACGTCTTCCATCCCCTCGACCGGATGCAGTTCCTCGTCCTCGTCGCCGAAGGACCAGTAATCGCGTGTGAGGTAGAAACCCGTGGCTGCAGAGACGAGGACGAGTGCCGCAACGCCGGAAAGCACCCAGCGCCACAGCTTGCGGCGGCGCTCGGCCAGGCGCGCCTGCTTCTTCAGTTTGAAGCTCGTGTCGATGCTGTGCGTCACGGGCCGTTCCCGCTCAGGAAATAGGTCCAGCGCACCTGCTCCTGCGTGTCGACCTCGACAAAGCGCGCCGCGATATGGCCGCGCTGCCAGCATTCGTCGATGCCGCGGATCGAGAAGCGGCGCCGGTCGATGCACATCTCGATCGATCCGGTGAGGATCGCATGGCCGAAGACGTCCGTGGCGTAGATGTAGATGTAGCGGTTGGTCAGCTCCTCGCGGATGACGTTGACGCACTGGTTGGCGCCGATCGTCCACCAACCGTCGGTCTGGTCGGCATCGTCGACCTTCTGTCCGACGGCGAGGTTGACGACGTCGAGCGTCTGGTTGCAGACGGTGAATTCGGCATGTGCCTTGTTGACGGATAGCACGGAGAGCAACGCCGTGCCGGCAAGCGCAGCAAGCTTCATGCGGCCGATGCGATCAGCAACAGGCCGGATCGGTCCGCGCTCCTTGCGTGACTGGGACAGGGTGGAAGAGAGCAGGCGGCAGAGAACCATCGGCGTCCGCGCTATCCGCCAAGCCGGAAATACTTGGCGGTGGCCGAAAATCCGGAATCGTCCGCCTGGATCTCCTTAAGGATCCGGGGCAGCACTTCCGAGGCGGGGGTCGGGCCCGCGAACATCGCGGCCTGGACGTCCCGTGGCCCGGTGATCACCAGGATGACCTGAGGCAAAGCCTTGCCGGCCGCCTTGTCGTCAGCGGCGAGATCGATGGCGATCTTGAAGGTCGCCCTGTCCGGCTGCGCGACCATGCGGCTGTCGAGGTTGAAGGCGGTGCCATTGTGGTTGATCAGCAACACGCTGGAGATGAGCCCCCCGCGCGTCACCAGCGTGCCGCTGATAGGTGATCCGTCAGGCACCGATGTCCGGTCGAGCATGAGCTGCGGTCGTTCAGCCTCGCTTCGGTCGAGAAGGTGCAGGAAGGTGGGTACGCCGCATTGTGATGGGGTAATCAGGCGCACGCTGATGTCCGGCTCCACGTTGAACCTGGACTGGAACGCACCAAGCAGTTGCTCGAAAGGCTGCACGGCGGTTCCGAATCCCTCGATGGCCGCGGATGTGCCCGTTGCCGATGTCAGGGTCGCGTAGAAGCAATTGCCGCCGCTGAAGTCGCGCACCCAGGAGGCGCGCTGAGCCAACGCGTCGGTTTTGTTTGCCGGCGGCGGAACCTGGGGCTTTGGCAGATTGATTGCGACGTCGGTATTTTGAGATGGCTTGTTGGCCGGCGGTGGCTGCGGCAGTGGTGCCGGTTGTGTGGTCGAGACTTTCGGCCTTGCCGGCTGAGTAGCCGCTTCGGGCGCTGCCGGCTGGCGCGCAGTCGAAGCCGGCGCCTGATTTTGGTTTTCCTTAACTTGCGGCGCCGGCGTCTTCGACTTCGACAATTTGGACAGAGCGTCGACGAGGTCGGATGCGCTCGGTTTCGTCGCCGGCGGTTTTGCTTCCGGCGCCGCAGCAGCTTCCGCTGTCGGGCTCGACGGCTTTTGGTTTTCCGCTGCTTTCGGCAGGGGTGCCGGCAAGTTCTCGACCGACGGCTGAGCCGGTTCGGCCTCCGCCGGCTGCGAGGCTTTCGCCTGGTTGTTTTTGGCCAGGCTCTCTGAAAGGGCAGGCGGTGTCGGCTCGGATTTCTGTCCGAGCTCTACTTGCGCCTGTTTCTGGGCGGTCTTGTCCTGCGGTTGCGGCGCAGCCGATAGGGCAGGCTGTGTCGGCTTCTGCTCAGTCTCGGCCTGCTTCTGGACGGGTTGTGTCGTGTCTTGCGGTTGCGGCAGAGCCGGAGCGGCAGGCTTTGCCGGCTCAACGGCGGCTGAGCTGTCCGCCTTCGGTGCTTCCGGCTGCGGTTCGGCCGGCGCTTGCGGCCGAGGTTGCGGTGCCTCTGGCTGAGGCGTCGATGCCTCCACTACCGGCTTGGGCGCTTCCGCGACGGGTTTTGCTGCCGGCTTCGGCGTAAGAGGCCCAGGCTTTTCAACGGCAGGCGGAGTGACCAACGCGCCGCTCAAATAGACGCCGGCCGCCGCCAGGACTGCCAGAACCGCGACGCCGCCCGCTATAGCCGGGATCCGCGAGGGCTTTCGCTCCGCAGGTCGGTTTGAGGCACTGGCCGGAGCCGCCGCCGGCCTCGGTTGCGACAGGTGCGCAGGCCGCACATGCGGAACGAAACGCGGTTCGTCGGAGGCAGCAGAAGCCGGGGGACTGGAGTTTGGCAACGCCGTCCAGCCGGCGCGTGGCAAGCCGGATCGTTCGCGCGGAGCAAACGATCCGGGCGGCGGCAAGGTCGCGTCGAGGTCGTCGTCGCGCGTTGCCCTGGCGATCTCGGCCATGCTGGCGGGCCGGTCTTGAGGATCCGGCTGCAACATCGCTTCGATGAGCTCGCGGAAATCGGGATCGATGTCCGACAAGTCCGGCACGGTGCGGCGCTTCTCGATGACCTCATATTGCGAGCCGCTCATGTCGAGCGGCTTCCCGCGCAGCGCGGCGGCCAGCACCAGGCCGAGGCTGTAGATATCGGATTGCTCGCTGACCTCGCCGCCATAGAGGCCGAGCTGTTCGGGAGAGACGTAATTGTATTTGCCGGCGAATTTCCCGCCGATCAGCGTCTCGCCGCCGACATTCGCCGAGCGCGCGATGCCGAAGTCGATGATCTTGGCCCGCTCGACCCGGCCGCCCGGCAGGATGATGTTGTCGGGCGAAAGGTCGCGGTGGACCGCGCCGGCCTGATGGACGGCGCTCAGGCCCGAGGCGAGACGATGGCAAAGCCGACGCACGTCCGGTGGCGCCATCGGGCCGCGCCGCATGACATCGAACAGCGACTGGCCGTCGACGAACTCCATCGCCAGGTAGGGGCGGCCGATGCCCGGATCGATGGTGAAGACGTGGTATCGCACCACCGCGTCATGCGACAAATGGTTGAGGATCGAGGCTTCCTTGCGGAACAGCGACAGGATGGTTTGGTCGCGCGCGAACTCGGGCAGCACGATCTTGATCGCGACATGGTCGCCGGTCTGGATATTGTGGCCGCGATAGACTTCGCCCATGCCGCCGGATGCGATGCGCTCGTCAAGCTCGTAAATGCCGCTGAGCTGCGTGCCGACGCCGGTATTTGCGAGGTTCGGCGAAATCCGCGTCCTGTCGTCGTCGCTCATCTGTCTCAGCCCCTGGACCGATCCGTATCGAGCGGTCCGTTGCGTCCGTCGCCGATCCTGACCAGCACGATGGTGACATTGTCCGTTCCGCCGCGCGCCAGCACCGTCTCCAGCAGCTTCTCGCACGCGGCTTGCGGCGGCGCGGACTTCACCGCCGCTTCGATCTCCGCGTCGCCGACATGCGCGGTGAGCCCGTCGGTGCTCAATACGAAGATATCCCCCGGCATCAGCTCGCCTTGCTGAAAATCGATCTCGAGTTCGTCGCTGACCCCGACGGCGTGGGTGATCACATTGCGGCGCGGCCAGGTGAGCGCTTCCTCCGCGCTGATCATGCCCCGGTCTAGCAGCTCCTGGACTTCGGTATGATCCCTGGAAATCTGCGAGATAGCGCCGCCGCGTACCAGATAGATGCGGCTGTCGCCGGCCCACAGGCCCGCGAACCGCCCCTCCATGGCCAGCAGGGCGGCGAAGGTGGAGCCGATGGTGATGCCGCGCGAACGCGATATGTTGCGGATCTCGGCATTGGCGCGGCTCAGCCGGTCCTCGAAACGGGCGCGAAGGTCCGGCGCCGAGCTCGCAATGCCGATCGTCGCCAGGTGGTCGACGATGCTGGCCGAAGCGACCTCGCCGGCCTCATGGCCGCCCATTCCGTCGGCCACCACCCAAAGGCCGGCTTGTTGCTCGACCAGATAGTTGTCTTCGTTGTGGTCGCGCACACAGCCTTTGTGGCTGACGCCGAAACTCTCAATGGAAAGGGCGACAGTGCTCAATTTGCCACCAAGCGCTTCGCGAGCGTCCTCTGTGACGAACGATGGGCCGCGTGCCCAGGCCAGTTTGCCACAAGCGCATACTTTAGAGTATCAAAATGAAGGCGAGAGACGGTGCTGCTCGGGAACGATCCGATCGACCATGACGGCGCCATCTCAGAATGCCTTCGGACAGCTGAACCCGGACAGCGCCGGGAGCAGGAAGGGATTGGCGCCAGAGCCGCTCTCCATCTTGTAGGCGACATCGCGTCCGCCGATCACGAAGCGCGCCTCGGCGCCGGCGCCGTTGCTGGTGACGCTCGCCTTGTCCAGCAGGCGCTTCAGAGCCCATGGCCCTTCGAATTTGAGGGCGGACTCGCGGCCGGGCATCTCCGGCGTCAGGCTGAGGCTCGCGGATCCGGAAGCGCCGCCGCCCGGCCATGTCACCGTGCTCGGCGCATTGCCGGCCTGCGTGCTTTGCACCGTCTGCCCATCTACGTTGAGCACCGCGCTGTCGACCTCGCTGTTCAGAGAGGAGGGCGTGAAGGTGATCGAGACCGACGGCGCCGAACCGCCGGAGGGGAAGAAGGCGCTGCGGATTTCCGCCGCCGCCTGGAACGCCTTCAAGGTCGATTTGGCGAGGTCGCGGCTGGAGCGGGCCTCCTGCTTCCAGGTCCAGTCCTGGCCTGTCATGTCGATCAGCGGCGCCAGGTTCTGCGCAAAGAACCGGTCCATCAGGCCGCCCGGTGCGAACAGCTTGGCGAAATCGGCAAGAGAGATTTCCTCGCTGCCGTCGCCGGCAAAGGGATAGTGGCCGTTGACGGCTTCCTCGCAGGGGCGCGTGACCGTCTCGTCGAGCATCTGGTTGAGGTTGGCTACCGAAGTCTCGGCGACATTGCCTTCGAACTCGTCCGCCGTCGCGTCGACCATGCGCGCGAGCTGCTTGGGCAGGCGCGAGGCATTGGCGCGCATCGTCGAAATCTGCAGCTTCAGGTTCGCGTTGACGCGCTCCGTCTGCGCGGGGACATCCGCTGCCAGCTTCAAGCTCTGGTAGATGTCGTGGAAGTTTTGCGTCAGCGCATCGAGCGGGCGGCGACCGCTGGAGCCGCTCACCAGCGCTTGGAACGGCCTGAACTGCGCCTCGACGGTGGCGCCGGCATTCTGCGTGGCGGACGAGCTTGCCCCGGCGCGGCTCTGCGACTTGCCGCCGGCGATCTGCAGACCGATGCGGGCGAGACCCTTGGCCATAACGACCGGGTCCTGCTGCGCCGTTCCGGTGTCGCCTGCGAAGGCGGCGCCGTCTTTTGTCAGGGCGGTTTCATCGGCAATGGCCGTGAACAGCCGGTCCAGCGGCGAGCCCGGCGAGGCGGCGGCCGAGAGCGTGATATATTGCGGCTTGTCCTTCAGCATCGCCTTGAATTTCAATTGGTCGAGCGCGCCGTTCCAGGCGGAGGCGAACTCCTTGCCGTAGCGATCGATGAGTTCGGGGCCGAGCCTGGGCAGGTCCTGATCGATGCCGCCCTGCTCGCCGCCGCCGCCGAGAACCCACTGGTCATCGACCAGCATTTGCGCGATGCGCGAGAGCTGCGGCAGGTAGAAACCGTTGAACCCCGCCTTGGTGTAGAGGCCGGGAACGCCAAGGTCGGCGAGCTCTGCGCCGTCCATGCGTTCGAACAGCAGCTGCGCCTCCGGACCGGCTTTGGCGGCAACGGAAAAATCCTGGAGCCTTGCCGCATAGACCGCCGATCTGATCAGCGCCGACGCGCGGTCGGCAAGGCTCATGCGTCCGAGCGAGCGTTGCGCGGCCTCGACCAGCGGCTGGTTGAGCTCGAACACCGGCTCGTAGGCATCGTCGAGCGCCAGCATGGCGCGCAGATGCTTTTCGAGCTGCGCGCGGCCTTCGCGGTTGTTCTCGCCGGGGTAGCGGTTTTCCACCCAATCCTGCTTCATCCAGGAGACGATCAACTCGTCGTCGACCTTGGGCGCCTTGCCGCCCAGCATCAGATAGATCTTCAACGGTTCGTAGAGCGCGATCGGGTCGGCCATCTTGGCCTGGATCGTGCGCTCCGCCTGAACCAGCAGACGCGAGCGGAAGCTACGCTCCAGCGCCTGCCGATAGGCGGATTTGGACGCCGACAGAAGCCTCTCCCGCTGGCTGAGCCCGAAACTCTCCTCGATCGGCTTCGTTTGGCCGGCGGTCTCATATCCCGCCGGCAGGTTGCGCAGTTGATCGAGCGGGCCGATGACGTTCTCGAGGTCGACATCGGTAACTGTCGTGCTCCTGAGCAGCGAATCCGCGCTGTCGCGATACTGCGCCATCGCCTGTCTCGTGGAGCCGATCAGCGACTTGTTGGCAAAGTAGCTGAGGCCCAGCACGCCGAGCGCTGCAAAAGCTGCCAATGCGATTGCGGCGAGGCTGCCAAACCTGGCGAGCCTGGCGCGCCGCTCCGCTGTCCTGTCGAACGAGACCCAGCCGGCCTCGGGGAAGATCACCTTCGCCAGAAGATCATGCAGGAAAAAGCTCTTGCCGGTACCGGAAAAATGCGCCTGCGAAGCACTGCCGAAATTGCGGCCGATCGCGCCCAGCACTTGGTCGATCGGTGTTCCTTCCTGCGTGCCCGACGAGAAATAGAGGCCGCGCAGGCTGACATTCACGTGGGCCCGCGAGGCATCGAAAAGGCTGGTGACGAACCGCACGACGCGGGTTCGCAGCGCGGCGAATTGGGCCGGGAAGCCGAAGATCGCGATGCGCGCCACCGGATCGGTCTCGTCCTGCAGGCGGTCGGCGATCTCGTCCGCAAGCTGCCTGGCCAGCGCGTCGAACTCGGCCGAGGTTTCGCTGACCATGTTCCTGTTGCGGTCGGTGGTCTGGAACGTCGCACCCCAGACCTTGCGCCGCCGTGCCTCGTCGAAATCGCCGAAATAGTCCATGAAGCCGGCAACGAGGTCCGCCTTGGTGAAGAGCAGGTAGACCGGGAACTGGATCTTCAGCGTCTCGTGCAGCTCCCGCAGCCGGCTTCGTATCTCGGTGACATGCGCATCGAGCTGCTGGTCGTCGAAGCCGATCAGATCGGCGACGCTGATGGCGAGGATCACGCCGTTGATCGGCTGCCGGGTGCGGTACTTCTTGAGCAGTCCAAGGAAGCCGAGCCAGCTCGCCTTGTCGCGCTCGGCATCCGAATCCTGCGTCGTGTAGCGGCCGGCCGTATCGATCAGCACGGCATCCTCGGTGAACCACCAGTCGCAGGACCGCGTGCCGCCGACTCCGGCCAGCGGCTGGGCATTGCCGGAGCCGGCAAGCGGAAATTTCAGCCCCGAATTGACCAGCGCCGTCGTTTTGCCGGCGCCCGGCGGGCCGATGATGATGTACCAGGGGATCTCATAGAGGAAGTTGCGCCTGCCGCTCGACTGCTTCAGGGTCGCGATGGCCTCGCTCATACGCGCTTCGAGCACCCCTGAATCGTCGTTGCGGTCGCCGCTGCGAACGATGCCCGTCTCAATCGCCTTCTGCGCCTTGCGCGCTTGCCAGAAGCGGATGCCGTAGAAGAGCGCGAGCAGCGCGACGGCCACGCCGATGATCGTTGTCCGGAGCCAGACCGGTCCGAGCGGACGTGTATCGGCATACCGGATCAGCGGCCCGGCATACCAGACCGCAGCCGAGAAGCCGGCAAGCGCGAGCAGGCTGAACAGCCGCAGCACCCAGCGCATCAGTGCCGCTCCACGCCGCGCGCGCTCACAACGTCTCCTCCTTCGGGATCATCACGTCGATGCGGCGGTTTCTGGCGCGGCCATCAGCCGTCGCATTGTCGGCGATCGGTTCGTCCTCGCCCTTGCCGTCGACCGCGACCCGCGACGGGTCCTTGAGCTCGTTCGCCACCATCGCCTGGACGGCTTTGGCGCGCGCGACGGAAAGATCGAAGTTCGATTTGAACTGGCTCGACTTTTTCGGCTTCACATTGTCGGTGTGGCCGACGATCCATATCGGTCCGGGCTCGGCATTGAGAGCCGTGGCGATGTCCGCCGCAATGGGCTGGAACTCCGGCTTCAGCTCGGCTTGCCCGGGCGCGAACAAGAGCTGGTTGCTGATTTCGACCACGATGAAGTTGCCCTTTGTGCCGACCGTCAGCCCGCCGCCGGCGATTTCGTTGGCGAGCGCGGCGCGGATGCGGTCGATCTGGGTGATGGTGGGAACGTCGATCTGGGTGACGGTGGGAAGGGCAGGCGGCGACGGGGTGGCTTCCGGCGGGGCGGGTACCGCCGGCTCGGCAACAGGAGCGACGCTCGCGCGCTCGATGGTGACCGGCGTCGAGGGATTGAGCGCCAGCAATTCGCCGGCTGTTGCGTCGCCCTCGTCGGTGATCAGGATCCGTAGTCCGAAGAAGGCCGCCGTGACCAGGGTCGCGGCGGCGGCCGCGACCGCCCATAGCGGCAGCCGCGCCTGGGGCTTTGACAACGCCGCCGCCATGCCTTGCCAATGGGGCGAGATGTCGTCCCCGGCGCGCGGTTGAAAATAGCGGATCGTGTCGTAGACGTCGCGCCGGACGCGTTCGAGCGCGTCCCGTTCGCCGACCCTCCCACGATACTGCCCCTCGAACCCGAGCGACAGGCAGGCATGCATCAGTTCGAGCAGGTCGTTATGACCCTCCGGCCGGCCCAGGATCTTGTTCAGCGCCTCGTAGAAACCGGCGCCGGTGGGCTTGGTGTGGAAGAACCGAGCCACCAGGCTGTGCGCGCTCCAGCCGTCGTCCTTCGGCCAGGGCAGGTTGGCGACCAAATCGTCGGCGGTTTCGCATACAGCAAATTTAGCAATCCGGGCGTCTTCCTCGGCGATGCCGGCTTTCGCCATCTCCCGCTCGAAAGTCTCGATCGCTTCGGTGATGTGCTCTGCCAAAGGGGCCGCCTGCCGCTCGACCGGCATCAGCCGCAGCTGGCTGAACAGCACCAGCAAGGGCGCCGCCGCAGCGAGGACTGGATTTGCCGCGGCGTATTTCACGCCATCCGCGGCGCTGAGCAGGATTTCCTGTTGCAATGCGGGTGCCGCCGCTGCAGCCCCTGGAACCGCGTTTTGAACGACCACGGTTCCGGAGGACCAGCCTGTCGGCATCCGCCTGCCGACACCGGCGTCGAAAACCGTCGATTCCCTGGCGGGTGGCGCAGCGGGCTCAGCGCCAGCCGAAGAAGAACTCGCGGGAGCCGCGGGCGAGCGTTGTCTTGGCCGTGGCGCTCGGATGACGGTCTTGTCCGCCGGCCGGGAGGGATCGTCCTTCGAACTCATCGGCGATCCACCGTCGCGGCGCGGCGAACATTTCCTTGACGGGAAATGAGGTCGGCTTGCGGCTTTTCAAGCCGAGCTTTGGGGGCGGGCCGGATGGAAAGGCTCATCTCGCCGAAACATGACATTGCTGCACACGCCCCAAGCCACGCCGCTTTGCCCGCCAGGCAAGCTTCCGTACGCTATCCTAACCGTACAGGCAGCTGATTGAAATCGGAAAGCAGGATGCTCGAAGCAGCGCTTTCTTCTGTGAGACCCGTCACATAGCCCGGGTCCACCTACTTCTGCTTGCTGGCCTTGGCATAGGCTTCGCTGAAATAGACCAGGAAGACGTCGAGCATGCCGTTTTCATGCTTCTCCTCCATCGTCCGCCAGGTGGCGACGAGGGCATCCCACGCCTGGCTCTTCTTGGATGAGAAGGAGGCCGGCGGGAGCTTCCTGGCGATGGCTTCCGGCGACAGGTCGTCGAGCAGCCTGGAAAGCGCTGCCTGCATGGCGGCGTAAGTTGCCAATTCATGCGTCTTGAGGTCCCGGAAGGCGTCCTCGACGCTGTGCGCGGCGTCGAGATAGCCGGTCCGGCGTTTGGCGAACATGATCTCCAGTATGTCGTCGGTGCCGGGAACGAATTTCAGCGGGTTGTTGTTTTCGGCGCTGATCATCGTGCGGTTGGCGCTCTTGGCCAGCACCTTGGCCGCCGCGCGCGCCTTAAGCAGCAGCGACAGTTGCTCGACCGTGGTTCTGAGCACGGTACCGATCTCGGCGGCCACCTCATGCGGATCGCGCGATTGAAACAGGTCGGGCGAAATGCCGGCCGCCCTTGCGATATCCTGCAGCAGCATATCGGTTCCCGCCGGCTGGCTACCCGGCTTCGCCGGCGCTGGGGGCGGCCGCAGCGCCGAAGATGTCGATGCCGCTCCCGTCCCGGGCCGCTGTTCCGTCCGACTGAAGAAGGGCTCTTTGCCGAGCTCCAGCGGTCTGCCCGTCGATGGCGGCAGTTCGCGTTGCGTCGACGCTGGCCGGGTTCGCGGGTGGCCGGCGGCGGCGCCTTCCTCGTCAATTGATACCGCAACGACATAGCGGCCGATCAGCATCCGATCGCCATGCGCCAGCCGATGCGGACCGGCCATGCGCTGACTGGAGCCGTTGACGAAAGTGCCGTTGCGCGAGATGTCGTAGAGCCAGAAGCCGCCCGCCTGGAAGCGGACTTCGCAATGCCGGCCCGAGATGATCTTGTCCGGATCGGAAAGCGTCCAGTCGCAATTCTCGCGCCCGATCTCGAAACTGCGGTCGCGGGCGGCGTAGCTCGCGGCGGCGCCGGATGGCAGCCTGTCGACATTGCTGATCTGGAGCGAGATGAACATCCGGAAGCGTCGCCGAACTTGGTCAACAAATGCTTATTCTTCACGCAACTCCGAACGGAAAATCGCTATGCGGTGTTCCGGGAATTGCCCTGGCATTCTAGCAGCTTGCGAGCGCGGCGGGACAGGAGCGTTTCACACCGGCGCTTGGCGGGTTTAGCCACAGCTGTTGTTTGGCCGCCACCAAACATGTGCTAGGCTGAAAAAGGTCCAGTGCGGTGGGTGCGAAAAGTTCCCGAACGTGATGCGGTTAACATAGCGGGGGCTTCAATCCATCATACTGGCGGCCGCGTCCAGGAGGGGCACGACCCATGCCGAACGAACGCGCCACGGTTGTGCAGACACCCGTCGGCGGCGATGTGCTGACCTTCACCCATCTCGTCGGGCGCGACGAGATCAGCCGTTGTTTCGCCTATACGGTCGGTTTCGTCTCCAAGAGCCAGGACGTCGATCCGCTGAAGATGCTGGGCGGCGTCGTTTCGGTCGAGGGCGAATCCGATCCGAAACGCTGGTTCAGCGGCCTTGTGTCGGAATTCAAGCTCATCCGCATCGAGGACAGGCTCGCCTTTTACGAGGCGATGGTCAGGCCATGGCTCTGGTTCCTCGGCAACACCACCGATTGCCGCATCTTTCAGAATATGACGGCGGTCGAGATCGTCGAGAAAATCTTCTCGAAATACGGCATCGCGAAATTCGAGAAGCGGCTGCAAGGGTCTTATCCGCAGCGCGAATATTGCGTCCAGTATGACGAGAGCGATCTGGATTTCGTGCAACGGCTGCTCGAGCACGAGGGCATCTTCTATTTCTTCGAGCATGACGAGGGCAAGCATACCCTGGTGCTCTGCGACGCGATGAGCAAGCTGAAGGCAGCGCCCGGCTATGAGAAGGTGCTCTACAATTTCGAGGGCCAGGGCTCGCGACGCGACGTCGAATACATCACCGAATGGATTCCCGGCAGCGCGGTGCGGCCGGGGGCCTATGCCCACACCGACTTTGATTTCGAGAAGCCCGGCGCGGATTTGATGGCGAAGTCCGCCCAGCCGTTCAGCCACAAGGAGGCCGCGGGCGAGAACTACCGTCAGCCCGGCGCGCATCTCGACGTCGGGCGAGGCGACACGATTGCGGGAATTCGCCGCGAGGAACTCCAGGCGGTGCACCAGCGCAGCACGGCGGTGGGCACCGTGCGGGGCCTTTTCTCCGGCTGCAAGTTCAAGCTGGAAAGCTTTTCGCGCGACGACCAGAACCAGGACTATCTGGTGATCAGCGCCGAATACCGGCTGTTCGACCCGGGCTACCGGACCCAGAACGAGGCCCATAGCGAGAATTTCAAGGTGGTGCTCGGCGTGGCGCCCACCAAATTGCCCTACCGGCCGCCGCGCATCACGCCGCGGCCGATCATGCGCGGTCCGCAGACGGCGACGGTGGTCGGCCCTTCGGGCGAAGAAATCTTCACCGACAAATATGCGCGCGTGAAGGTGCAGTTCCACTGGGACCGCCTCGGCAAGAAGGACCAGAACTCTTCCTGCTTCGTGCGCGTGTCGCAAACCTGGGCCGGCAGCGGCTGGGGTTTTATCCAGATTCCGCGCATCGGCCAGGAGGTGATCGTCGACTTCATCGAAGGCGATCCGGATCTGCCCATCATCACCGGCCGGGTATACAACGCCTCGCAGATGCCGCCGTACGGGCTGCCGGGCAATGCGACGCAGTCGGGCTGGAAGTCGAACTCCTCGAAAGGCGGCGGCGGTTACAACGAGCTGATGTTCGAGGACAAGGCGGGCTCCGAACTGGTCAATTTCCAGGCGCAGAAAGACCACCACCTGCTGATCAAGCACGACCGCAACAAGCTGGTGCAGCACGACCAGTCCGACCGCATCGACCACGACGCCAAGCACTCCGTCGGCCACAACCTCGACGAGGACGTCGGCAATAACAAGACGGTCAAGATCGGCGTCGACCAGACGACGAATATCGGGTCGAACGACACCGAAACGGTGGGCGCCAACCGGTCGCTGACGGTGCATGCGAATGAGACCATCCACATTGTTGAGAATTCGACGGAGAATATCGACGCCAACCACTCGCAGACGGTGGGGCTGGTGCAGACGGTGACGGTGGGAGCCGCGCGTATGGATACAGTTGGGGCGGCTGAGGCGAGGACCGTGGGCGCTTCGCAGACGAACACGATCGGCGCGTCGCGATCTGTCACTGTGGGAACGGCACAGAGTCATCAGATCGGTGCCGACGACAGCTGGAATGTCGCTTCAAATCAGGACGTGACGATCGGCGGCAGCCAAACTGTTAACATCGCCGGCGATCAGAAGTCGAAGATCGGCAAGGGAAGGCGTACCGAAATCGCCACTGATGACGGGACCAAGGTGGGAGGCGCCCACGAGTTGCGGATCGCGAAAGCGAGCATGGTTCAAATCGGCGACGACGGGAAAATCAATGTCGGCAAGACGTTTTTGCTCGAGGCCGGCGATTCGATTGCGCTCAAATGCGGATCTGCAGCGATTACGATGAAGAAGGACGGTACCATCACCATCGAGGGCAATGACATAACTATCAAAGGGTCCGGCAAGATCAATGTGAAGGCCTCGGGCAACATTACAATGAAGGGTTCCGAGATAAAGCAAAACTGAGGGTGCACCATGGCGGCGACAAAAGAACGGATTGAAGGCGTGGTGATAGGCCTCTTCTTGGGTTTCGGCGAGGATTCACCTCTCGTGGTGTTTCCAGGCAATCCGAAGGAGACTGCCGTATCGGCGAGAAGCCTTGCGGAACTGACTTCCGACATGATCGGCGCTGAGGTAGCGTTGCTGTTTCAGGATGGCGACCCAGGTCGACCGCTGATTGTGGGCCGGATAGTTGATTCAGCGACCAAACCGAATGCGCCACACGTCATTCGCGACGGAGAACATATGCGCATCACGGCGGACGAGCGCATCGAGCTTCGCTGCGGCAAGGCAACAATCATCATGGAAAAAGACGGTCGTATCACCATCCGCGGCACCTATGTAACGAGCCATGCCAGCGCCACGAACCGCATTCGTGGGGGATCCGTGAATCTCAACTAATGGCCAAGGTCGTTCTGCGCGAGATAGTCCGACAGCACGCCGAAATGGCGGCGTTTCTCTGGACAGTCTACGATCGCCACCTGCTGCACCCCCATGAGAACCCCGATATGGACGGAGAGCGGCTCGCCAGACTTGTGGAGCGGCTCGATGCTCATCTCGATGGCCTTCGGGTGGCTGGCGAAGTGGGACGTGAGATCGCTGAAGCGCTCTATGCCGAATACCCGGAATCTGGCGAACTGTTCGTCTTGCGGATGTTGGTGAACGGCGCGCCCAAGCGAGTTGCCGAACTGGATCTCGCCAAAGTGCGGTCATATCTGTCAACGAACGGACACTATTAACGAGCGACAGCCTCGCGGAGCACGGTAATGGCAGCCAGCCGAGCCGGCCCTCAGCGTCAGATCAGGCGAAGGCCGTCGTCATAGACGAGCGTCAGCGTCTTCCATTTTCGACCATCAAAACGCCAGGCCGTATCGATGCCTGCAACGTAAAGGAAGTCTCCATCGGTACGAAGGTCGGATGCGATGCCGGTGTCCTTGAAATGTTGAAGCGCGTTGGCCGTCTCGATGTTGAGACCTGCCTCGTCGCCCCAATAGGCCTCGCCTTTGAAGCTCCGCACTGAAAGATATGTCATGTCCGCGGCAGCGGCGATCTCTATCATCTCATCGTTCGCAATTCGCAGACAGACACCATCGTCACCCGCCACGCGTATCTTGCCGTCGGGTGCGACGTCGATGCCGCGCAGCCGGTCGTGCCGATGCAGTTCGAGCGGGCGCCAGCCGGTACCCACAAGTTGATGAATGGTGCCCATTTCGCCGCAGGCGTATATGCCATGCTTGGGATGCCCGTGAACGTCCAGATACTCATTCGATGCAAGTGGGGTGATAGCCTGCCATTGCTGGCCTGCCAGCCGGTAGGCGACCCCATCCGTACCAACGGTTATAGGACCGCCAGTGTCCTCGGCCCAGACCTGCCTGAGGCTCTGCTGGCTGACCTTGTCTCGAGTCCAGTTGGCCCCAGCGTACCGCCAGATCCAGGTGGTAGCCTCCAACGCGAACAATTCTCCCGAAGGCGACGCCGACAGCGCCATCAGCCATTCGCTGGTTATAAGGAAGCCCCGCGCCTTCCTGGGATCGAAGTTCTCGACGATGAAAATTGCCGAAACCGTTGTGACGTAGTCGGCATCGCTGAGCAAAAACAGGATCGCGGTCTTGCCATCACTCAACGGTGCGACCTGCAGGCATTCGATGTCGGTATCAGGATCGGTCGCAAATCCCTCGAGGTCTTCTTTGTCCATCCTCATGATGGTTTATCCTCCACAGAGATTTCGTTGCGGTCGTAACGGAGAAAGCACTCGTGCTAGCAGGAGACTTTCGAAGGCGCGACATCAGCCGCGGTGACGACAACGGGCTCTCCGCCCGCTGCCTTCCTCAGGCGCTTCTTGGCTACCTGTACAAGACGGGCCTGATCCTTTGCTTTGGGGCATGTCGCATGGCAGGCTTTCTTGTCCTTCACCTCCTTCTCGGACTTATTCATGGCCTTCTTCATGTATTCCATGTTGGCAGTTTTCAGGCATTCGGTAGCGGCAGCGTGCACGGCAGCCGGAATTTTCGGATCGTCCAAATTCTTCACTGTGCTGTTCACGCAAGTGTCGGTAAAGTCACCGAGCTTTCCGGACGGATTGCTGCTCATCCAATTGCGGGCATCCGCCGACTTGAGGTTATGCGGGGTCTTGCGCTTCTTGCCGACCACCTTTTTGCCCGGCGCGCCTGCCGCCTTCGCCTTAGCGGCTTCGCCCGCCATCCATTTCGCCTTCATGCAGATACAAGGCGCTTCCTTGTCATCGTAATCCTTGCAGCAGTCCAAAGTTAGATCTCGCACACCTTCGGCCGTGAAGAACTGAACTTCAACTGTGTGCTCCTTTTCGTAGCCTTCAGGGCATTCCAATTCCTTGTACGGCTTGATTTCGAGATCGGAGCATTTGAAGGTCGCCACCGTGGCCGAAGCCACCTTGGGCATCGGAGGTCCGCCGGCGGTAGGCGAGGCATGATCGTTCGACGAAATGTCGGAGAAACGGCTGATCGGTTCGCCGTCCATTTTTACGTTACCGGACCAGGCGTGGGCGTATTCCTTGCCCGTGTTCACCGAGGTGATGATGTTCTTCTTGGGCGCGCAACCGGCTTCGTTACCGGTGCATTTCGTATAGTAGGACTTATTTTTCTGCGTGACGGTCTTTCCGCCAATCTTGACGGTGCCGGTTCCGTTGTCCGTGTCGCTGTCCATTCCAAACGTTGGATAGGGAACCGGAACTCCGGGTGGGGTCGCCGGAGTCTGTGGCGGGGTAAAGCAGACGTAGGGAAAAGCCGCGATGACCTGGTTGGCCTGCGCCTTGCACGCGATCTCAAGGCCATTCGCATACACGGTCATGCCGCTCTCCCGTAGGCGAACACGGCAGCACCGCAGGCGCCTGCGTCGGATGATGCCTCGATGAGAACCGGATTGCCGGCGGCATACCCTTTCCGGGCTGCTGTCCAAGCCATCCCGACCATAATTGGAACGGCTGCGGCGCCAACATTGCCTAGAGACTCCGCGGGCGACCACAAATCCTGAAATTCGTGGCGTCCTCTCAAAAGGCGGATTGAGGTGAGCGCGGTCTGCTTGAACCAGTACTGCTCCCCGATCAGGTCGGCGATACGATAGCCGAGCCGGTTCATATCGATTCCAGTCTCTTGGAAGGCCGCATCGTAGGCAGCTGTCATGCCGTCCGCCCGCATCGGCAAATCCCGGTCGTTGTAGATCGAGGCCGCTTCGCGCGAAAGACCGAGCCCGAAGAGCCTGAAGCCATTGTGCTGCGGACGCGCGCACAGCACCGCGGCTGCAGCTTCGCCTGGAATGAAGCCGTCAGAGTTGTCCGCCGTCATCAATCGGCCTTTGCTGAGATAGTAGGAAATCGTTGCTCCCGTGAGATAGCTGTCGACGCCCGCGATCATGACATAGGGAGCCTCATCCGATGCAAGGAGTCTGCGGGCCTGATCGAACGCCATATGTCCGGAAGGACGACCATAAGCCACAATGCGAGAACGCAGATGGGGTTCGATCTCGACGATCTCGCTGATCCGGCGGAGTAGAGCTAGATTGTCCCTCACTGGGCGACCGGGTCGATCATCCTCCGGCAGGCAAAGGATGAGAGCTGTCTGACTTCGCGCCTCTGGGTGCATTTCGAAAGCCTCCGCTATCGCCCCGGCTGCGAAATGGGCCATTCGCCTTTCTCCGATCCAACTACGTGGCAACGGCACGGGTGCACCGGTAAGCCATCCCGCAGGCGAGCCTACGAAACGGGTCTCCTGGAACCCATCGAGCCGAGCGCGCATCGCGGCGCAGGCCGAAGGTGCATCGAGGCCAACTGCGGTGACCATGCCGACCGAAACGATCTCGATCGGCGAGGTCATGCTTCTTCCTCCTCCGGCGCGGTACCGTTGGCGCGAATATAGGTGCGGCCCGTTGCACGGGCCCTCAACATCGCCGGCGTCGGCGGCCCGACCCAGCATTCTGAGAAATCGAGGATAGTCCGCTGGATGCGTTGCGAGACGCGCCAGACCAGCGAAAAGCGGCGCTTCTCAGGCTCGAGGAGAATGGTGTCGGGGAAAACATCGGCCTCGTATGCTTTCTGCCTGCCCTTGAACAGTGTCATCGGCAGCGCAGTCGAGGGCAGCCGGAAGCTTACGCGCCCTTCCGGCGTCAGGTTCACCAACACCACCTCTTCGCCACCGCGCGGATGGTCGATCTGCTGGTCCTCAGGCGCCATCTGGAAATAGCGTTCGTCGAAGTCTGGCGGCAGGAACGGAAAAATGTTCTTCGCCCAGTGGTCGTCATAAGTGCCGCCATATTCGATGCGGCCGGGCCAGCCTCGCCCCATCGGCCCAAAGCTCATCGGCTGGTAGTCGCCGAAGGGCGAGCGGATTTCTTCATTGACCGCCTGCGTATTGGGCAGCCGCAGGCCTGGAATGAAACGCTGGTTCTTGGCTCGAGACCAGCCGGTGCCGACCGGGTTGTATTTGTAGCTGGCGGGAAGCTGATCCTCGGGGTCCAACCGGTCGACGCCGCCCCAAGCGAAATCGTAGGAGATCGGTAGTTTCAGGAAGGGCTGCGGTGCAGTTGCGGTGAAGACCGGACCTATGGCCCGCCACTCCCGGTGGCCGACCACTTCGAAGAGCTTCGACCAGTTGCCGACCTTGATGCCGACTGGCACCCGTTCCGCCGGGCGTCCACCCGGTGCATAGGCGCAGCCATTGGCAATCACGTCGCAGCGCGGCTTACGGAAGGCGAAGTCGGTCTCCCACAGCGTCGCTGAGTAACCCGGCGCGCCGGTATGCGTGTCAGCCATGACCAGCGGAACTTGCTCCGCCGACTTCTGCACGAGGCCGCCGGGCTTCTCCGGAAAATCGAACGTGCCCTTCACCACGACCACGATCCACTCATGGCCGGCCTTGTCCATGCCCATGGTGAACTGATGCGGAAAACCCAGCTGGTTCCAGATCTGCATCAGCTGGTCTCCCAGCTAGCGGCGAAGATCCGCTCCACCGTCTTTTGCGGCGCCTGCGGGTCGACGTCGAAGATATCCGTGCGCGCGGTCCACATGACGAGGTCGTCGACAACATCGCCATCCTCATCGACCGCCGGGGCAGGCAGGGCGCCCAGCGCGGCATCCAGTTCGTCGGGCGTCAGCTCGCCCCGTTGCGCGGCGAAGGCCGCTTCCTCGATGCGGTCGAACCAGGCATCCGAATAGGCCAGCCTGAGCGGCGCCTCGGCAAGCCGTGCGACGACGCTGAGCGGGAACTGTCGGCCGACCTTGTCGGCGCTCTGCACGATGACGCCGGCCGAGGCGCCGAACGAGGCGGGGCCGGCGAGAAAGCGCAAGGCAGTGTCCGTCTGCCACGCATCGTGGCCAAACAGCGGGACGATCTGCTGCGCCAGCCAGCGGTCCCAGATGCGCACGAAATCGCCCGGCAGCCGCCGCGTCACGAAATCGCCGGTGGCAGGCATCTTGCCGTAGAAGCCGGTGCTCATATCTGCGGCGGACATGTGAACTTCTTGAACATCTCGAGTGTGTAGGGGTTCTCGACGCTGGCCGCCTTGAGCTCGAAATCGGCATACATGCCTTTCGTGCCGAGGCGCAGGCTATAGACGTCGGAAAGGTTGGTTCCGGCGAACTTGCCGCCGCGCAGCATCCTCAGCCACGCCCAGCTGCCAGTCTCGTTGAGCATCACCTCGGGCGAGCCGTCGACCGGCTGGAAGGCGAGCGAGATCACGCCGGTGCCGTCCTTGCCGGGCCACGTCATCGGCTGCGGCCGGGTCGCGTTGTTGTAGTAGACGAGGTTCTGGCCATCGAGGTTGAGCGTCACCCGCGCCACGTTGGGCGACAGGTCCTTTGGCTCCAGCGTGAAGTTCATCACCGGGCCGGTGCCGCCGGGAAACAGGTCGTCGCGGATGTGCCGCGCTTGCTCGAACGCCGCCAGCGCGGCCGCGTCGAGGCCGAAATCGGCGCGCCATTTCCACGGCTGGCTGGCGGTGTCGACATAGTTGATCAGATGGTCGTTGATGAAGGCGTCGATCAGGCCGGCGGGGCCGAAGAGGCGCTGGAAGTCGCGCACATTGACGTCGACCGCGCTCTCAGGGCTGAACGGATAGCGGTTGTTGAGCGCCGCCTGGCAGAAGGGCAGGATATCGGCGCGCCAGATGGCATTGAGCTCGTTGGTGACCGCCTTCTGCGACAGGCCGCTGGTGTCGCCGGCAATCCCGCCCAGCCAGTCGTTGATCGGCGAAGGCAGGATCTGCGCCTGTCTTGCGACCGCCCCCGTCAGCTCGGCCAGGCCGCCCTGCTTCTTGATGGCGTCTTGCGGGTCGGGGTTGGCCGACACAGTCTGCAGCACATTGGACAGCGCCGTCAGCGCCACCACGGCTGCGTCGAGCGCCGGCGGCTGGCCGTCCACCTCGGCGATCGTGCCCTTGAGCGGCTTGAAATGTTCGGCCACCAGGCTGCCGGTCATGTCGACCTGCTCGGCCGAGCCCGCGCGTGGTAGTAATTTCGCTCCCGTCTTCACGACCTTGCCGAGTTTGCCGAGCTTGGAGAGCAGCTTCGAGCCGCTCTTGGCGGCGGCGCCGTTCTTGTCATCAGCCGGCGCCATGTCGGAACGGGTGAGATCGAGTTCCTGCACGACCGCGGTGAGGAGGCGTTTCAACGCGGAATCGGCGCTCGAAAGGTCCTTGAGATTTTCGCTGGCGACGTTGAGGTCGGTCAGCGGCGCCAGCCGCATGTCGCGCAGGAAGCTGTCCCACTGCGAAATGTAGTCGTCGTAGTAGAGCTTCAGAATGTCTTCGGACAGCGCCGACACCGAGGTCTCGGCATTCTCCGAGCAGCCGCCGGCAAATACCGCGCGATCGAGCGCCGCCTGCGCCGCCACATCCTCGACGCGATCGAGAACGGCGTCGTGGAAGCCGGCATATGTGTAGGCGCCGGGAACGCCGACGCGCAGCGTCTTGGCGGAGCGGCGCGCGAACACTTTGGCGCCGTTCGGGCCGGCGAAATTGGCCGGCACCCATTCCTTGACGGCTGCTACTTCCGGATCCGCAAGCAACTGCTTGTAGGCGCGCTCCGGCAGCGAGATGGTACACACCGTCTTCAGCGCCTCGGCCACCAGCTCCTTGTCCGGGGCGATGTAGCTGTCGTCAACCGCCATTCGGCGGATCGCGGCGAGCTGGTGCTGTTCGGCGTCGGCGGTCGGGAAGGGCGGCGCGGGCGCGAATTCCGGCAGACTGTTCACCCACCAGTTCTGCACGAAGTCGGTGTCCATCTGCGACAGGCCGGTCATCATGCGATAGGTCTTCAGCGCGCCGAGCATGAAATCCGGATCGCGGATCTGCCGCCACATCGTGGCTTCGAGCAGCGCCACCATATGCGGCTCGAGCACGTTGCGCAGCGCGTGGTCGTAAGTGTCGGTCTGGGCGCGCACGAGCTCGGCCGAAGCGGTCGGGCCGAGCAAATTGTGGACAGCATCCGGCGGTGCGGTGCGCGCCGTCGCCACCGCGTCCATCGCGGCCAGCGCCCCGTCCATCGTCGGCTGCTCCACCGAAGCCGGCGTGGCGGAGACGTCGGTCAGCGGCGCCTGCAGCGCCTCGAACTGGCCGGCCTGCTCGGTGATCGCATTGCGGTTGTCGAGATAGGACCAGGTGAACAGCCCGCCCAACAGCAGGGCGGCAAGCGCGCAAGCCGCGGCCGCGCCGCGCCAGATCCAGGCGCGGCGGCGCTGCGCCAGCGGATCGAACGTGCCGAGACCCGCTTCCTTGAAGATGACCTCGGTCAGGAGATTGCGCAGGAAGAAGCTGCGCTTCTCGACGCGCGGCGCGAGCATCGCGCGGCGCGGCGGCAGCCCGAAGGTGGAGGACAGCGCCGCCGTCAGCCGGTCGATCGGCGCGCCTTCCTGTGTCGCCGAGGTCAGATAGAGGCCGCGCAGCCAGGCGGCTTCCTCGTAGCGGCTTTCGCCGAACATCGCCTCGATCAGCACCTGGATCGGCTCGGAGAGGCTGGCGAGCTGGGCCGGGAAACGGAAGATTTCCGCGCGCGATCCGAGCTTGTCCTCGTCCTCCAGGCGCGGCACCAGCCGCCGCTCCAGCTCCGTGGCAAGCGCGGCAAGCTCTCTTTCGACGGTCTTGGCGTCGATGCGGGCATCGAGCGGAAAGGTCGTCCCCCATACCTGCTCGCGGGCGGCGGTCGAGAGACCGCCGAAGAAGGCCTCGAAGCCCTTGATCAGGTCGGCCTTGGTCAGCATCAGATAGACGGGAAGGCGGATTTCGAGGCGGTCGTTCAGCTCCGCCAGCCGGCGGCGGATCTTGCGGCCATGCGCCTTGATGGCTTCGTCGCCTTCCGAAAGCACATCGATCGACAGCGCGACGATGACGCCGTTGAGCGCGCGGCGGCCGCGATGCTTCTTGAGAAGATCGAGGAAACCCAGCCATTCCGTCGCGTCGACATCCGGCTGGCTTTCCTGCTGGACGTAACGGCCGGCGGTGTCGATCAGCACCGCGTTCTCCGAGAAGAACCAGTCGCAATTGCGCGTGCCGCCGACGCCCTGCAGATCGTCGGTGAGATCGATCGGGAAGTTGAGGCCTGACTGTCGCAGCGCCGTGGTCTTGCCCGTGGCCGGCGGTCCGACGATGACATACCAAGGCATCTCGCGCAGGAATTTGCGGCCGCCGAGCTTGCGTCGCTTGAGCTCCGCCATCACCTCGCCGAATTTGGCGCCGACCGCGGCAACGCTTTCCTCGCCAGGAGTGAGCTGCTTTTCCGCCACGGGCGCGGCGATCTCGGCGACGAACATGCGGTTGGCGCGGATCGCGCGGCGCTGCGCGATGATCAGCCAGATCAGCCACAGGATGATCAGCCCGGCGATGATGGCGATGCGCACATTGTCGGAATCGAACGGCGCATACGGGCCGACCTGGACGATCGGGCCGAACACCCAGATCAGCAGCGAAAGCAGCGCGATGCCGATCAGCGTCCAAAGGAAGCGCGAGGTGAGAACCGCCCAGAGGAAGCGCAGGATGAACATCAGAGCCTCTTCTCGACCAGGACCTCGACGCGGCGGTTGAGCGCGCGGCCCTCGCGCGTCGAGTTGTCGGCCACCGGATCGGTCTCGGCGCGGCCTTCCGAATGAATGCGCTCCTGCGGCACGCCGGCCTGCACCAGAAGGTTGGCTATGGTCTCGGCGCGCGCTTCCGACAGCCGCTGGTTCGACGAAAGCGGGTTGGATTTCTGCAGGCGCACATTGTCGGTGTGGCCGACAACCGTGACGTTCCCGATCAGTTCCTGATTGGCGAGGATCACCTTGGCGATCGATTCGATCAGCGGCTCATAGCCCCGTGTGAGTGTCGGCCGCGCCGACTGGAACAGTTCGGGATTGGAAGATTGGATGACGAGCTTGGCCAGCGACACGCTCTCGGTGCCGCTCAGCGCCGGCTTGAGACCATCCGGTGCCTCGGCCTTGAATTCAGGCAGCAGCGCAAAATCGACCGGTTCCGGCTGCGGCGCCTCGGGTTCGGGCGCGTCGACCTTGGGCGCGGCGCGGGTGACGTCGCCCCGCGAGGGCGGCGGCAAAGCGCGGACCAGGGCGGAGAGCTCGACCGCCTGGCTGCTCAGCCCCATCGACAGGCCGACATAAGCAGCGGCGGCGATGACCACGGCCGCCAGCGCCATCACCCAGATCGGTACGATGAAGCGCTGCGGCTCGTCCGAGGCGATCACGCCCTTCCAGTTCGGCGACAGCGGCGCATCTTCGGCGTCGGCATTGCGCAGGAAGCGCGCCGCCGCCACGCGAACGGCATTGAGCGAACGGTCGCCGGCGCGGCCAGGCACGCGATATTTGCCACGGAAGCCGAGCGCCAGGCAATAATATTGCAACTCCAGCATTTCGCGGTCGCGGTTCGGATGCCTCTCCAGTTCGTCGAGCCGCGAGAAGAACTGCGTGCCGGCATCGACGTCGCCGCGCAGCATCACCACCAGCGGCTGGCGTGGCCAGGCGCTGGCGCCGCCCCAAGGCGTGTTGAGCGCGAGGTCGTCGAGCAGGGCCGCCACCGCCCAGGCGGCCTGATCGGCCCGCTCCAGCGACGAGCCCGCGGCCATCGCGGCATCGCGTGCGCGCACGAGCTCCTCGAGCAGGCGCGTGCGCAGCACTTCCGGGTTCTCCGGCGCCAGCGCGCTTTCCAACTCCGGCGCGAATTCGAGCAGCGGCGCGAAGCTATTGATCAGCACATTGGGATGGGCGCGCGCGCGCTTCACCGGCGCGCCCGGCGCCAGCGGCGCCATCGGCCGGGGCGAAGCGCCCGTCAGCCTGATGCGCGTGCGTTCGCGATCCTCCGACAGTCCGAAAGGATCATCCCGGCTCATGGCCTCACCTGTTCACCGAATAGCAGTCGACCTGCGGCTCGCTTGGCAGCACGCCGGAAACGCCGATGACGAAACCGGGGGCGTCGAGCAGCGAGGCCCAATGCTCGCTCTTCTGGTCCAGCTCCAGGCACAGCCGGTCGCCGTCATAGGGAATCTCGCGCGGCTGCGAATGCAGCGGCTTCAGCGGAATGCCGGGCAGGCGCGACTTCCACAGCCCCTCGAACTGGTCGGCGGACCCGACGGTGGCCTGGTTGACGAAGATCTTGCGCAGCGCGTCTTCCGACAGTTCGGAGCCGACGCGGATGACGATGCGGCTGGCCACCAGAAGCTTCGGGTTGTCGATGCGCACCTTCCAGACATTGGTGGCATGCCGCATGACCGGCAGCGCGCGCGATTTCGGCTCGATATACCGCAGGCTGAGGATCAGCGAGCGCAAGGCGTCCGCCAGGGCCATATAGGCAGGGCCGGGCGCCATGTGGTCATAGGCCGGCAGCTCGCCGAGCCGGCGCGAGCTGGAGCCATAAGTCGCCATTTCGCCGGCGAGGCCGGCGAGCTCGAGGTAGAGCTCGGCCGGATGGAAGACATCTTGCGCCAGCATGTGGGCGAGCCGCGGCTTGGCCGCATTGGCAAGATGAAGCATCAGCAGGTCCTCGACGCTGCGGCCGGGCCCTCCCATCACCATCTTGCCATGCGCTTCGGCGATCTGGTCGAGACCGGTGACGACCTCCTGCAGCAATTGCCGGTACCAGGCGACCGCGCCTGTGATCAGCGTCGGCGGCAGGAAGCTCTCGTCGAGCGAGACGCCGCCGTCGGCCCGCACGCCCTTGATGTCGGCGACCGGCAGCGCGGTGTAGCCGCCGACCGATTTGCCGGGCGCAAGCAGCATCGCCTGCGGGCGGGCGATCTCGATCTCTTCCGGGTCGGCGCCGCCCTGCACGGAATCACGCACCGACACGATCCTGCCGTGATAGCGCGCTCCGGTCGACGCGGCATGCGCCGGGTCGAAACCGACGCCGCCGGGCGGCTCGAGCGGCAGCGCGACCAGCACCGGCCCGGCGCCGGTATCGGCCGTGACCGGCAGAGGTTTCGGCGCGTCCATCATTTCCGGGATGGAGAAGGGCGTGCCGTCGGGGAAAATACCCCGGGCGGACACGATAGAAACCTGGCCTGCATCGAGCAGCGATTGATCGAGCGTCAGCTGCTGGAAGCCGAACGTATGGAGCTGACCGGCCTGCAGCGCGCCCCGCACCATCGCCTCGAAGAACCGGTCCTGCTGCTGGAAATGCTGGGTTCTCAGGAAGAGCCCCTCGGACCATAGCACCCTGTTTGCGTCGCTCATGCCGCTGCTCTCTGCACTGCCAACTTCTGTCTCGCCGTCAGGCGGAAATACCGCCGCCGCCTAGCGTGACGTTGATGGTGAATTTCGATCCCGCCGACACCGACTTGGTCGTGCGCCAGTTGCGTCCGCCGGGTTCGCGGATCAGCGCGACGAAGCCGAGCGCCGTCGCGTTCGGTTCGACCGTGATGGTCTTGGCCGCCGTCTTGCCCGGTGCGACGGAGATCGAATCGGATCCGATAAGGTCGGCTCCAAGTGCGGACCCCGCATCGCCCTGCAGCGCAAAATAATCGGCCGAATTGAACTTGCCGGTGCTGGCAAGCCGCATCACCAGCACAGTCACCGGTCGATCGCCGCCGCCGGGTCCCGGATTCATGCCGGCGCCACCGGTCACGTTGACCGAGATAACCGATGGTTTCGGCGGGCCGCTCTGGCAAGCCGCAAGCAGCCCCGTCGCGCCGAGGGCAACGATGAATTCGCGTCGATCGATCATGTCCTACTCCTCTTCGTATGCATCCCTGAAGTCTGCGCCGATCTCGCCCAGGAAACTCGATTCCGCGCTTTGGGCGATGTCGCGATGGCGTTTCTGGTAAAGCTCCCACAGCTTGGCGTTGCGGCCGCCCGCAAGCAGGTTGCCGATCGCGGAATTGGATTTCAGCTCTTCCTCGATCGTCGCCGGATCGAACCGGTCGATCATGCGCCGCAGCGCTGCCTGAACGCCGCGCCAGGCGCGCACGTGGTGCTGCGCGAGATCCTTCACCGCATCGCCGATCGCCGCCTCGCCGGAGAGGAAGCCGGGGCTGCGCTCCGAGATTATGGTGACGATGACATCCTCGACCGTCGGCAGGAATTTGAGCGGGTTGACCTCGGAGGCGCCGACCACCGTCTGGGCAACGCGCGCGCTGCCCTTTTCCTCGGCGCGCTTGCGCAGAAGCTGCATCAGGCCGTCCAGCATCAGCCGGTACTCGCGCCCGAATTTTTCCATCTCGGCGATCGCGTCGCGCCCGAGAAAATCGGCCTCCTCGACCCCCATGCCGCGCAGGAAGGCGGCGCGCAGCGCCATATCGCCGGGCACAGGCTGAGCTGCACGGGACGGCCTGGGCGCGGGAGCCGGACGCGGCGGAGGAGGCGGCTCGGGCGTGCGCGCCGGCAAGTCCCGCGGAGGAGCGACCTGCGGCTTGTCGGCCTGCTGCTCGGCGCGACCAGCCGGATGGGCGCCATTGGCAGAGGCAGGCGTCGCGGCTGGGCCGAAGCCGAAGTCGTCGAAGCCGGCCGGTTTCGGCGCCGGCTGCGCCGTATCGCCGCGCGAGGGCATGTCGCCGAAGCCGAACGGATCGGACCGGCCAGTTGCCGAGTCGTCGTCCGAGGCCGGTGTCGCCACCGGGTCGAGGCTGAATGGGTCGTCGAAGGCGGGCGAACTGCGCTGGTTCGAGGCGCGGTCATACGCGCCGGGCACAGGCTGCTCGAACGGGTCCGGCAGATCGGCCGGCCGCGGCCGCCGCGGCTCCTCCTCGACCTTGGCCGAAAAGAAATCGTCGCCGCCGATGCTGGGCGAAGATCGCGGCTGAGGTGCCGACCAGGCGGCGGCGGAATGGTTGGCGACCTCACCGACCGAAGTCTGGCTCGCGCTTGGCTGGACCTCGACATAGAGCACGTAGTCGCCCAGTTTCAAACGCATGCCGCTTTGCAGCCGTGCCGACCTCCCGGTGCCGAGCGGGCTGTCGGAATCGTCGATGAACAGCCCGCTGCTCGACGTATCGGTGACGAAGTAGCCGTCGCGGCCGCCGCTGATCTTGCAATGGGCGCGCGACACGAACATGTCCGGATCGTCGATCTGCCAGCCGGCATCGGCGCTGCGCCCGATCACCAGCTCGCCTTCGTCCAGCCTCGTCTGCCTGACCACCTGGGAGCGCGGGCCTTGTTCCAGCGTCAGCAGCAGGCTCATGCGGCCGCCTCCGCCATTTCGGGCCGCCAGCCGACGATCGTGCGCAGCTTGAGATCGTCGGCGTCTCCCTTCTCGGCGGGGCGCGCAAGCCAGGAGGTTCGGCCGAGCTGGACGGTTCCGATCTTCGGCGGCGGCACGGCGTCGCGCGCAAGCACGATGCGCAAATCGATGTCCAGCGCTTCGCCGATCATGTCGCGCACCGCTTTCTTGAAGAGGGCGAGGCGCCGCTCTCCGGGCAGGAACGACTTGAAGGCGTCGAGATCGAGCGGGCCGACGCGCAACTCGATCCGGCTCTGGCGGCTGAAGACGCGCGGGCCGATCGTCGCGCCGCGCCCGAGCGCCGCATAGGCCTTGCCGACGCGGCTCTGCAGTGCCGCCGGTATGGTGATCCAGGAAGTGACGAATTCCTTGATCTCGACCGGCACCTTGAAGGCCGTGGCAAGAAACAAGGTCAGCCGTTCCGGACCGTCGACCTGGCTGGCCAGCGATCCGGCCTGGCGCAGCCGCACAGCGTCGAGTTCGGCATCCTGGGTGCCGGGAAGGCCGATCCCCGACATCGCTTCCAGCATGGCGCGGACGCGTCCGCCGATCGAGCGCTCGACCTGCACCGCCGGATGTGCGTCGGCCCAGGCGCGGTAGTAAAGCGCGATCATCCGGTGCTGCAGGATGTTGACGAAGTCGACGAAGGTTGTGTCGCTGGTCTGCTCCGCTTGCGTGCCGGTGAACCAGCGCTGCGACAGCCGGTCGAGCACCCAGCGCGTCAGATGCAGCGGCATCGGCCCTTCGGGCCCGAGCAGTCCCAGATTGGCGACGGTCACCCGCGCCGGAGCCTTTTCGCCCGCCTCCTGGAATTTCATCACGTCCCTGGCCGAGAAGCTCAGGCGCACATGCTGGCCGAGCCGCGCCGGCTCGCGATTGGCCTGGCCGGAATAGCCGAACAGCCCGCCCCTCTGCTCCAGCCGGCGCAGCAGCTCGAAGAAGTCGAAGCTTTCCGACAACGCCCCGATTCCGTCTGGGGCGGCTTGGCTCGGGGCGGGCCGTGCTAGATCAGGTAGCGATTGCCGGGCGTCATCGGCCATGGCACATCCTCCTGCTTCTGCAGCAGCCGCGTGCGTGTCCGCACGAACCCGTTTATCCCGGCATGGCGGGCAAACAGCCGCGCCAGCAGGGCCGAAAGCAAAAGCGTGCTTTGCCCCGCCAGCACCGACTGGTCGACATGCAGCGTCACTTCCGTGCCCCGCCCGAAGCACATCGGCCCGTCGATCTTGAGCCGCTCTATCACTGGGCGCGAGTCGATGCGGGTGATCGAATGCACGTTGCGGGCGAGGCTCGGGTCGCCGCGGTCGGCATAGAGATCGAGCAGCGCGTGCAGCGGATCGACGCCGCGGCCTTCCTTGGCGAGACTCAAGAAGTTGAGCGAGAGCTGCGCCACCAGCCGCCAGGCGAGATTGTCGGCGCGGGATTCGCCTTCGGCGCCCGCCGGCAGCGACGCCGGGATCGAAGGCTGGGGCGGCCGCAGCGCGCCGAGCAGCCTGACGGCCTCCACGGGGTCCGCCGTCTCCAGCGTCAGTGTCGGTGTGTCGTCGAGGATCGGCAGGTCGCGATTGGTGCAAAGCGCAATGACGTCGAGGCGCTTGAGCGGCCGGTTGGCCGGGCTGCCGGCCGGGCGCGACACCGAGAGGAAAACATCGTCTCCCGTGTAGGAGGTGCGGGTCAGGCCGTCGCGACGCTCATCTTCGGTGGCCCTACGAGGGCGCCGCTCGGTCGAATACACCCAGCCGCTGCCGCGGTTCTGCCCCAGGCTGAAAAGCTCGGGAATCTCGGCCTCGCTGCCCTCCGCGTCGGCATCCTCCACTCGGGTGACGCGGAAGATCTCGAAATCGCGCGCTCTGGTTCGATCGGCATGCAGCACTTGCCGTGTCCTGCGCGGATCGATCTCGATGACGTTGCATTCGCGCTCGAAGAGATTGATCAGCGGCGTCACGAAGAGCTCGAAATCGGCCGGCGCAACGTCGGCGAGCTCGGGCACCGGGCGGCGGAACAGGAAGATGATCTCCATCCCCGCCTCGCATCTGCGCACCACCGGCTGCAGGCCGGCGACCCGCACATAGTGGAAGCGTTCGGGGATCATGAAATATTCGCGCAGCAGCCGGTAGCCCTCGAAGGTCGGGCGGGTGCGCGGCATCAGCGCCTCGTCGTCGCGGATGCCGACCATTTCGGGCTCGGGCAGCGCCGATAGCGGATTGGTCTTTCCTTCCGCCCGCGCGCCGACGGCCGAGCAGGCCCCGAAGATCGCGTCGAACAGGAGCGGCGCCTTGGTGCGACCGGCGAAATAGAGATCGAGACGGTCGAGCGACAGCTCGCTGAGCTTGCCCTTTCCGGTGCGCGCAAGCGCGACGCGCAGCGCTGCCTCGCCGCGCGCGCCGCCGACTGGGCCGATGCCGGCGGCAGCCAGCGCGCTGCGATCCTGGAAATAGCTGACAGAGGTGATCGCTATCGGCCATAGCGTGATCTCTTGCGCGGTGCTGAAGGTTGACCGCGTCGACAGTCCCGGATGCAGGCTGGAGACCAGTCGTGTGCCGCGCGCGACGGTATGGCCGGCGATCATCGACTGCACCTGCTGGCCGGGTTTCAGCACCGCCATCGCCGTTGCCGGCGCCGGCGTGACCAGGTCCGGGTAAAGCACGTCGAGCACGGCGCGAGAGAAGCGCGAGCGCTCGGCGTCGACCTTCAGCCGCGTGCGCGCGGCAAGGAAGGCCACGCCGTCGAGCAGCCGTTCGACATAGGGGTCCGGGCAGGGGACGGTGTCGAGGGAAAGATTGCGGGCGACTGCCGGATGCATATCGGCGAACTCGGCCGCGAGCGCCCGGATATGGGTCAGTTCTTCTTCGTAATATTCGACGAAGACCCGATCCATCTCAGGTCTCCCGGAATTCGGTTCGCGCCAGGCCGTTGTCGAGATTGATCGTGGTGCGCAGCCGCATGCGTTCCGGCGTCGGCGTCATGATCAGCACGGCGTCGATCTCGATCTTCAGGCCGACGCTCTTGTCGCCGAGCGTGACATTGACCGTCGTGGCGCTTTCCTTGAGCCGCGGCTCGAAGGTGGCGAGCACCGCGCGGATCTCGCGCGCCAGGGTATCGCGGTCGAAGTCCCGCGAGGAGCGGCCGGAGAAGGACGGCACGCCGTAGTTCACGACGCTGCGGCGCACCTCCGGAAAGTCGGCAAGCGACGGCAGCTCGTCCAGGGGCTGTTCGTGCTCGGCATCGGAAAGCATCGGAACGGACTCGAAGCGCTCGGTGTTGAACAAGGCTTCGATGTCGCGCCGGACGGCTTCCCTGAGCACCCGCGCCGACACCACCACGCCGCGGCTTTCGATCTCGGCCCGATGTTCGGCCTGGAACACCAGACGGTGCAGGCGCCGCTTTTGGTCGGGGGTGAGTTCCACATCGGCATCGATGGTGCGTGCGCTGCCGGCAAGAAGAGCCTCGACGCGCTCGGCGCCGAGTTCTTCTTCCAGCAGGCGACGCAGCCCCTCGATCTCCGACGTCAGCCCGGGCAGGTCGTTGATGAGGCGGTCCCAGAGGGAGGGCTGGACCGCCTCGCGCTTTGCTCGCGAACTGCCGGCGAGCTGCGCCCTTGCGCCGGGCCTTTTGGCCTCACTTGCCGACATAGACATCCATTTCGATCTCGTCGTCCTTGTCGTAGACGAATTTGATCTTCTTGTAGGCGAAGCTCACTTCTTCCTCGATCAGGTCGGCCTCGTCATCGGCCTGCTTCATGTCGTATTCCATGATCGAAGCGTCGGTGAGCGTCACCACCAGATAATCGCTGGTCTCGCCGTCGATGGTGCGGCGCGCCGAAAACACCACTTCGTCGAGCGCCTTGTTGTCGAACAGCGCCTTCTTCAGGTAAGGCGACGCCTTGTCGTAATGCTTGGTGAACTTGATCATCCCCAAGGATACGCGCCCGCGGCGCGAGAGCGAATTGGGATCGTAAGGCGCGATCATCTTGTAGTCGACGCCATGGACTTCGATCTCATCTTCGTGGCCGTCGCGCACACTGGGACCCTTGATGTCCGGAACTTTCAGAAAACCATCGATCTTCATTGAAGGCATTGTCTTTCTCCACCGCTCTCAAACCAAACATGATGACTATGCTTGCTATTTCACCCCTTCACTGACGGCAGTTCGGACACCAGCCGGAGCGAGGCATTGATGCCTTCCAGCTGGTAGTGCGGACGCAGATAGAAACGGGCGTTGTAGTAACCGGGCCGGCCTTCGACACTGTCGACCTGGACCTCGGCCGCGGCGAGCGGGCGCTTGGCGCGCGCCTTGTCGTCGGCAAAGGCTGGATTGGCCAGCACGTACCGGTTGATCCATTCGGTCAACCAGATCTGCATGTCGGTGCGTTCCTTGAACGAGCCGATCTTGTCGCGCGCGATCGCCTTGAGGTAGTGGGCGAAGCGCGAGACCGGGAATAGGTAGGGCAGGTTGGCGCTGAGCCGCTCGTTGGCCTGCGCGTCGGGATCGACCAGACGCCCGGCTCGCGTCTCGTCGTCCTGCAGCGAATGGGCGCCGATGAAGGCCGCAAGGTCGGTGTTCTTCCGGTGCAGGATCGGCATCAGACCGAGCTTGGCGAGCTCCGCTTCGCGCCGGTCGTCGATGGCGACTTCCGTCGGGCATTTCATCGCGATCGATCCGTCGTCGGTCGGAAACGCGTGCACCGGCAGGTTGAGCACCGTGCCGCCGTTTTCGACGCCGCGGATCTGTGTGCCCCAGCCAAAAAGCTTGTGGCTGCGGTTGATGTTGACGCCCATCGGAAAGGCGGCGTTCATCCAGACATATTTGTTGTGGTCGCCTCCCACCTCTTCCTCGAAGGTGAAACCCTTCACCGGAACGGTCTCCGAGCCGTAGGGCAGGCGCGCCAGCACCCGCGGCATGGTGAGGCCGATATAGCGGGCGTCCTCGCTCTCGCGCAGCGACTGCCACGAGGCATAGGCCGGGTTGTTGACGATCATCTGCAGGTCCTGCGGGTTGGGCAGTTCCTGCCAGCTGTCCATGCGGAACAGGCGCGGCGAGGCCGCTGCGATGAAGGGCGTGTGCGCCGAGGCGCAGACGCCGGAGATGTTGCGCAGCAGGCCGACGTCGCGCGGATGGTTCGAGAATTCGTAGGCGCCGAGAATGCAGCCGATCGGCTCGCCGCCCAGCATCGAATACTCGTCCGTATAGACCTTCTTGAAGATCGGGCTCTGGTCCCACATCTGGCCTTCATAGTCTTCCAGCGTGTCGGCCAGCTGTTCCTTGGAGATGTTCATCACCCGGATCTTGAGCTTCGTATCCGTCTCGGTGTTGTTGACGAGATACCAGAGGCCGCGCCAGGTGCCTTCCATCTCGCGCACTTCCGGCGCGTGCAGGATCTCGTTGACCTGCGTCGTCAGCATCTTGTCGATGCCGGCGATCAGCGACTTGATCGACTTGATCGCATTGGACGAGATGGTGGTGGTTTCGGAGCGCGACTGCGCCGCCAGCGCCAGGTTGCGCACCAGCTGCTGCAGCTTTTCGCTGTCGTCCTTCTTGACCTTGAAATCCTTTTCCAGGAGGCCGCTGAATTCGCCGAGGTCAATCGCTTCCGCCTCGGCGGTGGCGGCTGCGGTTTTTTGCTGTTCAGCCATGACTTACTCCTCGCCCTTGCCCTCAGAAATCGCCTGGCCGGCGATCTTGCTCAGCAGCGGTTCGTTGTTCAGAAGCTGCGCGATGCGCTTTTCGGCGTCGACGCGGCCATCCATGAAGCCGAGCAACTCTTCGAGCTGCCGGCGCATCTTGAGAATCTCGGCCAGTTGCGGGACCTGCTCGGCGATCTTGTCGGGCGCGAAATCGCCCATCTTGGAGAAGGTGAGATCGATCGCGAGCTCTTCGTCCCGCTCGGCGCCCTCGGCTTGCGGGAGTGTGTTCTTTACCCGCGCCTTCACCCGCGGCCCCATGGCCTCCATGAACTTCGGGAAGCGGTTGGCGTCGGTTTCGACGAAGTTGCGGTCGAGCACCGACTTCACCGCTTCCTTGGTCTGTGAAGCGCCGGAAAGATCGGCCATCACGGCCATGACGAACGGCAGTTCGATCGTTGTCGGGCTGCCGTAGGTCTCGACGTCATAGGCGATCTGCACGCGCGGGGCGCGGTTTCTTTCGATGACCTTCGCTTTGCTCTCTGCTGGCATGCTTGTTACCTTTCATCCTTCTGGGCCGGCTTCTTCGGATCGGGGACACCGGCAAGCAGCCGGAACTCCTTCAGCCCCGACGGGGCGAGATCTTCCATCAGTTCCACGAAATCCATGTGCACCATGCGGCGCACGCGGCGGGCGAGATGCGGGATCGGGCTCGACGGCTCGGTCCGGTCATAAAAGGCGACGACGAGATCCAGGCATTTGACGACGTCGTCGCGCGAGGTGATCCGGTCGGGCAGCCCGGCGCCCGGTTCCGCATAGCTTGCGACACTTGCCATCGATTCGGCTCCCCTCGCTTCGGCGCCCATTCTTTCGCCACCATGGCCGTTTGGGCCGGGCGCTGCCGGTTCCGCCGGCTGCGGGATTGGCTTTGCGGCGCCGTTCGCCCCGGCACCGGCGGCGGAATTCCGCTCCAGCGTCGTCAGCAAACGCTGCAGGAAGCGTCTCAATTCCGGAATGGCGGGGCCATTGCCGTCGATGCGCTTGTTGAGGGCGGCGTCGACCTCGTCGAGAGCGGCGATCACCGCGCGGGCGTCGGCGAGCAGCGAGGTCATCGCCTCGCCGGCCTGATCGACGTGCGCCTTGCACCCGGTGCGCACCCGGTTCACCAGCTGGTTGTGGCCGCTTACCAGCGCCGCCTTTTCCGCCGCGCCCAGTCCCGAAGCAGCCTCCTGCAGCATGACGTGTTCGTCGAGGCTGCCCTTCTCCAGGTCCTCTCCCTTGATCGGGCCGACCGTGCGCGGCGCAAAGAAGACCATGCCGCGCAGATCCTTGAGCAGCCCGTCCTGGCTGTTTTGCAGGTCGATCAGCGCATTGATGCGCCGCAAGGCAGCCTCGCGCGCCGTGGCGCCAGAGCGCAGTGCCGGATGCATCGTTTCCCAATGCCTGTCGAAGGTTTGGGCGATCAGTGTCAGGCCTTCGGCGAGCCCGCCCAGCTGTTCTTCGTTGGCAAGGGCACGCACAACCAGGACGAGAAGGCGCAGGTCCCGCCCGTGCGACCGCAACTCCTCCGCCTTGGTGAGTACGACGGACCAGTCGACCGGAACATCGACTTCCGATTTGTTGTTTCCTTCGTATTCGACCTTTTTCTGCTGTTCGGTCAGGCGCTCCAGCTCATGAAAGGCCGGGTCGTTACGCAAGTCCTCTCCCGACGGATTTTCACCGTTCAGAGGATTCAGCCAGAGTGCGAGATCAATCACACTAACCCCCAGCCAGCGGCCCTGAGACCCTATGTGACGCAACGTTACCACCGGCCTCGCGTCACGACAATTGAGCAGCTGCTCAAAAACTAACGGATGCTAAACGCGACCGTTTCTTTCAGCAAAACCCATTGCGCGATTACCGGGCCGGGTATGTGAAATGGCTCGCATAGCCCGGACCGCAATTCGGTGTTTCTTGCACGACATTGCAGAGCTTGTGTAACCGGGCAGTGCCGCCCGGATAGATCCAAACGTCTTATCCGTCACGCGGCTTTGTCAAGCCGCCGCTTATATGGCAGGGTACGGTTGGCAGATTGCGGGAGCAAGTTCGAATGGAACAGCGCCGGTCATCGCAGAGCTTCAAGCGTAAGGAACTGGTCGCCAAGCTCAACGCCACGGGGGTGCGCGCCTTCAAGGCCGCGGCCGATACGGCCAAGCTGCGCGGCAATCCTTATGTGGAGCTCGTCCACTTCATCCAGCAACTGGTGCTGTCCGAGCGCTCGGACGTGCAGATGATCATCGCCGATGCCGGGTTGGACGTCAGCCGGCTGACGGCTGACATGACCCGAGCCATCGACAAGCTGCCTTACGGCGCGACCTCCGTCGAGGAATTCTCCGATCACATCTTCCACGCCATCCAGGAAGGCTGGAACCTGGCGACGCTGGAGTTCGGCGTGGAGGAGGTGCGCAGCGCCCATATCCTGCTGGCCTGCCTGAGGACGCCGGTGCTGGAAGGCCTGGTCTCGAAAATCAGCGCCGAATTCGACAAGATCGATGCCGACGGCGTCGTTTCCCGTTTCGCCGACGTGACCGAAGGCTCGCTCGAAGCCGGCACACCTGCCGCCTCTGCCGCCGCCGAACAGCCGATGAAGCGCGGTCCGGGCGGAGATTCGGCGCTGGCCAAATACGCGACCGACCTCACGCTGCGCGCCCGCGACGGCAAGATCGATCCGGTCGTCGGCCGCGACCCGGAAATCCGGCAGATCGTCGACATCCTCATGCGTCGCCGCCAAAACAACCCGATCCTGACCGGCGAGGCCGGCGTCGGCAAGACGGCGGTGGTCGAAGGATTTGCGCTCCGCATCGCCCAGGGCGACGTGCCGCCGACGCTTGAGAATGTCAGCGTGCGCATGCTCGATGTCGGGCTGATGCAGGCGGGCGCCAGCGTCAAGGGCGAGTTCGAGAAGCGGCTGAAGGCGGTCATCGACGAGGTTCAGGCCTCCGAGGTGCCGGTCATCCTGTTCATCGACGAGGCGCATACGCTGATCGGCGCCGGCGGTGCCGCGGGCACCGGCGACGCCGCCAATCTTTTGAAGCCGGCGCTGGCGCGCGGCGAGCTGCGCACCATAGCCGCCACGACCTGGGCCGAATACAAGCAGCATATCGAGAAGGACCCGGCGCTGACGCGCCGCTTCCAGGTGGTCAAGATCGAGGAGCCGTCGGAAGCTGTGGCCGTGCTGATGCTGCGCGGCGTCGCCGGCGTCCTGGAGCAGCACCACAAGGTCCAGATACTGGACGAGGCGATCGAGGCGGCGGTCGCGCTCTCGCACCGCTACATTCCGGCCAGGCAACTGCCGGACAAGGCCGTCAGCCTGCTCGACACGGCTTGCGCGCGCGTTGCGGTCTCGCAGCATGCGACGCCGGCCGAGGTCGAAGACATTCTGCGCCGCCGCCAGGCTCTGGAGGTCGAGAGCGGCATCATCGGCCGCGAGGCGGCGATCGGCATCGAGGTCGCCGACCGGCAGGCTCGCGTCGATGCCGGGCTGGCGGAAACCGAGACGACTTTAGCCGCCGCCCAAGCGCGCTGGGATCGGGAAAAAGCGCTCGTGAGCCAGATCCTCGACCTGCGCGCCAAACTGCGCGGTGAAGGCGTGCCGCTCGATGCGGCGGCCGGGGAGGCCGGGGAGGAAACCGTAGCGGCTGAGCCGGCTGCGTCCGAAACTCCCGAAGCAAAGGCGCCCGAGAGCAAGGCGGCTGAAACCAAGCCCGCGAAATCCAAGGGCTCGAAAGCCAAGGCGGCGAAAGGCGAGGCGGTCGAAGAGGCGGCCGTTGCCGAGACGATCGCCGAGGGATCGGCCGGTTCGTCTGCCGATCTCGCGCGGCTGCGCGAGCTGATGGCGGAGCTTGCCGCGGCGCAGGGCGAGACGCCGCTGATCCTGCCTTCGGTCGATCGCAATGCGGTCGCGGCCGTGGTGCAGGATTGGACCGGCATCCCGACCGGACGGATGCTGTCCAGCCAGACCGAGAAAGCGCTCAGGCTGGCCGCGACCCTTTCGGAACGCGTGGTCGGCCAGGATCACGCGATGGAGATGATCGCCAAACGTGTCCAGACCAGCCGCGCCGGCCTTGGCGCGCCGGAAAAGCCGGTCGGCGTATTCCTGCTCTGCGGCCCCTCCGGCGTCGGCAAGACCGAGACCGCGCTGGCGCTCGCCGAGACACTCTATGGCGGCGAGCAGAACCTGATCTCGATCAATATGTCTGAGTTCCAGGAAGCGCATACCGTCTCGACGCTCAAGGGCGCGCCGCCCGGCTATGTCGGTTACGGCAAGGGCGGCATCCTGACCGAGGCGGTGCGCAGAAAACCCTATTCGGTGATCCTGCTCGACGAGGTCGAGAAGGCGCACCCGGACGTCCACGAAATCTTCTTCCAGGTCTTCGACAAGGGCATGATGGACGACAGCGAGGGCCGGCGCATCGATTTCAAGAACACGCTGATCCTGCTCACCTCGAATGTCGGCTCCGACGTCATCATGGACCGCACCAAGAACGGCACCGTGCGGACCGGCATCGACGATCTCGACGCGGCCCTGCGCACTCCGCTGCTGAAAGTTTTCCCGGCCGCCTTCCTCGGTCGGGTGGTCACCATACCCTATTATCCACTGTCGGATTCGATGATCGAGGCGATCGCCCGCCATCAGTTCGGCAAGATCGCGCGGCGGCTTAAAGCAACCAACGATGCCGAACTGGTCATCGGCGACGGCGTCATGGATCTGGTCAAGGCGCGCTGCACCGAGATCGAGTCCGGCGGCCGCATGATCGACGCCATCCTCACCAACACGCTGCTGCCGGAGCTCAGCCGCGGCGTGCTCAACCGCTCGCTGGAGGGCGCGAAGATGACGAAGGTCACCGTCGGCGCGTCCAAGGAAGGTTTTACCTACTCCTTCGAGTAGCCGCAGCAACTCCGGGGAAGGAGTGTAGCGCCCAATCGGGCCAAGCTATTTTGAAGATAGAGACTGGGAACTTTTGCTCCGCTGGCGATTTTGGATATGCTGCTGACCCGAAATGGCCGGAAAGGTGCCGCCGATGACGAAAAACCTTGCGATCTCCGCTCTCGTTCTGGCCACGGCCATTGGCGTGTCCGGCGCGGCGTTCGCCGGCGACCGGCAGCTTAAGCGCCCGGTCGAGCAGGAGCGCTACGTTCCGGCCGAAGGCGACCTCATCGACATCCTGTTCGGCGGACCGCGCTACTATGACGCCATGCTGGTCACTTCGGCGGCGGGCGCATGTTCGTACCACCGGACGGGGCCGGACGCGAACGCGCTGAACAAAATCAACGACCATCACTGCGGAAAATAAGGTCTGCCCCGCGCCATTCGTACGAGCCAGCCGTCGGCAAGCCGCGACCGCCTCCATTGATCATGCCGCGAACTGATCGTTCGCCGAGGTGGCTGGCCGTTCGGGCAGCCCGGCCTCAGCCTGCCCCGCGGTTGGGCCGCTCTGCCGTCGCACACATTCAACCGAAACATTGTATACAATAACAAAGAAATCTGTTGACAATCTTTCGCAGGCGGCTTCCCATAGGCTATCCGCGCAGCCGATGAGCAAAACAAAAGCGCGATAACCAGAAGGGAACCGATATGATCAACCGACGCTCGACTTTGAAATCGCTGGTGCTTGGCGCCGCCTCGACCCTGGCCATGGCCGCCATAGGCATCCCGTCCGCGCAGGCTGAAAACAAGGAACTGAAGATCGGCTTTGTTGGTGTCACCAGCGGTCCCGCCGCCGCCTGGGGCACGTCCAATGTGCGCTCGATGCAGACGCGCGCCGCCTGGCTCAACGAAAAAGGCGGCGTCAAGATCGGCGACGACACCTACAACATCAACATCGTCACCTTCGACGACCAGAAAGATCCCAAGCGCGCCATCGCCGGCATGGAGAAGATGGCGCAGGAGGGCATCCACTATGTCGTCGGACCCAATGTCGATGACGGCGCTGCTGCGGTGCGCCCTGTAGCCGAGGCCAACGGCATCATCTATTTCCCCTACGCCTTCCCGAAGGCGCTCTACCAGAAGCCGGCCTCGAACGCCGTGCTCGGCATGATCGCCAACTACCAGTCGGGCCCGGCGATCTATAAATACCTCAAGGAAAACAAGGGCGTGAAGACGATCGCCTTTGTCGCCGCGAACGAATCCGACCCGCTCAGCCAGCGTGACAGCGGCGTCGAGGCGGCCAAGGCGCTCGGGCTCGACGTCGTCGCGCAGAACGACACGTACCAGAACGACACCCGCGACTTCACGCCGGTGCTGACCCCGATCGTCGCGCTGAAGCCCGATCTGCTGGTGCTGTCCGGCGTGGCGCCGGCCAACGCGCCGCTGCTCATCCGCGCCGCCCGCGAGCTCGGCTTCGAGGGCTTGATCTCGACCGAGACGGCGCAGGACGCCAAGGTTCTGGAGGAGGGCGCCGGCGAATACGCCAACGGCTTCATTTCCGTCGGCGGTGCCTCGACGCCGGAGATCGCGTCCGACGAGATGAAGGAGTTCGTCGCGCGCTACACCAAGATGTTCGGCGAGTATAACGACGAGTCCAATACCAAGGTTTACGCGTTGGAGTACATCATCGAGACGATGAAGGCCAATCCGGCCGCCATCAACAATGTCGACGAATTCAAGAAGACCATGGACACCTTCTCGGCGCCCAACCCCTTTCTCAAGGGCGACGCCAAGCTGAGCTATGTCGGCGCGACCTCCTTCGGCCAGAAGCGTCAGCTAGCCGTGCCGATGGTGGTCAACGAATACAAGGACGGCGCTTTCCAGACCCTGTTCGTCGGCTCCGTCGACTAGGTTTGGGTTCCTAAGGTTACTTCCTCCCGAATGCCGGGGGTCCGGGCGATGCTCGGACCCCGCGGAAGATCGAAGGATCCATGGAACAGGTCATCGCCAACGGATTGTATCTCGGCGCCCAGTACGCGCTGATCGCGCTCGGGCTAACCCTGATCTTCGCCCTGATGAACGTGCTGAATTTCGCCCACGGGCAGATGTACGTTCTGGGCGGGTTCATCACCTATACCGTCTACGGCCAACTCGGCCTGCCTTTCGTGGTGGCGCTGCTGGCCTCCGGCGTGACGCTCGCCGTCATCGGCGCGCTGATGGAGAGATTCCTCTTTCGAACGGTTATCCGCCGCAGTCACCGCGAGGAGAGCACCATGCTGCTCGCCGCCGCGACGGCCTTCTTCTTCGACGCCGTCATCCTGCTCATGTTCGGTGAGAAGCAGCGCGGCGTTCCCAAGATCGTTAAAGGCGTCTTCAACGAGGCCGGCATCATCATGCCTTATGACCGCCTGGTTGTCGGCGCTCTGGCCATCGTCTTCATCGCCGCCTTTGTCCTTTACATGCAGTACAGCCGGGTCGGCCGCGCCATGCGCGCGCTCGCTCAGGACCGTGTCGCGGCCCAGCTGATGGGTGTCAGGGTCGACCGCTATTCGATGATCGGCTTCGCGCTAGGCGCCATGCTGGCCGGCGTTGTCGGCGGCCTGCTGGTCACCATCACCGGCGTCAATTCCGGCATTGGCGGCCCGATCTCGATCAAGGCCTTCCTGATGGTGATGATCGGCGGCGCCGGCGTCGTCGGCGGCGCGATCGCCGGCGGCTTCATCCTCGGCATGATGGAATCGGTCGGCCTCACCGCGCTGCGAGAATATGGCGACGTCACCTACCTCGTCATCTTCGCCGCCCTGATGGTGTTTCTGTCGATCCGCCCCAACGGGCTGATGGGCAAGCCGTGGGGTTGATCGCGCCATGACCCGCAATCGCAACATGAAGATCGCTTCGGTCGCAGCCTTCCTGGCGATCGTCTTCATCGCCGTGCCGGCCGCGATCTCGGCAAGCGGCCGCATCGACCTCTACTACACGCTGACCTCGGTGGCGCTGCTCAGCATTGCCAGCGCCGGCGTGTGGCTCACCTTCTACATCGGCCGCATCAATATCGGCCAGGGCGCCTATGCACTGATGGGCGGCTATGTCTCGGCCATACTGGTGATGAACCACGGCTGGTCGTTCTGGCTGACGCTGCCTGTCGCCGGTCTCTTCTGCGCCGGCGCGAGCGTGCTGATCGGTCTGCCGATCCTGCGGCTGCGCGGCGTCTATTTCGCCATGGTGACGCTGGTTCTGACCGAGGTCGTGCGGCTCTTGGCGCTGGCGCTGCCGATCACCAACGGCGCCAAGGGCATCGTCAGCATCCCGCTGCCCGGCGCGCTCTCGGTCTTCGGGCTGACCATCATCCCGGACTTCGCCACGCTGCAGAATTCGCGGCTCGCTTTCTACCTGCTGGCGGTCACGCTGATGGTGGGCTGCTTCGCCGTGATGTATCGGCTGGTCAACTCGCGCATCGGCAAGCTCTGCCAGTCGCTGCAGCAGAACGAGGAACTCGCTTCCTCGATCGGCGTCAACATCGCCTATCTGCGCGTCATCGCCTATGCGGTGTCCTCCTTCTTCGGCGGTCTCGCCGGCGCCATCTTCGCCGCCATCTCGCAGTCGATCTATCCGTCGAGCTTCACGGTCACCGATTCCGTCAACTTCATGCTGAACTGCTTCCTCGGCGGCCTCGGCTACGTGTTCGGTCCGATGCTCGGCACGCTGGTGCTCTATTTCGGCTGGGACCTCTTGTTCCAGACCGGCCAGTTCCAGCTCCTGATATATTCCGGCCTGATGATCGTATTGATGCTGGTGCTGCCAAACGGCCTGCTCAGCCTCACGGTTCCGACCCGGAAGAAGGCTTGAGCCATGGCCGAAATGCTCGAAGTTTCCGGCATCACCAAGCGCTTCGGCGGTCTCGTCGCGGTCAACAACGTCTCCTTCTCGGTGCGCGAGAAGGAGATTCTCTCGGTCATCGGTCCGAACGGCGCCGGCAAATCGACGCTGTTCAAGCTGATCTCGTCGTTCCTCAGGCCAACGTCCGGCGAGGTCCGCCTGAAGGGTGAACGCATCTCCGGCATGGCGCCGCATATTGCCGCGCGCAAGGGCGTCGTGCGCACCTTCCAGGAAACGACGATCTTCAAGAACATGAGCGTGCGCGACAACGTCATCATCGCGCATCATCTGCGCTCGAAGGCGAGCCTCGTCGGTTTCTTTCTCGGCACCGGCACGGCCAAGGCAGACGAAGCGGCTTTCGGCCAGTCCGCCGACGAGATCCTGGCGCTGCTCGGCCTGGCTTCGCTTGCCAGCGAGATCGCCCGCAACCTGCCACATGGCCATTTGCGGGCGCTGGGCATCGCCATCGGCCTTGCCACCGATCCCTCGATCCTGCTGCTCGACGAGCCCTTTGCCGGCATGAATCACGAGGAGACGATGCGCATGGTGGCGATGGTGCGGCGCCTGCGCGATCTCGGCCTTACCATCCTGCTCGTCGAGCACGACATGCCGGCCGTGATGAAGATCTCGGACCGCATCGTGGTGCTCAATTTCGGGCAGAAGATCGCCGAGGGAACACCGTCGGAAATCCAGGCCAACGAGAAGGTCATCGAAGCCTATCTCGGCAGCGAAGACGAGGCGATCGGGCTATGAACCAGATCCTGAACTTCGCCGGCGTCGAACTCTATTACGATCACGTCTATGCGCTGAAGGGCGTCTCGCTCGAGGTCAATGAGGGTGAGACCGTCGCGCTGATCGGCGCCAACGGCGCCGGCAAGTCGTCGATCCTGCGCGCCATCACCGGGCTCAACCGGATAAGGTCCGGCGAGATCCACTACAGCGGCAAGCGCATCGACGGTGCCGCTCCAGACGAGATCGTCAAGATGGGCATCGCCATGGTGCCGGAAGGGCGCCGCGTCTTTCCCTATATGACGGTCAGGGACAACCTTTTGATGGGCGCCTTCACACGCTCGAGCAAGGCCGAGATCACGGCGACGTTGGAGATGGTGCTGGGGCGCTTTCCCCGGCTGAAGGAGCGCTTCTCCCAAGCCGCCGGCACGATGAGCGGCGGCGAACAGCAAATGCTGGTCATCGGCCGCGCGCTGATGGCCAAGCCGAAGCTTTTGCTGCTCGACGAGCCGTCGCTCGGAGTCGCGCCAAAACTTGTCCAGGACATCGCCCGCTCGATTGTTGCCATCAACCGCGACGAGAAGGTCAGCGTTCTGTTGGTCGAGCAGAATTCCCGCATGGCGCTTCGCATTTCGCAGCGCGCCTATGCGCTGACCACCGGCAGCGTCGCCCTGAGCGGCAACTCCGCCGAATTGCTGAGCGACGACCGGGTCAAACGTCTTTATCTCGGCGGCGAGATCTGAGGCTGATTTTAATGCGCATACTCGTCATCAACCCCAACACGACCGCGTCGATGACCGGCAAGATCGGCAAGGCGGCGACAAGCGTCGCCTCATCAGGAACCGAAATCGTCGCTGTCAATCCGGCCGATGGTCCGCCGAGCATCGAGGGCTATTTCGACGAGGTGTTCGCCGTACCGGGCATCATCGCCGAGATGAGCAAGGCGCCGGCGGCGGACGCCTATGTGATCGCCTGCTTCGACGATACCGGGCTCGACGCCGCGCGCTGCGCGACCGAAGCGCCGGTCATCGGCATCGGCGAGGCGGCCTTCCATCTCGCCAGCCTTGTCGCCGGCAAGTTCAGCGTCGTCACCACACTCGCCCGCTCAGTCCCCGCCATCGAGCACAACCTTGCGAAATACGGTCTTTCCTCGCGCTGCGCCAAAGTGCGCTCGTCGGAAGTCGCCGTGCTCGAGCTTGAACGGCCAGGCTCGAACGCCAGGCATCGGATCTCGGACGAGATCGCGCGCGCCATTCGCGAGGATCACGCCGAGGCGATCGTGCTGGGCTGCGCCGGCATGGCCGACCTTGCGCACAGCCTGTCGGAAGAGCATGGCGTTCCGGTGCTTGACGGCGTCGTCTGCGCCGTCACCCTGGCCGAGAGCCTGTTCAAGGTCGGCTTGAAGACATCGAAGATCGGCGGCTATGCTGCCCCGCGAGGCAAGCGTTTCGCGGGTATCTTCGCTTCGGCGTCTCCCCCGCGCGCCGGTTCGCCTGGGTAAACGTGGCCCCGGGAGATCGGTCCCGCGGGATTGACCGGGGCGCGAGCGCCATTAGATTGGACCGGCCGCTGGCGATTTGGGGGCAGAGCGGGCCGCGTCGGGCCTGCGCATTGAAAGCATGTTGACGGTACTCAGAGAAGACGATCGCGACGACAAGCCGGCAGCGCGCTGGTCGCCGATCTACTATGGGCTGAGAGACGCAATCGTCAGCCATCGTCTCGCCCCGGGCACCAAGCTGCCGGAGGACGAGCTGGCGTCGATCTATTCGGTGAGTCGCACCGTCGTCCGCGCCGCCTTGCAGGCCCTTGCGCATGACCGGCTGGCGCGGCTGGAGCCCAACCGCGGTGCCTTCGTCGCACAGCCCTCGAAGATCGAGGCGCGCGAAGTGTTCGAGGCGAGGGCACTGATCGAACCCAAGGTGGCGGCGCTCGCCGCAAAGGCTGCGGTGCCCTCCGACATCGCGCAATTGCGAATGCACCTGGAGAAGGAGCATGAGGCGCTGCATGCCGGTCGCGACAGCGACGCCATCATGCTGTCGGCGCGCTTCCATGTTGGCATCGCCGAAATCGCGGCGCATTCGGTCTTCACCAACTTCGTGCGCGACCTCGTCTCGCATTCCTCGCTGATCATCGCGCTCTACTGGAAACGCCGCGACGCGACCTGCGAGAAACATGCCCATCACGCGCTGGTCGACGCCATTGAAGCCGGCGACAGCGCCGACGCCGCGGCGCTGATGAACAGCCATCTGGTCGATCTGCTCTCGGGGCTCGATCTCACCGACAAGGTCGAGAAGTCCGACAGCCTCGCTGATCTGCTCCGCGCCTGAAGGAGGCGTGTGCCCCGTTAGGCCGAGATAGGCTGACATGCCCTTGGCGCGGGTCAGCGCCACCAGCGGCGAGATCAGGCCTTGCTTCACCGTGTCATGCACCTGCGGAAGCGGCACTACCGATACTTTGACGCCGGCCTGCGCTATCGCCACCCCATCCAGTCGTGGATCGCTGCCCGATCGGCCTGATGCGCTAGACCTGAGCCTGCCGTTCCCGCGGCCGTTTTCGGGAGGTCTCGGCGCCGCCTCGATGCCTGATGTGATCGATGAATGCGCGCAGTTTGGGCAGGACCTGATGTTTTTCCGGGTAGTAGAGGAAGACACCCGGCGATGTCGCGGCGAAGGCCGAAAGCAGCGTTTCGAGGCGCCCGTCCGCGAGCGCCGCGGCGGCAATCGGGCTTGGCACCTGGGCAAGCCCGGCGCCCTGGATCGCAGCGCCAAGCAGCGTGGGATAGTCGTGTGCAATGAACGGCCCGGAAACGATTGCCTCGACCGCCTTGTTGCCTTTGGCGAAGCGCCACGGCGCGACCGAACCGTTCGATCGGCGCAGGCGCAGGCAGGCATGGTGGCGCAGATCCTCGATGCGCTCCGGCGTTGTTCGCTGGCGTAGATAGTCGGGACTGCCGACGACCACCATCGGGAAGGACGGCGCCAGTCGAACCGCGACCATGTCGGCCGCGATGAGGTCGCCGAGCCGGATACCGGCGTCGAATCCCTCGGCTGCGAGGTCCGCCAGCTCGCCGCTAGCGACGATCTCCAGCTCGATCTCGAGATAGGCCTGGCAGAAGGACGCGATCATCGGCTCCAGCAGCGTCGGCACCACCGCAGGCGGTACCGACAGGCGCAAAAGCCCAGCCGGCCGCTGGCCGACTTCGCGCGCGACCTCGCTTGCTGCTACCAATTCCTCGAAGGCTGGCCGGGCACGCGAGAAAAAACGCTCGCCGGCTTCGGTCAGGCCGACGCTGCGTGTCGTGCGGACGAACAGCGCGGCGCCGATGCGCGCTTCCAATGTCCGCACCGCCTGGCTGATCGCCGATGGCGTGACGCCGAGCTCCGCCGCCGCCTTGCGGAAATTGCGATGCCTGGCGACGCTCAGGAACGCCTCGACGCCGTCGAGGGCGCCATGCCGGACTGTGAAGTTTTGCTTCATGACCCATTGAGATTATCGCGGATAGTTCCCGGCACAAAGCGGTCGTATCTGTGTTGTCGATTGGAAGGCTGGAGGGAAGTGGCAATGACGGACGATTTGGATCGCGTGCGGTTGCGGGCGTCGGGGCCGCCGCCTTCGCTAAATCTCTGTTGGAAGGCCGTCTCGGTATCCTGAAGGCGGTATTCGAAGCCGTTCCAGCCAATCTCTAACGGGAGGCAAGTATGACGCCGGCGACGATCTTCAACATCCATCTCGTCCTGGGCTACGTCCCGTGGCTGCTCTGCTTCGGCGCCTATATCTGGCCGAGGCTCAGGCTCATGGACCGCGTCGAGGCGCAGCGCGCTATCGCGACGCTGCACAGCTTCCGCTTCTTCGGGCTGGTCTTCCTGGTTCCGGGCGTGGTTGGCCCGAACCTCCCGGCGGACTTCGCGGTCTTTGCCGCCTATGGCGATTTCGCGACCGGGCTGCTGGCCATGCTGGCGCTGCTTGGCGTGAAGCGGTCCTCGATCTTCTGGCCGTCCGTCGCGGCCTTCAATCTGGTGGGAATAGTCGACCTCGTCGGCGACTACTATCACGGCACCGTGCTTCATCTGCCCGAGCAGGCCGGGCAGCTGGGCGCCGCATACGCGATCCCGATCATCTATGTGCCCCTGCTGATGATTACGCACGTGGCCGCCCTTTATCTTCTGGCGCGACCTCAGCCCAAGACCGAGCCGGGCGCGGACAATAGGAAGGCGGGCGGTCTCAGTTCCCTTCGCTCTCCTTCATCCGTTCGATGATCGATCGGGCCGAAGCGCCGGTCGTTTCGCCGAGCTTCGTTTGCTCATTCTGCACCATCGCCAGCGACGTTCCCGGCTCGCCCTCCCACAGGATCAGGCTTGCCGCGCCGACCAGCCCGGCGCGATCGCCGAGCTCGGCCGGCACGATCGGCACGTTGCGATAGGCTTGCATGGCGCGTTCCTCGACCGTCGCCCTGATGCCCGGCGCCAGCAGATCGAACCCGTTTGCGAGGCCGCCCCCCATGACGATCAGGTCCGGCGAATAGAGATGCAGGAGATTGGTGAAGCCGATGCCCAGCCATTTCGCCTCGGTCTCGACCAGTTCGCAGGCGGCCGCGTCGCCGGCGCGCGCGGCATTCACGACATGCCGGGCCGAGACGTCGCCGTCGTCGGAAAGACGTCTGAGCACCGAGCCGTCCCCTGGCTTGGTGAGGCGGGTCGCCCGGCGCCCGAGCGCGGTGCCGGAAGCAACGGCCTCGAAGCAGCCGACGTTGCCGCAAAAACAGCGGTCGCCTTCGCCGGTGATGGTCATGTGGCCGATCTCGGCCGCGAGCCCGCGCCTTCCATGGTAGATGTGGCCATCAGCGACCACGCCGCCGCCGATGCCGGTCGAGACGGTGACGAAGACCAGCGAGCCCGCGCCGCGGCCGGCGCCGAAACGCCACTCGCCGAGCGCCGCGGCATTGGCGTCGTTCTCCAGCCGTACCGGCAAGCCGAACTGGCGGCTGAGGATGTCGATCAGCGGCACGTTGTGCCAGCCGGCGAGCGTCGGCGGCCCGATGACGATGCCTGCCTTGGGGTCGAGTGGCCCCGGCGCGCACATGCCGATGCCGCTGACCTTTGCCTGCGGGTGTTCTTTAAGCAGCCTGTCCGCCAGCGCGATGATCTGGCCGATGACCGCTTCCGATCCGGCGCCGGCGAGCGTCGGCGCCGAGACGCGCTTGACAACCTCGCCACTGCGCTCGACCAGCGCGCCGCGCAGCTCCGTGCCGCCGAGATCGAAGGCAAGGGCGATCGTGCTCATCAGGCGGCGGCCTTCAGTCCATGCAGCCAGGCCATGCGCTGGGCGAGATCGGGATCGCCGAAAGCGAGCGAGCCCAGCACCACCGTGTCGGCGCCGGCGGCGCGCAGCAGCGGCACCGTCTCATGGCGGATGCCGCCATCGGCGGCGAGCCGGATGTCGGCCTCGCGGCCGGCCTTCCTCATCAGCGCGCGAGCCTCGATCAGCCTTGGGCAGGCCTCCTCGGACAGGCTCTGTCCCTTGACCCCGATCGAGGTGCCGAGCAGCGTCACGAAGGCCACGCGTGGCAGGAACGGCTCGATCGCTTCAACCGGCGTCTCCAGCCGCAGCACCACGCCGGCCTCTGCGCCGAGCTCGCGCGCCAGCTTCACGGCGCGCAAGCCTGCCGCGCCGTTCTCGGCATGGATGGTGACGAGATCGGCACCAGCCTCGATGAACTGGCGCGTCTGAGCCTCGACGATCTCGGCCTCGACCATCAGATGAACGTGGATCGGCTTCGCCGTCAGCCTGGCGATGCGCGCCACCATGTCGGGGAAGAACAAGAAGCCGGGGGTGAAGCGGGCGTCCGCCACGTCGATGTGGTGCAGATCGGCATGGGGTTCGATGCGATTCAGGTCGCGCTCCATATTGGCGAGATCCGCCGACCACAGCGAGAATTCGCCGATAAGCCGGTTGCGCGGCAGTGCGGCTATTGCCGCGGGTCCGGAGACGGGTTTGGCGGTCATGACGGAATGAGGCTCCGGGCATTCGAGTTGGACTGGAGGAAGGAACTGATCTGCTCGTGCAGTTCGATGAAATGTCTGGCGCTGTTGCGCGCCTTCGGCGTGATTTCGGCGAAGACCGCGTGCGGCATCGCGGCGGCAAGCGTGTAGGCGCTCGACAGCGGATGCACCGCGTCCATCGCGTTGCCGACGACCAGCCCAGGAATTTCGAGCGCCGCGACGTCGCGGTCGCAAACGCCTGGACCGTCGCTGGCGATGTCGGCGAGCACTTGCGCGAACTCCTTGGCGTCGGGCCGGTCGAAATAGCCGAGCAGCGAGGACAGATTGTCGGGCGCCTCGCGGTAGAGCCGCGTGGCCGTGTCCGATCGTGCGAAGATCGTCCGTCCTTTGTCGGTCCCGTGTTCCAGGATGAGCTCGGCGGCCTCGGTGATCGGCTGCATGTTCTGCGGTGCCGGCGAAAACGTCCATGCCGGCCGCACCAGGACCAGGGCGGCGACGCGCCGCGGATGACGGCAGGCGAGGCGAAGCGCGATCGCGGCGCCCATCGAGACGCCGCCGGCAACGAAGCGGTCGAGGCCGGCACGATCGGCGGCGGCAAGCACATCGTCAGCGAAGATTTCGAACGAGAACGGCCGCCGCTTGCCAAGCCCAGAGCCGCCATGCCCGCGGCATTCCAGCGTGATGCGCCGGAAGCCTGCGGGGAAAGTCTGCGCGACCTGCGCCTCGCCGCCGCCGAGCCCATGCTGAAAGACGACCGCCAGGCCTTCGCCGGTGTCGGTCATATGCAGCGCGGCACCGTCGCGCAGCAGCGTGCCCATCACATGAGCCCCTTGAGGAAGCGGGCGACGCCCGGCGCTTCCTCGGCCGAAAGCCCGTGCGTCACCAGCGGCCCGTCGAAGCCTGTGGCCCTCAGGCGAGCGACGAAGTCGTCGAAGTCGACCACGCCTCGTCCGGCCGTGGCGAAGCGCCCATCGGCGAAACGGTCCTTGGCGTGCGCAAGCGCGACATTACCCGCCGAGCGCTCGACCGCTTCGGCAACGATGCCGCGTGCCTCGTCGGCATTCGCTCGCTCGAACAGATTGGCAGGGTCGAGCACGATGCGCAGCCGCTCCGAGCCTATCTCGGAAATCAGCTGCACGGCGTCATCGGCGGAGGTCACGATGTTGGCTTGCTCCGGCTCGATGCCGAGATCGACGCCGTGGCGCTCGGCGAGCTGAAGCGCCTTCTCCATTTCCCGCGCCATGTCGGCCCAAGCCGAGGGATCGGCATTGTCGGGGTGGTGCGCCCATTGGTCCTCGGCGTTGCGCGTTCCGGTGCACAGTGTCACCAGCGGGATCGAAAGCCTGGCGGCTGCCTCAATGACCACCCCGAGCCGCCGCAGCCCGTCATCACGCACCCGGCTGTCCGGATGCGCCATGTTGTAGGTTCCCGACAGCGCGACGAGACCGACGCCACTAGCCTTAGCGGCGGCATCGATCGTACGGATCGTGTCGTCGGGAACATCGTCCGGCATCGACGGCAGGCCGGCGCAGGCAAGGTTGAACTGGGTGACTGCGAAGCCCGCTTCGCGAACGGCGGCGAGCACGCCGGCCGGCTCGCCGCCTGGAAAAGTCTTGGCGAGCACCCCGACCTGCATCAGATCGCTCCGGTGACGCCGGCGAGCTCAACGCGCTGGCCGCTTTCGACCGAGCGGGCGATCGCCACCATGGCGCGGATCGAAGCGAGCCCGTCCTCCACGGTAGCGCCGCGCTGCGGCGCGCCGTTGAGCACCGTGTCGGCGAGGCCTTCCAGTTGGCGGCGGAAGAAGTGGCCGTCGGCGCCGAGCGGCTTGCGCGACGTCGCGTCCTTCTCATGAAAAATGTCGACCTCGCTGGCGCGGAAATACCAGGGATTGAAGGTCTTCGCGATCACCGAGCCGTTCTCGCCATAGAGCTGGAAGCCCTCGTGCCAGTCCATGCGCACCGCAACGGTCAGGTCGAGATGGCCGAGCGCGCCATTGGCGAACTCCGTCTCGACGAACCAGCAATAAGCGCCGAAGCGTTCGTTGAGCCGCGCGCGCACGGCGGTGATGTCGCCGCACAGGAAGCGCGCCGTGTCGACCAGATGCGAGCCATGCGCCAGCATGAAATACTGTCTCAGGTCCGCCTTCGGATTGCCGGCCGGCTTCCTCGCCAGCTTGCTGGTGACGGGCAGCGGCTGCACGGCGTCGGTATTGGTGTAGCGATGGGTGGAATCGCAATACCAGGCCTTCAGCGCCAGGATCTCGCCCATCTCGTCGCGCACGAAATCGCGCGCCGCCTCCAGCGCCGGGTCGAAGCGCTTCATATGCCCGACCTGAAGCACCCTGCCGGAGCGCTTGACCGCTTCCGCCAGCCTCTCGCCTTCTTCGACGGAAATGCCGATCGGCTTTTCGCAAAGCACGTGCTTGCCGGCTTTGAGCGCCCTGATCGACATCGGCACGTGGTAGGCGTCGGACGTCGCGACGATCACCGCCTCCAACTTGGGGTCGGCGAGCATCTCGTCATAGTCGCTATACATTTTTTGCGGCTCGTAGGTGGCGCTCATGCGCGCAAGCAGGTCGGGCGCCGCGTCGCAGATCGCGTAGAGGTCGGCATTGGCTGCCTTCACGCAGGATTCCAGATGCGCGAACTGCGCGATCGGCCCGCAGCCGAGCACACCGACACGAAGACGACGGTCTTGTTTGCGGATCATCGCCTCAAGCCCCGTAGCCGCGCATCGTCTGGCGATTGGTCTTCACCGCGCCAGCCGGATCGGCGGCGGCGGTTTCGGATTCCTCCTCCAGCACCAGCCAGCCGTTGAAGTTGGGCGCGGCGCTGGCGATCTCGATCACCTTAGCCGTGTCGCAGACACCCTGGCCGAGCATCGCCCAACTGCCGTTTGCATCGACGTCTTTCAGATGCACATAGCGAATGCGGTCGCGATAGGTGGTGAGCGTATCGGCCATGTCCTGACGGCCGCGCAAGATGTGTCCGGTGTCCGGCACCCAGCCGACCAGCGATGGGTCAATCAGGGAGAAGATGCGGTCATAATCGGCGCGGTCGAAGAGCAGCGTGTTGTGATGCGAGCTCGGATGCACAGCCACCTGCAGGCCGGCCTTGCGCCCAAGTTCGCCGGCCTTGTTGTAGACCTCGGCGGCGATGGCGAATTTGTGGTCGCGCGGGCCGTCGGAGACGACGGTTGCCGAGCCCATCGACACCAGCGCTCCCGGAAAGGCGGCGGCGAAGTCGATCCAGCGACCGGCGGTTTCGAGGTCCTCGCCGATTTTCTCCTTGAGGGTGAAGCCGCTCTTCGAGCCGAAGGCGAACGAGACCAGCATGAGGCCGGATGCCTTCAACGCGGCGGCGAATTCCGCAGGCTTGCCGGCATAGCGACCGATCATCGTGTCGGTGATCTCGATGCCGGCATAGCCGCCGTCGGAAATCGCTTTGATGAGATCGTCCGGGCCGCCGCCAAAACGGTCGCCGAGCATCTCCCAGGTAAAAGTCTGGCAGCCGACTTTGAGCTCTTTCACCTTCATTCTTTCATTCCTTGATACCGCCCATTCCTTTGATGTCGCTCTGCGTCTTCATGGCATGGACATCCTACTTGACCGAGCCCGCGGTCATGCCTGCGAGGAAGAATCTCTGGGCAAGGAGGTAGATGAGCAAAAGCGGTAGCGAGCCGAGCACGCTCATCGCCATCATCTGGTTCCATTCGAAGGCGTGCTGCCCCATCAACAGCTGGATGCCGATCGGCACGGTGCGCATGGACGTCGACTTGGTCAGCGTCAGCGCAAAGAGAAATTCGTTCCAGCATAACAGGAAGGTGTAGACCGACGTCGCCACGATACCAGGCAGCGAGATCGGGACGATCACCCGCCAAAGCGCTGTCCAACTGGTGCCGCCGTCGACAGCCACCGCTTCATCGAGATCGCGGGGCAAGGTGTTGAGATATCCCGTCATCAGCAGGATCGCGTAGGGCAGCGTAAACACCAGGTAAGTCAGGATCAGCGCGATGTAGGTGTCAAAGATGCCATATGAGACGACAAGCCCGAAGAAGGGGATCAGAACCGTGATCGGCGGAATCGTCTGCGTGCTGATGATGAGTGTGTTCAGGCTGCCCTTGCCACGGAAGTTGAAGCGGCTGAACCCGTAGGCCGCCAGCAAGGCGATCAGCACCGTCAGCACGGTCACCGCTGCCGCCACGAAGTAGCTGTTGAAGAAGAAGCGCAGCTTTACCGGGTCGCCAACGATGGCTGCGTACGCTTCCAGCGTGAAGGCCTTCGGCAGGATGGTTGGTGGCAGGGCAAAGATTTCGGTATTCGATTTGAACGAGCTGCTGAGCATCCAGTAGATCGGGAAGGCCGCGAAAAAGAGTCCCGCGACAAGCGCTACATGGAGCGCGACGGTGATCAGCCTGTCTTTCGGTGTGTGCCTTTTCGTCATGGTGACTACCGAGCCTTCTGATAACGGATGTAGAACAGCGTCAGGCCAAGCGAGATCAGCAGGATGACCACAGCGCTCGCCGACGCCTGAGACAGGTTGTAGCTCGAAAACGCCAGCTTGTAGGTGTAGGTGCTGAGGACCTCGGTCGAGTAGATCGGACCACCGCCCGTCGTTATCCAGATCAATGGGAAGACCTGCATGGTCCAGATGAAGTCGAGCAACGAGATGCTGATGATGATCGGCATCAACTGCGGGATGGTGATGAAGATCAGCTTCTGGTAGGCCTTGGCGCCGTCGATATCGGCGGCCTCGTAGAAATCCTTGGGAATGCCCTGCAGGCCTGCGAGCAGGCTGACCATGAAAAGCGGGTACCCCGCCCAGATATTGGCGAAGGTGACGGCGTGCAGCGCGGTCTCGGGCGAGGAAAACCACTCGACCTTGGAACCGATGATGCCCATCTGCATGAGAATGCTGTTCACGACCCCGTTCGGCTCAAGCAGGAGGCGCCAGATCACAGCGATAATCACCGCAGTGAACAGCCAAGGCAGTATATAGAGCACGCGCAGAATATTGCGCAGCGTCGGATTGATGCGGTCGCTGTTCAGCATGAGTGCGAAGACCATGCCGATGGTCATGTGGAAAACGACACTCATGCAAGTGAAGTAGAGCGTGTGCCACAGCGAAGCCCAAAACACCGGATCGGCAAAGATCGCCTGGTAGTGTTTCAGTCCGGCAAAGGATGGGTCACGGCGCAGCACCGCGCTGTTCTGGAACGAATAGGCAATCACCGTCACCATCGGCAGCAGCATCAGAAGACCGATTATGAGGAGCGAGGGCGACAGATAGAGATAGGGTGCGACCGCTCGTTTCAGTCTGTGATGGGAGCGCTTCTGCGGGGTCATGTGCCAACCTTGAAATACGCCTTCAAGAGAAGGTGAGCTTCGGAACACGGGTCCACCGATCCGTTGTGGCCGGGTGGCCTGCCCGAAGTCAGGCCACCCGGTCGAGAAAGTGAACGGGGAACAGGCCGATCAGAATTTCGCCATCCAGCCCTTTTGAGCGTTGGCTGCGGCTTGTTCCGGAGACTGCTCGCCGGCAAGCATCTTCTGGGCTTCCACGTCGAACTGGGTCATCAGGTCTTCCGCCACCGGGAGACCCGTGAACTCGTTGGCGAGATAACCGGTCTTGAAGATTTCGAAAGCCTTTGCGAATGCCTTGTCGGACGTCACGAAATCGGGCTTGGCGTTGACGTTGCCCGGGAAGGCGTTTGCAAGCGACACGAGCTTGGCGTTCACCTTTTCACTCATCAGATATTGGACGAGCTTCCAGGCCTCCTCCTGGTGCTTCGAGCCGGCAGAGATACCGATGCCCCAGGAGGCATAGGGAAGGCCGCGCTTGCCGTTGTAGTTCTCCACGACCGGGACCGGGATGAGGTCGAAGTTCAGCTTGGGATTGCGTTTGCGGATGAGGTTCACATGCGCGAGCGAGTCGATCATCATCCCGACCCGGTCGTTGACGAATTCCTCGACCTTCTCCTGTTCCGTCTTGGTGGCGATGCCGGGCGAGATGGTGCCGGCGTCGTTGAGCGATTTCACGAAGCTGAGCATATCCACCACCGGTTTGCCCTCGAGGTCGGGCTTGCCATTCGCCATCATCGACTGGCCCGAAGCCCAAACCCACGACATCATGTCGTTCTGAACGCCGGACGGTGTTTGCAGCGACAGGGGCAGCACCCAGCCATACTGGTTCTTGTCGGCATGGGTCATCTTCTTGGCGGCTTCGAGAAACTCCGCGCGGGTCGACGGGAGCTTGCTCACACCTGCCTTGGCGGCGAGGTCCATATTGACGAAGACCGGATAGACGAACGAAGCCACGGGAAACATCACCGCCTTGCCGTCCACCTTGATGATATCGGCGACCTGGCTCTTATCGAAGCCGCTCGCATCCATCATCGGGTTCATGTCGGCCAGCGCATTTTGTGCGTTCAGATTGTTCACCCAAGCGCCATCGAGACCGACGACGTCGCTAAGCGTTCCGGTCGCAGCACCGACCGAGATCTGGTCTCGCGTGGTCGCATAGGGGCCGCTGACCAGCGTGACCTTGATCCCGGGGTTTGCAGCCTCGAACTCGTCCATGATTTTGCGCAAGGAGCCTGCGGGCAGCTCTGGCTCCCACCACTGCGTGAATTCCAGCGTCGTGTCCGCCATGGCGCCGGTTGCGCCGAGCAGCCATGCGGCCGCGGCCATTTTCAGCATCGCGGGTCGTATCCGAAACGTCATTTTCTCCTCCTTCTTAAGATCGACCGCACAATGCGGACGATCGTCTGCTTCATTCAGAAGTCTTCTTACGAGTACTTTCGCAGGCGCATCGCTCCCGCCTGCGGGCTCTGCAACAAATCTTCAGATCGCCAGATGCGTCTCGGGATCGAAGAAATGGAGCTTGGCGTCGTCCACGGCCAAGCGGATCTCCGAACCGGGGCGGACTGTGCTGACCGGTTCGAATTTCGCCACCGCGTTCGAGGTCATGCCGAAATCCTGCACCGCGTCCGGATCTCCGGAGTCCACCCGCACCGCGTCGATGCTGAGATGAACGATGTGTTCGGACCCGAGTTCTTCGATCGAGGTCACCTTTGCAGGGATCGTCTGATACTTGCGGCCGGATTCGAGACTGCTGTCATAGAGATCCTCCGGTCGGATCCCGAACACGACCTTGCGCCCAGCATACGACCTCAAGGTCGGCCTGCGCGCGAAAGCTGCGTCCTGCAGCCGGATGGCGAAGGTGCCGGACATCAGTTCGTCGCCCGTCAGCGTCGCCTCGAACAGGTTCATCGAAGGAGAGCCGATGAAGCCGGCAACGAAGGCGTTCACGGGCGACTCGTAGAGCCGCTTCGGTGTGTCGACCTGCTGCAGCACGCCGCCCTTCAACACCGCGACCCTGTCCCCCATCGTCATCGCCTCGGTTTGGTCGTGGGTCACGTATATGGTCGTGACGCCGAGCTGCTTTTGCAGGCTGGTGATTTCGGCGCGCATTTGAACACGCAGCTTCGCGTCCAGATTGGAAAGGGGTTCGTCCATGAGGAAGGCGGCCGGCTCGCGCACCATGGCGCGGCCCATGGCAACCCGTTGACGCTGTCCGCCTGAAAGGTTCGCGGGTTTGCTGTCGAGCAGAGATGTCAGCTGAAGGGTTTTGGCAATCTCGTCCACCCGCTTCTTGCGCTCGGCCTTCGGCTTGCCTGCCAGCCGCATCGAAAAGGCGATGTTTTCGAACACCGTCATATGCGGGTAGAGCGCGTAGCTCTGGAAGACCATCGCGATGTCGCGGTCCTTGGGCGGCATGTCGACGACGTCGACTCCGCCGATCCGAAGGCTGCCGCTTGTCACGTCCTCCAGCCCCGCGATCATCCGCAGCGCGGTGGATTTGCCGCAGCCGGACGGCCCGACGAGAATCAAGAATTCGCCATCCTCGACCGACAGGTTCAATTGGTCGATTGCGTGAAAGTTGTTCCCATAGGTCTTGCAGATATTCTCAAGAATGACTTCTGCCATCTTCCTCCCTCCACAAGGCTAAGCCGCTCGTTATTATGATTATTATCGGCCTATGTTCGCCTGCGAATGTTCCTCGGATAGTTTCAACTATGTTCCGGTATCGAGCTGCGATTTCAGTTCGACTGCCGACGGGGCGTTCGTCGATGCCAAGAGTTCCGTGACCTGGCCCTCGGTCGGCAGCGCCTCGCGCCCGCCACGCCCCGTTATCGACAGAGCCGCGGCCGCGGCCGCGAATGCGACCCGGCCTGCGGTCTCGGCTCCGCGCGTCAATGCATGGGCATAGGCACCGTGAAAGCAGTCACCGGCGCCAGTCGAGTCAACGACGGCAACCCGGTGCGGAGGCAGGTGCCAGAGCCCTGCCTCGTCGCGTCCGCGATAATAGACGCCCCTGCCGCCGTCAGTCAGAACCACGGTGGACCGCGACGGCATCCACAATGCGTCGAGCATCTCGGCGGGCGATCGGCCGCCCGTGGCAGTCCGCGCGAAGCCGAGGGGAAGAATAAGATGGTCGCAGAGCCCGATCAGCCTCTCGGTGGCTGGGCCGCTGCTCCATTCGATATCGCCGAGGATTGCAAGGCCGAGATCGCGAGCCCGAGCCACGACATCCATCGACCGGATCGCGTAACTATCGACGATCAGGACGGCCGCGCGGCTGAGGACCTCGTCCGGAAAGTCTGGCGCGGTGCCCAGCATCGCTTCGTCGTCATACGCGATGAACCTCTCCCCATCCGAGCCGACGGTGATCCGCGAGCGCACCGGGCGTGCGTGCGGGTGGCGCGGCGCGAATGCGGTTTCAACTCCGCTCGCAACGAGATCGCACAGCACGGCGTCGTCAGCGGCACTGGCCAGCCATCCGACGAACCCGGCGGTTCCGCCGAGCCGCGCGACGGCGGCAAGGGCCGTCGCGACATTTCCGCCGAAAGTTCGGGCAGTTTGCAGAACCTTCCCCTTGCCCGCCGACAACGGCTGATCGACATAGACGATGTCGTCGATCGCAATAGCGCCGAAGCCGAGGATTGAAGGGACGGTGGGCATCGTTCAGGCACCCGCCTTCGCCAGGGCGTCTTCTGCCGAAAGGCCGTCATGGATGACGCTCCGAAAGGCAAGTGCCGCCTTTTGCGGATCGCCGTGCCCCCAGAGATTGCGACCGACCACGGCACCGCGCGCGCCGGCACGTATGGCGTCCGCCGTCTGCTGAAGGGCGCCGAGCAGCGTCTCGGTTTTCGGACCACCCGCGATCACAACCGGCACCGGGCAGGTCCGGACGGTCTCTCGGAACGACTCGAAATCGCCCGTGTAGCCTATCTTGATCACGTCGACGCCGGACTCGTAGCCGATGCGCGCCGCATAGGCGATCTCGTCGGGGGTGAAGACGATTTTTGCTCCGTCGGTGAAATCGCGCGGGTAGATATGCGCCACCACCGGCATGCCGTAGCGTGCCGCCGCATTCACCGAGTCGGTCAGCCAGCGTATGTACTTACCCTCGGTCGCGCCGCGCACCGGAATGGCCACGGCCAACGCATCGGCCCCGGCGCGCACCGCATCCTCCGGCGTTGCAATCAGCTCGCTGATGCGATCGTCTGGGGTGAAGCAGCCCGCCTGGATCACCAGAGACGCTTTGCCCGCATATTGCGGCCACAGATGGCGCGCGGTGCCGGGCTGGATGCTGACGTAGTCGGGTTTGCCCATCATGACGCGCGCGAGCGCACCGGGCAGATCGGCAAGCCCGCCTTTGCGCACGTCGCCATAGCCGACAAAGTGGTCGACCGCGCCGCCAAAAAGCTTCCCGGACGGATGCGAGAAGAGGCGCGCAAGGCGCACCTTGGTTCCTAGGCTCATGAGTGCAAAATTCCTCAATCGTTTTGAGCTGGCGGCCCCCGATGTCGAGCCAGCATTTTCACATGCTCTATAAAAATTTTACGCGCGTCAAGATTTAAAATGCGCTATAGCGAGTCACGAACATGGTCCGCCGCCGTTGCAGCGGGTTGTCTGCGGCGGTGCCGCACCGGGAGGTCGGAAGGAAAATGCAAGCAAAGTCAGGAGCGAAGCTCGGTATCGGCGTTATCGGTTGCGGCAACATATCGATGACCTATTTGCGCAACGCAGCACTTTTCGCCGGCGTGGAACTGCGCGCCTGCGCCGATATTTCCGCCGACATGGCCGCGCTACGGGCCAGGGAATACGGTATCCGCGCGCTGCCGGTCGATGCGCTGCTGGCCGATCCCGAGGTCGATCTCGTCCTCAACCTCACCGTTCCGTCGGCGCATTTCGACATCACCCATTCGGCGCTTTCCGCGGGCAAGCACGTCTTCACGGAAAAGCCTCTGGCGACCTCGGCCGGCGAGGGCCGCCGGCTGGTCGCGGAGGCGGCGAAGCGCGATCTGCTGCTGGGCTCGGCTCCAGAGACCTTCCTCGGCGCAGCCGGGCGGCGTGCCCGCCGCCTAATGGACGAGGGCGCGATCGGCCGCGCCGTGACCGGCACCGCCTTCATGATGGGGCGCGGCATGGAGCATTGGCATCCCAATCCGCAATTCTACTATCAGCCGGGCGGCGGTCCGGTGTTCGACATGGGGCCATACTACCTGACGATGCTGGTCAACCTGCTCGGCCCGGTCGCCCGCGTCATGGCGATGACGACGCGCGGTCAGGACGAGCGCCTGATCACCGCCGAAGGCCCTTACAAAAACACCAGCTTCAGGGTCGGCACGCCGACCAACATCCTGTCGCTGCTCGAATTCCACTACGGCGCCACCGTCACCTTCGGCGCCTCTTGGGACGTCTTCAAGCATTCCAACCATCCGATCGAGCTACACGGGACGGAAGGCTCGCTCAGGCTACCCGATCCCGACACGTTTGGCGGCACGGTCTCATTGTCGGCGCACGGCGCCGACTGGAGGGATTTCGAGAGCGAAGGCGAGTTCTACGGCGCGCGCAACTGGCCCTATGCCGGACCGGACCGCGCCAACTATCGCATGCTCGGCGTCGCCGACCTGGCGAGGTCGCTGTCGGAAGGGCGCAGACCCCGCGCGTCCGGCGAACTGGCGCTGCACGTGCTCGAGGTCATGGAAGCGATCCTCGCCTCCGGCGAAAGCCGGAACTCCGTCGCCGTCGTCGGCTCGGTCGACCAGCCGCCGCTGCTCGGCGAAGACGAGGCGGCGAGCCTGCTTGCCTGAGGCGCCGTGATCGCCCAGCGGGAGTTCGGTATCCCTAGGCCGACTGGCGCATCACCAGCGTCGCGTCGAGACTGACCTTCGGCGCGACGGGCGCGCCGTCCTCGTCGAGCAGGGTAAGCAGCGTCTCGACGCTGCTTCCGGCCATCGCCGCGAAATCCTGCGCCATGGTGGTGAGCGCCGGGCAGGTGTAGCGGCTGAGCGGATGGTCGTCATGCGCAGCCACCCGCAGGTCGCAATCCGCCTTGCGGCCCACCTTCAGCCCTTTCGAGAAGGCGGCCGCCATCACGCCGAAGGCGAGACGATCGTTGGCGCACAATATGGTCTTGCCCGGCAGGCCGCCATTGCCGAGCAGCTTTTCCGTCTGTTCGTAGCCGATCCGTTCGAACTCCCATGTGTAGTCGTCGGTATTGCCGAAGACGAGCGGCTCCTGCCCGAGCCGCTTCATGGCATCGACATAACTCTCCACCCGCTCGCGCGAATTATGATTGACGTGCGGAATATCGAAATAGACGGGGGCATCGCCCGAGCGGCAGAGATAGTCGACGATGGTCGACATGCTCTGCACATTGTTGTTGCCGACGAAAGGCGTGCCGCCTTCGAGATAGGTGTCGAAATAGACAATCGGGATCGCCTGCGTCAGCTTCTCGATCGCCCGCTGGTCCGAGCGCCGGCCGAGCGGTGCGATCAGCGCGCCGGAGACCTTCAACGACAGGATCGTCCGCGTCGCCTCGGCTTCCAGTTCGCTCGATCCATGCGAGGAAATGACGATCGGCCAATAGCCTTCGTCGCGCAGCCTGAGTTCGATGCGGCTGACCATCTCGGAATAGAACGGGTCGGTCACCGTCGGCACGACGATGCCGATGCTGCGGGTGCGCTTGCGGTTGAGGTTTCGCGCGAACAGATTGGGCTGATAGTCGGACGAGCGCAGCGCATCCTCGATGCGTTTTCGCGTCGCCGGCTTGACGCTGGTCGGATCGTCGAAGAATTTCGACAAGGTCGGCCTGGAGACGCCGCAGGAACGGGCGAACTCCTCCATCGTCTTGTGAGTCATCGGCATCCAAACCCTCGCGGCATGGGACCTCGCTCCCATGGGCTGCTCCGGCGCTCATACGGCGCATCGGCGTGCGCCTGCAAGTTGAAACTTTACAGGAAGCTCCGCAAGTTTCAACGCGTCCGGAGAAATTATTCCATGCGTAAATTTATTAATTGACGTGAAAAAGAGGGGGCCGTATTCCAAGCCGTAAAGCCATGCATGGCGAATGCTGGGAGGACGTGATGAAGAAGCTGGTCTCAGCCGGCGAGATCCTCGTCGAGATCATGGCGGAATCAATCGGCCAGAGCTTCCTCGAGCCCGGTCCGCTCGCCGGCCCCTTTCCGTCCGGCGCCCCGGCGATCTTCATCGGCCAAGCGGCGGCGCTCGGCCAGCCTGCGGGTCTCATCGGCGCCGTCGGCGGGGACGATTTCGGCCAGTTGAACATCGACCGGCTCAGCGCGCTCGGCGCCGACGTTTCGGCAATCGCCGTCCGTGAAGGCCATGCAACCGGCACCGCCTTCGTCGCCTACCGGACCGATGCATCCAGGCATTTTGTTTTCAATATCCGGAACAGCGCCGCCGGCCTTTTGGAAATGGACGATGCCGCGAAGCGGCTCTTGGCCGGAGCCGATCATGTCCATGTCATGGGCTCTTCGCTTTTTTCCGATCGCGCCACCGACGTCGCACTCGCCGCGATCGCGGCCGTGAAGGCCAAGAGCGGCACGGTGTCCTTCGATCCGAACATCCGTCGCGAGATCATGCAGGCGTCCGGCACGCGTCAGGCGCTCGATCATGTGCTCGCGCAGACAGATGTCTTCCTGCCGAGCGGCAACGAACTGTTCCTTTTCTCGTCCGCCAGCGACGAACAGGCCGCGGTCCGCGAATTGCTGGGGCGAGGCATCTCCTGCATCGTGCTGAAGAAAGGCGCCGATGGCGCCACTTATCACGACCGCAAGGGCACGCTCGCCATGCCCGGCTTTGTGGTCGAGGAAGTCGATCCGACCGGCGCCGGCGATTGCTTCGGCGCCGCCTTCGTTTCCTTCTGGCTGCGCGGTGCCTCGCCCGCCGATGCACTGCGCATCGCCAATGCCTGCGGCGCGCTCGCCGTTACCCGCAAGGGGCCGATGGAAGGCATTCACCGGCTCGCCGACGTCGAGGCCTTCATCGCAAAAGCGACCGCACGCGCATGACCGGCGCCACGACAAGATTCGCTGGCATCGCCGCTCGCCGCGCGGCAGGCGCGAAGGGCGGCATCGCCTCGATCTGTTCGGCGCACCCGCTGGTGATCGAAGCGACGCTCCGCCACGGCGCGAGGAATGGCGCCGATGTGCTGATCGAGGCGACCTGCAACCAGGTCAATCACGAGGGCGGCTATACCGGCATGACCCCGGCCGCCTTTCGAGCCTTCGTCGAGACGCAAGCAGGCAGGACCGGCTTTCCGTTCGACCGGCTGATCCTCGGCGGCGATCACCTCGGCCCGAATCCGTGGAAGCATCTGCCCGCGGCGGAAGCGATGAACAAGGCGGCGGCGATGATCGACGCCTATGCCTCCGCCGGCTTCACCAAGCTGCATCTCGACACCAGCATGGCTTGTGCCGACGATTCCGTGGCACTCGCCGACGAGACGATTGCCGCGCGCGCGGCGGAGCTTGCGGCGGTTGCCGAGGCGGCGGTCGCCCGCTCGGGCGGTGAAAAACCCGTCTACATCATCGGCACCGAAGTGCCGGTTCCGGGCGGCGCGCTGGAAGCGCTCGACCATATGCATGTGACCGAGCCGGCCGATGCGCTCCGCACGGTCGAGCTCCATCGCCAGGCCTTCTCCCGTCTCGGCCTCGATGCCGCTTTTGCCCGGGCCGTCGGTGTCGTCGTTCAGCCCGGCGTCGAATTCGGCAATGCCGACATCATCGCCTATGCGCCCGAGAGGGCGACGAAGCTGGTCGCTGCCCTGGAAAGCCAGCCGCAATTCGTCTTCGAGGCGCATTCGACCGACTATCAGCCCGCGGAAGCTTTGGCCGCGCTCGTGCGCGACGGCTTCGCCATCCTCAAGGTCGGCCCCTGGCTCACCTTCGCATTGCGCGAGGCGCTCTATGGCCTGAGCCACATCGCCGACGCGCTCGCGCCCGATCCCTCGCGCGAAAGCCTGCCGGCCGCGATGGAACGCATCATGCTGGCCTCGCCCGGCAATTGGCAGAAATATTATCCGGGAACGCCTGACGAGCAGCGCCTGCAGCGGCATTTCTCCTTCAGCGACCGCATCCGCTACTACTGGCCATTGCCCGACGCACAGCATGCGACCGAAGCGCTGCTGGCGGCACTCGGCAAGCGTGAAATTCCACGCCCCCTGATTAGCCAGTATCTCGGCCATCTCGATGCCGAGCTCGGCGCCGGTCGGATCACGCCGACCGCGCATGAGCTTCTGATTGCCAGCGTCACGCGCGTCCTCGATATCTATCGCAGCGCCACGACCCCCTAAGCCGGTGGATTAGTAGACAGGCGTCGCCATATGTTTGGGTGCCGGCCATTCGGCCGTGATCTCTGGCTGGACCGGCCGTTCGAGATAGGTTGAAAGCACCACATAGCTGCGCGTCGAGACCACGCCCGGCGTCTCGTAGATACGCGACAGCAGGCCTTCCAGCGCCCTTGTATCCTCGGTGCGTACCTTGAGCAGCATGCAGGTGTCGCCGGCGACCGAATGGATCTCTTCCACTTCCGGGCATTCCGAGATCGCCATCAATTCCGGCGTCTTGCCCCAGCCCCTGGTATCGATGTGCACGAAGGCGAGCAGCGGCTTCTTCACCGCCTTCGGATCGATGATCGCCGAGGTGGCGCGGATGGCGCCGCTGCGCCTGAGCCGCTTCACCCGCTCATGCGCCGCCGGTGGCGACAGGCCGACGCGATCGCCGAGCTCGGCATAACTGATGGTCGCATCATCGACCAGAACGCCTAATATTTTTCGGTCGATCGGGTCGACCTCACGGGTTGGCTGCTTGTTCCGCTGAACGTCATCTGTTTCTGAGTCCATTTGGAAATTCTCCATTGATGCTGAATTCAATTCGGCCATTATGGAGATATGTCGAACAGTGATCAATCAGCGATTCTGGCTGCGGCGTCCCGTGCACCGATCCCGGCCGCAGCCTACCTGCTCACCGGCTGCATCGCCGTCATCGGCTCCAACTCACTGGTTCTCGGGCCGATAGCGCCCGCCGTCGCGGCATCCTTCGCGGCAAGCGTGCCGGCGGTGATGACGGCCGCCGCTGCCTTCGGCCTCGGCACCTCGGCCAGCGCGCTTTTTCTTGCCCGCTATATCGACCGGATCGGCGCCCGCCGCATGCTGCAGGGCGCATTGCTGTTGCTTGCGCTGGCGCTGGTGGGCAGCGCGCTCGCGCCGACGGTGGCGGCGCTGGTCGCGGCCCAGCTCGTTGCCGGCATCGCTGCTGGCGTCGCCATGCCGGCGATCTACGCCAGCTCCGCAGCGATCGCGCCGCCCGGCCGCGAGAGCGGAACGATCGGCGTCGTGCTGACCGGCTGGACGCTGTCCATGGTCGCCGGAGTGTCGCTGTCGGCGGTGCTTGCCGATCTGATCCATTGGCGGGCCGTCTTCGCCGCTGTCGCGCTTCTCGCCGGAGCCGCCGTCGCCGGCCTGTCGGTCAGCTCGCTGCGCGACACCAGGAAAAGCGGTCCGGCACCGTCGCCGCTCGGCGCGCTGGCTGTGCCCGGAATCCTGCCGCTGCTGATCGCCTGCGGCGCCTTCATGACCGCCTTCTATGGCGTCTACGGCTATCTCGGCGATCATCTCCATGAAGGTCTCGGCGAGCCGGTCAGCGCCAACGGGCTGGCGGCGATCGCTTACGGGCTCGGCTTCGGCGCGGCGGCGCTGCTTGACGGCGTCATCGACCGTCTCGGCGCCCGCCGTGTCATGCCCTTCGCCTATCTGCTGGTCGCCGCCGTCTATGTGGCGATCGCCTCGGCCAGCGGCACCTTCGGCCTGCTGATGGCGACGATCGCCGTCTGGGGCCTTGCCAACCATTTCGGGCTGAACGTTCTGGTGATGCGGCTCACCGCGCTCGACGCCGCGCGGCGCGGCACGATCATGGGCCTGAACAGCGCAGTCACCTATTTCGCCGTAACCGTCGGCACCGCCGGTTTCGGCCCGCTCTACACCGCCCTCGGCTTCGCCAACTGCGCCCTGGTCGCCGCCTTGCTGATGCTGGTGGCGGCATCGGCCGCAGCGTGGCGCTCTGCCCGGCAATAGGCTTGCGTGTCGCTTCGCTCCTTGGCTAAGGCTGGCTTCCGAACCGCACCGGAGCCACCGTGAAGATGACGCTCGAGATCACCGCCGAGCCCTTGCCGCAGGATCTCGCCCGTGTCGGCGAGGGCTTGACCGCCTTCAACGACAGCGATGTCGGTGCCTCGGGCCGGAAGACGCTCGCCGTCTTCGTTCGCGACGACGCCGGCGCGATCGTCGCCGGCATCTCCGGTTACACCGCCTGGGGCTGGCTCTATGTGCAATGGCTCTGGGTCGACGAAACCTGGCGTGGCCGGCACATCGCCGCGAGCATGCTGGACGCAGCCGAACGGGAAGCGCTGGCGCGCGGCTGCCAGGCCGCGTGGATCGACACTTTCAATCCGACCGCAGCCAAGGTCTATCAGCGCCAGGGCTACCAGCCGTTCGGCACGCTCGCCGATTTTCCGGTCGGTCGCAGCCGCATCTTCATGCAGAAGAAGTTGTCTTAACCCGCGAGCTTTCCACCGCGCATCGGCTGCGGCACCCCGGTGGTGCTCGGAAAGCTGATCGGCAGGCCGCGCAGCACGCGCACCGCGAGGAACGCGAAGCATTCCGCTTCGACCGCGTCGCCCTTCCAGCCGAGCGTCTCGGCTTGCACCACTTCGACGCCGGCGCGCTGGCCGAGCATCGCCATCATGGTCGGGTTGCGGCGGCCGCCGCCGCTGACCGCCAGTCGTCTTGGCCGGCGCGGCAACAGATCGAGCGCCTTGCCGACCGCCGAGACGGTGAAAGCCGTCAGCGTCGCCGCGCCGTCCTCCGCGCCGAGCCCGTCGGCCATGGCCGCGGTGAAGTCGAAGCGGTCAAGCGATTTTGGGTAAGGCTTCGTCAGATACGGATGCTGCAGCAGCCGCTCTAGCCTTGCCTCGTCGACCGTACCCGCGGCAGCCAGTCTGCCGTCGCGATCCATCTCGCCGAGGCCCTTCGCCTTGATGAAATCATTGACCGGCGCATTGGCCGGCCCGGTGTCGAAGGCGACGATGTTGTCTTTGCCGTCCCACCAGGTGATGTTGCCGACGCCGCCCAGATTGAGCACCGCGGTGTCGCCGCTGGCGTCGGCCTCTTTGAGCAGCGCCGCATGATACGCGGCAGCGAGCGGCGCGCCTTGTCCGCCGGCCGCCACATCGGCCGTGCGGAAGTCATAGGCGACTTTGGTGCCAAGCAGGGCGGCCATCAGCTCGCCGTCGCCGAGCTGGCGCGTGCGACCGATCCGTCCCGCCTGCGGGGCGCGATGCAGCACCGTCTGGCCGTGGAAGCCGACGACGCCGATATCGGCCATCGTCATGCCCTGGCTTTCGACCAAATCCCTGACCGCCGCCGACTGCGCGCGCGTCAGCGCCTCCTCCGCCTCGCGAAAAATCGCCGGCTCCGGCCCCTCGAAATTCCAGACGCGTGCTTGGCGCAGCGTTTCTTCGAGCAGGGCGCGGATCGATTGCGGGTAGGGGGCCAATGTGTATGTACCGGCGTCGGCGATGCGCTCGCCGTCGGTTTTAATCAGCGCCACGTCGATATTGCCGTCAAGCACCGTACCGGTCATCAAGCCGACGGCCCAGATTGGTTCCATGGTCGTTCCTCGAATCGCCGCTGAACCACGTGTCGGACGGATCGACGCGACAGGCAAGTCTTTCGGCTGCGCCGGGACTTCTCACCGCGCACCGCCTTTGCGTCGAACTGCCAAAACGGAGCAACCTGGTCCTTGCCTCTTGCCGCCGAAGGAGCGAGCTTGTGCGATTATCGACCTCAACTTGAACAACGCGTACTCGCAGGAGGAACGACATGGCCGCCAATGTCGCAGTGATCGCAGGCGCTGGAGCTGGCCTCAGCGCTTCGCTGGCGCGGCTCCTCGGCAAGCAAGGTTTTCGCGTCGTGCTGGCCGCCCGCAATGTCGACAAGCTCTCCGCGCTGGTTCAGGAGACGGGTGCGCGGGCGGTGGAGACGGACGTGTCGGATGCCGCCTCCGTCGCGCGGCTGTTCGAGGCGGCCGACAAGGCCGGCTCCCTCGAAATTGCCGTCTTCAACGCCAGCGGCCGCACGCGCGGCCCGATCGCCGAGCTCGATCCGGAGGCGGTCAAGCAGGCCCTGCTCGTCGGCGCCTATGGCGGCTTCCTCGTCGGCCAGCAGGCGGCGCGCCGGCTTGTTGCGCGCGGCTCCGGCTCGATCCTGTTCACCGGCGCCACTGCGAGTCTCAAGGGCTTCTCCGGCTCGGCCGGCTTCGCCATGCCGAAATTCGGGCTGCGCGGGCTGGCGCAGTCGATGGCGCGCGAGCTAGGTCCGAAGAACATCCATGTCGCGCATTTCATCATCGACGGCCAGATCGAGCCGCCCGGGCAGGCGGCCGAGCCAGACCGGCCGGATCGCCGCCTCTCGCCGGACGCGATCGCCGAGACCTATCTCGCAGTCCACCGCCAGCATCGCAGCGCCTGGAGCTTCGAGGTCGAGATGAGGCCCTGGGTCGAGACGTTCTGACGATCCATTCCACGAACCGTGCAATAACGCGCCGCGATGCGAGACCGGCGTCATGGTTGCGGCGGTGGTGGTGCTGATCGTGCTGGTCTGCGGCATCCAGTGGTGTGACCGGCTGGTCGCGTGGCTGGATCATCGCGGATAGGCGAAACGCGAGAAGCGGAAGTCGAATGAACGCAATTTGCCGCGAAAACCCGGGAATTGAGCGGCGGCTTGCTCCATTTGCAACGAGATTGGTTGGCGCGTTTCTTCACCTGCAATGACGCGCATGTCATCGTGCGGCGGGGTTGCTCGAGCAATTCCAGGAAAAGTGCGCATCGGTTTTCCGTCCGGACTTGCGAAAAACAGAGAGTTGCCGCCAAGAGGAAGCTGTCCATGGCCAGAATAATCCCGGTGCTCGATCTCGACCGACTGGAGCAGGGCGAGTCGGAACTGCGGACCTTCTTGTTTGATCTGCGCACCGCCGCTCGCGATGTCGGCTTCTTCTATCTCAGCGGCCACGGCATAACGCAGCCGGACATCGACGCGGTGCTCGATGCCGCGCGGCGCTTCTTTGCCTTGTCGGAGGCCGACAAGCTGGCCATCGAGATGGTGAAGTCGCCGCAATTTCGCGGCTACACGCGTGCCGGCGGCGAGCTGACCAGGGGCAAGGCCGACTGGCGCGAGCAGCTCGACATCGGCGTCGAGCGCGCGACCATTTCGCAAGGGCCGAGCGTGCCGGCCTGGACCCGGCTGCAAGGTCCGAACCAGTGGCCGGCTGCGTTGCCCGAACTGAAGCCGGCGCTGCTTGCCTGGCAGACCAAGGCGACGGAGGTAGCCATCCGGCTGCTCAAGGCCTTCGCGCTGTCACTCGATCAGCCGGAGGACGCCTTCGACCCGATCTATGGCAGCGAGCCCAACCACCGCATGAAGATCGTGCGCTACCCAGGCCGCGACGCCACCGGTGACGACCAGGGCGTCGGCGCGCATAAGGATGGCGGTTTCCTCACCCTTCTGCTGCAGGACGAGAACAAGGGGCTGCAGGTCGAATATGATGGCAGCTGGGTGAATGTGGATCCGATTCCGCAAACGCTCGTGGTCAACATCGGCGAACTGCTCGAACTCGCTTCGAACGGGTATCTGAGAGCAACCGTGCACCGCGTCGTCACACCGCCGCAAGGCGTCGAGCGGATTTCGGTGCCGTTCTTCTTCAGCGCCCGGCTCGACGCGACCATCCCGCTGCTCGACCTTCCGCAGGAACTGGCGGCTGAGGCGCGCGGGCCGGCCAGCGATCCCGACAACCCGCTCTTCCGAAACGTCGGAACCAATGTGCTGAAGAGCCGTCTGAGGTCGCATCCCGACGTGGCCCGGCAGCACTATGCCGATCTTCTGGAAAAGGCAGCGGCGGCCGGCTGAGCTTTGCCGCTGCCCGCGCGATATTTTTTCGCCTTTCGGCCAGTTTTTGGAATTCAGTTCGTGGAAAATATACCGCAACCGCCCCAAATAGAGGCCATCGCTCGGTGTTTTCCTCCCATTGCGCCGGGCGATGTTCCCCTCTGAAGGTTATGACCTTCATTTCTTGGCCGGGCCGCTTTCGCGCCCGGCCTTTTTCTTTGGGGCAGCGCGCAGCTTGCAAATTCGCGGAGCGAGGATTGCCGGTCAGGCGAAAGCGATGCGGATCGCACCAAGGGGCCCGAAATCCGAGACGGTCCGATCGCCATGCCGGCATTCGACCGGCCGGATGAAGGAGCCCGACAGCACCACCTGTCCGGCCTCGATTTGCATGCGGTATTGGTGAAGCCGGTTGGCGAGCCACACAATGCCCTTGGCCGGATGATCGAGCACGCCGGCGCCGAGCCCCGTCTCCTCCACCTCGCCGTTGCGCGACACGATGGCGCCGATCCAGCGCAGGTCTGCCTCGCGCGGGCTGGGGTGGCCGCGCTCCTCCAGCGCGCGCAGATAGATCGCGTCGCTGGTCTCGTCGCTCACCTGCAGGCCGAGCGTGTGACATAGAACGCGCGCGATGACCCCTTGAAGATCGCCTCGCCGGTCCGCTTCTTCTCCTCCGCGCTGCGGCCCCTGCCGATGCGGAAATTCATGTCGATGAAGCCGTTCTCGGGGAGCCGGTCCGCGATCGCATAGGCATCTGCACGGAAGGCGCGCACCCGCACGGCGCCGGGCTCGAACAGGCCGGTCTCGAGGATGATGCGTGAAACGGGCGCGCAAAGCTCGCTCATCTCGACCTCGCGTCGAGATTCGCCGAATATTCGATCGCCATGTGGGGCAAGGGCTTGGCGACCGAATGTCAAGCGCTCGTTCCCATGTCGACGGGGTCGTCGGGGACGGGATTGCCGCTCTCGGAGAAATCGCGGATATAGCTGCGATCCGAGCGTTAATTTCTGTTGCGAGTCGTACTGGACTGGAACTTTTCGGAGAGTTGACTCTGCTGCCGCCCAGCACCCGCCGTTCCCTGCCCATGGCTCTGCTTCGCGCTCGTGAAGTGATCATGGCGCATTTTCGTCCGATGCTTGCTCGCCACGACATCACCGAGCAGCAATGGCGCGTGCTGCGCGTGCTTGCCGAGACCGGTCCGCTGGAAGCGACCGAGCTCGCCAACCGCGCCTCGATCCTGCCGCCCAGCCTCACCCGCATCATCAAAGCACTGGACGAGCGCGAATTCATCACCCGCAACAAGGTCAAGGATGACGGCCGCCGCGCACTGCTCGCCATCAGCCCGGCCGGCGTGGCGCTGATCGAGGAGCTGGCGCCCGAGCGCACCGCCATCCACGACGCCATCGAGAAGCGTTACGGCGCCGAGCAGCACGAACGCCTGCTGGACATGCTGGAAAGCCTGATCGAGTCGGAGTCAGCGCCGGACTGACCCGACTAGCCACCGAAACTCCCCAGCGCGCTGGGCTGCATGTAGTTGCGCCCGACACGGAGCAGCGCCGCCTCGTCGCTGCCGTGGCGGATGTCGACGACGCGCCCGAACATCACATTGTGCGTGCCGGCGCTCGGTGTCATGCGCTTCGAAAGCCAGGAAGAGGCGGTGCGCCTTGCCAACGCCACCGTCTATGGTCTTGCTTCTGCCGTGTGCACCTCGAAGCGTTCGACCGCGCATCGCATGGTGCGCGCCATCAATGCCGGCGCGGTCCACGTCAACACCTATGGCGGCGCCGACATCACGGTACCGCTCGGCGGCTTCAAGCAGTCCGGCTTCGGCAGAGACAAGTCGCAGCACGCGATCGAGAAGTACACCGACCTCAGGACGGCGTGAATAGCGCTCGGATAAGCTCCCCTCGAGGGGAGGGTGGCCGGACTTTGTGGAGATGCTCGCCCAAGCCGGCACGGCCGGTGTCGGCGCCTGGTTGCGCCAAGGTATACCCGATGCGACTGTGCTGGGTCGCCGTTATCGACGCTTACGCGAGGCCAATCTGATGCTCCTGGCTGTCCATCATGTCGCAATCATCTGCAGTGACTATGAGACCTCCAAGCAGTTCTACACGAACAAGCTCGGTTTCGTCGTTCTGGCCGAAAACTGGCGCCCCGAAAGGCAGTCTTGGAAGTGCGATTTGCGTCACGGTCCCATCCAGATCGAACTGTTCAGTTTCCCTGATCCGCCAAGCCGGCCCAGCAGGCCCGAGGCCTGTGGATTAAGGCATATTGCATTCTCGGTCGCCTCGGTCGAGGCAACAGCCGACCTGCTTCGGTCGCGAGACGTCGAGGTGGAGCCCATCCGAACAGATCCATACACGGGACGATTGTTTACCTTCATCGCCGATCCCGATGGACTCCCGATCGAATTTTACCAGGACGGTGTTTGACGGCGAGGAATTCGGCCGCGAAATCCGCCGGTTGCGGAACGCGAAGCAACCGGTTGAGTAGGCAGATGATGACATCAGGCTTGGAGAAGCTGGGGCACGACGCCAGCTGCCATCGGGACGGCGTCGGCAGCACCTAACCATCTTCGCCGCAACGGGGAAGATGAGTCATGCCTCGCCGGTCAGCCGCGCCGAGATGAGCCTCGCCGCCCTGATCGCCGCCTCGCCCTGGGCGGCCGCGACCGCATCGTCGACGCGCGAGACAGGGGAGGCGATCGACAGCGTGCCGATCGGCTGCCCGTCGGCGCCGAGGATCGCCGCGCCTATGCTGTGCACGCCGTCCTGGTGGGTTCGCGCGCCTGACGATGAACAGGGCAACGCAACGTTAGACAAGGCACCAACTTTTCAGCGGCTGGAGCTACACCAGCGCGCCGCAAACAGGTATCTATCGTCGCGACATCATGCTTCGGGGGCCATGAGGGAGCGGCTTGCAGCTGGATTTGACAACAATCGAGGCGCTCGCGCCCGACCAGGCCTCGCTCGGCGCCGCCGCCAAGCTGACCAAGCGGTCGAACTGGCCCCGCCTCGAGACAAACGAACAGCTGGGCCTCATCTGGGGCGAATGCCAGGGCTCGGGAGCGAATCCCTACCGCGTCGCATTCGATGCCCGCGACCACGGCTACAAATGCACCTGTCCATCGCGAAAATTTCCGTGCAAGCACATACTGGGGCTGATGTGGATCGGCGCCACCGCGCCCGCCAGCTTCGATCGGGTCGACCAGACGCCGGAATGGGTCAATGACTGGCTCGGCCGGCGCCGCAAGCCGGGCCAGTCGCCGACGCCGGCGCCGGCAAGCGCGGAAAGCAAAAGCATCGACGAGGCGTTGCGGCCCGAGCAAAGCGCTCCTGTAGAAGACGCCGCGGCCGCCGAACGCCGCGAGGCGGCGCAGCGCAAGCGGGCCGAGGATACGCGAAGCGCCGTTTCGGCCGCGCTCGATGAGCTCGATCAATGGATCGCCGACCAGCTTCGGCTCGGCCTTGCCGGATTTGTCGACGCCAGCAGCGAACGCTGCCGCCGCATCGCGGCGCGGCTTGTCGACCTCAAGGCGACCGCTTTGGCCGGGCGTATCGACGAGCTGCCCGCGAAACTGATGGCGCTGCGCAACGAAGAGCGGCCGGATGCCGCGATCCGCGAGCTCGGTAAGCTGGTGCTGCTCGCCAAGGCCTGGCGTGCCGCGCCCGACGATCCCGAGCTGAAGCGCCTGGTCTCGACATCCGAAACACGCGACCAGATCCTTGCCAATCCGGATGCCGTCCAGGTCGAGAGCGACTGGGAGGTGCTGGGAGAGAAGATCGAGGCCCGTCGCGACGGCCTGGTCAGCCACGCGACCTGGCTGCTCGATCTGAAAAGCCCAATCCCACGATTTGCCGTCCTCCTGGACTTCTTCCCGGCCTCGGCCGGGCGCCGCTCCGGCGCCTTCGCGCCGGGGGATCGCTTCAAGGCGAGGCTGGTGTTCTATCCATCCCGAATTCCGCTTCGCGCACTGGTCGCAGAACGCCTGGGCGATGCGTCGTCCGGCAATTGGCCCGATTTTGCTCCGAACGCTGCCGGCGATCCGCTGGCCGCCTATGCAGCTTTCCAGGACGGCGCGCCGTGGCTGTCCGACTGTCCGATCCTCCTGCCGGCGGGCGCGATCGCGCTGGACGAGAAGGATGGCGCCTGGTGGCAGGCGGCGAACGATTCGCATGGCATCGCCCTGCCTGTCGCCGGCTCCGTCAACCAGACCTTGCTTGGCCTCGATCTGACAGTCACGGCAGCGCTGTGGAACGGCGCCAGGCTCGAGCTTCTGGCCTCACAAAGCAGCGTCGGGAGGCTCAATCTCTCATGAACGAGCTCGAGCAGGCAGGGCTGGCGAGGCTTCGCGACAACTGGATTTCGGGCGGCGCCGCTTTCGAATTGGCGCCCGCCGAATGGAAGGAGTTCGCGGCTGCCTCCAGCTCGGACGAGCAGGAACGTCGGCTCTTGGCGATCGCCGCGCAGGCGCTGGATGTCGCGCTTCGGCCGGCGGCGCCCAAAACCTTGAAACGCCGTCCGCCGCTGCCGATGCTCGCGCTGCCGATGCTTCCTGATTGGCTGCGACCGTTGCTGCGTGCCGCATTGAAATACGCCGCTGATGCGAGGCTCAAGACCCGCGTGGCCACACTCGTCGCCAGCCGAGGCTTCGTGCTGCATCCGATGGATTGGATGCCTGCTGCGTCGGATCAGGAAAGCCCAGATATCTATGCTCCCTGGGTCGACTGGCAAGCAGGCGCGGATGGCGACAGGCAGTCTCGACGACGACAACTCACCGCTGAAACCTGGGATGATTTTTATCCTGCCGCGCGCCGTACAGCTTTGGTCGAATTACGGCGCACCATGCCTGTCTTGGCGCGGACGTTGATTGAGACCAAGGGAGCGAGCGAGCCGGCGGAGGTCAGGCTTGCGCTCGTGGAGCTGATGCGCTTCGGCTTGAGTGCCGATGACATTCCATTTCTAAAGAGCCTGTCCGCCGATCGCTCAGGCAAGGTGCGCGAAACGGCCGGCCGGCTCCTGGCAAGGTTGGGTGAACGTAGCGATCCAGCGGATGGCGCGTCGAAAGATCCGATAGCCGAGCTCGCCGCTTTCATTGAGGAAGGCAAATCCGGCTTCATCCGCCGCCGCACCACCTACACGCCGATAAAACCCAAGTCGCCTGCGCAACAGTCGCGTCGCGCCGACCTGTTCGCGTCCTGTTACTTCGGCGATCTCATCGCCCAATTCGGCAAGACTGAGCCCGATTTCATTGGCGCATGGCAGTTCGGCGTCGATGAGGGTGCCGATCTCTTTCTCGTTCGAATGATCGCGGTGTCCGGCAGCGATGCGGCGGTCGCCTGTTTGGCGGATTTGCTTGTCGCCGCCGGCGGCAGGCTGGCGCTTCTCGTCCTCCAGCTCATGTCGCGCTTGGACAACGGCAGGAAGCGTGTCCTGATCAGGCAGATCCTGGATGATGGGCAAAATCTGGCCGCGCTCAACCTGGTCGAAGGCGCGGAAGCAGGCTGGCTGGAATGGAGCGACCTCGCAAGGAGCAAGACGCTTCCAGCGCTGCGTTCCGCCGTCTCGGGTGACAACGACGTCATGAAACGAAGCGCCGAGCAGTATCTCGAGACCCTAGGCTTTCTGGCCAATCCGGAGGCGGCGGAAAAATTGATCGACGAGGTGATCGCCGCCGGCCTGTCGCCCGCTTCCCCATCCCTCGGCCTGCTGCGGCTCAATGCGGCGCTGGCCGGAAACCCTTCGCAATCCGACAGATGATCAACCCGGAGAAGATCGCATGAACGCAGCCATCCGCCTTCCGGCCGAGCAGGTCTATGCCTCCGAACTGCAGGCGCTCGCGCGCGACGACGACCGCCAGAAGCCTGCCGGCTGGAGCCTGTCGCCCAAGGCTGTCCTCACTTACCTGATGGGCGGCAAGGCGGGCGACGGCACGCTTATCACCCCGAAATATGTCGGACGTCGGCAATTGATGGAAACCGCGGTGGCGACGCTCGCGACCGACCGGGCGCTGCTCCTGCTCGGCGTGCCGGGAACGGCAAAATCCTGGGTCTCGGAACATCTCGCCGGCGCCATCATGGGAAACTCGACGCTGATCGTGCAATGCACGGCCGGCACCGACGAGAATCAGATCCGCTACGGCTGGAACTATGCGCAGCTCTTGGCGAAGGGGCCGAGCCAGGAGGCGCTGGTGCCGACGCCGCTCTACCGCGCCATGCAGGAAGGCAAGCTCTGCCGCTTGGAAGAGCTGACGCGCATGGGCTCCGACGTGCAGGACACGCTGATCACCGTGCTGTCCGAAAAGATGATGCCGGTGCCGGAGCTGAACACCTCGATCTACGCGCAGCGCGGCTTCAACATCATCGCCACCGCGAACAATCGCGACAAGGGCGTCAACGAACTCTCCTCGGCGCTGAAGCGCCGTTTCAATGTCGTGGTGCTGCCGCTGCCGGAGGACATGGCGGAAGAGGTCTCGATCGTGTCTCGGCGCGTCGGCGAGATGGCCGGCGGACTGGACCTGCCGGTGCCGAAAAATGTCGGCGAGGAGATCGCGCGCGTGCTGACCATCTTCCGCGAGCTGCGCTCCGGCGCGACCTCGGACGGCAAGGTGACGCTGAAGACGCCGTCGGGCTCGCTCTCCACCGCCGAGGCGATCGCCACGATGATCAGCGGCCTCAGCCAGGCGGCCTGGTTCGACGGCGGCAAGCTCCACGCCGAAGGCCTGGCGCCAAGCCTGGTCGGCGCCATCGTCAAGGATCCGGTCCAGGACAAGGTCGTGCTGGAGGAATATCTGGAGACGGTGCTGAAGAAGCGGCCGGACTACGCCGGTTATTACGCGGCGCTCAACGCGGCCATCTGAGCCATGACGCAAGGCGGCATCAGCTATTTCGGCATTCGCCATCATGGGCCGGGCTCCGCCGCGAGCCTGGTTAGAGCGTTGCAGGAATTGCAGCCGGCCGCCGTGCTGATCGAGGGGCCGGTGGATGCCTCGCCCTTGCTGCCCCTGGTTGCCAGCCCGGACATGAAGCCGCCGGTGGCGCTGCTTTGCTACCCCGAGGACGATCCCGCCGCGACGCGCTTCTGGCCCTTCGCCGAATTCTCTCCCGAATATCAGGCGGCGCTTTGGGCCGTCGTCAACAAGGCGGCGCTGCGTTTCATCGACCTGCCCTCCGCCGCGCGGCTTGCCGAGCAAGGGCCCGAGGGTTCGACCGACGCCGATGCGGACGAACCGGAGGCCACCGAACAGCAGAGCGAAGCAAGCTCGCGGATCCTTGATCCGATTGGCACCTTGGCGCGCGCCGCCGGCTATGAGGACGGCGAAAGCTGGTGGTCCGATATCATCGAGCAGAATCCCGCACCCGGGCCGATCTTCGCGGCCATCGCCGACGCGATGACGACGCTGCGCGACGGCGAGACGTCCATTGGCAAATTCGAGGCCATGCGCGAGGCGCATATGCGGCTGGAGATCGGCGCTGCGCGCAAAGAAATCGACGGGCCGCTGGCCGTCGTCTGCGGCGCGTGGCATGTGCCCGCCCTGCAAGCTCCGCATCCGCAAAAGATCGACCAGGCACTGCTCAAGGGCATCGGCCGGCGGAAGACCACGATGACCTTCGCGCCATGGACCGGACCGCGGCTGGCGCTGGGCTATGGCTATGGCGCCGGTGTCGTCGCGCCGGGCTGGAGCAAGCACCTGTGGCAGACGCGCGGGCAGGACGACGCTTCGGTGCTGTGGCTCGCGCGGATCGCTTCGGTTCTCAGGGCCAAGGGCCATATGATTTCGACCGCCTCGCTGATCGAGGCGGAGCGTCTGGCGCGGGCGCTTGCCGCCATACGCGAGCGCCCGAAACCGGGTTTCGAGGAACTGCGCGAGGCCTCGATCGCGGCGCTCTTCAACGGCGAGGCCCTGCTGTGGAAGATGGTCGAGGCCGAGCTGCTGCTCGGCGCCGATGTCGGCGAGATTCCATCCGACACGCCGCTCGCGCCGCTGATCGATGATTTGCAGCGCAACCAGAAGGCCGCGCGGCTCAAGCCTGAAGCACTGGAGCGCGAGCTCTCCATCGACCTGCGCAGCGAGAGCGGTCTCTTTCGGTCGACGCTTCTGCACCGGCTGAACGTGCTCGGCGTGAACTGGGGCAGGCTGACGGATGTCGGCCGCAGCCGCGGCACGTTCCGCGAGCGCTGGCTGCTGGCCTGGCAGCCGGAATACGCCGTGCGCCTGGTCGAAAACCTGATTTACGGACCGACCATCGAGAAGGCCGCCAACGGCCGGCTTGTCCAGATGATCGGCGCCGCTTCGACGCTCGATGCTCTGGCCACGCTGGTGCAAAGCGCGATCACCGCCGCCTTGAGCGAGGCGTCCGCGGCCGGCCTCGCCGCGCTCGAGGAGAAGGCGGCGCATAGCAGCGAATGCCTGGAGCTCCTTCCGTCGGTGCCCCCGCTTGCCGACATCATCCGCTATGGCGAAGCGCGCAAAACCGAGACGCAGCGCCTTGCCGGCCTCTTGGAGCGGTTGGTCATCGAAGGCGCGATCGCGCTGCCTTACGCCGCGCGCGATCTCGACGCGCAGGCCGCCGCAGCGCTGATGGCGGCGCTGCGGAAGGCCGACGAGGCGATCAGGCTGGTCGAGCCGGACGGGCATGTCCTGGATGCCTGGCGGAACGGCCTTGCGGCCGTGCTCGATTCATCGCGCTCGACGGCGCTCGTTGCTGGCTGCGCCGCACATCTGCTCTACGAGGCCGGGCACCTCTCGGCCGAGGCCACGGCCGGCCTTTTGGCAAAGCGGCTGTCGCCCGGAACGCCGGTCATCGATGCCGCCGCCTTTTTCGAAGGCTTCTTCAGCGGCGCCGGCCAGAGGCTGATCTATGACGAGGGGCTGCGCGGCGCTGTCGATTCCTGGCTGGCATCGCTCGACGAGGACGCCTTCGTTGCGCATCTGCCTTTGCTGCGCCGCGTATTTTCCAATCTCGACAGCATGGAGCGCCGCCGCCTGATCGAGGCCGTGCTCGGCCGCAGGGCGAGCCTGCCCGCCGGACTGACGCCGGCACCCGATGGCGGCGACGCCTGGCGCCGGCATTTTGGTCTCCTCGGCAAGCTGCTTACGGGGGAGCCCAACCATGGATGATGAAACGGTCGGACCCGATCTTCATCCGATCGAAGGGACGCGGGAGCGCCGTTGGCGCCTGGCGATCGGCGCCGACGATGAGTCTTCCTCGGCGCTGTCGGAGGAGGACCGGCGGCTTTCGGCAGCCCTCGATGCGCTCTACGGCGACGGCAGCGGCGACGCCGGCGATCCGCGCAAGCGGCGCGGCGGCCTCGGCCGCTCGGCGCCGCGCGTCGCGCAATGGATGGGCGATATCCGCTCTTTCTTCCCGGAGCAGGTGGTCCAGGTCGTGCAGAAGGACGCCTTCGAGCGGCTGAAGCTGAAGCAAATGCTGATGGAGCCGGAATTCCTCAAGGCGATCGAGGCCGACGTCAATCTCGTTGCCGATCTGGTCTCGTTGCGCTCGGCGATGCCGGAAAAGACCAGGGACATTGCACGCTCGATCATTTCCGACATCGTCGCCAAGCTGATGCAGCGTCTCGAGCAGAAGACCGCCGAGGCGATCCGCGGCGCGCTCGACCGTTCCAGGCGCACCAACCGGCCGCGGCAGCGCGACATCGACTGGCCGCGCACGATCGCGGCGAACCTTCGCCACTACCAGCCAGACCACAAGACCGTGGTGCCGGAAAAGCTCGTCGGCTTCATGCGCCGCCAGCGTCGGCTGGTCGACCTCGACGAAGTGACGCTCTGCGTCGATCAGTCCGGCTCGATGGCAAGTTCGGTCATCTACGCCTCGATCTTCGCGGCCGTGATGGCCTCCTTGCCGGTCGTGCGCACCAAGCTGGTCTGCTTTGACACCGCGATCGTCGATCTGACCGAAGAGCTCAGCGATCCGGTCGAGGTGCTGTTCGGCGTCCAGCTTGGCGGCGGAACCGACATCAACCAGGCGGTCGCTTATTGCGCCGAGCGCATCGAGCGGCCGACCAAGGCCCATTTCGTCCTCATCACCGACCTCTACGAAGGCGGCAACGGTCAGGAACTGCTTCGTCGGCTGGCTGCGCTGGTGCGGTCGGGCGTCAATGTCGTTGTGCTCCTGGCGCTCACCGACCAGGGCCGTCCCGGCTACGACTCTTCCATGGCCGGCTCGGTCGCGGCATTGGGCGTCCCGGTCTTCGCCTGCACGCCGGACCATTTTCCCGACATGATGGCGGCGGCGCTGCGCCGGGAGGACATCGGCGCTTGGGCGGCGGGAGCGGACATCAAGCTTATTCGCCCGGATTCGGAAACGCCAAGCGCAGCCGAATAGCTTCGCCACCCTTCCGACGCTGATCAGGGCGCTTTCTCGCTGATCAATTCAAACCGCTCGATCTCACAGTGTTGGCCGACCAGCGCCAGCACCTCAGTTGACGGCTCGACTGCATCTGGCTGCCGCCATTTGACTTGGAAGGAAAACACGAAGCGGTCGCGGTCGGCATCGTGCTCCATGCCAACGAAGCGGGCATCATATCCGAGCGGCCGTACGATCTCCTGGAGGTCGGGCGGGGCTGTCTTCGGCCATGAGACCGCAAGGATCGCCTTGTGGTCGCGCGGGATCTTGAGATCGACCCACTTCAGGGCCTGCAGCGTCACCAGGGTCAATGCTGTAGCAATCGCGCCGAGGCCGAACTGGCCGCCGCCGAAGGCCAGCCCGATCATCGTCATGATCCACATGGTGGCGGCGGTGGTCACTCCGGTGACGAGATCGCCGCGCCTGAGGATGGCGCCGCCGCCGATGAAGCCGACGCCGGTGAGCACGCCGAGCGCAAAGCGCAGCACATCCATGCGCACGAATGAGTCCGGTCCCTTGCCGGCAACGTCGAGCAGCATGTTGGCCTGGACCATGGCCACGCACGCCGCGAGGCCGACCAGGATGGTCGTCCGCAGGCCGGCGGAATGGCCGCGCGCCTCGCGATTCAAGCCGATGAGGAAGCCCGCGACCAGCGTCAGCAACAGCCGCGCAACGAGATCCGGCCAGGTTGGATGAAGCGGCATGTCGCAGCAGAGCGGCTCGAGCATTTCCCGTCGGCGACGCCGGTCGGCGCACCCTCCATTGCGTCAGGACAGTTCAACTAAGCTCGGCTATGGATGGTTCCTTGGCCAATGCCGATGACGTGAGGTTCCGCGGAATTGGTGCTGTGGGAGGGCGGGCGTGCTCCCGCGACCAGCTGGAACGCGGTCGCGGGAGGAGGTGGCTCAGCCGAACTTCGGGTCGAGGCTGCCGGACTTGTAACGCTTGGCCATTTCCGACAACGGGATCGGCTTGATCTTCGGCGCGTTGCCGGCTGTGCCGAACTGCTCGAAACGTTCCTTGCAGAGCTTCTTCATCGCCGCCATGGCCGGCGTCAGATATTTGCGCGGATCGAACTCGGACGGGTTCTCGGTCAGCACCTTGCGGATCGCGCCGGTCAGCGCCATGCGGTTGTCGGTGTCGATGTTGATCTTGCGCACGCCGTGCTTGATGCCGCGCTGGATCTCTTCCACCGGCACACCCCAGGTCGGCTTCATCTGGCCGCCATATTTGTTGATGATCTCCTGCAGCTCCTCCGGCACCGATGACGAGCCGTGCATGACCAGATGCATGTTGGGCAGGCGGCGATGGATCTCCTCGATCACGTTCATCGCCAGCACTGCGCCATCCGGCTTGCGCGAGAATTTGTAGGCGCCGTGGCTGGTGCCCATGGCCACCGCCAGCGCATCGACATGGGTGTCGCGCACGAACTGCTCGGCCTGCACCGGGTCTGTAAGCAACTGATCGTGGCTGATGGCGCCTTCGACGCCGTGGCCATCCTCCTGCTCGCCGCCGCCGCTCTCCAGCGAGCCGAGCACGCCGATCTCGCCTTCCACCGAGACACCGCCCCAATGCGCCATATCGACGACGCGGCGCGTGATGCCTGAATTATAGGCGTAGTCGGCCGGCGACTTGCCGTCTTCCTTCAGCGAACCGTCCATCATGACCGAGGTGAAGCCGTACTGGATCGCGGTGACGCAGGTCGCTTCGTTGTTGCCGTGGTCGAGATGCATGCAGACCGGAATGTCGGGGTGGATCTCGACCAGCGCGTCGATCAGCTTGGCCAGCACCACATCATTGGCGTAGGCGCGCGCCCCGCGGCTCGCCTGGAGGATGACCGGCGACTTGGTCTCCTCGGCCGCCTCCATGATGGCGAGGCCCTGTTCCATGTTGTTCATGTTGAAGGCAGGCACGCCATAGCCTTGTTCGGCGGCATGGTCGAGCAATTGTCTCAGTGTGATGCGAGCCAACGAATAGTCTCCCGTATCTGGTTCGAGCCCGTGTTTGAAAAGGCCGCCCGGGCGGGCGGCCCCGTTGCTTCTGGCCGGATTTCTAACCTACCGCAACCTTTTGAAGCCTTTTCGGCCGCAATTCTTGTTGCAGGGCTGAAATCCGGCCCGAGTCGAGCCTAAGCGGCGATCCGCTCGCGCGCGGCAAGGATTTCAACGCAGGCCTTCGCCGCTTCCTTGCCCTTCACCAAAAAAAATGCTCGTGGAAGAAGCGGCGGTGCTCGGCGCTTTCATGGTAGTTGTGCGGCGTGAGCACGGCAGAGAGCACCGGGGAAGATTAACTGCGCTCGGGAAACATCGCCTTCAGCCCCTCGCGTGAAGCCTTCGCCACGCCGCGCTCGGTGATCAGCCCTGTCACCAGCCGAGCCGGCGTCACGTCGAAGGCGGGATTTGCCGCCGGCGTCGCGTCGGGCGAGACGCGCACCTGCGCGACCTTGCCGTCGGCCGTCCTACCCCACACCAGCGAAACCTCGTCACTCGCGCGCTCCTCGATCGGGATTTCCGCAAGCCCGTCGGCGACCGTCCAGTCGATGGTGGGCGAGGGGAGCGCGACATAGAAAGGGACGTCGTTGTCGGCGGCGGCTAAAGCCTTGAGATAGGTGCCGATCTTGTTGCAGACGTCGCCATTGGCCGTCGTGCGGTCGGTGCCGACGATCACCATGTCGATGTCGCCATGCTGCATCAGATGCCCGCCGGCGTTATCGACGATCAGCGTGTGCGGCACGCCGTGGCCGGCCATTTCCCAGGCGGTCAGCTGGGCGCCCTGGTTGCGCGGCCTGGTCTCGTCGACATAGACGTGGACCGGAATGCCGGCTTCCGTCGCCAGATAGATTGGCGCCGTGGCGGTGCCGTAGTCGACCGTCGCCAGCCAACCGGCATTGCAATGGGTGAGAATGTTGACCGCCTCGCCAGGCTTCTTTTTCGCCGCGATCTCCTTGATGATGGCAAGCCCGTTCTCGCCGATGGCGCGATTGAGCCCGACATCCTCGTCTGCGATCTCGGCGGCGCGCCGGTAGGCGGCCTCGGCGCGCTCTCCCGGCGCCAGCGGCTTGAGAAAACGCCGCATCTCGTCCAGCGCCCAGCGCAGGTTGATCGCCGTCGGTCGCGTTTTGTGCAGCGTCTCCCACGCCGCGTCGAGCGCTTCGTCCGAGGGATCGTCGGTCATCTGGATGGCGACGCCGTAGGCGGCGGTGACGCCGATCAGCGGCGCGCCGCGCACCCACATGTCGCGGACCGCGGTAGCGATGCTGGGAACGGTTCCGATCGTCTCGACGCGAAACTCATGCGGCAGCCAGCGCTGGTCGATGATCTCGACCGAGCGTTTGTCGTCGCTGAGCCAAATTGTACGATAGTGGCGTTCGCCGACTTTCAAAGGCTCTTCTCCTGTTCGACCAGCGCGGCCAATGCGTTGACCTCGTCGATGCTGTGGATCTCACGCCGGTTCACGGCGATGTGGCGGCCGAAGCGCAGCGCCTTTGCTTCACATTTGGCGCGAAGGTCTGCGTCGGCAATGGTCTCGAAATCGGCATTGTGGGCGAGACCGAGGATACGCCGGTGCACCTCGATGCCGGCGAAGCCGAGCAGGTCGGTCCAGATGCCGGAAAGCATGTGGTCGAGCGCCTGTTCGGAACCGAGCAGGTCGCCCTGATCCTCGAACAGGCTCTTCTGGTAGAGGATGCCGGTGCGCTCGGTTCGCCACAAATGCGAAAACTCGGCGCGGAACACCGCCCAGCTCTCGGCCGTGACCTTAAGCAGGTAGGCGCGCATCGAATCCCGGCTACCTTTCTGCTCATGGCCCCGCTGCGAGAAGAAGGCCATCCAGAAATTGGCGAGCAGCATGCCGACGTCGAAGGCGATCGGGCCGTAGAAGGCGAATTCCGGATCGATCATCCGGGTCTCGGTATCGGTCACCATGATCGAACCGGAATGCAGGTCGCCATGCAGCAGTGTTTCGGCATTGGCGGCGAAGAGGTGCTTCAGCCGCTGCGCCTCGACCTTGAGGTCGCGGTCGGCGCGCAATTCGGCCACCAGGCGGTCGAGCTGCGGGCTGGTGTGCCGGTTCATCTCGGCGTCGAAATAGGGATCGGAGAACACCAGGTTCTCGGTGATGTCGCAGAGCTCGACATTGTCGGCGAACAGCGCGAGATCGGCCTTGCGCTCTTTTGTCGGCATTGAGAGGTCCGAGCCGCGGAACAGCGTGCGGGCCATGAACAGGCCGATGTCGCGCGCAATGTTCGGCAGCTCGCGGCCGTCGATCAGCGCGCGACGCAGGATGATGTAGGGCGGCGCCAGATACTCCATGACAATTAGCGCCTGGTCCTCGTCGAAATAATAGATCGCGGGCACCGAGCCTTGCGCTCGGCGCTGTTGCCTCGTCAGCGCGTGATACTCGAAGAAAGAGCGCTTCAAAGGCAGCGGCCAGCTGTCGCCGACCAGGCGCACATAGGGCAGCGCCTGCTTGACCACCGCCGCGCCCTGGTCGCCCTCGACGATGAAAACGAGGTTCAGATTGCCGTCGCCGACCTCGCGTACTTTCCAGTGGCCGGCGTCCTTGCCAATGCGCTCGGTAAGCGCTGTGGTCTCGCCGAGGCGCTTCGGCAGCGTCTCCACCGACAATGCTTCGAACTTCCCGGTCATCCTCTCCCTCCTGCGCGTGGTGTCCCACGATAACGGCGCCACGGCGGCCGGGCCAAGCTAGGGAGCGCTCTGGCAATTGTCAATCGTGTTGACAATTGCCGAGTGAGTCCATAGCGTCATGGATCAGGGAGGAACGAATGGGCGCAGATGCCGTGTTCCGTGTGGACGGCCTGAGGAAATCCTTCGGCCAGAACGAGGTGCTTGGCGGCATCGCGCTGGATCTCTATGCGGGCGAGGTCACCGTGCTGATGGGCGCCAACGGCGCCGGCAAATCCACCCTGGTCAAGATCGTCAGCGGCGTCTACGCGCGCGGCGGCGGCACGATGCGGCTCGCCGGCCAGGCCTTCGATCCCGGCTCGCCGGCAGAAGCGATCCGCGCCGGTGTCGTCACCGTTCATCAGAACATCAATGACGGCGTTGTCGCAGATCTCGACGTCGCCACCAACCTGACGCTCGACCGGCTGAGCGGCAAGGGCGCATCGCTGCTGTTCAAGCCCGCCAATGTCCGCGTCGAAGCCAGGGCCGTCGCCGACCGCATGGGGCTTACGCTCGATCTTAAGGCACGCGTCGCGGACCTCTCACTCGCCGATCGTCAGATGGTCGCGATTGCCCGCGCCATGGCGCACCAGCCGAAAGTGCTGATCCTCGACGAGCCGACCTCCTCGCTGTCGAGCGCCGAGGCCGACCGGCTGTTTGCGCTGATCGACAGGCTGCGCGGGCAGGGTGTCGCGATCCTCTATATCTCGCATCGCATGTCCGACATCAGGCGCTTGGCAGACCGCATCGTCTCGATGCGTGACGGCGTCGTCTCCGGCGTGTTCGACCGGAAGCCGCTCGACTATGAGGGCGCGGTCAATGCCATGCTCGGCCGCAAGATCCTGCTCGACCGCGTCATTGCCAGAAGCTCGGCGCGCGCGGTCTTCACCGCTCAAGGCCTGCAGCTGGCGCCCGGCGCCAGACCGATCTCGATGACGCTCGGCGCTGGGGAGGTGGTGGCGATCACCGGCCTGGTCGGCGTCGGCAAGACGGCGCTCGCCGAAACTTTGTTCGGCGTGCGCAGGCCGCTCGCCGGCACCATGCATATGGACGGCAAGCCCTACGCACCGGGATCCGCGCGCGACGCGATCGCTGCCGGCGTCTTCCTTGTGGCCAAGGACCGCGCGATGAGCGGCATCGTCGGCGGCTTCAACATCGAACGCAACATCAGCCTGCCGTTTCTCAAGCGCATGTCCGGCTTCGGCGTCATGAAGAAGCGGGCAGAGCGGGCTGCCGCACGCCGCCAGATCGGCGAGCTCGGCATCGTCTGCCGCTCCGAGAAGGACGAGCTTTCCGCGCTTTCGGGCGGCAACCAGCAGAAGGTGATGGTGGCGCGCTGGATGTCGCAGGCCTCGCGCCTGTTCATCCTCGACGAGCCGTTCCAGGGCGTCGATATCTCGGCTCGGCGCGACATCGCAACCAAGCTCAGGGCGAGCCCCGACGGCCGCGCCACACTGCTCTTCGTCACCGAGATCGACGAGGCCCTGGAGACCGCCGACCGCATCCTGGTGATGTCGGAGCACGCGATCGTCGGCGAGCACAGGAACGATGACATCGATCTCGATCGGCTGCTGGCTGAGGTGGCCGGCGGGCCGCTCACCAGCGCGGCGTGAGATCGTATGGATGACGAGACTTGGAGTGCAGGCATGAGTTCCAGTTTGGCGGAGAGGGCAGCAGCGCGGGGGCGTTCGATAACATTGCGCGACTATGCCATCCGCTATGGTTTCATCATCCTGCTGATCGGGCTGATCGCCTATTTCGCGATCGCCGCCGACGGCTTCGCCTCGCCGCAAAGCGCCGTCTTCATCTTCCAGTCGGTCGCGATCACCGGCGTGCTGGCACTCGGCGTCACCGCGACACTTGTCGTCGGCGGCTTCGATCTGTCGATCGGCTCGGTCGCCACCAGCGCCATGATGGCGGCTTCCTATGCCATGGTTGTGCTGGAGCAGAACGCCGTCGTCGCCGTCATCGCCTGCCTCGTGATCGGCGCGGTCGTCGGCCTCATCAATGGCTGGCTCATCGTCTACATGCGCGTGCCGGATCTGCTCGCGACGCTCGGCATGATGTTCCTGCTGCTCGGCCTGCAACGCATTCCGACCGAAGGCCGCTCGATCGCCACCGGCATGACGATGCCCGACGGCTCGGTCGCCAACGGCAAGTTCTCGGAAGCCTTCCTGGCGCTCGGCCGCCACCGCATCGACTTCTTCATTCCGAACCTGATCCCGGTCTCGGTGGTGGTGCTGGTCGTGCTCGCCGCGCTCATCTGGTTCTTCCTCGAATACACCCGCTTCGGCCGCATGATGTATGCCGTCGGCAGCAACGAACGCGCCGCCGAACTGGCCGGCGCGCCTGTCAAGGCATACAAGATCTGGGCCTATGTCATTTCGGGAGTTTTTGCCTCGATCGGCGGGATTTTGCTCGCTGCCCGGCTTGGACGCGGCGATATCGCCTCGGGTAATAATCTGCTGCTCGACGCAGTAGCGGCGGCGCTTATCGGCTACGCGGTGCTCGGCGCCGCCAAGCCCAACGCTTTCGGCACGGCCGTCGGCGCGGTGTTCGTCGGCGTCCTGCTGCAGGGCCTGACGATGATGAACGCCCCTTACTACACGCAGGATTTCGTCAAGGGCGCGGTTCTCGTCGTCGCCCTTGTCTTCACCTTCGCCCTTTCCGGCAGGGGCAAGAGATAGTTTCGACCGGGGCATTGAGAACAAAACGGAGGAAGACGAAGTGAGCATCACAAGAAGACTTTTGGGGAAGGCCGCACTCGGCCTCGCGGGCGCGGCGCTGCTCATGCAGGGCACAGCATTGGCGGCGGACCGTCCGGCGCCATTCGACAAGCCGGGCGTCAAGATCGCGCTGGTGCGCTATCTCTCCACCGGTGACTTCTTCCAGGCCTATCTCTCCGGCGTAGAGGCGCAGGCCAAGGCGCTCGGCGTCGATCTACGCGTGCTGGACAGCCGCCAGGACGCAGCGCTCCAGGCCGACATGGTCGACCAGGCGATCGCGCTCGGCGTGCAGGGCATCATCATCCAGCACGGCCTGACGGAATCGATGAAGGACGCCGCCCAGCGCGCCGTCGACGCCGGCATCAAGGTCGTCGCCTTCGACGTCAATGTCGAGAACCCGAAGATCCCGCAGATCGAGCAGTCCGACCGCGATCTCGCGCGCCTCGCGCTCGAACAGGCGGTCAAGGACAATGGCGACGCCTGGAAGGCCGGCTATGTCTATGTCGCCGGCATCGCCCCGCTCGACCGCCGCAACGAAACCTGGGTCGACGTGAAGAAGAAACATTCCGGCATCAGCGAGGTCGCCATGTTCGGCACGCTCGACAATCCGATCGCCAATTCCGTCGCCAACCAGGCGCGCTCGGTGCTGCAGGCGCATCCCGATATCAAGGTGATGTTCGCGCCTTACGACGAGTTCGCCAAGGGCGTGAAGATCGCCGTCGACGAGGCCGGCCTCAACAAGGGCATCAAGATCTACTCGGCCGACATCTCGACGTCCGACATCGCCGCGATGCGCGAGCCGGACAGCGCCTGGGCCGCCACCGCCGCCACCAACCCGGCAGTCGTCGGCCAGGTCTCGGTGCGCGCGCTGGCGCAGCTGCTCGCCGGCGAGGATCCCGGCCACAACGTCATCGTGCCGCCGACGCTGATCACCCAGAAGGAACTTATCGACAAGGACATCAAGAACATGGAAGACCTGTCGGCCAAGCTGCCGCAGTTCGCCCATGCCGATGTCGCCATGCCGGCCTGGATGCCGAGCCCCAACGCGAAGTAGGCCACGCGCCTGAAGGCAGAAGAGCGGCTCCCGGGCCGCTCTTCTTATTGCCGGAGTCGCTCAGGTAGATCGGGCGGCACGCGCCAGCCCATGCGCCACCAGCCGGTCGATGACTTCCGGGTAGCTGATGCCGCTTGCCGCCATTGCCTTGGCGTACATGCTGATGTCGGTGAAGCCCGGGATGGTATTGAGCTCGTTGATCAGGAACGTCATGTCCGGTCTCACGAAGAAGTCGACGCGCGCCATCGCGTCGCAGCCCAGCGCGCGGAACGCCTTCGCCGCCGTCTCGCGGATCTCGCCTTCGATCGTCTCGGGCAATTCGGCGGGCACCTTGAGTGCTGCTCCATCCTTATCGATATATTTGGCGTCATAGCTGTAGAAGCCGTGGCTTTCGGCCGGCACGATCTCGCCGGGACGGGAGACGAAGAGGCCACCTTCCGTGTCCTCAAGCACGCTGCATTCGATCTCGCGGCCGCGGATGAATTCCTCCGCCAGCAGCTTGCCGTCGTGCCTGAAGCCTTCGGCGAGCGCCGCCTGATAGTCCGTTTCGTCGGAGACCTTGCTGACGCCGACGGAAGAGCCCTGGCGGGCCGGCTTGATGAAGACCGGGAGTCCGAGCGCCTGCTCGATCTCCGCGAAGCCAGGCGCGGCCGCGGGCAGGATGGTGATGGACCGTGCCGTGGGCAGGCCGGCCGCCTTCAGCAACCGCTTGGCGATATCCTTGTCGAGCGCCGTGGCCGAACCGAGAATGCCGCAGCCGGCAAGCGGCACGCGCGCCACCTCCGCCAGTCCTTGCGCGGCGCCGTCCTCGCCATGCAGACCGTGCAGGACGGGAAACAGAATGTCGATCGCGGGCAACTCGTAAGGCGGCCCTTCGGCCGGAACGGCCAGCATTCGTCCATGCCCGCCGGGCACCAGACAGACCTCCGCTCCGTTCGACGGTGTCGCCAGCGCGCCGTCCTCGAATCGGCTGAGCAGCCATTGCCCTTCGCGGGTGACGAAGATCGGAACGGCATCATACTTCCCCGGCTCCAGCGCGCCCATGACATTGTTCGCCGAAAGCACCGACACGTCGTGCTCGGCGGACCGCCCGCCAAAGAGCACACCAATACGCAGTCTTTTTTCGGCCATCCACATCTCCACAATGCTCGAGGATCAGAAACCGACGGCGATGCCGCGCCGGGCGAAAAAGCGGTCGAAACTGGCGAGCGGCAGCGTGACGTCCGCCTGGCTCTGCCTGTCGTGTCCGGAAGGGTTGTGGAAGCGGATTTCGCCTGGCGAGGCGGCCGTCACCAGCACCAGATGCCCGCCTTTCGACGGCGGCTCGCGCTCGGGCCAGCGGATGCCTGGGTGAACCGAGGCGATGAAATAGCGCCACTTGCAAAGAAGACCGGGCACCGTGCCCGCATCGACATTCGTCACCGTCTCGGCGAACAGGCCGAAACGTTCGCGCACGAACCGGACGAAGGGCTCGTAGATCAGTCCCTTGATCGTACCCTCTCCTTCATTGACGACATAGCCGCCATAGGCCGTACAGGCGCGGGCGAGCTCAAGCGTCGGATGAATTTCGCCGCGCGCGGCAAGGATCATCTTCAGGCAGGCCATGCCGCAGGCATTCACGGCCCAGCGTGCATAATCCTCAATCGTCTCGGCGCCGGAATTGCGCCACATCGGGTCGCGGTGCAGAGCCGATGGTCCCTCCGCCAACAGCGGCAAAGTCATGCCGGGCGATTCCCACTGGCTGAAATAAGGCACTTCCCTGGATTGCATAGCGGCTCCAGCCTTGTGTCCCGCAAGCGAGGCGCAAGGCACCCCTTAAAGCTGTTCGAGCAATAAGCAAAAGATTTGCGCGGATTTTGACCGGTTGGAGCAGTTTTCCAGCAGACGTGAAATGGGCTTCAGTCCTGACCTGGGTCGCGACACGGAGAGAGCGGCCCGTCGTTCTGGGAAAGCGACGGGCCGCTCAGAGAGATCTCCTGTTTCTTCAGCGCAGCGCCGCGGCGATATTGCCGCCGTCCACCGTCGTCACGTCGGCGGTGGTGCGTTCGGCCAGCGCCTGATGCAGGAAGGCCTGCGCCACGTCGTCGGCCGTCACTTCCTGGCCGAGCAGATTGCCGGACATGTATTCCTTTTCCGAGACACCGCGCGCGCCCGAGCGGCTGGCAATCATGGCGTCGGTCAAAAGCCCGGACCGGATGCGGTCGGCGTTGACCGCGTTCGAGCGGATGCCGTAGGCGCCGTAGTCCAGGGCATACTGGCGCGACAGGAACAGCGTCGCCGCCTTGGGCAGGCCGTAGGCGCCGAATTTCGGCCCGGGATTGATGGCCTGCTTGGAGGTGTTGAACAGAAGCACGCCGCCCGTGCCCTGTTCGAGCATGATGCGCACCGCGTTCTGCGCCGCCGACTGGTGGGCGAAGAAGTTGAGCTCGAAGCTCTTGCGCAGCAGCGCGTCGTCGATTTCGCCGATCCGGCCTTCCCAGGCCGCGCCTGCATTCGAGACCAGGATGTCGACGCCGCCGTAGACCGCGACCGCCTTGTCGAAGGCGGCGCGCACCTCGGCCGGGCTGGTGATGTCGGCGCCGACCCCGATCGAATTGTTACCCGCCGCCTTTGCCGCTTCCGCGGCCTTGGCCGGATCCAGATCGACGATGACCGCATGCGCACCGTTTGCGGCGAACAGCTTCGCCGTCGCGGCGCCGATCGCCCCGGCGCCGCCGGTGATCAACGCCACCTGGCCGGTCAGCGGCTTCGGCTTGCTCGAGGCGAGCTTGGCCTGCTCCAGCGACCAGTATTCGAGCGGGAAGAGGTCGGCCTTGGAGAGCGGCTGGAAATTGCCGATGGCTTCCGCGCCGCGCACCGCCTCGATCCACATCTCGCCGACATCGGAGGCGATTTTCGCGTCCTTCAGCGTGCGGCCGTGGCCGAACATGCCGAGACCCGGCACCAGCGTCAGCCGCGGCATCGGGTCGAGCATGGTGCGCTTGACGTCATCCAGCGCGTCGTTGGTCTCGAAATAGGCGCGGTAGTCCTTGGCGAAAGCCTCGACATGGCTACGGACGGCGACCTTGTAGTCGCCGAGCTTGTCGGCGTCGGGAGCCGGGACCGCCATCGGCCCGGTCTTGATGCGGATCGAAAGATCGGGCGTCGACACGCCGCGTCCGGCCAGCTCGGCGATCCTGGCCGAATTGATGAAATCGACGATCGCATCCGAGGTCCGGAAATCGCTGATCATGCGGTCGAAGCGGCCTTCGCCGCGCGCCACTGCGACAGCGCCGCGCAGCGTCGGCGCGATGTCGCTCGCCTTGGCGAGCTTAGCCGGCAGCGCCGCCTTGGTCGCCTGCGGCTTGCCGTTCTTGGCGATATAGTCCTCGGCGATGGTCACATAGTGGATCATGCGGTCATAGGCCTGCCTGGCATCGTCGCCGAAGGTGAAGATGCCGTGCTTGTCGAGGATCAGGCCTTCGACGCTGGGGTCGGCGTCAAAAACGTCCGCCGCGACCTTGGCGAGCTCGAAGCCCGGCTTGATGTAGGGCACGTAGCCCATTTTGTCGCCGAACACCGTCTTCACCAGCGCCTTGCTGTTCTCCTGGTCGACGATGGCAAGGATCGCGGTCGAATGCGTATGGTCGACGAATTTAAGCGGCAGAAAGGCGTGCAGGAGTGTCTCGACCGATGGATTCGGCGAGGCGGGGTCGATGAGATTGGAACGCTGCAGCGCCACCATGTCCTCGTCGGAGAGCGTGTCCAGGGCGCGCGCCTTGAGCAGCGCGCCCATCTTCACCGCCGGCAAGCCTTGCGGCTCGATGACGGCCATGTCCCAGCCGCTGCCCTTGACGCAGAGGACGTCCCATTCGTCACCGACCAGATCGGTGGCCTTGGTCTTGCAGGAGGTATTGCCGCCGCCATGCAGCACCAGCCGCGGCTCGCCGCCGAGCAGGCGGGTCGTATAGACGCGCAGCGCAAGGTCGCGGCGGAAGCCCTTCCTCGCGTAGTCGGCAACCATCTTTTCCGCGTCGGCGTCGTTCCAAAGGTTCTTCATGTCGTTCCGTCCGATTCCGTATTTTGTCTGCTCATGAACAGGAAACCGCGACGTCTTGATGACAGAAGCGGCGAGGGTGGTTCCTACGAGGCCTTTTTGTTGACCGCGCCAGCGTGATCGAGAAGGCGCCCCGCCATATGCGCGCCGACCACCAGATGCGTGCAGAGTCCGCCGCTGATTGCGGCCAGCAGCGGCTCGAACTTGCTGTCCTCCTGCACCACCATCAGCCGCTTCCCGATGGCGCGCAGCGAGGCGAGCTCGGCGGAAATGACCCGCCGGTTGTAGCTGCAGTCGAGCGCCTCGCCGCTTGCATCGATGATTTGTCCGGCGATGACGCCGGCCGCGCCTTCCTTGCGCAGCGCCGCCATTTCGGCCGGCGTCAGCGCGCCGCATTTGACCAGATGGCTGTCGGCGTCCACGGCGCCGACGGAATAGAGCGCGAGATCGCAATCGCTGATGCCGGCAAGCTGGTCGCGGATCACCGGCTCGGCGCGCAGGCCCTCTGCCAATTCTTCCGTGGACAGCACCAGCGGCGAGTAAAAATTCAGGCCCTTGGCGTTCAGCCGCCGCGCGATCTCCATCGTGCACTGATCGGGTCGGTAGGAATAGGGCGCGCCGAGATTGCCGCAGAGCTGCACCACGGTGACGTCCTGCAGATCGGCATAGGACATGATGTCGGCGATGGTGTAGACCGTGCGGCCCCAGGCGACGCCGATGCGGTCGCCCTTACTCACCAGTTCCAGGAAGACGCTCGCCGCCAGGACGGCGATGTCGGTCGACGGGTCGGTGACATAGGCGTTTTCCGGCGCGATCCAGACGGCGTCGAGCTTGAAGGCGTCCTCCAGCCTGCGCGCCACGACATCGTCGGTGAAAAGCTGCGTCGAGGTCGAGATGTTGACGATGCCGGTCTCGCGCGCCTTGCGAAGATACATGGCGACCGATGCGCGCGAAATCTTGAGCTGGTTCGCCACCTCGTCCTGGCGAAGGCCATGCGCATAGTAAAGCCAGGCGGCCTTGTGGATGAGCTGTTCTGCCGGTCGGATCGCCATGCCGCCTCCTCGGCTGACATTAGTCACGGCTCTCGACAAAAGTCAAATCCAGCCGGCTGGGTTGTTCGTCCTCCGGCGCCGGCATGTTCGGGACTGCCATTCTACCGAGCACTCATGTCATAGCATTTCCCGGTCGTTCAGGGGATGGCATGATCGCGGGCCTGCGGTTAGAAAGCTCGAAAAGACTTTTGGGGAGGATGGGATGGCCAATCCCTACGAACAGGATCTCGAACGGAACGCCGCCAACCACCAGCCGCTGACGCCGCTCACCTACCTTGAGCGGGCGGCCAAGACCTATCCCGACCATGTCGCCATCATCCACGGCAGCCAGCGCATCTCTTATCGCGATTTCTGGCGGCGGTCGCTGAAGCTCGCCTCGGCGCTGTCGAAGCACGGCATCGGCAAGGGGGATACGGTAACGGTGATGCTGTCGAACACGCCGCCGATGCTGGAGGCGCATTTCGGCGTGCCGATGGTGAAGGCGGTGCTGCATTCGCTGAACACCCGCCTCGATGCCGCGGTCATTGCCTTTCAGCTCGACCATGCCGACACCAAGGTGCTGATCGTCGACCGCGAGTTCTCGTGCGTGGTCAGGGAGGCGCTGGCATCGGCCAAGGCCAAGCCATTGGTCATCGACTATGACGATCCCGACTACGCCGCCGATGCGCCCTATCCGAAGGGCGAGCGGATCGGCACGCTCGACTATGAGGATTTCGTCGCCGGCGGCGACGAGGCTTTTGCATGGTCGATGCCCGACGACGAATGGGACGCCATCTCGCTCAACTACACCTCCGGCACGACCGGCAATCCAAAGGGCGTCGTCTACCACCATCGCGGCGCCGCCCTGATGGCCTACACCAACACCATCCATGCGGGCATGGCCAAGCACGCCGTTTATCTTTGGACGCTGCCGATGTTCCACTGCAACGGCTGGTGCTTTCCCTGGACGCTCGCCGTGCAGGCCGGCACCCATGTCTGCCTCCGCTGGGTACGAGCAAAGCCGATCTATGACGCCATCGCCGACCATCGCGTTACCCATCTTTGCGGCGCGCCGATCGTCATGTCGGTGCTGATCAACGCGAAAGACGAGGACAAGCGCCAGTTTGCCCAGACCGTCACCTTCAACACGGCCGCCGCGCCGCCGCCCGAGGCGGTGCTTTCCGGCATGGCCGATGCCGGCTTCGCCGTCACCCATCTCTACGGCCTGACCGAGACCTATGGGCCGGCCGTCGTCAACGAATGGCACAATGAGTGGGACGAGTTGGAGAAGGGCCCGAGGACGGCGAAGAAGGCGCGCCAGGGCGTGCGCTACGCCGCGCTGGAAGGGTTGACCGTGATGAACCCCGAGACGATGGTCGAGACGCCGGCCGACGGCCAGACCATCGGCGAGGTCATGTTCCGCGGCAATATCGTTATGAAAGGCTATCTGAAGAACCGCAAGGCGTCCGACGAGGCTTTTGCCGGCGGCTGGTTCCACTCCGGCGATCTCGGTGTCATGCACCCGGACGGCTACATCCAGCTCAAGGACCGCTCCAAGGACATCATCATCTCGGGCGGCGAGAACATCTCGTCCATCGAGGTCGAGGACGCGCTCTACAAGCACCCGTCCGTCGCCTCTTGCGGAGTGGTTGCCCGCGCAGACGAGAAATGGGGCGAGGTGCCTGTCGCCTATGTCGAGCTGAAGCCCGGCAAGGTTGCGACCGAGGCCGAGATCATCGAGCATTGCCGTGGGTTGCTCGCCCGCTTCAAGGTCCCGAAGGCGGTGGTGTTCGCCGACATTCCGAAGACGTCTACGGGGAAGATCCAGAAGTTCAGGTTGAGGGAAATGGCGAAGGGGGCGTAGTTCGCTCCCTCCAACATGGCCTTGAGGTCGACAGTTTACGCCAGCAGCCGCGACGTCTGTGCGCGTCGATTCGCTCCTTGCTTCGCCCTAGGATGAAGACGGCATAGGTGTCATTGGCCAACCGCCAACGTCGCTCATTGGCCCCCCGCAACTGTCACCATCTGTCACCATTTTGTACGCGTATATCGATTCCGCGTTGACTCTTCGCTGCTTTCGATTTACGAGTGACGAAAATTGAAATTCGTCACTCGTAAATCGAAAGCACCATGTCAGAAGCCGCCAACATCGTGGCCGACCCCGCCAGACAGGAGAATGTGACGCGCATTCTCGACTGTGCCGAGCGCCTGTTCCGGCATTACGGCTACGGCAAGACCAACGTTGCCGACATTGCCCGCGAGCTCGGCATGTCGCCGGCCAACATCTACCGCTTCTTCGCCTCCAAGGTCGAAATCCACCAGGCCGTCTGCGGCCGCATGCTCGGCGCCAGCTACGCAATGGCCTACGAGATTTCGCGCCTGCCGATCAGCGCGGAGGAGCGGCTGCGTCGTTACGTTCACGCCCAGTACAAGATGACGCTGGAAGTCATGCTCGACGACCAGAAGGTGCATGAGATGGTGATCGTCGCGCTCGAGCGCGACTGGGGCGTCATCGACAAGCATGTCGACCGCATTCACGACCTGCTCGCCGACGTCATCCGCGACGGCATAGAGGCCGGCGAGTTCAGGAAGCAGGATCCGGTGATCGCCTCGCGCTGTTTCGGCGCCTCCACCGTCATCCTGTGCCATCCGCAGATGGTCGCTCAGTGCCTTGCCAAGACCAACCGGGCAATGCCGGACGACCTCATCGACTACGCAATCAGAGCCTTGAAATAGCCGCTGCCCCGCCGGGTGCCGGTCGACGTTTATCTCCAGTTCGGGAGTGCTAAGGTGTCTTTGTCCAGTTCCATCCTCCGCAGGCTGCCGGCCGCCGGCCTCCCAGTCGTCGGCGTCGTTGTCGCGGCGCTCGGGCTTACCGGCTGCAGCCAAGAGAAGAAAGCGGAAACCCAGGAAGTCATACGGCCGGTGAAGGTCGTCGAGATCGGCGAGGCCGAGACCACGCGCCAGCTCGACTATTCCGGTTCGGTGCGCGCCCGCACCGAGATGAATCTCGGCTTCCGCATCGCCGGCAAGGTCACCGAGCGTCTCGTCGACATCGGCCAGCATGTGAACGAGGGCGACGTGCTTGCCCGCGTCGACCCCTCTGACTACGAGCTGTCGGTGAAGAGCGCCGAGGCGAGCCTCGACGCCGCCGAGCGGCAGGTCGAGACCGTCGATCTCGCCAGGAAGCGCGCCGAGCAGCTCTATGCCAAGAACTTCGCGCCTAAGTCGCAGCTCGATCAGGCCGTTCTGAGCTATGATCAGGCCGTGGCGACGCGCGATGCCGCCCGTTCGACCCTGGCCCAGGCGCAGAACCAGGTCCATTACACCGATCTCAAGGCCAGCAAGGCCGGCATCGTCACCGCCATCTCTGCCGATATCGGTCAGGTGGTCGGCGCCGGCACGCCGGTCATGACGGTTGCCGTCGACGGTGAGAAGGAAGTGCTGATCGCGGTGCCGGAAATGGACATCGCCGGCTTCCGCCCGGGCAAGGAGGTCAAGGCGAGCTTCTGGTCCGACGAGGCGCTGACCCTTGACGGCAAGGTCCGCGAGGTGGCCGGCAGCGCCGACCCGCAGTCGCGCACCTTCGCGGTCCGGGTGTCGCTGCCCAACGATCCGCGGGTGCTGCTCGGCATGACCGCCAATGTCGCGGCGATCGTTGGCAGCAAGGCGCAGCTGGTGTCTATCCCGCTGACCGCCATGGCTGAGAAGGACGGCAAGCACATCGTCTGGACGGTCGACCGCGCGTCCGACACGGTGCATCCGCGCCCGATCAAGGTGGCGAACTTCACCGCCGACGGCGTTGCCGTTGCCGAAGGCCTGAAGCAGGGCGACGTGGTGGTGGCCGCCGGCACACAGTTCATGACCGACAATCTGAAAGTGAAGCCTTCCGGCGATGACGCCCAGCAGTCCGCCTCGGCGGAGGATGACGTCGCCGCCACCAGCAGCCTGCGCTAACCAGGCGAAAGAACGCCTTTCCCGACCTCGCTGCGCGAGCCGCGAGCCGGGCAGGGCATGGGTTCCGGGCGGCGAAATCGCCCGATCGACGAGACGCTGCATTGGTATCCCCCGCACCACGGCCGCGTCGAGCGCGATTGCGAGTCTCTCTCCGCTTGAGGTGCTCGCCGCCCGGAAGCCCACCGAGAACTCATGAGCCGCAAGGCATGCTGCCTTGCCGCCAATTGGACTGGACCTGCGCCATGACCACGGACAGCAGCACTGAAAAGCGTCCCTTCAATCTCTCGCGCTGGGCGATCGGGCATCCGAGCATCGCGCGCTTCCTGTTCGGCCTCATCATCCTGGCCGGCGCGCTCGGCCTGATGCGCATGGGCCAGAAGGAAGACCCGGACTTCACCTTCCGCGTCATGGTCGTGCAGGCAGTCTGGCCGGGCGCCTCGATCCAGGACATGGAAGACCAGGTCGTCAACAAGATCGAGCGCAAGCTGCAGGAGACGCCGCATCTCGACTTTGTCCGCTCCTACACCCGCGCCGGCAGCGCCATCATCACGCTCCAGGTAAAGGGCGACACCAACGCCGAGGAGGTGAAGGATGCCTTCTACCAGGTGCGCAAGAAGGTCGGCGATATCGCCAACGAACTGCCGCAGGGCCTGCTCGGCCCCTATTTCAACGACGAGTTCGGCGACACCTTCATCACGCTGCATTCGATCAGCGGCGACGGCTTCACCTATCCCGAGCTGAAGAAATTCGCCGTTCAGGCGCGCGACATGCTGCTGGCGACGCCGGGCGTCGAAAAGGCCGTCATCATCGGCGACCAGCCCGAGAAGATCTATATCGATGTGTCCTCCAAGGCGCTCGCCGAGCGCGGCCTGACGGTGCTTGACCTGCAGAATGCCGTGAAAGGGCAGAACGCCGTCGATCCGGCGGGCTCGGTCGATACCGGCCTGCGCTCGGTTCGCATCTCGGTCGAGGGCGACGTCACCAAGGCCGCCGATATCCGCGAGCTGAGGCTGCGCGCCGGCAATCAGGTGACGCGTCTTGGCGACATCGCCACGGTCTCTTCCGGCCTCGAGGACCCTTATGAGCGCAAGTACCGCTTCAACGGCCACGAAAGCGTCCAGGTCGGCGTCGTCATGGCCAAGGGCTTCAATGTCAGGGACGTCGGTAAGGATGTCGAGGCGACCTACAAGCGCTTCGAGGAAGGTCTGCCCTATGGCGTTGCGGTCGACCAGATCTCCGACCAGCCGGAGGTGGTCAAGGATGCCGTCAACGAATTCATGGAGGCGCTCGGCGAAGCGTTGCTGATCGTTCTCGTCGTCTCGTTCCTGTCGATCGGCTGGCGCTCCGGCCTGGTGATCGCGATCGCCATCCCGCTGGTTTTAGCCGCCACCTTCGCCATCATGTACGAGATCGGCATCGACCTGCAGCGCATCTCGCTCGGCGCGCTGATCATCGCGCTCGGTCTGCTGGTCGACGACGCCATGATCGTCGTCGAGATGATGGAGCGCAAGCTGGAGGAGGGGCTGGTCAAGATCGAGGCGGCGAGCTTCGCCTATTCCTCGACCGCCTTCCCGATGCTGACCGGCACGCTGATCACCACCGCGGGCTTCATCCCGGTCGGCTTCGCGGCCTCCACCGCGGGCGAATATGTGCGCACGCTGTTCTATGTCGTCGGCATCGCACTGGTCGTGTCGTGGTTCGTCGCGGTCTATTTCACGCCGTGGCTGGGCTACATGATCCTGAAGCAGCGCAAGCACGCCGGCACCCACCACGACGTTTTCGACACCGGCTTCTACCGGCGGCTGCGTGCTACGGTCACCTGGGCCGTGCGCCACCGCATCATCGTGCTGGCGATGACGCTGGTCACTTTCGGCACCAGCCTCTGGGCCTTCCAGTTCATCCCGCAGAACTTCTTCCCGCAGTCGTCACGTCCGGAAATCCTGGTCGATCTCTGGCTGCCGGAAGGTACCTCGATCAAGGAGGTCGAGAACCAAGCCAAGGCGCTCGAAGCGAAGATGATGGACGACCAGGACAAGCGCTTCATCGCCACCTATATCGGCGAGGGCGCCCCGCGCTTCTTCCTGCCGCTGGACCAGCAGCTTCGCAATCCGAACTTCGCCCAGCTTCTGGTGATGGCCAAGGATGAGCCGGCGCGCGAGCGGCTGATCGTCAAGATGCGAGGCATCCTCGCCAAGGACTTCCCGTCGATCCGCGCCAAGGTCGATCGTTTGTTCCTCGGGCCGCCGACCGGCTGGCCGGTGCAAATGCGCATCATGGGGCCGGATCGCCAGGAGGTGCGCCGCATCGCCGACGAGGTGAAGGCAAGGTTCGAAGCAAACCCGCTGCTCGGCGCCGTCCATGACGACTGGCTGGAGCCGGTGCCGGCGATGAAGCTGGTGATCGACCAGGACCGAGCCCGGGCACTAGGCGTCACATCGCAGCGCATTCGCCAGATGCTGCAGGCAACCATGTCCGGTGCGCCGCTCGACGATTTCCGCGACGGCGAAGAGACGGTCTCGATCGTCGCCCGCGAGCCGGAGGCGACCCGTCATCTGCTGTCCTCGGTCGACTCCGTCTACATCCCGACCGACTTCGGCGGTTCCGTGCCCCTGTCCCAGGTGGCGAAAGTGGTGCCCGTGATGGAGCAGGGCATAGAGTGGCGGCGCGACCGTCTGCCGACCATCAGCGTGCGCGCCACGTTGCCGGATGGCGTGCAGTCGAACGACGTCGTCACCAAGATGTACAACGACATGAAGGACCTGCGCGCCGGCCTTGCCCCCGGCTACAAGATCGAGATCCAGGGCGGCGCGGAGGACTCGGCCGAAAGCCAGGCCTCGATCGCCGCCAAGGCACCGATCATGCTGGCTGTCATCGTCATCTTGCTGATGGTCCAGCTGCAGCATTTCGGCAAGTCGATGCTGGTGCTGGCCACCGGCCCGCTGGGCATCATCGGCGCCGCGGCAGCCCTGCTGATCAGCGGCGCGCCGTTCGGCTTTGTCGCCATCCTCGGCGTCATCGCGCTGCTCGGCATCATCATGCGAAACTCGATCATCCTGGTCGACCAGATCGACCAGGATATCGTCGCCGGCATGGATCGATCGGAAGCGATCGTCGGCGCTGCGGTGCGCCGCTTCCGCCCGATCATGCTGACGGCGCTGACCGCGGTGCTTGCGCTGATCCCGATCTCGCGCGCCGTGTTCTGGGGGCCACTGGCCTACGCAATGATGGGCGGCATCCTCGTCGCCACCGTGCTCACCATCCTGGTGCTGCCGGCGGGCTATGCCCTGTTCTTCGGCCGCGAGCCCAAGAAGGCCAAGACCGACGAGCAGGCGCAGGAGCCGGAACAGGTCGAAGGCATCGAAAGACCGCAACTGGCGCTGGCTGCGGAATAAGAAGGTGGCAACCTCGAATCATCCGCCATCGGCGAAAGCCGGTGGCGGATGATGCGCATCGAAAGAACGCCTCTCGCCGCCGCGGCGCGCTCGGCGAGGCGCCTACGCCAATTCCTCGGAATGCGCGATCGTCACGCCATACTCCGCGGCCGAGTCGAGCATCGTGTGCCACAGGCTTTCGGCGAAGGTTGCGAATACCAAGAGGTTGAACACGGCCTGGCCGTCTTGTCGGTTCTTCCCGCGCCAGAGCGTCACGCTGGTATGGTCGATCGAGGTGGCGGCTGCCGTGCCGACCGGGAACATTTCGGGGTGCAGGTCGATCGACGACACCTTGGCCAGCATCGTGCGCGCCTTGTCGCCGGAAACGCTGATCAACGCGCGCGCATGTGATTGATCGGAAAGCGAGGCCAAACCGGCAAACACGCGGGCAAGGGTCTCCATCCTTTGCCCGCCGCCTCTCGACAGCACCAGAAACTGGTCCGGTCCTGACCAGATCAGCGTCGCGTCGGTCGTGTCGACCGCCTCGGGTGTTTCCGGCGCGCCGACGCCGAAGCGAGCCTTCGCGGCATTGACCGTCTCGGCCGCCTTGCCGCGCCGCGCCATCACCTGAACGAGGTCGAAATTGCAGATCTCGGTCAGCGACACGCCGGCTTCGCCCGGCGCGCCATAACGGCCGGCGACCAGGGCGCGCTCGAGCGGGCTGCGGATGTACCAGGAAAAATCAGCCACGCTGGCGCCCTCCATCCGGATCGTAGAAGACGGAATTGCAGAGCTCGACATCGTACTCCTCGCCACGCAGCGGATCATGCGCGCGCACGATCTCGCCGATGCGCGCACGGCCACGCTCGACGAGGCCGAGCCCGATCCACTGGTCGAGCACCGGCGAGAAGCAGACCGAGGTTACATAGCCCTGGTCGTTGTCTGGTCCGGGGGTCTCGCCCTTGGGAACGATGTGCGCGCCGGAGCGTAGGCGGCGCGCCTTGTCGGTCGGCTTGATGCCGACGACCACCTGCCGGTTCGGCGCGACGAGTGCTTCGCGGCCGGCCATGACGCGGCCGATGAAATCCTTCTTGGTCGACATCATCTTGCCGAGACCGAGATCGGCAGCGGTTGTGGTGCCGTTGAGCTCCGGTCCGGCGACATGGCCCTTTTCGATGCGCATCACGCCGAGCGCCTCGGTGCCGTAAGGCGTCACGCCGAACGGCTTTCCCGCGATCAGCAGGTTGCGCACCAGAGCCTCGCCGTAGCGCGCCGGCACCGAAATCTCGAACGCCATCTCGCCGGAGAAGGAGATCCGGAACAGCCTCGCCTTGAGGTCGCCGCGCAGCTTGACTTCGCGCGCGCCCATGAACGGAAAGCCTTCGTTCGACAGGTCCTCGGCCGGATCGACGATCTCCTTCAGCAGATCGCGGGTCTTCGGACCGGCGATGGAGAATTGCGCCCACTGGTCGGAGACCGAGGTCAGCTGCACGTCGAGTTCGGGGAACAGGACCTGGCGGCAGAATTCGAGATGCTGCATCACCAGCCCAGCCTTGGCGGTGGTGGTTGTGAGGAAATAATGGTCCTCGGCCAGGCGCGAGGTGGTGCCGTCGTCATAGACGACACCGTCCTCGCGCAGCATCAGTCCATAACGCGCTTTGCCAACTGCGAGGCTGGAGAACGCGTTGATATAGACGCGGTCCAGGAAGGCGCCGGCATCCGGGCCGTGCACGTCGATCTTGCCCAGCGTCGAGACATCGCAGAAGCCGACGCCGCTTCGCACCGCCTTGACCTCGCGGGTCACCGATTCCAGCCAGTCTTTTTCGCCGGGCAACGGATACCATTGCGCGCGCTTCCACAGGCCGGTGTCGACGAACACCGCGCCCTGTTCGGCCGCCCAGTGATGCGACGGCGTCAGCCGCGTCGCATGGAAATTCTCGTCGCGATGGGGACCGGCGAAGGCGCCGATGGCGACCGGCACATAAGGCGGCCGGTAGATCGTCGTTCCGGTTTCGGGAATGGATTTACCCGATACCGCCGCCATGATGGCGAGGCCGGCGACATTCGAGGTCTTGCCCTGGTCGGTCGCCATGCCGAGCGTCGTGTAGCGCTTCAGATGCTCGACCGACTCGAAACCCTCGCGCTGCGCCAGCTCGACATCGGAAGCCGTCACGTCATGCTGCTGGTCTACGAAGGCCTTGCCCTTGCCCGCGACATGCCAGAGCGGCGTCAGCGAAAAGGCCTCGTCGTCGGCGATCGCCGCCGATCCGGGACTGCCGCTCCGTCCCGCATCGCGCGCCGCTGCAACACCTGCCTCGAAACCTTCCCGCAGGCAGGCGCCAAGGCCGAAGGCGCCGTTCGCCGCGCCTGCCGCCACCATGCCGGGCGGCGCGCCGTCCGGCACGAAGGCGGCGATATCGTCGCGCCATTTCGGCCGGCCGCGATGATGGGAGGTGAGGCCGACCGCCGGGTTCCAGCCGCCGGAGACGGCAAGCCCGTCGGCCTCGACTTCGGCGCGCGCGCCGCCGGTGAGCGACACGGAAATCTTGCGCACACCGTTCTTGCCGCCGTCGACGCCGCTGACGGAGCCGTTGAGCACCGGGAAGCCGCCCTTGCCGGCCAGCGAGCGATGGGCCGGCGAAACGTCTGGCCGCCCATCGATCACCGCAGCGACCTGCAGTCCGGCTGCGATCGCCGCCTCCACGGTGCGCCAGCCATCCTCATTGTTGGTGAACAGCGCAATACGTCGCGCCGGTGCAGCGGCGTAGCGGTTGATGTAGCTGCGCATGGCCGACGCCATCATCACGCCAGGCGTATCGTTGCCGGCAAAGACGATGGGACGTTCGATCGCGCCCGCCGCGACGATGCAGTGCTTGGCGACGATACGCCAAAGCCGCTGGCGCACCTGATGTTCCGGCGGTACCGGCAGATGGTCGTTGACGCGCTCGATCGCGCCATAGGTACCGCCGTCATAGACGCCGAACAGCGTCGTGCGCGTCATGATGCGAACATCCGGCATCGCCGCGAGTTCGTCCAGGGTACGGGCAATCCATTCGGCCGCCGGCAGCCCGTCGATCGTACCGCCATCGCCCAGCAAGCGCCCGCCGAGGACAAAATCCTCCTCGCACAGGATGACGCGCGCGCCGCAGCGCGCGGCGGCAAGCGCCGCCGCCAGGCCGGCCGGACCGGAGCCGGCGACCGCCACGTCGCAATGCGCCCACGCTTTGTCATAGCGATCGGGATCGGGAATGCCCGCCGCGCGGCCGAGGCCGGCGGCGCGGCGGATCGCCGGTTCGTAGATCGCTTCCCAGAACTTCGCCGGCCACATGAAGGTCTTGTAGTAGAAGCCGGCGACGAAAATCGGCGCGAAGAGCTGGTTGACCGCCATGACGTCGAAATTGAGCGACGGCCAGCGGTTCTGGCTGGCGGCCTCGAGTCCTTCATAGAGCTCGGCGGTCGTTGCCTTGGTGTTCGGCTCGCGCCTTGCGCCACTGCGCAGCTCGACCAGCGCGTTGGGCTCTTCCGAACCCGCCGTCAGGATGCCGCGCGGGCGGTGATATTTGAACGAGCGGCCGACCAGCTTGACGCCGTTGGCGACGAGCGCCGAGGCAAGCGTATCGCCCTGGAAGCCGGAGAGTGTCTTACCGTCGAAGCGGAAGCTGAGCGGCGCCGAGCGGTCGATGAGGCCACCGGCGGACAGACGGTTTGCCTGGTTGCCGCGCATCAAGCACCAACCTTGGCGGAGCCGGCGCCCGCCGCCGGCTCGACAGCCGAAATCTCATGCGTCAGCGTGTTGCGCTTGACCTTCAGCCAAGCCCGGCAGCCGCCGCCGTGATACCAATGCTCGCTCATCACACCGGCGATGTTGTCGCGCAGGTAGACGTAATCGTAGACGGCGTCTTCACCGGCATCGGCAGGCGGGCGCTGCGGCTCGGCGTCGCCGAGATAGGTGAACTCGCCGAGTTCGCGTTCGCCGCAGAAGGGACACACTATGCGCATGGTCGGGTCTTCAATGGAGGTTCGGTTGGGCGCCCTGGCCCTTCTCGTCAATCATGGCGCCGCGCTGGAACCGGTCGAGGCGGAAGCGGGCGGCTTCCTTGTGCGATTGATCGCGGGCGATGAGATGAGCAAAGACGAAGCCGGAGCCAGGCGTCGCCTTGAAGCCGCCATAGCACCAGCCGGCATTGAGATAGAGGCCGTCGACCGGGCTCTTGTCGATGATCGGCGAGCCGTCCATCGACATGTCCATGATGCCGCCCCATTGGCGCAGGAGCCGCACGCGGCCGATCATCGGGATCAGCGCCATGCCGCCTTCGCAGACATCCTCCACGACAGGCAGATTGCCGCGCTGGGCACAGGAGTTGTAGCCGTCGATGTCGCCGCCGAAGACCAGCCCGCCCTTGTCCGACTGGCTGACATAGAAATGCCCGGCGCCGAAGGTCATGACGTTGGGCAGGAGCGGCTTGATCGCTTCGGAGACGAAGGCCTGCAGTACATGGCTCTCGATCGGCAGGCGCAGTCCGGCCATCGCCGCGACGCGTGAGGAACTGCCCGCGACCGCCATGCCGACCTTGCCGGCGCCGATCCGGCCGCGCGAGGTCTCGACGCCGGAGACCTTGCCGTTGGTGTCGCGCAGGAAGCCGGTGACTTCGCAGTTCTGGATGATGTCGACGCCGAGCTCGCTCGCCGCGTGCGCATAGCCCCACACCACGGCATCGTGACGCGCCGTGCCGCCGCGCCGCTGCAACAGCCCGCCCTGCACCGGGAAGCGCGCATTGTCGAAGTTCAGGAACGGCATCATCTTCCTGAGCGCCGCCTGGTCGAGCAGCTCGGCATCAATGCCGTTGATGCGCATGGTGTTGCCGCGTCGGGCAAAGGCGTCGCGCTGCGCGTCGGAATGGTAGAGGTTGATGACGCCGCGCTGGCTGACCATCGCGTTGTAGTTCAAATCCTGCTCCATCCGCTCCCACAGCTTCATCGACAGTTCATAGAAGCCGGTGTTGCCGGGCAGGCCGTAGTTGGAGCGGATGATGGTGGTGTTGCGGCCGGCATTGCCGGAGCCGATCCAGCCCTTCTCCAGCACGGCGACGTTGCGGATGCCAAACTCACTGGCGAGGAACCAGGCGGTCGCCAGCCCGTGGCCGCCGCCGCCGATGATCACCACGTCGTAGCGATCCTTCGGAGCCGCATCCCGCCAGGTCGGCTTCCAGGTCTTGTGGCCGGAGAGGGCGGCACGGGCGAGCGAGAAGATCGAGTATTTCATGAAATCATTCCGAGGCCGCTCGCCCACGCCGACTCTTCTCTATCGCATCGGATTGCACGGCCGACGGGCTTTAGATGTCCAGCGTGTGGTCGCGCTCCCACTGCGTGAAGTGCGAAGCATAGGAATTCCATTCCTGTTGCTTCAGCTTTAGATATGCCGACGAAAATTCCTCACCCAGCGCCGCCTTCAGCGATTTGTCCTTGTCGAACTCACGCAGCGCATCGAGCAGGTTGAGCGGCAGTTTCGGCGCATCCGTCACGGTATGACCGAACTGGTACATGTCGATGTCGTAGCGCTTGCCGGGGTCGGCCTTCGAGCGGATGCCGTCGAGGCCGGCGGCGATGATCACTGCCTGCAGCAAATAGGGATTGGCGGCGCCGTCCGGCAGGCGCAATTCGAAGCGGCCCGGTCCCGGCACGCGCACCATGTGGGTACGGTTGTTACCGGTCCAGGTCACGGTGTTCGGCGCCCAGGTCGCGCCCGAAATGGTGCGCGGCGCATTGATGCGCTTGTAGGAATTGACCGTCGGGTTGGTGATCGCGGCAAGTGCCGAAGCATGCTTCATGATGCCGCCGAGGAAGTTCCTGCCCTTGGCGGACAGGCCGAGTTCCTCCGAATTGTCGGCGAAGACATTGGTCTTGCCGGTCTCGTCCCACACCGAGATGTGCGCATGGCAGCCATTGCCGGTCAGGCCCTGAAAGGGCTTGGGCATGAAAGTCGCGCGCAGCCCATGCTTTTCCGCAACTGACTTGACCATGAACTTGAAGAAAGAATGCTTGTCGGCGGTCGCCAGCGCGTGATCGAAGGTCCAGTTCATCTCGAACTGACCGTTGGCGTCCTCATGGTCGTTCTGGTACGGACCCCAGCCCAGCGCCAGCATATGGTCGCAGATCTCGGCGATCACGTCGTAGCGGCGCATCACCGCTTGCTGGTCGTAGCAGGGTTTCGACGCTGTGTCGTACTGGTCGGAGATAGCGCTGCCGTCCGGCGAGATCAGGAAGAACTCGGCCTCGATGCCGGTCTTGACATGCATGCCGTCGCGGGCGGCCTCTTCGATCAGGCGCTTCAGCGTGTTGCGCGGCGCCTGGTCGACGAGCTTGTCGTCCATCACGCACGTGGCCGCCACCCAGGCTACCTCCGGCTTCCACGGCAGCTGGATCACCGAATCCGGATCCGGCACCGCCAGCATGTCGGGGTGCGCCGGCGTGAGATCGAGCCACGTGGCGAAGCCGGCAAATCCGGCGCCGTCCTTCTGCATGTCGGCGATCGCCTGCGCCGGCACCAGCTTGGCACGCTGCCCGCCGAACAGGTCGGTGTAGGAGATCATGAAGTATTTGACGCCGTTCTCCTTGGCGAATGCGGCGAGATCGTTCCCCATTATAGTTCCTCGCTTATGTGATCCTGGATGGTGTGTCCTAGAAGCCGTTCTTCCCCGGTATCCAGTTGGTGCCGGCAAGCGGCACGCCGGCCATGGCGGCTGCTTCGATGCTGAGCGCGACCAGGTCCTCGGGCTCGAGATTGTGCAGGCTGTTCTTGCCGCAGGCGCGGGCAATGGTTTGAGCCTCGAGCGTCATCACCTTCAAGTAGTTGGCGAGCCGCCGACCCGCGGCGATCGGATCGACGCGCTTCATCAACTCGGGATCCTGCGTGGTGATGCCGGCCGGGTCCTTGCCTTCGTGCCAGTCGTCATAGGCGCCGGCCGTGGTGCCGAGCGCGTTGTAATCCCCCTCCCAGCGCGGGTCGTTGTCGCCGAGCGCCACGAGTGCGGCGGTGCCGATCGACACCGCGTCGACGCCGAGCGCCAGCGCCTTGGCGACATCGGCGCCGTTGCGGATGCCGCCGGAGACGATCAACTGCACCTTGCGGTGCATGCCGAGGTCCTGCAGCGCCTGCACCGCCGGCCTGATGCAGGCGAGCGTCGGCTGACCGACATTCTCAATGAATACTTCCTGGGTCGCGGCGGTGCCCCCCTGCATGCCGTCGACCACGACGACGTCGGCGCCGGCCTTCACCGCAAGCGCGGTGTCGTAATAAGGACGGGCGCCCCCGACCTTGACGTAGATCGGCTTCTCCCAGTCGGTGATCTCGCGAAGCTCCAGGATCTTGATCTCGAGATCGTCGGGGCCGGTCCAGTCGGGATGGCGCGAGGCCGAGCGCTGGTCGATGCCCTTGGGCAGCGTGCGCATCTCGGCGACGCGGTCGGAGATCTTCTGTCCCAGCAGCATGCCGCCGCCGCCGGGCTTGGCGCCCTGTCCGACGACAACTTCGATCGCATCGGCACGGCGTAGGTCGCGCGGGTTCATGCCGTAGCGCGAAGGCAGGTATTGGTAGACCAGCGTCTTCGAATGGCCGCGCTCTTCCTCGGTCATGCCGCCGTCGCCGGTAGTGGTCGAGGTGCCGGAAAGCGTCGCGCCTCGGCCGAGCGCTTCCTTGGCCGGACCGGAGAGCGAGCCGAAGCTCATGCCGGCAATGGTGATCGGGATCTTCAGCTCGATCGGCTTTTTGGCATGGCGCGAGCCCAGCACCACCGAAGTGTCGCAGCGCTCGCGATAGCCTTCGAGCGGATAGCGCGAGATCGAGGCGCCGAGGAACAGGAGATCGTCGAAATGCGGCAGCTTGCGCTTAGCGCCGGCGCCGCGGATATCGTAGATGCCGGTCGCTGCTGCGCGGCGAATCTCGGAAAGCGTGTAGTCGTCGAAGGTCGCGGACTTGCGTGGCGTCGTTGGCGGGTTGCGGTAGGTCATCTTGCCTCAATACGCGTCGGCGTTGTCGATATTGAAATTGTAGAGCTTCCGGGCCGAGCCGTAGCGCTTGAATTCCGAAGCCTTGACGTCGGTGACGCCCGCCTTGTCGAGCAGGCCCTGCAGCAGTTCGATGTGCTCGGGCCGCATCTCCTTGGCGATGCAGTCCGCACCCAGGCTCTCGACCTTGCCGCGCACGAAGAGCCGCGCCTCATAGATGGAATCGCCCAGCGCATCGCCGGCATCGCCCAGCACCACCAGATTGCCGGACTGAGCCATGAAGGCCGACATGTGGCCGATATTGCCGTGCACGACGATATCGATGCCCTTCATCGAGATGCCGCAGCGCGAGGAAGCATTGCCCTCGATGACCAAGAGGCCGCCGCGGCCGGTGGCGCCGGCATACTGGCTGGCATCGCCTTTGACCACGATCGAGCCGGACATCATGTTTTCGCCGACACCGGGGCCGGCCGAGCCATGGACGGTGATCGCGGCACCATCGTTCATGCCGGCGCAGTAATAGCCGACGCTGCCGCGCACATCGATGCTGATCGGCTGGTCGACGCCGACGGCGACCGAATGGCTGCCTTTCGGGTTGAGCACGTCCCAGGCAGTTTCGTTCGACCCGGGGGTCACCTGATGAAGCGCCTGGTTCAGCTCGCGCAGCGACTGTTCTGCGAGGTCGAAGACCCTCGCATGGCCTTGCTCGCGATGTGCCTTCGGCATGGGTGTTGCAGGCATGAACTCAATGCTCCCAGAAATAGACCGTTGCGGGCTCCGGCTCCCAGACCCTCGCATTGTCTATGCCGGGCAATTTGGTGAGCGCGCGATATTCCGAGCCAAACGCGACATACTGGTCGGTCTCGGCCATCACGGCCGGCTTGCAGGCGATCGGATCGCGCACAACGCCGAAGCCGTTCTTGGTCCCGACGACGAAGGTGAAAAAGCCGTCAAGGTCGGAGAGCGTGCCTTCGAGCGCCTCGCCGAGATTCTTGCCATGCGCCATCCTGTTGGAGAGATAGGCGGCCGCCACTTCCGTATCATTCTCCGTCTCGAAGGTCATGCCTTCGCGCACCAGCTCGCGGCGGACATTGTTGTGGTTGGAGAGCGAACCGTTGTGCACCAGGCACTGGTCGGCGCCGGTCGAGAAGGGATGCGCGCCCATCGTAGTGACCGCCGATTCCGTCGCCATGCGGGTATGGCCGATACCATGCGTGCCGGTCATCGAGCGCACGTCGAAGCGATCGACGACGGCCGCCGGCAGGCCGACTTCCTTGTAGATCTCGACCGCTTCGCCAGCGCCCATGATGCGTATATCGGGCCGAAGCGACTGCAGCGCCTCACGCGCGGCGTCGACCTTGTCGGGCGTGGTGCGGATAACCGCATGCGTCGACTTCACCGCGACGCTAACCGGCGCGCCGACCGCCTTGGCGAGCTCGACGTCGAGGCCGCGGAAATCGCGCTCGGGTTTCGGCGACTGCACGGTGATCTTGGCCTCGTTGCCGGTCGCCGCGCCATAGATGGCGATGCCGGCGCTGTCCGGACCGCGGTCGCTGAGCGAGATCAGCATCTCCGACAGCATCGCGCCGAGCTTCGGCTCCAGCGTCTTGTCCTTGAGGAAAAGTCCGACGATTCCGCACATGTCAGCCTCCGACGTTTGTGGCTTCCAGATGGTGTACCGAATCAAATCCGCGAATTCAATGGTATGAAAGAAATTTTCCTCTGATTATATATCCGCCTTCGAGCCGCTTGTAGCGTTATCGCCGTCCGGATGGCCGTGGGTCCATATCGCGTGGCGAATGCGCGCTATCCTGTAGGCATCGAGGATCGACAGCGCATAGATCAGGAACCCGCCGGCATGGCGACCGATGAAGCTGGCATCCGCCGGTGCCACCTTGGTCGTGACCCACCCGAGGATCACCATGAAGAACAGGAACTGCAGGCCGCGCGCCGGCAAGCCGAGCATGACATGTCCGCTGCCCGGCAGGGCGATCGCGGAGGCCAGCACAACATAAGGGTTCGAAGGCCGGGCGGCGGGTTCGGTGGCGTTGCTCATGCGGCCTGCCTCTCGCACTGGTTGATCGCGTCGCGAACCGAGGATGCGGCTCCGAGCAGTTTTTCGATCAATGCCGGATCGAGCCTCGCGTCGCCGAAAGCGGCTTGCCGGAACACACCGTAGCGCGCCCGATCGGCCTGGGCCAGCAGCCACACGATGCGCACGCCCTTCGGCGTGATCAGCAATTCCTTGGCGTGGCCTTCGGCAAAGATCCCGGCATGCGCGGCGATCACCTCCTGCGGGAAGACGACGCCTTTGCGGTTTGTCCGCAGCACCGCCTCGTCGGGGAACGCCGCCGTTTTCGGAAGGGTGTGTTCGAGATGGTCGAAATTGGAGAAGGTCGTCGGCGATCCCGGCCGCATCATCATGTCGAAAACGCCCGGCACCGCCACCGGCTCGGTGATCGACACGCTGAGCCAGCGCGCGGGAAGCTTTCTGGTCGCGAGCGTGTCAACGATGGTACGCACCTGCGCTCGCTCGCCCTTGTGCGAACCCGCCCAGGTAGCGACGCCGGCCGTGCCGTCGGAGACGTCGATCGCGTCGCGAATAACGGCGCGGATGGCGGCCTCGTCGTCGGCGAGCGCCGCCCTGGCCCTGTTGCGGCTGGAGCGCGCAAGCCAGGCAAGGTGAAGGACGACCGCAAATACGATCGCCCCGGCAAACAAGACTGACGTCAACTCAGACATCTCGACACGCCAAGACCCGCCGCCAGGCGGCGGGTCTTTTTCCGTTCAATAGCCCTGCGGCTTCGGCCAGGGCATGGTGAACTGGTCGCCGCGGCGCACGAACTTGTAGCGGTAGAAGTGGAACCACAGCGAGATCAGGAAGTAGAAGGCGATCATCGCGATCAGCTGCGAGCCGAAGCCGAGGAAGATGGCGAAGAAGGTCACCACGCACAGGCAGAACAGCACGATCGCCGGCAGCGGATGGAAGGGATGCGTGTAGCCACGGCGGATCGAGCCGAGCGGCCACTTCTTGCGGAACATCATGATGTTGATGCTCATGAAGGTGTATTGCAGCACGCCCGACAGGATCGAGAAGGTGATCGCCTGGTTGAGATCGGCGATGAAGGCGAAGGCCAGCGCGATCGGCAGCAGGAACAGGATCGACCGATAGGGCGTGCGATACTTCGGATGCACCGCCGAGAACCAGCTCGGCAGGTAGCGGTCGCGGCCGAGCGAAAACCAGGCGCGGGCGGCGTCATTGATGCAGCCATTGGCCGAGGCAAGGGCTGCAAGCAGCGTCGCGATGAAGAGCAGGTTCTCGAGCAGCGGGCTGCCGGTCAGCTTGCCGGCGTCCCAGAGCGGATAATAGGTGATGCCGAGATATTCCCACGGCATCAGCGAGGCGCAGACATACCAAGTCATGGCGGCGGCGATCAGAAGCGTGATCATGCCGGCCATCGTGCCATAGGGCAGGGAACGCGCCGGCGAGCGCACTTCCTCGGCCGCTTGCGTGGTGCCCTCGATGCCGAGATAGTACCAGATGCCGAACTGGAAGGCGGCGATCACGCCGATCCAGCCATAGGGCAGCGCGTTGCCGGGAGTGACCAGTTCGTTGAGCTTCAGCACCGCCCCTTGCGTCCATGGACTGACCGAAAAGAACAGGATGACGATCGAGATATAGGCGATCGCCGTGATGACGAAGTTGACGTTGAGCGTCATCAGCACGCCGCGATAGTTGAGCCATGCCAGCACGACGATGGTGGCGGCGATGAAGGAATTGTGGGTCAATCCCTCGACACCTGCTTTGGCAACGATGGTGTCGCCGAGCAGGATCGCATCCGAGACTTCGAGCATCGTGTAGGCAAAGACCAGGAACAGCGCGACGTTGAAAGCCATCAGTGGCCCGACGATGTGCTTGGCCTGCGCGTACTGGCCGCCGGCGGCGGCGACCGTCGACGTCACTTCCGAATCGATCATCGCGACCGAGGTGTAGAGCAGTCCGACGACCCAGCAGACGATCAGCGCGGCGAGCGCGCCGCCCTTGTCGGCGGCAAAATTCCAGCCGGTGAACTCGCCGACCAGCACGATGCCGACGCCGAGCGCCCAGACATGGGCGGGGCCGAGCACGCGTAGCAGCGAGACCCGGTCGTCGTGGACCACCGTTTCTCTCGTTTCAACCGCGACTGTCATTGGTGAGGCTCCACTCAGATCCGGTGCTTTTCGGAGACGGCTTCAAGCTCGCCTTCGCGCGAGGAGGTCAGCGTCTCCTCGGAATAGGTCGTGTCGACCTTGAACCAGTCGTAGAGCATCCACAGCGCGAGCAGGATCGAGATGCCCCAACATGCGTAAGAGACTGTCATCCACATGATCGTGTTCCCAGGTTACTTGCCGTCGAACTTCTCGTTGATCACCTCGCGATATTCGCGATCGGAGGCGCGGAACAGGAAGACGAAATAGGCGATCAGCACCACCGCCATGATGATCAGCGTCGGCCAGTCGATGATGTAGTGGAAGCGGTTCTGGATGATGTCGTGGGCGGTCTCCGGCGTGTAGCCGAGCTTTTCCCAGATCGAGGCCATGGTCGCGTTCTGGCCGAGCGCTTCCCAGGTCTTGGCGTCGAGCGCGTCGATCGATTTCGCAGCACCCGCGAGGCCGAGTTTCAGCGGCAGCCACAGCGCCACGAAGATGGCGACCACGACGACGGCGATGTCGAAGACCTGACCGGCCTTGCTCTGCTCCGGCGGAATGTAGCGGGACATGCTTTCTCCCTTCAGGACTGGCGGTTACGGAACGCGTCGGCGTTCTTGATGTCGAGGCCGTAGATGAAATCCTTGTCTTCCTTGTAGTGGTTGAGCATCGCCAGAATGGCGGCGGTGTTGAAGATCAGCACCGCCGCCGCGGCGATCACCACCACGAGCTTGATCCCGCTGTCGGGGATGTAGGCCCAGGTCATCAGGAGGACGAAGAGGATCGTCGCCCAAAGGCAGACGATCAGGAGCACCGATCCGCGCACATCGGAACGGTACAGCGCTTCGATGCGCTGCTTGAGGTCGGACATCGGTTTTTCCCCTTTTCTCGACGTCCGGCCCCGTAATCGACCGGGCGTCCACTCTTTCAACAGAGTGAAATTTTTTTCATAAGTTCTGCCCGAACCGCGAAGTTGTCAAGCCGGTTTTACGTTCGGTAAACGGTTTGGGGGTCCGCCGCAGGATTGCCTGTGGATAAAACTATTTGCCTGCAGGAAAACTACCGCGGACGGCACAGCGCCGGCACGAGCTGGTGGAAATGCCATGGAAATGCTTCGCGAGGTCGGACCTTCGACGAATGCGTCACCGAACGATGTCCGGGTTCGGGTTGGTCAGGTCGTGCTGTTCTGCGGATAGCAGATGATGGAGAGATAGCGCATCGGCAGCTGTGTCAGTTCTTCCGGCCCATGCGGCGCATCGGCGTCGAAGAACAGGCTGTCGCCTGGCTTCATCGGATAGAGATTGCTGCCGTGCCGGTATACGACCTCGCCCTCGAGCATATAGAGGAACTCCATCCCTGCATGCTGGAAAGTCGGGAACACGTCGGAGTCCTCGGTCAGCGTGATCAGATAGGGCTCGACGACCACGCCGCTGGTGTTGGCGCCGATATGGCCAAGCAGATTGTACTGGTGGCCGGCGCGTGTGCCGCGCCGCTCGACGTCGACGCCTTCGCCGGCCCTGACGAAGACGGCGGCGCGCTCTTCCTCGAAGCGGCGGAAGAAGGCGGTGACCGGCACGCCGAGCGCCCGCGACAGCGCCTGCAGCGTGGTCAGCGACGGCGAGGTGATGCCGTTCTCGATCTTCGACAGCATGCCCAGCGAAATGTCGGTGGCGGCCGCGAGATCGGCGACGGTGATGCCGAGCTTCTTGCGGAAGGCGCGCACCTCATGGCCGATCGCTACCTCCAGCACTTTCTCGCGCGTGTCGCGGACCGCGTGCGGATTCTGCGTCAGCGGCGCGCGGATGGTTCGCACGGTTCGCCCGTCCGCCGAGACGCTCTTCGGCAACGGCTTGGCTTTGTCGCTCGCGCCGGAAGGCTTGGTGTCGGTCGTCTTCTTCGCCATGGCGCCCCTCAACCTTTTCCGCCGATTTATTTCACTCGAGGTGAACTATTCGGTGGCGATACAGGAGCGCAATCACGGCGGCAAGCCATCTTACATTGCAGAACCTGCGATGAAATCGGCTGTCGCGACCCGGCTGCCTGGGTCGCAGTGAGGCTGGCGCCGCGGTCACTCAACGCATCGCAGGCCTTCTCAGGACATGATCAGGCCGCCGTCGACATTGATGGTCTGTCCAGTGATGTAGGCCGCGTCATCGCTGGCGAGAAAGCTGACGAGGCCCGAGACGTCTTCGCCGCTGCCGGCGCGGCCCATCGGGATGTTCTTCACCCATTCCGCCATCAGCTCGCCCGGCTTGTAGTCGCCGAGCAGCTTGCCCCATGCGGTGTCGTTATAGGCCCACATGTCGGTGTCGATGATGCCGGGGCAGATGGCGTTGACGGTGATCTTTTCCTTGGCCACTTCCTTGGCCAGGCTCTGCGTGATGCCGACAACCCCGAACTTCGACGCGGCGTAATGCGGCGTGTAGATGAAACCCTGCCGCGCCTGGCCGGACGCGGTATTGATCAGCCGGCCGCCTTGGCCGTGCTTGCGCATGCGCGCGATCGCTTCCTGGCAGCACAGGAACACGCCTTTCGTGTTCACCGCCATCACCTTGTCCCACTCGGATTCCGTCATCGCCTCGATTTTGGCGATGGTGATGACGCCGGCGTTCTGCACCGAAATGTCGATCCGACCGAATTCATTCTCGGCGAGATCGTAAAGCGCTTCGACCTCGTCCTTCTTCGTCACGTCCATGCGCATCGAGGCGACCTTCGCGCCCGCAGCCTTCAGGCCGGCGGCGACCTCGTCGACGCGCGGATCAATGGCGCTGATCACGACCGCCGCACCTTCCGCCGCGAAACGCTTCGCCATGGCCGCACCGATGCCGCCGCTGGCGCCTGTGACGATTGCCGTCTTTCCTTCGAAACGCTTCTGCACTTTTTCTTTCTCCTACCAGCAGACGAAGCCGCCATCGACGATGAGGTCGATGCCGGTGACGAAACTCGCGGCCCGGCTCGCCAGGAACACGGTCGGCCCGACCATTTCCTCAGGCCTCGCCATGCGGCCCATCGGCGTGTCGCGCTCGAATATTTTGACCTGCTCGGCGACCTCCGGCCGCTTGTTCATCGGCGTCAGCGTGTAGCCGGGGCTCACCACATTGACGCGCAGGCCGCGATCGGCCCACTCCATGGCGAGGCTCTTCGACATGTGGATCACCGCCGCCTTGGACGAATTATAGTGCGCCTGCGTCAGGCCGCGGTTGACGATCGAGCCGGACATCGAAGCGATGTTGATGATCGAGCCTTTGCGCCGGGGCAGCATGACGCGCGCCTCGGCCTGGCAGGACAGGAACACGCCGCTGACATTGACGTCGTAGAGCTTCTGCCACTTCTCCATCGGCAGCGTCTCGGCGGGTTCGGCACCGGCGACGCCGGCATTGTTGACCGCGATCGTCAGCGCGCCGAGTTCCTTTTCGATGCGTTCGACCGCTGCCGCGAGATCGCTCTGCGATGTGACAGTTCCGGTCAGCACCAGCGCCTTGCGGCCGAGCGCCCTGATCTTGTCGGCCGTGTCTTCCAGCCCGCCCTTCGAGCTGTGGCCGAAGCAGGCGACATCGGCGCCGGCTTCCGCCAGACCGATGGCGATCGCTTGACCGATGCCGCTGCCGGCGCCCGTCACCAGCGCCACGTCGCCATCAATATCGAACAGTTTCATCTTTCTCCCTCTCCCTGAAAGAAGGGGCGCCAGCCCTGCTGGCGCCCCGCGCGGTCCGGTGCTTGGGAGGCTATCACCTGCTGCGCTTTATTCCCATCTGCCGTACCCTCAGCTCGTGGCGAGTTCCATCACGGCGACATTGCTTGCTTCGTCGCGATCGAGGATGCCGCGCTGGCGGCCGCGGCTCAGCACCAGAACCCGGTGCGAAAGCCCCAGCACCTCCTCGAGGTCCGAGCTCACCACCACCACGGCCATGCCCGAGCGGGCGAGGTCGGCGATGACGTCGTAGATCGCCGCGCGGGCGCCAACGTCGATGCCGCGCGTCGGCTCATCGAGGATGAACACCTTGGGCGGCCGCGACACCCATTTGGCGATGATCACCTTCTGCTGGTTGCCGCCGGAAAGTTTTGAGACTGCCTGGTTCGGCCGACCCTTGACGCCGAGCCTCGAAATGCCGGCCTCAGCGAACCTCTGAACCGCTTTGGGAAACACCCAGCCCTTCGGTGCGACATGATCGAAATTGCCGATGGCGAGGTTCTCGCCGATCGTCTGCTCCAATACGACGCCCTGTTCCTTACGGTCCTCCGGCACCAGCACGACGCCGGCCCTGATCGCCGCCGCGGGGCCGCTGAGATGAACAGGCTGGCCCGCGACCCGCACCGCGCCGGACGAGATCGGATCGGCGCCGGCGATCGCCCTGACCAGTTCGGTGCGGCCGGCGCCGATCAGCCCGGCGATGCCCAGGATTTCGCCCGATTTCACCGCGAACGAAACATTGTTGAAGCTGCGCTCCGGCGAGGACAGGTTCTCGACTTCGAGCACTGTCTCGGTACCCGGCGCCGACAGCTTCGGGAACATGCGTTCGACGCTGCGTCCGACCATCTGCTCGACGACCGTGCGCACGGGGATGTCGGCGCGCTCGTGCCGGGCGACGATGCGGCCGTCGCGCATTACAACCACACGGTCGGCGATCTGAGCGATCTCGTCCAGCCGGTGGCTGATATAGATGAAGGACATGCCTTCGGCCTTGAGCTTGCGGATTTGCTTGAACAGGAGCTCCGTCTCCTCGCCGCCGAGCGCGGCGGTCGGTTCGTCGAGGATCAGAAGCTCGGCATTCAGCGTCAGCGCCTTGGCGATCTCCACCTGCTGCTGTGCCGCGACGCGCAGCGTGCGCACCTTGCGCTCGGGCGAGACGTCGAGGCCGAGGCGCTTCAATTGCGCCGAGGCCTTCGCGTTCATGGTTGCCCGGTCGATGCGGCCGCCCCGCATCGGCAGCCGCCCGACATAGACATTCTCCGCCACCGAGAGATCCGGCAGCAGCTTCAATTCCTGATGGATCATGCCGACGCCGGCCTCGATGGCCGCGGCGGGATTGGCGGGGGAATAGGGCTTCCCCCGCCAGATGATGGTGCCGGCATCAGGCTTGGTCGAACCGGCGATGATGTTGGACACCGTCGACTTCCCGGCACCGTTCTCGCCGAGCAGCGCCACGACCTCGCCCGGCCGCACCTCGAAGCTCGCATCGGCCAGGACCTGCACCGGTCCGTAGCTCTTGCAGAGGCCGTTGACGAAGAGCCCGTTATGCGGGCCTTCGCTATGGCGAGGTTCAGTGGACATCGTGGCGCTCTCTCAACCGTTGCCGCCTTACGGATGCTTCTCGATGAATTGCGCGACATTGTCCTTGGTGGTCAGCGTCGCGTCCTGCAGTTGCTCGGCCGGCAGCTTCTCGCCCGCCACGATCTTGATGGCCGAATCGACGGCGAGCCGGCCCATGCCCTGCGTCTGCTGGGTCGCGGTGACGTCAAACACGCCGTCCTTCAGCGCCTTGAGCGCCGCAACGTCGCCGTCGAAGCCGGCGATCCAGACCTTGTGGTCGGGGTTGGCGACCTTGACCGCCTGCGCGGCGCCCAGAGCCAGCGCGTCGGCCTGGCCGAAGATGATCGAGACGTTCGGATGGGCCTGCAGCAGGTCCTGCGCCAGCTTGAAGCCTTCGTCCTGGTGCCACTGATCGCTCCAGAGCTCGCCGACCACCTTGATATCCGGATAGGCCTTGAGCGCCTCGCCGCAGCCCTTGGAGCGGTCGACTTCCGGCGTCGTGCCCTTCTGGCCATGGATGATCACCATCTCGCCCTTGCCGCCGGCCTGCTTGGCGATGTAGTCGCACACGCTCTTGGCCGAGTTGACGCTGTCGGTGGCGATGAAGGTGTCGCCGGGCGCGCCGTCGGCGTTGCGGTCGACATTGACCACCGGGATGCCGGCGGCCTTCGCGGTCTTGGTCGGCACCGTCGCGGCGGTGGCGCCGGCCGGGATATAGATCAGCGCGTCGATGTTCTGCGTCACGAGATCCTGCACCTGGCTGACCTGCGTGGCCGAATCCCCCTTGGCGTCGACGGTGATGACCTCGATGCCCTTCTCCTTGGCATAGGCTTCGACCGACTGCTTGATCTGGTTGAAGAAGTCCGCCTGCAGATTGGCGACGGCGAGGCCGAGCTTCTTGGCGTCCTTGGCCGAGGCGGCATCGGACAGGCCGAGCAGCGGGACGATGGCCGCGGCCGCAAGCAGCAGTGAACGTTTAGTCAGCATGTTTTTCCTCCGTTGGTGTTCGATCTGTCCGCCTGCGCATCGCGGCGCCCTCGGCCGGACAGTCCCAGTCTCGGATCGACCGATCCGTTCCGCCCGGACATCCGGGCGAATTCCTATTGGCGGCGCCGCCGCCAGGTATCGGTGGCAACCGCCAGCGCGATCACCACTCCGATCACCACCTGCTGGATGAAGGGTGACACGCCGAGCAGGTTGAGGCCGTTGCGCAGCACGCCGATGATGAGAACGCCGATCGCCGTGCCGCCGATCGAGCCGATGCCGCCGGAAAGGCTGGCGCCGCCGATCACCACCGCGGCGATCGTGTCGAGCTCGTAGCCGACGCCCGAACTCGGCTGCACGGAATCGAGCCGGGCCGCGAGCACGATGCCGGCCAGTCCCGCCAGCAGTGCGCAGATTGCGTAGACCCAGTTGGTCAGCGACTTCACCGGAATCCCGGAGAGGCGGGCAACCTCGGCGCTGCCGCCGATCGCGTAGAGGCTGCGGCCGGTGGCGCGGTAATTGAGGAAGATCGCGAAGACGATCGCCAGCACGATCATCAGCCCGACGGTGACCGACAGGAAGCCGAAGTGGCGCACGATCGAGAGGTTGGTGAACCAGTCGGGAAAGCCGACGATCTGCGAGCCGTCGGTGATCATGTTGGCGAGGCCGCGCGCCACCGACATCATGGCAAGCGTCGCGATGAAGGGCGGCAGTTTCGTCACCGTCACCAGCAGGCCCGACACCAGGCCGCAGAGGGCGGCGACGACGAGCGCCGCGGCGATGCCCGCCGGGACGCCGAGATTGAGATAGTCGGGATAGGCGACATAGCCCATCACCATCGAGGCCAGCGCCAGCACCGAGCCGACGGAAAGGTCGATGCCGCCGATCAGGATGACCAGCGTCATGCCGATCGCCATGATGCCGAGGACGGTCACCTGGTCGAGCACGTTGAGGATATTGCGTACCGTCAGGAAGGTGTCGGTGGTCAGCGCCAGCGCCAGGCACAGCAGCACCAGCCCGATCAGTGGTCCCATCGTTCCGGCAAACAGCGCCGAAAGCTTCGCACCGGAAGCGGCCTGCGCGGCGCCGGTGCCAGCCTTCAACTCGCTCGTCTCGTTGCTCACGGCCACTTGGTCTCCTCCGTCAGCGGGCAGGCGTGCCTTGCCTTCCGCTCTTGTTCACCAGGCATCCTCCCTTGTGAACAATTTATCTTTGATCTGCAATTTTGTTCAGCTAAAACGTTCATCAGAAAATTGTCAAGTGCCGCGCAGCCATTCGGCGGCAGTTTGCGTGAACCGACAGTTTGCCATAGGGAAGTCGAGCGCATACGGAGGCATAAAGCATGGCGGTGATCGAGAACGACAAGGTCTCGCGTTTTCCGGATGCCGAGCTCAAGGCCCGAGCCGCCTGGCACTATTATGTCGAAGGGCTGACGCAGGAGCGGATCTCGGAGATCCTCGGCGTCGGCCGTATCAAGGTGCACCGGATTCTGTCGGCCGCGCGCGAGGAGGGCGTGGTCCAGTTCCGCATTCGCGACAGCGTCGTCGAATGCGTGCAGTTGGAGGAAAGACTGAAGCAGCGCTTCGGCCTCAGCCAGGCGGTGGTTGTGCCGTCGGCCGCCGACCGGAGCAACGCGCCACTGATGATCGGCCATGCCGCCGCCGCCTATCTCGCCGACAACGTCAATCCGGGCGACGTTATCGCACTGGGTTGGGGCAGGACGCTGAAATTCGCCATCAACGAATTGCCTAGGCGGCCGATCGCCAGGACCACCGTGGTCTCGATGCTTGGCGGCCTCACCCATGCGCAGCCGCTCAATCCGACCGAGAGCGCCTGGGAATTCGCCGAGAAGATCGGCGCCGAATGCTATCTGCTGCCCGTGCCCGTCTATGCCGACAGGCCGGAGCAGCGCGATGCCTTCATGAGCCAGCGCAGCGTCCAGGATGTGGTCTTTAGGGCGCGGCGCGCCAACATCGCCGTGCTCAGCGTCGGCTCCTTTTCCAACGACAGCCCGATCGCCAATTACGGTTTCATCAAGCCGAGCGAATTGGAGGAATTGCAGGCGGCGGGCGCGGTCGGCGATATCCTCTGCCACTTCATCGATGCCGAGGGTCGCATCGTTGACCATGAGGTCAACCGCCGCGTCTGCGCCTACCCGCTGCAGGATCTCTCCGACATTCCGACCACCATCCTGGTGTCGGGCGGGCGGGAGAAGATCGCCGTCATGCGCGCCGCACTTGCGAATACGAAGGTCTCGGTGCTGATCACCGACGAAGACGCGGCCAAGGGGCTGCTTAGCCGGTAGTTCCGGTAATCGCGCCGAGCCGCGTGTGGATGTCGCGTGTCGCGTGATAAAGGTCACGGTAGACTTCTTTGCGCGCGCGGTAGGTCGGAACCAGCGCTTCGACAGGATCGACCTGGCGTGCGGGCTGTGCCGCCATCGCCTTTGCCGCTTCTTCCGGTGACGCGAACCAGCCGATTGCCGAGGCCGCGAGCATGGCGGCTCCCAGCGCCGCTGCTTCGTTGACCGGCGAGACGAAGAGCGGGCGCTCGAGCACGCTCGCCATGATTTCCATCAGCAGTGCGCAATTGGTGCCGCCGCCGGCCGCGATCATCGCGTCGGCCTTGCCGGTCTGTTCCTCCATCGCCTCGGTGGCGATCGCCTGCTCCAGCGCTATGCCCTCCAGCACCGCGCGGAAGAGATGCTTTGGCTCGTGATCGAGCGACAGGCCGACGATGGCGCCGCGCGCCGAGCCGTCCCAGTAAGGGCTCATGACGCCGGCCCAATAGGGCATGACGAGCAATCCGTCGCTGCCTGGCGCGACTTCCTTCGCAGCTCTCTCCAGCACCACGGCCGAAGGCGCGCCGGTGGTGCGCACGATCCAGTCGACCAACTGCATGCCGGAACGCAGCACCGTCTCCAGCATGAAGCCGGAGCCGGTCGGCGAGACCAGCGTGCGGAATGCATCCGACGTTATCACCATGCCCGAATAATTTCCGCTGACGACGCCTGAGCCCAACGACAGATAGCTTTTGCCGGGCCCGTAGACTCCCATGCCGAGGCCCATCGCCTGGCCGTCTCCGGCGCCCGCAATAACCGGCGTGCCGGCCTTCAGGCCGATCGCCGCCGCGACGCTTTCCGACAACGTGCCGCAGACCTCCCCAGGGGCTACCAACATCGGCAGTTGCTCCGGCCGCAGGCCCGCCGCCTCGACGAGTCGGGGGTGCCAGACGCCATGCGCGATGTCCAGCAGGCCGAGCGGATCGGCGCTCGCCGTGCTGGTGACCAGTCGCCCCGTGAGCCGGTGGACGGAGAAGGCGTGCACGTCGACCAGCGCGGCCGCTTCCGCCAGCGCCTGCGGCCGGTGCTCCATCAGCCAGGCCAAAGCGTAGAGCGCCGGCGTCGGGTCCGGCGGCTTGCCGCTCCAGTCGCGGATCGCCTCGCGGCCGAGTTCTTCCGAAAGCCGCGCCACCTGGCGGCGGGCGCGTTCGTCGAGCCACAATATGGCGGGGATGAGCGGCTTGCCGGCGTTGTCGATCAGCGTGAAGCTCTCGCGCTGGTGCGCGATTGAGATGGCTTTCACGCGTGAGGCATCGATCGCCTTGGCGACTTGTTGCAGCGCCGACAGCAACGCTGCCCACCAATGCTCGGCGTCCTGCTCGAAATGGCCGGGCGCCGGATTGGACAGCGGATAGGTCTCGCGCGCCTGGAAAAGCTCCGAGCCGTCGCGCGCGAAAGCGATCGCCTTCACGGCGGTCGTCGAGGCGTCGATCCCGATTACCACATCGTCCATCAGGCTGGGATCCGGAGGGTTAGAGCATGTCGCGCAAAAGTGTGCAGCGGTTTTGCGAAAACGACATGCATAAAAAGGACCTAAAGCGCGTCGCCTGGATCCGTTTCCGCGCGACGCGCTTTAGGCCGCGTTGGTTACGAACCGTCCGTCCGACTGGTCGAGACGACGGCGGATCTGGGTTATCACCATCGAATCGTCGGGTACACAGTTTTCATAGGTCAGGAAGTCGCCGGCCTTGACCGGCTTCACCACCTTGGCGCGTTCGGCAAGCCCGAGCGGCAGCGCGCCCTTGGCTCGCGCGTCCTCCCAAGTCATGGCGAAGCCGCGGTAGTCGTTCTCGCCGATCATGCCGAGCGACTGGCCGGTGCCGAGACTGGTCTTGGCCACCGCCACCGCCTCGGCCACGGGATGGTCGAGCGGTTCCATGTCGGCGCGCTTGTAGACCACAGCGCGCGCCGCCGACAGCGGCACTTCCAGGCTGGTGAGGTGATAAGGGCGGAAGATCGTGAAATAGGGGCCCTTGCCGACCTTGAGGTCGATCATGCGCTCCAGCACGCGCGGATGCTTGGTTTCGATGATGCAGAACACGCCGGGCGCGACGCCCTTGCCGATCGAATAGTCGACAACGCCCTTGCGATGAAGCACGCCGCCATCCTCGCGCGGGCAGAGCACGCTGGCGAGTTCTTCCAGCGTCGCGGTAGGGCCGTGCATGCCTGGCACGTCGGGCACCAGTCCCGTCGCGTTGGCGATCGCCACCATCTCGATTGCCGTCTTCGAGCCGTCGACGAACTCGACCAGCATGCGCGCATTCATGTTGCGCTCGGCCGCCTCCTTCTCGTAGTCGGCCGGCACGGCGTCGAACTTCAGCGGATTGTTCTTGCCCTTGCCGGCGGCAACGATATTGAAGCCGAGGCTTCTGGCGAAGCCGATGATCTCGAGCGTGCAGGCAGGCTCGTCGCCGGCCGCACCTGTGTAGACGACGCCGGCCTTGCGCGCCTCTTCCTTCAGGAACCGGCCGATGGTGATGTCGGCCTCGACATTGAGCATGACGATATGCTTGCCGTTCTTCATCACCTCGAGCGCGAACAGAGTGCCGATGTTGGGATTTCCGGTTGCGTCGATGATCACGTCGATGCGGCCGGCGGCGGCGAGCGCATGCAGGTCCTCGGTGACCGCGATCTTTCCGGCCTCGATGGCGCGATCGATGGCCGGGGCATTGGGCGCCTCTACGATATCGGAACGGTCATGGCCGGCAAGCAGCGCCGCATCGATCGCCGCCTGCGGCCTGACCTCCGAAATGGCGCCGATGCGCATGCCCGGCATAAGTGCGACCTGAACGACGATATCCGTTCCCATCTGTCCGGCGCCGGCGAGACCGATGGTGATCGGTCCTTGTTTCTCAGCGCGCTGCAGGAGTTCCGCTGCGAATTGCGGATGGGACATGTCGCTTCCTCCGGTCCTTGGCGCGCCGCCCGCGCCGCAATCACTCTTTGAACATTCCTATGACCGTTTGAAAAATATTTCAACCGACATTTCGGCGGTGTCTTAGGATTGAGCTCAAACGAGACTGACGATGCGGGGAGAGGGAATGTCCGGCAGGATAGAGGGAAGGCGCGAGGGAGCCCTATGCGGCGTTCGAAACGAGGTTCCGCCCGGCCGGACGTTGTGGACGTCCCTAACGGGGCAGCGCGATGGTGTCAGCGCGCTTGCCGCCCTGCGCCAGCCATCGGCGCAGCGAATCCAGCAGGCGCGGCCGCTTTCTGGCGGCGACTATGCCGGCTCCACGGCCCTCGGCTTCTGCAGCCTTGCCAACTCCGCGAAAGGAATATGGCAGCGGATTGTGTGCCCGGGCTCTGCCTCGGAAAGTTCCGGCTCCTGCGTCTCGCAGATCGCGCCGATCTTGCGCGGACATCTCGTGTGGAAGACGCAACCGGTGGGTGGGTTGGCCGCGCTCGGGATTTCGCCGTCGAGGCGGATGCGCGAGCTTTCCGTCCGGTCAAGTTTCGGAACGGCCGACAACAGAGCTTCCGTGTAAGGGTGATGCGGGCCGGAAAACACCGCTTCCGACGGTCCGAACTCCATGATGCGGCCGAGATAGAGCACCGCGATCTTGTCGGACAGATAGCGCACCACGCCGAGGTCGTGCGAGATGAAAATGTAGCTCACATCCTGCTTCGACTGCAGGTCGGCCAAGAGGTTGAGGATCGCCGCCTGCACCGACACGTCGAGCGCCGAGGTCGGCTCATCGCAGACGACGATGCGCGGATCGCCGGCGAAGGCGCGGGCGATCGCCACGCGCTGCTTCAGACCGCCCGAAAGCTGCCGCGGCTTGACGGCCAGATGCCGGTCGGTGAGCCGCACCGAGCGGACGAGCTCTTCGAGGCGCGTTTCCAGCGACTTGCCGGTGAGCCCGCCCAGCCGCTTCAAAGCGCGGCTGAGGATATGCCGGATCGAATGCGAACGGTTGAGCGCCGAATCCGGATTCTGGAAGACGATCTGCACCGCCTTGACCTGCTCCTCCGAGCGGCTGGCAAGCCGCGGCGCCAACTGCTTGCCCTCCAGTTCGATGCTGCCGCCCTCGTCCGGCGGCACGAGGCCGAGCAGCAGCCTGGCGAAGGTGGTCTTGCCGCTGCCGGACTCCCCGACCAACCCGAGCGTTTCGCCGGGCCGGAGGCTGACTGAAACGTCCTTCACCGCCCTCAATGCACGGCCATGGCTGGCATAGGTCTTGTTCAGTCCCTCGACCTGCAGCACGGGCGGCGCCTGCTTCGGCGCGACAGCGGCAATTTCGGCGGGTGTCGCGCGCGGCAGCGACTGCGCCTTGTCGTGATAGTGGCAGCGCGACAGCCGGCCGCCTCCAAGCTCATAGAGCGGCGGCGGCTCGCTGCGGCAGCGCTCCGTCGCCAGCGCGCAGCGGTCGGCGAAGGCACAGCCGACGATCGTGGCGCCGATGCCGGGCAGGAAGCCGGGGATCGTGTCGAGCCGGCCCTGGTCCTTGCGCTGGCCGCCGCGCGGCAGGCAGCGCAGCAAGGCGACCGTGTAGGGATGGCGCGGATCGTTGAAGACGTCCTTGGTCGAGCCTTCCTCGACCAGCATCCCGGCATAGAGCACGCCGACCCGGTCGCACATGTTGGAGACCACGGCGAGGTTGTGGCTGATGAACAAGATTGAGGCCGAAAGCTCGCGGCGCAGTTGCGCGATGAGGTCGAGCACTTCGGCTTCGACCGTGGCGTCGAGACCCGTCGTCGGCTCGTCGAGGATCAGCATCGAGGGGTCGTTGGCCAAGGCCATCGCGATCGCCACGCGCTGCTGCATGCCGCCGGAAAGCTGGTGCGGGTAGCGCTGCATGACGCTGGCCGGATCCGAGATGCGCACAAGATTGAGCATCGCGATCGCCCTGTCGCTCGCCGCCTGTCCCGACGTGCCGGCAAGCTCGAAGATCTCGGTGAGCTGGCGGCCGATGCGCAATGATGGATTCAGCGCCTTGCCGGGATCCTGATAGACCATGGAGACGCTTTCCGCACGGGCGCGTCTGAGCGCCTCGGCATCAAGCTTCATCACATCCTGGCCGTCGAGTGCGATCGAGCCGCCGGTGATCGAGCCGTTGCGCGGCAGGTATCGCACCACGGACAGCGCCGCGGTGGACTTTCCGCAGCCGGATTCGCCGACCAGCCCATAGGCCTCGCCGCGGCCGATCTTGAAGCTGACATTGCGCAGCACCGCCCGGTTGCGGCGCCCGACGCGATAGGCGACCGAGAGATCGTTGAGCTCGAGCGCGTTCCTGTCAGTCATTGAACGCTCCATGGACGCCGTCGGCCACCAGGTTGACCCCGATCACCAGCGAGGCGATCGCCAGCGCGTCGAACAGCACCGTCCACCAGAAGCCGCCGCCGATCATGCCGTAATTGCTGGAGATCGAGAGTCCCCAGTCGGGCGAGGGCGGCTGGATGCCGAAGCCCATGAAGGAGAGCGTGGCGACGGCGAAGATCGCATAGCCGAGACGCACCGTCGTCTCGACCAGGATCGGCGGGATCACGTTGGGCAGGATCTCGACGAACATCGTGTGCAGCGCGCCTTCGTGGCGAAGCTTTGCCGCCGCGACATAATCGAGCTCGCGTTCGGCCAGCACCGCCGAGCGCACCGTGCGGGCGATGATCGGTGCGAAGCTCAAGCCGATGACGACGATCACGGTGATCTTGGAGGTGCCGAGCGCAACGATGGCGAGCAGTGCGATGATCACCACCGGGATTGCCATGAAGGCTTCGAGGATACGGCTGACGATATCGTCGACGATGCCGCGGAAATAGCCGATGACGAGCCCGAGCGCGGTGCCGGCAATGGTCGCCAGAATCGTGGCCAAAGGTGCCACCGTCAGGATATCGCGCGAGCCGACGATGACCCGCGAGAAGACATCGCGGCCGATCTGGTCGGTGCCGAACCAGTGCTCGGCCGACGGTGGAGCCAGCGCGTTGATGATGTCGTCGGCAAGCGGATCGTAAGGGACGAAATGCTCGCCGAACAGCGCGCAGACGATCCAGAACAGGACGATGCCGAGCCCGGTCAGGAAGGTCCCCGATCGCAACAACAAATGCAGCACCTCGCCCCAGGGGCTGCGCTGTGTCGCGGCGTCCGGCGTTGGCAGGTTCGCGGGTGTGTCTGTCGCGCTCATTGCTCCGCTCCCAGCCGGATGCGCGGATTGAGCACCGAATAGAGGAAATCGGCGATCAATGTGGCCACCGCATAGACGATGCCGATGGTAAGGATGCCGGCCTCGAGCATCGGAAAATCCTTGCCGCGGGCGGCGGTGAAGATCAGCGAGCCGATGCCCTGGTAGCGGAACAGCGTCTCGATCACGACAAGGCCGCCGATGAGGTAGCCGGTCTGGGTTGCGATGACGGTGATGGTCGGCAATAGCGCATTGCGCAGCACATGCCGCCAGATCACCGTGCGCCACGGCAGACCTTTAAGCACCGCGGTGCGCGTATAGTCGGAATCGAGCGCCTCGATCATCCCCGACCGCGCCATGCGAGCGATATAGCCGAACAGCACCAGAAACAGCGGCAGCGACGGCAGGATGAGATAATAGAGCTGGGTGAAGACGCCGGCACCCTTCGGCCAGGCCGCCGCGATCGGCAGCCAGCGCAGCCAGACGCCGAAGATCAGGATCAGGATGATGCCGGTGACGAACTCGGGCAGCACCGTCACCGACAATCCGCCGAGGCTGATGATGCGGTCGAGCGGCCGGTTGAGGTTGAGCGCGGCGATGACACCGCCGAGGATGCCGATCGGCACCACCAGCACGAAGGCGACGAGCGCCAGCTTCATCGAATTGCCCAAAGCGTCGATGACGAAGGGCGCCACCGGCGCGCGGAAAATGTAGGACGTGCCCATGTCGCCATGAACGAAGTTCCAGATCCAGCTTCCGTACTGGACGAGCAGCGGCCGGTCGACGCCGAGCGAGTGATTGAGCGCGTCGACGGCGCGCTGGTCGGCAAACGGCCCCAATATCGCGCGCCCGACATTGCCGGGCAGCACCTGGCCGCCCAGGAACACCATGACGCTGAGCAGGAACAGCGTCACGAGCGACAGAGCCAGGCGCCGGGTGAGGAAGCCGAGGATGGCGAATACTCCTATTGGAGCCGGCTCTCCGTCGAGAGCCGGCTGTTAGGGATAAGCTTGCTCCCTCGCGTCAGGCTTTCGAAGCCTTTTCGAGGAACAGCTGCGACATGGCGGTGGGCTGCACGCCCGCCACGCCTTTCGCCGTCGCAGTCAGGTAGTCGTAGAAATAGCCGAAGATCACCGGCGTTTCCTCGAGCAGCAGCTTCTGGATCTTGCCGGCAGCAGCCTTCTGCGCCTCGAGGTCGAGGGCCGCGATATAGCTGGTCGCCAGCTGGTCATAGTCCTTGTTCTTGAAATGCGCGGCATTCCAGGTGCCTTCGCTCTTCAATGGCGCCGCGAGATAGACGTTCGGCACGCCGCGGTGGCCGTAGTCGGTGATGCCCATCACCGAATCCAGCCAGTTCGATTTGCCGAACACCGCATCGCCGTAATACGCGCTCTGGTCGAGGATGTTGAGCTCGAGCTCGATACCGATCTCCTTGACCCAGTTCTGGATCAGCTGCGCGTATTCGGGGATTTCCAGATAGCGCTCGGTGGTCAGCGTTATTTTGAACCCCTTGCCGGCGCCGGCCGCTTCCATCAGCTGCTTGGCCTGCGCGATGTCCTGCTCGCGCTGCGGCACGCTGGTGTCCGTCGACGGATAGACCCCGGCGAACGGGCTGTCATTGCCTTCCTGGGCGCGGCCTTTCATCAGGCCGGCGACCAACTTCTTGCGATCGATGCTGAGCGCGATGGCGCGGCGTACCCGCGGGTCCTTCATCGGACCGTCGTCGCAGCGTAGATGCAGTTGCTGATGCGCCGACGATTTCAGGCTGATGACGTTCACGTTCGGGTCGTTGAGGACGGCGACGCCCGCCAGCACCGGCATCTGATTGATGATGTCGATCTGGCCGCCCTGTAGCGCCAGGATCTGCGGCTGGATGTCGGTGAAGAAGGTGAATTCGGTGCGCTCCGGCAGGGCCTTTTCGCCCCAGTAGTTCTCATTGCGAACGAAGGAGGCGCCGACTTTGGGCGTGTACTTCTCCAGCTTGAACGGCCCGGTGCCGTCGAAGCTCTTTTCGTAATCGCCCTTGTAGCTTGCCGGGATGATGACGGCGTTGTAGTTGTCGGACGACAGCATATAGGGGAAGTTGCCGTTCGGCGCGTCGAGGTGGAATTCCACCGTGTAGTCGTCGACCTTTTTGCTGGCTCCCTTCGAGAGGATGCCGCTGAACACCGACAGCGCGTTGGAGGAGTTGGCGGGATCGGCAAGCCGGTCGATGCTGGCCACAACGTCCTCGGCCTTCATCTCGCCGCCTGAGTGGAACTTGACGCCCTTGCGCAGCGTGAAGGTCCACACCGAGCCATCGGCATTCGGCTTCCAGCTTTCGGCCAGTGCCGGCTTGAGCACCAGGTCGGGGCCGTCGACGCAGAGGAATTCGGCGACCTGCTGCATGACGAGCAGGCCGCCGGCGTCGGCGATGGTGACCGGGTCGATCGCGGCGGCCGGCACGCTGCTGCCGACGCGGATGGTGGCGCCAGGCGCGCCCTGGGCGCGGGCAAGCGAGGGCGCGGCGCCGAAGCCGGCGGCCATGCCGATGCGGCCGAGAAGCGGCAGCGACAGGCCGAGTAGGCTGCCGTGGCGCACGAAATCGCGGCGGCTGACGCGGCCGTCGATGAGCCCGTCGATGAGGTGATTTTCAAGCGGCGTGCGGTTGCGCCGGATGAGATCGAGGACGCGGTAGTTCTTGCTCATGGGTCTAAACCCTTTCCCCAGTTCTTGTGGTTGGCGAGTGCATTCCGGTTGACGACGTTCCGTGGAGTTCTCCGGTCCCGGCCATCGTCAAGAATTCGGTCGAACGAACTGTAACATGCAGTTTGGTCTGGTCCATCCGCTCCTTGAAGCGGAAAGGTCAGATTTTCTTGATGCATGCCTAGCTCGGGCTTGCAGCCCCGATCGAAATCGTGGCCGCCTCGATTCGGTATTTGCCGGTCTCCTTTCCTTTTGGCGATCTCCCAGTTCAGGTCAGCGAAAAGCCTGCTAGCCCGATCGGCGTTGCCGCGCTGCTCCCGATCTTCATCTCAGCCGATCTCGAAGAACGGCTTGCCGAGCAGGTCCGGTACCACGTCGATGCCGAGCCCCGGGCCGTCGGGAATGCCCATGCGGCTGCCCGCGACCGGCGGCTTGTTGGAGGCGGTGCGCACCGTCACCCATTCGTGGAAGGCGATCGCATGCAGACGGCGCTCTTCCGGCGTCGACAGCGACAGATGCGCCATCGCGGCGGTGTCGATCTCCGCGCCGCCGGTGTCTTCGACGGTGATCATGAAACCGAGATCGACGGCGACGTCGCGGATCAGCCGCGTCTGCGTCACGCCGCCGAGGCGCGAGATCTTCAGCGTCAGCCCATCGGCTGCGCCACGGCGATGGATTTCCAGCATCTCGCCCAGCGAGGTGACGGATTCGTCGAGCACCATCGGCTTGTCGAGCATGCGGCGCACCGACATGTTCTCCTCGATCGTCGTGCAGGGCTGCTCGAATGTGTAGTCGATGTCGCGTGTGGCATCGGCGAACTGGCGCGCCTGGTAGGGCGTCCAGCCGGCATTGGCGTCGCAGAAGATCACCGTGCCCTTCGGCACGGCTGATGCGACGGCGCTCACTCGCTCGATATCGTCGCGGACATTGCCGCCGACCTTGACCTGCAGCCGATGGTAGCCTTCGGCAACGATGCGCTTGGCAAGCGCCGCCATCTGGTCGACCGTGCCGTGGGTCACGACCCGGTACAGTTCCGCCGTCTCGCTCTCGCGGCCGCCGAGCATCGTCACCAGCGGCACGTCGGCCGCGCGGGCAGCGAGATCCCAGCAAGCCATGTCAAGAGCGGCTTTGACGTAGGGATGGCCCTTGAACACCGTGTCCATCAACCTGACGATGCCGGCCAGCCCGCGCGGGTCATGGCCGATGAGATGCGGCGCGATCTCCGGCACGCCCGCGCGCGTTCCCGCCGGAAACGCGGCAGAATAGAAATTGCCGAGCGGCGCCATCTCGCCCCAGCCGGTCACCCCTGTGTCGGAAGTGATGGCGACGATCACCGCATCGAAACAGTCGGCGATCCGGCCCTTGGACATGCGGTAGGGCCCGTACACGAAGGGCTGCACGACATGGTAGGCTTTTATGCTCTTGATCTTCACGTTTGTATCCGTTTGTCCGCGGGTTTGTCAGGCGCCCTTCTATGCGCGCTTTTCGAGGCTGCGCGCATAGGCAAGAAGCGCTTCGAAATCGTTGTCGATATGCTCGCGGGCATGGCGCTGGGCGGCGCGCATGTCCGTGCCCTTGAGCAGCGCCACATAGGTTTCGTGCAGGTCCTCGGCCGGTACCGGCTCGTTCCGCGCACGCTGGTGCAGGGCGAAATACATTTGCAGCCGGCTGGTCAGCCGCTGCCAGGTTTCGAGCAGCACCGAATTGTCGGCCCACTCGTAGACCAGCCCGTGCAGCTGCAGCGCCGTCTCGATCTGGCGCGTGGTGTCGAGCGCCCGGGTCGCCTGCTTCACCGCTTCGTGGCGGCGGTCGAGCTCGTCGAAGAAGCGCTGGTCGCGCTGCGGCCAGGCGAGCTCGATGGCGAAGTCGTCGAGCACCTTGTTGAGGGAATAGGCGTCGACGATGTCCTTGGCGGTGACGTCGACGACGAAGGTTCCGGCATAGGGAATGCTGGTCAGGATGCCTTCCTGCACCAGCTCGCGCATCGCCTCGCGCAGCGGCGCGCGGCTTACCCGCATCTGCTCGGAGATGCGGAGTTCGTTGAGCTTCTGCCCAGGCTCCAGCTGGCCGGTCAGAATGGCGCGCCTGAGCAGCGCGACGATCTCGGCCCTGCGCGTCGTATCCGCGATCGGACTGAAATCCAGCTTTGACATGTGGGCCACTCCGGATGAACCGACTGCAAGACAAGCAGATTGTCGACAATCCAACAAGAGGGTGGCTATCGTTTTTTCGCGGATGGCAGGCGCGCAAACAAAACGGCGCCCTCGATGTGGGTGTCGAGGGCGCCGTCGGACCGGGACTGATGGGGGATTATCAGCTGGCCGGTTTCGTTTCCGGCAAGGGAGAAACCGGCATTCCGGGTCCGATCTTCTGCAAATTGCCGGTGATCACCTGGTCGCTCTCGGAGATGCCTGAGGTGACGGAAATCAGATCGCCGTCGGTCGGGCCGAGCGACACCAGCTTCTGGTCTACAGTGTTGTCTTTGCCGAGGACGTACAGATATTTGCCGAGCTGGCTGGAACCCAGCGCCACCTGCGGCACCATCAGCGTATTGGGCTGCTCCTTCACATGCAGCCGCACGCGCACATACTGCCCGGGCAGCAGCGTGAACTTGGCGTTGCCGATCGTCGCCCGCGCGGTGATCGTGCCGGTCGAATGATCGATCGTGTTGTCGATGAAGGTGAGCTCGCCCTTCTGGCTGGGCTCGGTCTCACCGGGCAACAGCACGTCGACCGCAATCGGACCGTTGGCCTTCGCCTGCTCGATCTCTACGAGGTCGGTCTCGCTCGGATTGAAGGTGACGTAGATCGGGTCGAGCTGCACCAGCGTGTTGAGAACCGTGCCGGCGACGCTCACCAGGGTGCCCACCGAGGCTTGGTTGCGGCCGATCCGTCCGGAGAACGGTGCCTTGATCTCGGCATAGCCGAGATTGAGCTCGGCCGTCCGCACCGCCGCCTGGTCGACCGCAAGGGCGGCTTCGGCCGTGCGCAAGTTGCTGGTGCGCTGGTCGAAGCTGTCCTTGGCGAGGTACCCGGCCTTGGCAAGGTCGGTGCCACGGCCGAGGTTGGACCGCGCGTAATCGAGCGCTGCCGCGTCGCGCTGCACCTGCGCCTTGGCCTGGTCGAGCGCTGCCTGGTAGTCCTCGGGCGCGATCCGGTAAAGCAGGTCGCCCTGCTTGACGTCGCTGCCGTCCTGCGCCGTCTGCTCCTGCAGATAGCCCGGCACGCGCGCCTGCAGGGTGATGTTTCGGATCGGCTCGACGCGTGCGGCGTAGTCGAGATAGATCGGCAGCGTCCTCTTGACGACGTTCACCACCGGCACCGGCATGACGAACGCCTTGGGCGCAGGTGCCGCGCCCGCAGTGCTGGCGCTGAGGCTGAGATTGCCCATGTCGAGCAGGTGCACGCTTGCCACCGAGATTGCGCCCAGCGCGACCGCCGTTCCCAAAGCGATTTTCCATTTACGCATGTTGGTCTCCAATCCTATTCGGCCGCCTGGGCGAGCCGGACGGGCTCGGCGGTCGGTTCAATCTCTTGTTGGTGCGGGGCATGTTGAGGCCCCGCGGCAGGTTCGCTCTCGCCGCCGCGCTCGCGCAGCTTCTCGATCACCGCGTAGAAGACCGGCACGAAGACCAGCGACAGGATCGTCGCCGCCACCATGCCGCCGAAGACGGTGGTGCCGATCGACTGCCGGCTGGCGGCGCCCGCGCCGGTCGCGAACATCAGCGGCAGCACGCCGAGGATGAAGGCGAAGGCCGTCATCAGGATCGGCCGCAGCCTCAGCCGCGCGGCTTCCATCGCCGCCTCGACGATGGTCAGGCCTTCCTCGCGGCGCCGTCGGGCGAACTCGACGATCAGGATCGCGTTCTTCGCCGCCAGGCCGATCAGCATGACGAAACCGATCTGCGAGTAGACGTCGATCTGCATGCCGCGCAGCAAGAGCACCACGAAGGCGCCGAATAAAGCGAGCGGCACGGCGAGTAGCACCATGAAGGGCATCGCCCAGCTTTCATACTGCGCCGCCAGGATCAGGAAGACGAACACGATCGCCAGGCCGAACACGATCGAGGCGATCGATCCGGCTTGGAGCTCCTGATAGGTGATGCCGGTCCATTCATAGCCGAAGTCCCGCGGCAGCACGTTTGCCGCCGCCCGCTCCATGGCCGCGACCGCTTGTCCGGACGAGAAGCCTGGCGCCGCGCCGCCGTTGATGAGGGCGGATGCATTGTTGTTGTAATGCGGCACGGTCTCGGGACCGACGATCGGCACCAGCTTGCCCAGTGTGCTCAGCGGCACCATCCCGCCGGACGCATTGCGCACGTAGAGGCGCGAGATGTCGTTCGCGTTTCCGCGCGCGTCCTTGTCGGCCTGGATCGTCACCCGGAACGTGCGGCCGAAAAGGTTGAAGTCGTTGACGTAGAGGGAGCCGAGATAGATCTGCAGCGTGTTGAACACGTCGGGCAGGTTGAGGCCGAGCAGCTTCGCCTTGCTGCGGTCGAGGTCGTAGTTGAACTGCGGCGTCGAGGTCGAGAAGGACGAGAACAGCTGCTGCGGATTGAGCTCCGGCTGCTTGCGTGCTTCCGCGATCAGCGCCTGCGTGACCTCGTTGAGCGCGGCGCTGCCGCGGCCCGAAAGGTCTTCCACCTGGAATTCGAAGCCGCCGGTCGTGCCGAGGCCCGGGATCGAGGGTGGATCGAATGAGAGCGCAAACGCCTCCGGTATCTGCAGCAACTTGTTGCGCACCTCGGCCACCAGCTTCGAGGCGTTCTGGTCGGGCCCGCGTTCGTCCCACGGCTTCAGGATGGCGAACTCCACCGCCGAGTTCGATTGCGCGGCGCTGGTGAGGAAGTTCAGGCCGCTGATCGAGCCGACGATGTCGACGCCGGGCGTGTTCTGCAGGATGTCGCGCGCCTTCTGCGCCACCGCGTCGGTGCGCTCCAGCGAAGCGCCGTCCGGCAGCTGGATGACGACGAAGAAATAACCCTGATCCTCCACCGGAAGGAAGGTCGAGGGCAGCTTCTGCCAGACGAAATAGGTGGCGACCAGGCCCGCCGCGAACAGGCCGAGCATGGCCCAGCGCAGCCGGATCAGAATGCGCACGCCATGCGCATAGGCATGCGACAGCCAGTCGAAGCCGGCATTGAACCAGCGGAACAGCACGAACTGCGTTCCGCCGCGATGGCGCAGGAACGCGGCGCTCAGCGCCGGGCTCAGCGTCAGCGAGTTGAAGGCGGAGATGCCGACCGAGATCGCAACGGTAAGCGCGAACTGGTTGTAGAGCCGTCCCGAAACGCCGGGAATGAAGGCGACCGGGATGAACACCGCCATCAGCACCGCGGTGGTGGCGATGATTGGGCCCGTCACTTCGGCCATCGCCGCGCGCGTCGCGGCGAGCGGCTTGAGGCCGGCTTCCAGCTGCCGCTCGACATTCTCGACCACGACGATGGCGTCGTCGACGACAAGGCCGATCGCCAGCACCATGCCGAGCAGCGAGAGCATATTGAGCGAGAAGCCCAGCATGTACATCACCGCCAGCGTCGCGATCAACGACACCGGGATGGCGATGGTCGGGATGATGGTGGTGCGCCAGCTCTGCAGGAAGATGAAGACGACAGCCACCACCAGCACCAGCGCTTCGCCGAGCGTGATCAGCACGTCATGCATCGAGGCCGAGACGAAGCGCGTCGTATCGTAGTGCATGGCGTAGTGGACGCCCTTCGGGAAGCGCGCCGACAATTCCTGCATCTTGTCCTTGACCCGCTGCTGCAGGTCGAGCGCGTTGGAGCCGGGCATCTGGTAGACGGCGAGCACCACGGTCGGGTCCTTGCCGAAGAAGGCCGATGACGAATATTGCAGCGCCCCGAGCTCGATGCGGGCGACGTCGCGCAGACGCACGAGCGAGCCGTTCTGCGAGTTGGCGCGCACGACGATGTCGCCGAATTCCTTCGGGTCGCTCAAACGGCCGACCGCATTGACCTGCATCTCGAAGGCGGTGCCGGCCGGCGCCGGCGATTGGCCGATCTTGCCCGCCGCCACCTGCACGTTCTGCTCGGAAATGGCGTTCTGCACATCGACGGCGGTGATGCCGAGATTGGCCAGTTTGTCCGGATCGAGCCAGACGCGCATCGAATAGCGCCGTTCGCCGAAAATCTGCACGTCGCCGACGCCGGGCAGCCGCTTCAGCGGATCGACGACCTGGAGATAGGCGAGGTTGCTCAGCGCCACCGGATCGACCGAGCCGTCGGGCGAGGTGAGGTCGACGATCAGAACGAAGTTCGGGTTCTGCTTCTTGATCGTGACGCCGCCCTGGTTGACGATGGCCGGCAGGGAGGATGCGGCCTGCGAGACGCGGTTCTGGACGTCGACGGCCGCCGTGCTCAGCGGATAGCCGACGTCGAATGTGATGGTGATGGTCGAGGAGCCGTCATTCGAGCTCGTCGACGACATATAGGTCATGCCTTGCACGCCGTTGATCTGCTGCTCCAGCGGCGTGGTGACCGTATCGGCCACCACCTGCGCGCTGGCGCCTGGATAATGGGCGCTGACCACGACCTGCGGGGGCGTGATGTCAGGAAATTGCGAGACCGGCAGCAGGAAATAGGCGATCGCACCGGCGAGCACCATGATGATGGCGATCGCCGATGCGAAGATCGGGCGGTGGATGAAGAAGTTCACCATGACGCGGATGCCTCGCCGAACGGTTTTGCGAAATGGCGCATGCGCCGGGCCCGGACGGAACCGGAATCCTCCAGGAAGGATGGCAGGACATCGTCCGGCGCCTGTTCCGCGGCGCGCGAGCGCAGCATCCGTTCGAAGGCGTTGGGATCGACCCCATCAGCCTTCATCACCAGCCGGATCATCGGATCCCGGATGGCTTCGTCGATCGTCAGGTCTTTGCGCTTTTGCATAGGAGCGGCTCCTTGCTGCGGCCCGCATCGGATGATCACGGACCGTTTTTTTCTCGTTTTCACCGGCCGAAGCCGCATGACAGGCAGGTTTTCTGTCCTATCTCACTCTGGCAGGGCTCTATCGGTGGGCCTTGTCGTTTGACGGGGAGTAATATAGGTGTTACCAGTAAGTAACATTTGAAAGTTACAGACCGGTAACACCCTAGTCAAGAGGTGACCTCGGTTTTTTTGGAAACGACGAAAGGAGAGCACGATGACTGACGGCGTTGCGGAACGTTCCCGCCCCCGGGATCGGATCCTGGAAACGGCGCAGGACATGTTCCACAAGCACGGAATCAAGGGTGTGGGCGTCGACGCCATCACGGAGGCTGCCGGCACCAATAAGATGACGCTCTATCGTCACTTCGAATCCAAGGACGATCTGATCATCGAATGCCTGCGCGCCACAGCGGCGAAGGCTTCAAGGATATGGGACGAGTTCGAGGCCGAGCATCCCGGCGACAAGCTCGCGCAGTTGCATGCCTGGGTCCGCAAGGCTTCGGAGCTGCTCAGCGCCGACAGTCGCGGCTGCGACATGGCCAATGCCGCCGTCGAGCTCACCGAGACCGATCACCCGGCACGGCGCGTCATCAAGGAACTGAAGGAAGCCCAGCGCGAGAAGCTGGTTGCGCTCTGCCGCGATGCCGGCATCGGCCAGGCCGAGCTGCTCGCCGATACGCTATCGCTGCTGCTCGAAGGCGCGCGCGTCTCGATGCAGAGCGTTGGCGCCGAGGGCCCGAGCGCGCAGTTCGTGCGCATGGCCGAAAGCCTGATCGCCTCGTTCCGGGCACGCTGACCACATCTCATCCGGCCTTTGGGCCACCTTTCTCCCCGAGGGGAGAAGTTTGGGGCGGCACCAACGATCTCCTCTCCCTCGGGGAGAAGTCGAATTCCCCGAATTGCAAGGCAATATCCGGGTGAGGGGCGCTCCGCCTAAGTGCAGGCAAAGAAAAAGCCCGCTGCCGGGAGGAGGAGGCAGCGGGCTTCGATTTCGAATACGGCGCGGGAGGAGGAGCACCGCATTCAGCGTCGGTGTCTGGGAGGAGGAAGACATCCGACACCGCAATAGTTACGATTTGCCCAACCATTCGGCAACTGCGAAGCGTGCATAGCTGGTGTGCAGATTTGCCGGATCAATCGTCTGACAAATCAGTGAGGCGACGGCATGATGCCATTCGCGCCTACTGCACCGGCACGTTTTCCTTCATGATCAGCCGGGGCTCGATGAATTTTTTGGTCAGGTACGGCGCCGACGAGGCGATCGAGCCGAGCAGGCGGATCACTGCTTGCTCGGCAATCAGCCGCGCGTTCTGGTCGATGACCACGTCGGCGAGATCGTCGACGAGGTAGCGGCGCGTTTCCCTGGTCAGGTCATGGCAGATGAAGACGGGCTTTCTGCGCGGCCCGGTCTCGAGCAACGCCTTGGCCACGCCGGAGCGTCCGGCGCCCACGCAATAAATGCCGAGCAGTTCCGGTTCGTTGTGCAAGGCCTTCATGGTCGCGCTGTAGCTGGCGTCGGGCTCGTCGTTGATCTCGACGGCGCTGGAGACGGTGAGATTGGGGAACTCTTCTGCGAGCACCGAGCGGAAACCCATCTCGCGCTCCTCGTGGCCGCGGTAGGAGCGCGAGCCGACGACCATCGCGAGGTGCCCGATCCGGCCGCCAAGGAAGCGGCCCATCAGCAGCGCCGCCGTGCGTCCGGCAACCCGGTTGTCGATGCCGACATACGCCGAGCGAGGGGCCGCCGGCACATCGGAAACCAGCGTCACCAGCCGGATGCCGGCCTCGACCAGCTCGCGCAAAATGTTGCGCGTGCGCGGATGGTCGACGGCGATGACGCCGACGCCATTGGCCTTGAGCGAGAGGTTCTCGATCGCGCCCTGCAGCGCGCCCGGCGAGATGCCGGCGAGATTGTGGATGCGGCAGGAGGCGACCAGCGGCAGGCGCCCTGCATAGTCCTCGATATGATGGGCAAGGTCGGCCATGAAGGCGTTGCTGCCGATCGGCAGGAAGAATTCGAGATGCGCCGGCTTCGACGGCAGCACGACTTGATCGAGCGTCGGCAGATAGCCGAGCTGCTTTGCCGCCTCCAAGACGCGCTGCCGGTTGGCCGCGCTTGCGCCCGGCCTGTTGTTGAGCACTCGGTCGACCGTCGCGGTCGACAGGCCGCAGCTTCTGGCGATGTCGGCTACGGTCGCTTTCATGGGTCCGGTCATAGGGTGGGATGCAAGCCCCTGTCAGCCAAATCGAAGTCAGGCCAAATCAGCCATGCGGCTGCGGGCCGTCGGAAATCGCATCGCGGATCTCCTTGTCCGACATGCCGGTGATGACGCGTTCGACGTCCGCCACTGTGGTCTTCTTCGGATCGATATCATCGGCCACCACCTTGCCGCGGCGCATCACCACGATGCGGTCGACGACCTGGAAGACATGGTGGATGTTGTGGGCGATGAAGATGCAGGAGTGGCCGGAATCGCGGGCGCCGCGCACGAAGCTCAACACCCCTTGCGTCTCGGCAACGCCGAGATTGTTGGTCGGCTCGTCGAGGATGATGAGGTCGCTGTCGAAATGCATGGCGCGCGCGATCGCCACTGCTTGCCGCTCGCCGCCTGATAGCGAGCCGATCGGCGTCGTCGGCGGGATGTTTTTGGAGATGCCGACCTGCTTGAGCAGGTCGCGCGCCACCGTGTTCATCGCCTCCTGGTTCATGCGGTTGAGGAAACGCGGCGGTTTGATCGGCTCGCGCCCCAGGAACAGGTTGCGGGCGATCGACAGCTGCGTGACAAGCGCGGAGTCCTGATAGATCGTCTCGATACCTTCAGCGATCGCGTCGCTGGTGCTGCGGATATTCACCTTCTTGCCGCGCACGAAAATGTCGCCGCTGGTCAGCGGCACCGCGCCCGACAGCACCTTGATCAGCGTCGATTTGCCGGCGCCGTTGTCGCCGAGCAGGCCGACGATCTCCTTTTCGTTGACGTGGAAGTTGGCGTCCACCAGCGCCTGTACGCGCCCATAGGACTTGCGGATGTTCGTCATGCGGATCAGAGGCTCGGCCATCGTCTTCAAGTCCCTGCCTGGTGCCGGCGTTCGAGCCATGAGTGCAGCGCCATCATCCCGAGGATGATCGCGCCAATGAAGATGTTGTAGGCGAGTCCCGGCACGCCGATCAGCACGATGCCGTTGCGCATGACGCGCAGGATCAGGATGCCGAGCACCGTGCCGATAATGGTGCCGCGGCCGCCGGTCAGCGCCGTGCCGCCGATGACCACCATGGCGATGACCTCGAGCTCGTAGCCGGTGCCGCTGTTCGGATTGGCGGCCGAGGTGCGCAGCGACGAGATCACGCCGGCGAGCGAGGCCATCACCGCCGACAGGATGAACAGGCCGATCTTGACCCGGCTGACATTGACGCCGCGGGCGCGCGCCGCGTTGGGATTCCCGCCGGCCGCCTGGATCCAGTTGCCGGTCCGGCTTTGCGTCAGCACATAACCGAGCGCGATCGCGGCGCCGATGAACCAGAACAGCGAGGCATAGATGCGGAACGGGCCGATGTAGAAGTCGCCGACCAGGATGTCCGCCAGCCAGCTGCCTTCGGCGCTCCAGGTGCGCTGCGGAAAGCCGTCGGTGACGAAAAGTGCGGTGCCGCGCACGACGAGCAGCATGCCGAGCGTGACCAGGAAGGACGGGATCTTGAGCTGGGTGACGAACCAGCCATTGACAAGCCCGATCAAGGCCGCGACCACCAGCGCGATGGCTAAGCCCATCTCCAGCGAGGTGACCCCGCCATTGAACAGCGTCCACATCAGCACCGGCGAGAAGCCGAACAGCGAGCCGACCGAGAGGTCGAATTCGCCCGACGTCATCAGCAAGGTCATCGCCAGCGCGATAAGCCCAAGCTCGACGGTGAAGGCGAGGATGTTCGAGATGTTCTGCGGCGACAGGAAATCCGGATTGATGCCCCAGAAGATGACGAGTTCGACGATCAGCAGCACCAGCGGCCCGAATTCCGGCCGCGCGATGAAACTTTGGATGAAGGAACGGTTTTCCATTGGGCCCGCGATGTGAACGATTGGCGAGCCCGCTGCGATCAGTCAGGACTCGATGGTCCAGGAAGCGATCGCGGCCCGAAAGCCGCGACCGTTAATGTCAGGTCTTACTTGCCGGACAGGATCTTGTCATAAACGCCGGCGGTATCCTTTTCATAGAGCGCGCCGGTGATGACGTTGAAGCCCGGAGGAATGCCCGCAGACGCCATCGCCGCCATCGAAAGCGCGATGTAGCTGGTCGCCTGCGGGTCCTGCCACTGCGCGGCGTTGACATAGCCGTTCAGCACTTCCTGGGTGGTGTCGAGCGAGTTGCCCCAGCCGACAACTGGGATCTCGCCCGGCTTGACGCCGACCTGGTCGAAGACGCGTTTGACCGAGCCTGTGACGAGGTCGCCGAGGCCGATGATCGCCTTCACCTTGCCCTTGTGGGCGGTGAGATAGTCCACCATGCGGTTGATCACTTCGGCCTGGTCGAGCGTCGCCTCGGTCACCTCATAGGTGATGCCAAGCGGCTCGAACACGCTCTTGATGCCTTCCTCTTCCTGCACGCCATAGGTGGCGCCGGGCACCTCGACCGGCATCCAAACGAAGTCGCCCTTCTTCACCAGGCCCTTGTCGACCAGATACTGCGCCCAGTGCTTGCCGAAGGTGACGTTGTCGCCGCCGACATAGGCGTTGAAGTTGGCCTTCGGGTCGGGCGTGTTGAAGTTGATGATCGGAATGTTGGCTGCACGGGCCTCCTTGACGATCTCGACGAGGCTGCCCGGATCGGGGCTGGTGGTGACGATGCCGTCGGCCTTGGCCGAGATGGCGGCGCGAACAGCCTCCTGCTGCGAGGCAACGTCGCCATTGTGGAACGAGGTGTTCACCTTGTTGCCGGTGTCGGTCGCCCATTGCTTGGCACCGGCCAGGAAGTAGGTCCAGACCGGATCGGCCGGGCCGCCATGCGAAATCCAGTAGAAGGTCTTGGCCTCGGCGATCGCCGGAATGGCGATTGCCGCGATCAAGCCAAGCACGAACAGTCTCAGCCTCGAAAGCATCGATTTCCTCCCATGTTGAAACCACCTCCACATCAGGCGCGATGCGGTCCTCAAGGGTCGCATCTTCCTGCCCGCGCCGACCGGACGCCTCTAGAGCATTCCCTTTTTCGGCCGCTGGCAAGCCTCGATCGTCAATGGATGTTGGCACAGCTCCGCACGCCATCAGCAATCCCATCAGATTGCATCAGTTACCGTGATATTTTCCCGGCAAACGCCGCTGCGCTCATCAGCCAGTGATGAGCAAGCGTATGCCGTTTGATCCGCTGCTAGATCAGACCGGCTCTGGCGAGGTCGCGCAACAGGTGGCTGGCGCCGTAGGTCCAGGGCGGGCAGTCGGGCGACAGGCGCACCCGGTTGGTCAGCGCGCCCAACTTTTCCGACGAGATGGTGACGGTGTCGCCGACCTTGTGGGTGAAGCCCTTGCCCTTTTCACCGCGATCCTTCGACGGCACGAACATGGTGCCGAGATAGAGCGCCAGCCCGTCCGGGTACTGGTGATGAGGTCCCATCGCGGCTCTGACCAGCTCTTCCGGCGAGCGGCTGATCTCGGCCATCGAGCTTGCGCCCTCCAGCGAAAAACTGTCCTCGCCCTCGACGCTTAGCCGCACCGTGGCGCGCTTCACGTCGGCGATGGAAAAGGTCTCGTCGAAGAGCCGGATGAAAGGTCCAAGCGAGGCGGAAGCATTGTTGTCCTTGGCCTTGCCGAGCAGCAGCGCCGAACGCCCCTCGACGTCGCGCAGATTGACGTCATTGCCGAGCGTGGCGCCGACGATGCGGCCTAAGCTGTCGGCGATCATGGCGATCTCCGGCTCCGGATTGTTCCAGGTGGAGACCGGATGCAGCCCGACATCGGCGCCGAAGCCGACGGAGGCCATCGGCTGGCATTTGGTGAAGATCTCGGCGTCCGGGCCGATGCCCACTTCCAGATATTGCGACCAGGCGCCGCGCGAAATCAGCTTGGCCTTGATCTCCATCGCTTCCGGCGAGCCGGGCTTGAGCTTGGAGAGATCGTGGCCGATCAGCCCGGCGATGTCGGCGCGGATCGCGTCGGCCTTTTCCGCCGAGCCGCGCGCCTGCTCCTCGATGACGCGCTCGAGCAGGCTGACGACGAAGGTGACGCCGGAAGCCTTCACCGCCTGCAGGTCGACTGGGGAGAGCAGGATCGGCTTCTTGGCATCGCGCTGAGCTTCGAAGCTGTTGGCTGCGATGTCTTCCAGTGTGCCGATCGCCTTGCCCCGGGCCGAGCGCACGTAGTCGGCCGGGTCCTTCAGCTCGCAGAGGTCGCGCACAGTAGGCGCCGCGTTCGACGTGATGTCGATGACCTCGCCTGCGCGCACCGTGACCACCAGCGGATGGGAGGCTTCGCTGGTCCTGGCGCGGCCGACGAAAAGGCCGTCGCCAGGGAGGCGGGTTAAATCGGTCATGGTCTTCTGTCCTCTCGATTGTCGCGCGGCACTTTCCCCGGATTTAATGCAAACGTCTATCCCGTCGATGGCGAGGTTATGAGTCAATGGCATGCTGTCACATAGCCAAGCGCGGACTGGCCCATCGGGTCCTCTTTCAAATTCATGAAATCAGCAATAGGATTTTCACGAGCTCCAGCGCCTCAGGTGACCAATTGCCCACCTTTTCCGATCCGGTCTGGCAAAAGCCGCGAACAGCTCCGGCGTTCCAGTCCGAGCTGTCGAGCGACGGCACCCTCGACGCGGTGATCGTCGGCGGCGGCATCATGGGTCTGTCGACCGCCTTGCATGCGGCCCGGGCCGGTCTTTCCGTCCAGGTGCTGGATGCCGGTGCGATCGGGCAGGGCGCGTCGGGCTTGAACGGCGGCCAGGTCATTCCCGGCCTCAAATATGATCCCGAATGTCTGCTCGAGCACTTTGGCAAGGAGCGCGGCGAGGCCCTGGTCGACTTCGCCGCTTCGACGGCCGACGCGGTGTTCGATGTGATCCGTGACGAGAAGCTTGCGGTGCCGTTCACGCGCAATGGCTGGATCCAGGCCGCGCATACCGAAACGGCCTTGAAGGCCGTAGCCAGCCGCGACCGGCAATGGCGGGCGCGCGGCGCCGACGTCAAGCTGCTCGACCGGGCCGAGATCGCCGCGATGACCGGCGCCAAGGGCTATCTCGGTGGCTGGCTCGACCGCCGCGCCGGCGTCATCGATCCGCTGTCCTACACGCTCGAGCTTGCCCGCGTCGCCTCTGCCGTCGGCGCCGGGATCGCCGAGCAGCAGCGGGTGGTGAGGCTCACCAAGGAAGCCGGCGTCTGGCGGGTCTCCACGCAAGGCGGCGCCGAACTGCGCGCGACGAGGGTCGTACTCGCCACCAACGCCTATACGGATGGCCTGCTGCCCGGCCTCGCGCAAACAATCGTGCCGCTGCATTCCTTCCAGATCGCCACGGCACCGCTGCCGGCGGAGCTTGCCGCAAGCATCCTGCCCGGCGGGCAAGCCGTTTCCGATTCCCGCCGCATCTTGATCTATTACCGCAAGAGCCCTGATGGCCGGATGGTGTTGGGTGGACGCGGCCGCATGGCCCTGCCTTCAAGCGCGGCCGACTGGGCGCATTGCGAACGCGCGCTGCTGCGCCTCTATCCGGCGCTTTCCGGCATCGCCATCGAAAAGCGCTGGTTCGGTCGTGTGGCGATGACCCCGGATCATCTCCCGCACCTGCATGAGCCGGAAAAGGACCTGCTTGCCGTGGTCGGTTGCCAGGGCAGGGGCGTCGGGCTGATGAGCGCGCTGGGCAAGCGCATTGCGGGTTACCTCGCGACCGGCGACGTCAGTCAATTGCCTTTCCCGCTGTCGCCGATCCGGCCGATCCCGTTCCACGCCTTCCGCCAGGTCGGCGTTGCCGCCACCATCGCCTGGTATCGGATGCTGGATGCCCTCGAGCGCTGAAGTTGAACGCGGCAGCGCATCACCGATTTAGCTTGACAGTTTCATGAATATGAAAAATCATTAGCTGATTTCAAAAATCCGATGGGCAGCTAGCAGATGTCCACCATCGTTGCAGCGCGGCCATCGCCGGAAACCCGCATCTCGCCGGTCTTCCGCTTTGCCATGCTGTTGCCCGGCGGGCTGGTCACTTTCTTCCTCATCCTCTTTGCCCTCGGCCTGGTGCTCTTCCTTGCCTTCAGGAGCAACGACGGCTCGCTGCTCGGCGCCGGCCTGACGGCGGCAAACTTCGTAACTGTGGCCACCGATCCGCTCTACTGGACGGTGACGCTGCGCTCGCTGGTCATCGCCGGCCTGGTGACGCTCGCCACCGTCGCTACTGCATATCCGGTCGCCTACTACCTCGCCTTCCATGCCGGCCGCCGGCGCAACCTGCTGCTCTTCCTGGTCACGCTGCCGTTCTGGACCAGCTACCTTTTGCGCGTCTTTGCCTGGAAGATCGTGCTTGCCTACAACGGCGTGCTGAACTCGGCTTTCATCGAAAGCGGTCTCTGGTCGGAGCCGACGCTCGCCTTCCTCAACACGCCGGCGGCGGTGGTGGTGACGCTTGCGCACGCCTACGCGCCTTTCGCCATCCTGCCCATCTACGTGGCGCTGGATACCATCCCGAAATCGCTGCTCGAAGCCGCCTCCGATCTCGGCGCGCGCCCGTTCACGTCGTTCCGCCGCGTCGTGCTGCCCAATTCGATGCCGGGCGTACTGGCGGCGGCTCTCGTCGTCTTCGTGCCGACCGTCGGCGACTATGTCACGCCGGCTATGGTCGGCGGCCCGGCCAGCACCATGATCGGCACGCTGATCCAGTCGCAATTCGGCAAGGCCAATGACTGGCCGTTCGGCGCGGCCCTCTCGGTCTGCGTCATGCTGGTCATCCTGTGCGTGGTCCTGGTCGCGCGCGGCGCCGACCGCCGGTTTGGCAGCCGCACATGAGCGCGGCGCGCAAAGAGGCAAATGCGGGCGGCCGCTGGCTCGGCCTCTATGTGCTTGCCTATCTCGTCTTCCTCTATCTGCCTATCCTTTTGATCCCGCTGTTTTCCTTCAACGATTCCATCCAGGCGGCGTTTCCGCTGCAGGGCTTCACGCTCGGTTGGTACGAGACCCTCTACGGCAATCCGGCGCTCTCCGGCGCTTTGGCCAACAGTCTCGTCATCGGTGTCGTTGCTGCCTCGGGGGCAACGCTATGCGGCATCACCGTTTCCTATATGGACCTCTACGGCCGCTCGCCGCTCGCGGCTACGATCAGTGCCATAGCCCGGCTGCCGATCCTGATCCCCGGCGTCATCGTCGGCATCTCGCTCTTGATCCTGGTCAATCTCATTGGCCTCGGCCCGTCGCGCGTCGCAATTGTGCTCGGCCATATCCTGGTGGCGCTGCCGACGACGGTGGTGGTGATGCGCAGCCGATTCGCGGCGATCCCAAAGACCATTCGCGAGGCGGCGCTCGACCTTGGGGCGTCGGACTGGACAACGTTCCGGCGCGTCATGCTTCCGCTCAGCCTGCCGGCGGTGCTGTCGGCCTTCATGCTCGCCTTCCTGACCTCCTTCGACGAGTTCATCGTCGTCTTCTTCCTCGCCGGCACCGAGCCGACGCTGCCGCTCTACATCTGGAGCCAACTGCGCTTCCCGCGTTCGCTGCCGACGGTGATGGCGCTCGGAACGGTGATCCTGGCCGTGTCCTTCGTCATCGCCACCCTCGCCGAGATCCTGCGCCATCGCGGCCTCGGCGCCGCGCGCCGCAATCCAGCCTGAACCACAACAAGAAAGAGGAGAACGAAAATGACAGTCCACCTGAAATCGATCACGGGATACAAAGCCCGCGCGGGCCTAGCCGCACTCGCCCTGGCGCTGTCGTCGACCGTCGCTTTGGCTGCCGACAAGCTGCAATATTTCACCTGGTCGGGCTACGAGCTGCCCGACTTCAACAAGAGCTTCCTCACCGCGCATCCGGACGGCGTCGAGGCCACGATCTTCGGCGATGACGACGATGCCTTCACCAAGGTCAAGGCCGGCTTCCGGCCCGACATCGCCCATCCCTGCTACGACAAGGTGGCGCGCTGGAACAAGGAAGGCCTGCTGCAGCCGATCGACACCAAGCGCATCAAGAACTGGGATTCGATCTTCCCGGTGTTCAAGAACCTGCCCGACCTGCAGGCCGGCGACGGCAAGGTCTGGATGGTGCCGTGGGACTGGGGCAACACCTCGATCCTATACCGCACCGATCTGGTCAAGAACCCCGAGGCGAGCTGGAACCTTTTGTGGGACAAGCAATATGCCGGCCGCATGGCGACCATCGACGCCGTGCATGACACGCCGATCGTCGCGGCACTTCTGGCAGGCGTGAACCCCTTCGACATGACGCCGGAGCAGATGGAAAAAGTCGCGGCGAAACTGCGCGAGCAGCGGCCACTGCTGTCGAGCTACACCACCGACATGACCTCGGTCGAGCAGGCGCTGGCCAGCGGCCAGTTGGTCGCCGCCATGACCTGGAACGCGTCGGCCACATCGCTGAAGAAGCAGGGCGTGCCGGTCGAGTTCATGAAGCCGAAGGAAGGCATGCTCACCTGGGCCTGCGGCTTCGTCATGCTGAAGGACGCCAAGAACGTCGATCTCGCCTATGACTTCATCAACAGCCGGCTCGACGCCGATTCGGGCAAGTACCTCATCCAGTCCTACGGCTATGGCAGCTCGCTTTCGACCGCCTTCGCCGGCGTGTCGAAAGACGAGCTGGACAAGCTGCAGCTGCCGGCGGATCCCGACGTGATGCTGAAGAGCACGATCTTCACCGGACCGATGAAGCAGAACGACGACGTCGCCAAGATGTTCGAGAAGGTGAAAGCCGGCGGCTGAGCGCACTTGCCTTCTCCCCTTGTGGGAGAAGGTGGATCGGCGCGCAGCGCCGAGACGGATGAGGGGTGATCCAGGGAACGCCGACGTCTTACTTCGCTGGAACACCCCTCATCCGTCGCGTTCGGCGACACCTTCTCCCACAAGGGGAGAAGGGGGAGCCTGGCGGCGCTGCGCCGCACCGGTGGAAAGACAACAAGGACTATTTGATGGACATTGTTGACGAGGCAAAACCGAAGGACGATGCCGACGTGCGTGTCGGCCGGCGCGTGCGGGCGCTAAGGCTCGAGCGCAAGCTGTCGCTGGCCGAGCTCGCAGCCAAGGCCGGCATATCGATCGGCGCGCTCAGCCAGATCGAGCGCGGCATGTCCTCGCTGCGCGTCAAGGTGATCTGGCCGCTGGCCGCCGCCCTCGACATCGAGCCCTCGGCCCTGATCGCCGACGGCGATGAAGCGGTCAACGACCTCTACTGCGTGCGCGCCGACAAGCGGCGCGCAATCCCGGTCAAGTCCGAGGGCATCGCCAAGGCGCTGCTGTCGCCGCCCGCCGCCACACTCACCGGAATGCTGGTGACGGTCGAGGCCGGCGGCGGCACCGCCGAAGCTTATGCCCATGCCGGCCACGAATTCGGCTTCGTGATGACGGGCGAGGTCGAGCTGGTGGTTGACGCCACGGCCTATGTGCTGAAGGCCGGCGACAGCTTTGGCTTCAAGAGCACGCTGCTGCATGCCTTCCGCAATCCGGGCGCCGGGCGCTGTCAGATCCTGTGGGTCAACACGACAAAACCTTCCGAGGTGCGCGATGGCGCCTGACGCGCTCGTTCGTCTAGAGAACGTCTCGAAGGTCTTCCCGGGCGGCGTGGTCGGGCTCGATGCGGTCGATCTCGACATTGCGGCGGGCGAGTTCCTGACCCTGCTCGGCCCCTCAGGCTGCGGCAAGACGACGAGCCTGCGCGTCATCGCCGGCTTCGAGAGCCCGACCCGCGGCAAAGTGCTGCTCGAAGGCGGTGACATCACCGGTCTGAGGCCCTTCGACCGTCCGGTCAACACCGTCTTTCAGGACTATGCGCTGTTCCCGCATATGGACGTCGCGGCGAACGTCGGCTTCGGCCTCTCGCTGCGCAAACTGTCCGGTACCGAGCAGGCCAAGCGCGTCGGTCAGGCGCTTGACATGGTCGGCCTAGCCGACAAGCTGCGCGCCCGCATCTCCGAACTGTCGGGCGGTCAGCGCCAGCGCGTCGCGCTTGCCCGCGCCATCGTCTGCGAGCCGCGTGTGCTCTTGCTCGACGAGCCGGTGTCGGCCCTCGACGCGCATCTGCGCGAGCAGATGCAGGTCGAGCTCAAGCGGCTTCAGTCCCGGCTCGGCACCACCTTCGTCATGGTCACGCACGACCAGACCGAGGCGCTGTCGATTTCCGACCGCATCGTCGTCATGAACAAAGGCCGTATCGAGCAGATCGCGCCGCCCGCGACGCTTTACGACCGTCCGGCGACCCGCTTCGTCGCCTCGTTCATCGGCACGATGAATCTCCTGCAGTCACGCTTTGTCGGGCGCGACGGCGAGCGGCTGCGCTTTACCGCCGGCGAGCTGCCGCTGGTGGCCATACCGGAAACCGGCGAGATACCGGCTGTCGGCGACGCACGAACCATCGGCGTTCGTCCGGAGGATCTTGTGGCGGCCACCGAGGCCGCCGAAGGCACCGCGCCGGCCCGGGTGAGTGGCATCGTCTTCCACGGTCGCACGCTGCGCCTTCACGCCGAACTGGGGCAGGGGACTGCAATCGTCATCGATGCCCCACGCCGCGCCGACGGTTTTCGATTCAGCATCGGCGACGTAGCGCACATCAGCCTGCGGCGTGGCGCCAACTGCCCTGTGCTCTCGAACTGATCGCCGGCCTCACGAAGCCTTGGCGAAAAAGCCCTGATAATCGGACTTGGCCTGCAGCAGGCGCAGGATGTTCTCGCGCGAGCCGCGCACATGCGCGCGAGCGCGCTCGCCGGCCAAAGCGACATCACCGGCGCAGATCGCGTCGACGATGCCCGTATGCTCCTCGCGGGTGAGCTTCCACTCGTCCAGCCACAGAAGCTCGGTCCACACATATTGCTGGCATTTGTCGAGGATGCCGCAAAGCATGCCGTGCAGCATCTCGTTGCCGCTGATCTCGGCGATCACCCGGTGCAGATCGATGCCGACCTGCAGCTCCTCGAATTTCTCTCGTGTGCTGCGGTCGGGGATTGCCGCCAGCCGTTCGCATTCGGCGAGCATGTCGCGCAGCCGCGCCTTGTCGGCGGCGGTCGCGTTCGCCGCTGCCAGCTCGGTCGCGCGCCCGTCGAGCAGCTCGCGAATGTCGAAGGCCTCGCGGAACATGGTCAGGTTGAACTCGGCAACAATATAGCCCTGGCGCGGACGTCCGATCACCAGGCCGTCGCGCTCGAGACGGTTGAAGGCTTCGCGCACCGGCGTGCGGCTCACCTTCAGGCGCTCGGCGATCTCGTTCTCGGTCACGCGGCCGCCTGGCGGGATCTGGCCGGTGATGATCAACGCCTTCAGCTTCTCGAACACCGAATCGCGCAGCGTGTTCTTTCTCTCCTTGCTCAAGCGTCCCGCCTCCAACGGTCAGTCACGGATTCGCAGTCTAGTGCCTTTTGGCTCCTGCTTGAAACAGGGCCGTATCAAACGCTCCCGCCCCAAAGCCTCAACTCATCGCCGCCCAAAAAACGCTCGGCACATGTTGACATCGGCTTCCGGAGAATTACACTCAAAATTGTATACAAATTCGCATACCAAATCAACGATAATGGGAACACCGGTTGGAGAAGCGAAAATGACGAAGAGACTTTGCATTCACGGTCTGGCCGTAGCCGGCCTGCTGGCCTCGGCCGCCGTTCCGGCCTCGGCCGCCGACACCATCACCGTCGCCTCATGGGGCGGCACCTATCAGGAGGCACAGACCAAGGCCTTCTTCGATCCGACGGCCAAGGAACTCGGCATCACCATCAAGCAGGACACCACCAACGGCCTCGACGACGTGCGCCTGCAGGTCACCGGCAATGCGGTGAAATGGGACATCACCGAGCTTGGCGCCGACGAATGCGCGCGCGGTTCCAAGGAGGGCCTGTTCGAAAAGCTCGACTACAACGTCATCGACAAGAGCGGCATCAACCCGAAGCTCGTCCATGACGACTGGGTTGGCATCTCCTACACGTCCGTCGTGCTGATCTACCGGACCGATGTTTTCGGCGACAAGGGACCGAAGACCTGGGCCGATTTCTGGGACGTGGAAAAGTTCCCGGGCCGGCGGGCGCTCTCCGGCAGCCAGGCGACGGAGACACTGAGCGTCGCGGCGCTCGCCAAAGGCACTCCGATCGACAAGGTCTATCCGGTCGACATCGACGGCGCGCTGCAATCCGTCGACAAGGTCAAGGGTCACATCGACGCCTGGTGGACCTCGGGCGCGCAGGCCATGCAGCTCGTCAAGGACGGTGAGGTCGATATGGCGAGCATCTGGAACGGCCGCGCCGGCACCCTGAGGAAGGAAGGCGCACCTGTCAGCTTCTCCTTCGACCAGGGTGTGCTTACCGCCGACTGCATGGTCATCCCGAAGGGCTCGAAGAACAAGGACCTCGCGATGAAAGCGCTGGCCAAGTTCGTCAGCCCCGACCTCCAGGCCAATCTGCCGCTCTATGTCGACAACGGCCCGGCCAACGAGAAGGCCTTCGAGACCGGCAAGATCCCGCAGGAGCGCATCAAGGACATCAACTCCGCGCCCGATAACGTCAAGAAGCAGGTGCTTCAGGATCCCGAGTTCTGGCGCGACAACCTCGTCGAGGCGACCGAGAAGTTCAACAACCTGATCCAGCAATAACGACTGCGGGGCGGAGCGGCGCGCCGAGTCGCTGCTCCCCCGTTATCAATGATCCGGAGTTGAAGGAGATGCTCTTGTCTCTTGCGCCGTCAGCGCTCCCCATCGGCATCCATGGTATCGAGAAGCGCTTCGGGGCGCTCTCCATCCTGAGCGATCTCAGCCTCGATGTCGCGGCCGGTGAATTCCTGACGCTGCTCGGTCCGTCGGGGTCGGGAAAGACCACGCTGCTGATGATCCTGGCCGGATTTGTGCGAGCCAATGCCGGCTCGATCAAGGTCGGCGGCGAGGAGATCATCACCATGCCGCCACACAAGCGCAACATCGGCATGGTGTTCCAGAACTATGCGCTATTTCCCCACATGAACGTCTTCCACAACATCGCCTTTCCGCTGAAGCAGCGGCGCGTATCGGCGGCGGAAACGGCCGAGCGTGTCGAGCGGGCGCTGGACCTGGTGCAGCTGAAAGGTCTCGGCGAGCGCCGCGTCGACCAGCTTTCCGGCGGCCAGCGCCAGCGCGTGGCTTTGGCCCGTGCCATCGTCTTCGAGCCGCGCATCGTGCTGATGGACGAGCCGCTGTCGGCGCTCGACAAAGGCTTACGCGAGCACATGCAGATCGAACTGCGCAACCTGCATCGGCGGCTCGGCATGACGACGGTCTACGTCACGCATGACCAGCGCGAGGCGATCACCATGTCCGATCGCATTGCGGTCATGAATGCCGGGCGCATCGAGCAGATCGACCAGCCCGAGGTGCTCTACGCCCGGCCTAAGACGAAGTTCGTCGCCGGCTTCATCGGCGAATCCAATTTCATCCCGGTCGAATGCCGCAACGGCAGCGTCTGGTATGAGGATCGGAAGCTGCGCATGAATGACCCGGCGCCGTCCGCCGGTCGGCACTTGATGGTGGTGCGGCCGGAGAAATTGCGGCTCGCCGACGCGGATCAGGCACGTCCCGTCAACGCGCTGCCGGCAACGGTCGGCGATGTCATCTATCAGGGCGACAGCTTCATCTGCTACGCGACGCTTCGCGACGGCCGCCAGGTGACGCTGCGCGACTATTGTCGCAGCGACGTGCTGGCGAAGCTGCCGGCGCCGGGCGAGCCGATCACGCTCGGCATCGATGCCCAGGACGTCGTGCTGGTGACGGATCAATGAGCATCGGGTCCGCCAGTCTTGGTCACGCCGTCCGGCAGGACGGGGAACTCAACGCCAGGGCGTTGCGCTCGGATGCCAGGCGCCAGGCGCTGGGACTGCTGGCACTGCTGTCGCCCGGGCTGTTCTTAGTCTTTGCCGTCATTATTGTGCCGATCGGCTGGCTGTTCTGGCTGTCGCTGTTCGACGAGAGCGGCCAGCTCAGCCTCGCCAATTACGCGCGCTTCTTCGAGCAGGCGTCCTACATCAAGACCTTCGCGACCACCTTCAAGGTTGCCTTTGTTGTCACCGGCGCCTGCGTGCTGTTCGGCTACCCGCTGGCCTATATGCTGTCACAGCTGCCGCGTCGCGCCGCCTCGATCTGCCTGATCTTCGTCATCCTGCCGTTCTGGACCTCGGTGCTGGTGCGCACCTATGCCTGGCTGGTCATTTTGCAGCGCAAGGGGCTGATCAACAATTGGCTGATCGATCTCGGCGTGATCGGCCAGCCGCTGCCGCTCGCCAACAATTTCGCCGGCGTCGTCATCGGCATGACCCACATCATGCTGCCCTTCCTGGTGCTGCCGCTCTATGCTTCGATGAAGACCATCGATGTCGACTGCCTGCGCGCCGGCATGAATCTCGGCGCCAGCCCCGCCGCCACCTTCCGGCAGATCTTTTTCCCGCTATCGCTGCCGGGCCTCGCCTCTGGCGTGGTCATCGTCTTCGTGCTTTGCCTCGGCTTTTTCGTCACGCCGGCGCTGATGGGCGGCGGCAAGGTCATCATGTGGGCGATGCGCATGGAGCAGGCGACCAGCCTCTACTCGAACTGGGGCGCGGGTGCTGCGCTCGGCGTCGTGCTGCTTGCCGTCACGCTGGCGCTGCTCGGCTTGTTCCAGTGGCTGCTCGGCGCGCGCGCCACCGGCGTTTGGAGCCAGCGATGAGCGCGGAAAGCAGCCTGCCTATAACGCATTGGCAACGCCTCTGGCTCTATCTGCTCGGCGGCCTCGTCATGCTGTTTTTGATCGCGCCCTCGGTGATTATCGTCATCATGTCCTTCTCCGGCTCGACGCTGCTGCAGTTCCCGCCCGAGCAATGGTCGCTGCGCTGGTATGAGAGCTATTTCGGTTCCGTCGAATGGCGCGACGCAACCATTGTCTCGGTGAAGGTGGCGGTGATGACCGCGATCGTGGCGACGCCGCTCGGCACCGCAGCTGCCTATGCCATCAACGCCGGCACGCTCAGGCTGACCGGCGCCATCAATGCGCTGCTCACCGCGTCGCTGATCATTCCGGTCATCCTGATCGGCATCGGCACTTTCTTCCTCTATGCCCGCATCGGCCTCAACAACACGCTGACCGGCCTCGTCATCGCCCACACCGTCCAGGCTTTGCCGCTGGTCGTGCTCACCGTCCTGTCGGGGCTGCGCTCTTACGATATGAACCAGGAGATGGTGGCGCGCAGCCTTGGCGCCGGCCGCTTCGCGGCCTTCTTCCAGGTGACCATGCCGCAGTTGCGCTTCTCGATCGTCTCGGGCGCGCTCTTTGCCTTCATCACCTCCTTCGACGAGGTGGTGGTGTCGCTCTTCATCTCGGGCGGTGAGACCACGACGCTGACGCGCCGCATGTTCAATGCATTGCGCGACCAGATCGATCCGACGATTGCCGCCATTTCGACTTGCCTGATCGTGCTATCGATCGTCTTGTTGTCCGCCGCCCAGCTTTTCGGCCGCGGACGTTGAGAATACAGGGATACCTCGAACAGAATGCGTGATTTCCAGTTTCCAGGCCGCTCGCCGGTCCGCGCCACCGAAGCCATGGCCGCGACCTCGCATCCGCTCGCCACACTTGCCGCCATCGACATGTTGCGGTCCGGCGGCAATGCGATGGACGCCGCCGTCTGCGCCGCGGCCGTGCAAGCCGTGGTCGAGCCGCAGTCGACCGGTATCGGCGGCGACTGCTTCGTGCTCTATTGCCCGAAAGGCGAGGGCAATGTGATCGCCTTCAACGGCTCGGGCCGTGCGCCCAAGGCAGCAACCGTCGACTGGTATCTGGAGAACGGCTTCAGCGAGCTTCCGAAGCAGGGTCCTCACGCCGTCACCGTCCCTGGCGCCGTCGATGCCTGGTGCAGGCTGCTGCAGGACCATGGCCGCAAGGGCATCGCCGACGCGCTGGCGCCAGCGATCCGCTATGCCGAAAACGGCTATGTCGTGCACGACCGCGTCGCCTTTGACTGGGAGGATCCGGAAACCGACCTGTCGGCCGACGAAGTGGCGGCGCGCATTTTCCTCCCGGGCGGCAAGCCGCCAAAGCCCGGTGATGTGCATCGCCAGCCGGAACTGGCGCAAACGCTGCGCATCATCGCTAAGCGCGGCCGCGCCGGTTTCTACCAAGGCGCTGTTGCGGAAGACATTGTCGGTCGGCTTCGCCAACTCGGCGGCCTTCATACGCTGGACGATTTCGCCGCGACGAAGGGCGACTACAAGACGCCGGTCAGCACCTCCTATCGCGGTCATGACATCCACCAGATGCCGCCGAACAATCAGGGCCTGACCGCGCTATTGATGCTGAACGTGCTCTCAGGCTTCGATCTCGGCGCGCTTGAACCGAATGGCGCAGAGCGCCTGCATCTGGAGATCGAGGCCGGCCGGCTGGCCTATCGCGACCGCGACAACCTGCTCGCGGATCAGGATCACGTTGCGGTGCCGGTGAAGGAACTCCTCTCCATCGCCTATGCCGACCGGCTGCGCGCCGAGATCGACCGGGAACGCGCCATGACGCATTTGCCGCGCGTCGATTTGCCGGGCAGCGACACGGTCTACATCACCGTCGTCGACCGCGACCGGAATGCGGTGAGCTTCATCAACTCGACCTATTATTCCTTCGGCAGCGGCGTCGTCGGTCCGAAGACCGGCGTCGTGCTGCAGAACCGCGGCACTTCGTTCCGGCTCGATCCGAAGCATCCGAACGCAATAGCGCCGGGCAAGCGGCCGATGCACACGATCATGCCGGGCATGATGGTGAGGGACGGCCGTGCCGTGATGCCCTTCGGCGTCATGGGCGGCGGCTATCAGCCCTTCGGCCATGTCCATCTTTTGACCAACATGATCGACTTCGGCATGGATCCGCAGCAGGCCTTGGATGCGCCGCGCGTCTTTTACAATCACGACGTCGTGGAAGCCGAGCGAAGCGTGCGTCCCGATACGATCGAAGGCCTGCGCCGCCGCGGCCATCGTGTTGTCGAGCCAGACCATCCGCTCGGCGGCGGGCAGGCGGTGCTCATCGATTGGGAAAAAGGCACGCTGACCGGCGCCTCCGATCCGCGCAAGGACGGCTTGGCGCTCGGATATTGAGCAGCCCTTTGCTGGACATAGGCCGATCGTTCGAAACATAGTCTGGAACCATGACAACAAGCGAAAATCCCTTTGATCTTGCTCATCGCCTCGCGCCCGGCGCCGAAGACGCGCCAGCCATCGCCGCGCCCGACCGGACAGTCCTCTCGCATGGGGGGCTGCGCCGTCTGATCCAAGAGACCGTGACCCGGCTCAACACGCTCGGCATCGGCCGTGGCGACCGCGTTGCCATCGTGCTGCCGAACGGCCCGGAGATGGCAACGGCCTTCATCGCGGTCGCCGCCGCCGCGTCCACCGCGCCGCTCAATCCAGCCTACCGGGCCGACGAGCTCGATTTCTATCTCAGCGACATCGGCGTCAAGGCGATCCTTGTCGGCAAGGACGAGCAAGGACCCTCGGTCGAAGTTGCCGAACGCCTCGGCATTGCGGTGCTGCGGCTGGCGGTGCCTGAAGGCGCGCCGGCCGGCATCTTCACCATCGAGGGCGGCCCGGTCGGGCCGCCGGTTGCCTCCGGCTTGGCCGAAGACAGCGACACCGCTCTCCTTCTGCATACCTCCGGCACTACATCGCGGCCGAAGCTGGTGCCGCTCAGCCACGCCAACCTCGCCGCCTCGGCCGCGCATATCGGCGCCACGCTGGGCCTGACTTCGGCCGACCGCTGCCTCAACATCATGCCGCTGTTTCACATCCACGGGCTGATCGCGGCGGTGCTGTCCTCGCTCGCCGCCGGCGCCAGCGTCTTCTGCACGCCGGGCTTCAACGCGCTGCGCTTTTTCCAATGGCTCTCCGAAGCGAAGCCAACCTGGTATACCGCGGTGCCGACAATGCACCAGGCGATCCTGCCGCGCGCCGCGCGCAATCCCGAGCAACTGGCCGAAGCGAAGCTGCGTTTCATCCGCTCGTCGTCGGCCTCACTCCCGGCGCAGGTCATGGCAGAGCTGGAGGCGACTTTCGGCTGCCCGGTGATCGAGGCCTACGGCATGACCGAGGCGGCGCACCAGATGGCGTCCAACCGGCTGCCACCCGGACTGCGCAAGCCGGGCAGCGTCGGAGCCTCGGCCGGACCGGAAGTGGCCGTCATGGCGCCGGATGGAAGGCTGCTCGAGCCCGGCGAGATCGGCGAGATCGTCATTCGCGGCCCGAACGTCACCGCCGGCTACGAGAAGAATCCGGACGCCAACGCCAGCGCCTTCGCGCATGGCTGGTTCCACACCGGCGACCAGGGCGTGCTGGACGAGGACAATTATCTGCGCGTTACCGGCCGGCTGAAGGAGATCATCAATCGCGGCGGCGAAAAGATCTCTCCGCTCGAGGTCGATGGCGTGCTGATGGATCATCCGGCGGTGGCGCAGGTCGTCACCTTCGCCATGCCGCATGACAAGCTCGGCGAGGAAGTGGCTGCCGCTGTCGTGCTGCGGGAAGGCCAGAGCGCCAGCGAGGCCGACATTCGCGGCTTTGCCGCGACTCGGCTCGCCGATTTCAAGGTGCCGCGCAAGGTGGTGATCCTGGACGAGATCCCGAAGGGTGCCACCGGCAAATTGCAGCGCATAGGCCTCGCGGCAAAACTCGGTTTGAGCTGATGCGCATTACAGTCTTCGGCGCCGGCGCCATCGGCGGCTATCTCGCCGCCAAGCTGGCGATTGCCGGCCGCGTGAATCTGTCGATCGTCGCGCGCGGCGGGCATCTCGAAGCGATCCAGGCCGACGGCCTACGCCTGATCGAGGACGGCAAGGAGACGATCGCGCGGGTGAGGGCAGCGGCCACGGCCGAAGAGCTCGGCGTTCAGGACTACGTGGTGGTGGCGCTGAAAGCGCATTCTCTGGCGCCGGCGCTGGGCGAGATTGCACCGCTGCTGGGCGAGGGGACAGCCGTCGTCACCATGCAGAACGGCGTGCCTTGGTGGTACTTCTACAAGGCCGGCGGCGCGCTCGAAGGCACGCGGCTTGATGCGGTCGATTCCGGCGGAAGGATCTGGGAGACCATCGGGCCTGGGCGCGTCATCGGCTCCGTCGTCTATCCGGCCGTCGAGGTCGATGCGCCCGGGCGGATCCGCCATGTCGAGGGCACGCGCTTTTCGCTCGGCGAGCCTTCGGGCGAAAAGAGCGAGCGGGTGAGTGTGCTGGCGCGCGAGATGGTCAACGCCGGGCTGCAGGCGCCGGTTCGCGAGGACATACGTTCGGAAATCTGGGTGAAGCTTTGGGGCAATCTTTCGTTCAACCCGATCTCGGCGCTGACCAGCAGCACGCTCGCGGCGATCGTCGCCGATGAAGGCACGCGGGCCGTCGCCCGCGCCATGATGCTGGAGGCGCAGGCGATTGGCGAGCGCCTCGGCGTGCGCTTCCTGATCCCCGTCGACCGGCGCATCAAGGGCGCCGGCGATGTCGGCGAGCACAAGACCTCGATGTTGCAGGACCTCGAACGCGGCCGCCCGATGGAGGTCGACGCGCTGGTCACGGCAGTGCAGGAGCTTGGCCGCCTCACCGGTCAGCCGACGCCGGCCATCGACACCGTGCTGGCGCTGGTGCGCCGGCTGGCGATCGAGCGCGGGTGTTATTAGCAGACCGGCATTCGATCCTGACACGATTTGTCAGCTACCGACGCTTCGGCGATGGCAGGTCACGAGGGAGCTCCCTATCTGGGTCTGTCCAAACCGGGAGGAAATCATGACCACTGCCGAAGTCGCCAAGCATTTCACCGAACTCCTCAAGCAGGGCGACAACCGCGGCGCTGCCGCGAAATACAATGCCGACAACATCGTCAGCTACGAGGCGATGGAAGGGCCCATGGCCGTTTGCAGCGGCAGGGACGCCGTAAAGCAGAAGGGCGAATGGTGGGAAGCGAACCATGAGGTTCACGGCGGCTCGATCGAGGGCCCCTACGTCAATGGCGACCAGTTCGCCTTGCGCTTCACCTTTGACGTGACGCCCAAATCTACCGGCGAACGCGTCAAAATGGATGAGGTTGGCCTCTATACGGTCAAGAACGGCAAGATCAGCGAAGAGCGCTTCTACTATTGAAGCCGATCGGCGTCTGGCATTCCGAATCTTCGTTGCAGGATCTGAAAATCAGACATGGCGGCCAAGATGATATTCCGGCCGCCATGGAGAGCGCCAAATCGTCTTCACGTAGTCACGCTGGCAAAGCGGGCAGGGCAAGCCTAGGATTCGGCCAGATTCGCAATCCATTCGCCCGAGGTCCGAATTGACGATCACCATGTACGGCATCACCACATGCGACACGATCAAGAAGGCGCGCGTCTGGCTGGAGAGCCGCGACCTTCCCTACCGCTTCCATGACTATCGCGCCGAAGGGATCGAGGCGGAAAGGCTGGATGGCTGGGTCGATAAGGTCGGCTGGGAAAGACTGCTCAACAAGGGCAGCACGACTTTTCGCGAACTGCCGGAGAAGGACAAGGAAGCGCTCGACGAGAAGAAGGCCAAGGCGCTGATGCTGGCCAAGCCGACCATGATCAAGCGCCCCGTGCTGGAGGTGGGTGGCCGCATCCTGGTTGGCTTCAAGCCGGATGTTTATGAAGAGGCGGTGAAGTAGGATTCGGCAGGCGCGGCACACTGTCCCCTCGTCATCCTAGGCGGAGCAAGGAGCGAAGCGGCGCGCGCAGACCCTAGGATCCATGCCGCGACGCTAGAGCGTTGTGCGGTTAAGAGTTCTGCTCCGTTGCGTCCTTCGGTGACAGTCACGGCATGGATCCTCGGGTCAAGCCCGAGGATGACGACGAGAGAGAGGTTACTCCCTCCGCAAATACCCCATCAACGCCACCGCATTGTTATGCGCCTCGTCATGCGCGCCGAAGAGCAGCGTCACCTTGCCGTGGCGCAGCAGTTCTCGCAGCTGCGCCACAGCCTCCTCGTTGCCGTCCAGCTCGGCGCAGTACCGCTTCTGGAACTCCGGCCATCGTTCGAGATCATGCCCGAACCATTTGCGCAGTTCGGTGCTCGGCGCGATCTTCTTCAGCCAAAGGTCCAGCGCGGCGTCCTTCTTGGAGACGCCGCGCGGCCAGACGCGGTCTACCAGCACACGCTGGCCATCGCTCCTCTCCGGCGCTTCGTAGACGCGCTTTACCGCCACGTCCAAGGCTGTCTCCGCGTCGGTCTCTCAGGCCCACTCGCCCTTGCGCATCACCGGCACGCGGCTGCCGTCCTTGCCGACGCCGTCGATGTCGATCTTGTCCGAGCCGATCATCCAGTCGATGTGGATGAAACTCTTGTTGCCGCCGCGCTCGGCAATCTCGTCCTGGCTGAGTGAGGCGCCGTTGACGAAGCACTTCGAATAGCACTGTCCGAGCGCGATGTGGCAGGCGGCGTTCTCGTCGAACAGCGTGTTGAAGAACAGCAGGCCGCTCTTCGAGATCGGCGAGGAATGCGGCACCAGCGCCACTTCGCCGAGCCGGCGCGCGCCCTCGTCGGTGTCCAGCACCTTTTTCAGAACGTCCTCGCCCTTCGAGGCCTTGGCCTCGACGATCCGACCGCCCTCGAAGCGCACCGAGATCTCGTCGATCAGCGTGCCCTGGTAGGAGAGCGGCTTGGTCGAGGAGACATGGCCTTCGACGCGTCTCGCATGCGGCGTGGTGAAGACTTCCTCGGTCGGGATGTTCGGATTGCAGGTGATGCCGTTCTTCGCCGTCGAAGCGCCGCCCATCCATTCATGACCTTCCGCCAGGCCGACGGTGAGGTCGGTGCCCGGTCCGGTGAAATGCAGTGCGTAAAAATTGTGCTCGTTCAGCCATTTCGTGCGCTCGGCCAAGGCCGCGTTGTGCGCCTTCCAGTTGCCGATCGGATCCTCGACATCGACGCGCGAGGCCGAGAAGATCGCGTCGGCGAGCCTCACCACCGCAACATCGTCGGGCTCGCCCGGGAACACTTGGCGAGCCCAGGCAACATCCGGATATGCCACGATGTTCCAGTTTATGTCGAAACCGGTGATTTTTTCGAGCGCCGGCTGGTACGCCATCGAATTCGCCTTGTTGGCGCGCGCCACCTTGGCCGGGTCCTGCGCCGACAGCAGAGACGGATCCTCGCCGCGCACCGCAAGCCGCGCCGCATTGTTGGCGAAGGCTTTCGCCATGCCTTCGTAAAGCCAGCCGGCGGCGCGGTCGAAGCCGGCGTCGGCGCCATAGCGGAAACGCGCCAGCGTGATCTCGTCGTCGTTGAAGATCGGCGTCACCAGCCCGGCGCCGGCCTTATAGGCATGCTCGACGATGCGCCGGGTCAGCGGCAGCGCCGCGATCGAGGACGTCAGCACCAGGTCCTGTCCCGGCTGCAGCTGCAGCCCGACCTTGACGGCGACTTCGGCCAGCCTGTCGAGCTTCACCGGGTCGATGGTTGCCGAGACGCCGCGCGAATGTGTGGTCATGATCCTGCCTGCCATGTTTTTGGGGTCTGGTCCTTACATAGACCGCTGCGCCTGGCCTTTCCACCGCGATCAACTGGGCCTCCAGGCATGATCGCGAAAAGTGCATGGCGGTGTTCGGACAAGATCATGCTCAAACGAGCTCAGGCGGCGCTGTCGAGCGCCCGGATCTGCGCCATGGTCGCTTCGATCTCCTCGCGGACCCAAGCCTTGAAGTCGCGCACCTTTCGGCTTTCGCTTTTGGTGGCCGAGGTCACCATCCAGTAGCCGAGCCCGCTTTCAGCTCGCACCCCGAAGGGGGCGACCAGCCGGCCATCGGCCAGCGCATCGGCGGTCAGCAATTGCCAGGCGAGCATCACGCCATGGCCGGCGATTGCAGATTCCAGGCAGAGCATCGGATCGGTGAAGCGCGCGCCTTTTTGGAAAGTGACCGGCTCGACGCCGGCCGCCTTGAACCAGCTATCCCAGCTGATCATTGCCCGCTCGTCGGTGATGGCGCAGGTCCGCGCCAGGTCCTCGATCGAGTTCAGCTTGGCCGCGATCGCTGGTACGCAGACCGGAAACACTTCCTGCGCCAAAAGCAGTTCCGCGTTTACTCCCGGCCAAGCGCCGTCGCCCATCCGAATCGCAATGTCGATATCGGAATGGTCGAGATCGGCGAGCCTGCCTGAAGCGTCTATGCGCAAGAGCACGTTGGGATGGCGGGCAAAATGCCGCGACAGCCTGGGCAACAGCCATTTCGAGGCGAAGGCGGGCGCCACCGACACAACCAGGGTGCATTCCGTTGCCTCGCCGGCCAACGCCACCGCTTGCGCAAGCTCGCGGAAGCCGGCGCTCAGCCGGGCCGTGAAAACGACCCCGAATTCCGTCGGCACGAGTCCGCCGGACGTCCGCTCGAACAGCGCCTGCCCCAGCTGTTTTTCTGTGCGCTTGATCTGCTGGCTGACGGCGCTGACTGAGACATTGAGTTCGGCAGCCGCCGCGGCAAGCGATCCAACGCGGACAACGGTTTCGACGGCACGCAAGCCATTGAGGTGGACACGGTTCAGGATCGTCATCCAGTTTTTCTAAACTGGCTGGTTCCAAATCTCAATTGAAACGTGCCAAAGAAAAGCGGATTCTAGCGAGGCAAACCGGGCTTTGGAGGCAGGTCGATGAAGATTTTCTCTTTGCTGAAGGGGCTTTCCGGCGCTGAGCCAAGACAGGCTTGGCAGGAGGACGGCGAGATCGCCCGCTGGACGGTCGATCCTCTGTCGCATCCGGTGCTGGACGCCATGTCGGAGCGCGAGCTCGGCGATATGCCGTTCCGGCTCACGGCCGGCCGCACGGTGTACGAGACGGCTTGCCGCTGAAGGCGGGCCAAGCCGGCCTGGCCCAACGCAATCGCATTGTTTCGCACGTGCACACATTTATGCTGCGCTGCAATGAAAGCCGCTTCGCCATCTCCCTTGCGCCTTGCCCTCGCCGGCATGACGGCTCTCGCCGTCGCCATGGGCATCGGCCGCTTCGTCTACACGCCGATCCTGCCCGGCATGATGGAAGAGTTGCACCTGACGCCGGCAGACGCCGGCTGGATCGCTTCCGCCAACTATCTAGGCTATCTCATTGGCGCGCTTGCCGCAGCCGGCGGCTGGGCGCATGGCCGCGAGCGTCTGCTGATGTTCGCAAGCCTTGCCGCGAGCGCCGTGCTCGCAGCTCTGATGGGACTGAACGAGACGATGGCCGCTTTCCTCGCCATTCGTTTTCTCGCCGGCCTGGCCAGCGCCTTCGTCATGGTTTTCATGTCGTCGATCGTCTTCAGCCATCTTGCAAAGGCAGGCCGCGGCGATCTGCAAGCGCTGCATTTCGGCGGTGTCGGCCTGGGCATTGCGGCGTCCTCGGCGCTGCTGGCCATCCTCGTCACGGCCCATGCCGGCTGGCCCGCGGGCTGGCTATGGTCGGGAGCAATTTCCGCTGTCGGCCTGCTCCTCGTCGCGATCCTCGCGGGCTCCGCCACGCCCGCCAATGGCGTCGATGGGCCTGAACCGGCGTTGCCGAAGGATAGATCGCTGACGAAGATAATCCTTGCCTATGGGCTGTTCGGCTTGGGCTATGTGGTGACGGCCACTTTTCTGGTCGCCATCGTTCGCCAGGACGGCGGCGGACGTGTCTTCGAGGCCTCGGTCTGGATGATCGCCGGTCTTGCCGGCTTCCCCTCGACCTGGTTTTGGCAAAAGCTCGCCGGCAGGATCGGGCTTTATACGGCCTATGCCGTGAGCTGCCTGGTCGAAGTGGTCGGTGTCATCGCCAGCGTCGTCGTCAAAGGTTTCAGCGGGCCGCTTCTGGCTGCCATATTGCTCGGCGGCACGTTCATCGCCATCACCGCGTTCGGCCTGCAGGCGGCAAGGCAGCTTGCGCCGCAGGCGCCGCGCCGCATCTTCGCGGTGATGACCGCCGCCTTCGGCCTCGGCCAGATCATCGGTCCGATTGCCGCCGGCTTGCTCGCCCAGGCCTCGGGCAATTATGTGCTCGCCTCGACAATGGCGGCTGCCGCTCTGCTGGTCTCCGGCGTCGTTGCCTGGTCGGCCGCACCAAAATCGCCATGATTTGTGGTCTTGTTCGGTGCCGGGCGCCGGGCCGGGCATTTTCTTTCCCAGTAATGTGTGACCTTATGCCCGCCGAACAGCAACGCCGCTGATTTGCGGTCAGACCGAGGAAACCCGCCACAGTGTTCGTATCCTTCTTCCCGCAGCCGAAGCTTTTCTTCACCTCGGCCGCCCTCTGGAGCCTTGCGGCGATCCTGTTCTGGTTCTTCGGCGGCGAACAGCTGGGCGCCATCCTCGGCATGCCGCCGGCGGCTGCGGGTGCGCCGCCCATCATCGGCATCGCGGTTCTATGGTCGAAGCCGTTCTTGTGGTTCTACATGTACTTCGTGGCCTGTGTGGCGATCTTCTACGCGTTCTGGAGCTGGTATGCTCCGCATCCGTGGCAGAACTGGTCGATCCTGATGACCGCCGTCATTCTCTTCTTCATCTATTTCAACGTGCAGGTCAGCGTCGCCGTCAACAACTGGTACGGACCTTTCTTCGATTATGTCCAGGGGCTGATGTCGGGAACGACGCCATCGACTGACATCGAGTTCTACAGGGGGTTGGCCGACTTCTCCTGGCTGGCGCTGGTCGGCATGAACGTGCAGGTGGTCAACGCCTTTATCGTCAGCCACTGGATCTTCCGCTGGCGCACGGCGATGAACGACTACTTCATGGCGAACTGGGGCCGGCTGCGCCACATCGAGGGCGCTTCGCAGCGCATCCAGGAAGATACGATGCGCTTCTCGCAGATCATGGAGGACCTGGGCTCGAGCTTCGTCCAGTCGATCATGACCCTCATCGCCTTCCTGCCGGTGATGATCCAGCTGCAAGCGCACATCACCGAGTTGCCGATCCTGGGCGCGGTGCCGCAGCCCCTGGTCGTTGCCGCGCTGGGATGGTGCATATTCGGCACGGCCTCGGTGATGCTCGCCGGCATCAAGCTGCCGGGCCTCCAGTTCCGCAACCAGCGCGTCGAGGCCGCCTATCGCAAGGAACTCGTCTACGGCGAAGACCATCCCGACCGGGCGCAGCCGGCGACGACGACGGAACTGTTCGACAATGTGCGCCGCAACTACTTCAGGCTCTATTTCCACTACATCTATTTCAACGTCGTTCGGTACACCTATCTGCAGGCCGACAACATCTTCTCGCTGCTGATCCTCGGGCCCTCGCTGGTTGCGCACAAGATCACCTTCGGTGCGCTGAACCAGATTTCGAACGCCTTCGGCAAGGTGACGAATTCGCTGCAGTTCCTGTTGAATTCCTGGTCGACCATCGTCGAGCTGCAGTCGGTGCACAAGCGCCTGCGCGCCTTCGAGGCGACGCTGGAAGGCGAGCCGCTGCCGGACATCGACCAGCGTTATCTCGCGCGGCAGAGCGCGGAGGATCCGGCCTGAACTGGATCGGATGGTGGGCGGCTCAGCCGCCTACCGCCGCCTGTCTCAGGCCGCCGCGCTGCCGCTCGATATAGTCGCGGAAGCTGATGCATTCGACCTGCTCCATGACGCAGACTTCCCCGGCAAAGCGCTCCAGCGCGTTCCAGTAGGCGCCGGCATTCATCTGCGTGAAGTGGAAGCCGAGCTCCAGCGGAAGTCGTTTGCCGTTGTATTGCGCATCGAAGGCTGCGCGGAACGCCCGATAGGCGCGGTCGGCGAACTCGCCCGCCATCGACGGCTTCTCGAAGCCGCCCGAATGGCGGACATAGAGGTTGTAGTCCATCGCTACCACCGGCTTCGACTTCGGCCCTTCCGGAATCTGCGGCAATGCAAAGCGGGTGGTGCCGTTCTTTGCGCGCGGCAGGGCAGGGCCGTTCGAGACACCGCTTGCGTCATATTGGAAGCCCGCCTCGGGCAGCGCTTCGTAAAGCGCCTTGCCGGTCGAGAGGTACGGCGCGCGAAAACCGATCACGGCATGGCGGGCGAATTCACGCCAGCCAGAGGGCTCGGGCGAAATGCCGTTGATCGCATAGGCGTTTTCGAGGACGCGGCCGAACGCCGAGAACTCGGCCAGCCAGTCGGCCTTGCTCCAGCCCTTGCCGTCGAAATGTCCGCAGGCATGACTGCCGATGTCGTGACCTTCGGCGGCCGCGAGCCGGATCTGTTGCAGCCGGTCCGCGACATCCTGCTCCGAGGCGGCGAAGCCGATATTCGATTTGCCGGCACCCTTGCCGGGCGCGACGTACTCGGCGCGCGTTTTCGGCGAGAGCAGGAAGACGCAGGACAGAAAATACGTGAAATGCGCGCCGGTGCGCTTTGCCAGCGCGCGGCTGCGCTCCCATTGCGAGATCTCGCGTGCGCTGTCGAAGGAGATAAGCACGATCTGCTTTGGTTTCGCCGCCATCGGTTTCGGCGGATCGGCAAGCGCCGTGCCAACGGAGCCAAGCCAGGCGAGGCTGAACGCAAGGACGCGGAACGAACGTGGCACTGGCAACCTTTTGGGCAACCTTGGGGCTGTAGGAAAGCCGTCTATCGCCCAAATGTAGCATCGATGCGTTCCGGCAAGGCCTGTGGGGCACTGGGAGCCTCCGCCGATTTTCCGGCGATCCCCCTTCCATGCCGACGAAATTTCGCTAAAACGCGGGGCTCAAGAAGCGCTCCGTTCCGGGGCCGCAATGGTTTTTGATTGATGTCGGACGACAGTTTTATCCGCGAAGTCAACGAAGAGATTCGTCGCGAGCAGGCGCAGGCGCTGTGGGACCGCTTTGGTCCGGCCCTGCTCGGTGCCGCGATCCTGATCGTGGTGGCGACTGCCGCCTTCGTCGGCTACCGCTACTGGGACGAGACCCGCGCCAACCGGTCGGGCGATGCCTTCTCGCAGGCGCTCAAGCTCGCCAATGACGGCAAGAACGACGAGGCGATCGCCGCTCTCGATCAGCTGGAAAAGGATGGCTATGGCGCCTATCCGCTGCTCGCCCGCATGCGGGCGGCGACCGTCAAGGCCGACAAGGGAGACGTCGACGCCGCCGTCAAGGATTTCGATGCGGTCGCGGCCGACAGCGCCATTCCCGCAGGCATCCGCGACATGGCGAGGCTGAGAGCGGCGCTGCTGCTGGTCGACCACGGCTCGTTTGCCGATGTCTCCAGCCGTGTCGAGGCGCTCACCGCCGACACCAATCCGCTGCGCAGCTCGGCGCGCGAGGCGCTCGGCCTTGCCGCCTGGAAGGAAGGCAAGTCGGCGGATGCGCTGAAACTGTTCGACCAGATCGCTTCGGATGACGGCGCCCCGCGCAATGCGCGCCAGCGGGCGCAGTTGATGTCCGAGCTGATCCGCGGGTCGGGCAACGCTTCGTGACCCCGGATGACGTTCAAAGTCGCCATCATCGGCCGGCCTAACGTCGGCAAATCGACTCTTTTCAATCGGCTGGTGGGAAAGAAGCTGGCGCTTGTCGATGACACGCCGGGCGTGACGCGCGATCGTCGCGTCCATGCCGCCAAGCTTTACGATCTTCACTTCGACGTCATCGACACCGCCGGCTTCGAGGATGCGGCGGCCTCGACGCTGCCCGGCCGCATGCGCCAGCAGACCGAGATCGCCATCCGCGAGGCCGACCTGATCTTCTTCACTGTCGATGCCAAGTCGGGCCTGATGCCCGACGACCGCACCTTCGCCGACGTGGTCCGCAAATCCGGCAAGCCGGTGGTGCTGGTGGCCAACAAGGCGGAAGCGCGAGGCGCGCAAGGCGGCATGCTGGAAGCCTGGGAGCTCGGCCTCGGCGAGCCGATCCCCGTCTCGGCCGAGCATGGCCAAGGCATGCCCGATCTGCGCGATGCGGTGATCGCGGCACTCGGCGAGGAACGCGCCTTCGGCGACGCGCAACAGCCGGGCGATGAGATCGCCGTGAGCGAGGTGCTTATCGGCGAGGATATCGCCGACCCCGACGCCGAGCCGGCCTATGACGAGACCAAGCCGCTGCGCATAGCCGTGGTCGGCCGCCCCAATGCCGGCAAGTCGACGCTGATCAATGCGCTGATCGGCGAGGAGCGGCTGCTGACCGGACCCGAGGCCGGCATCACCCGCGATTCCATCTCGGTCGACTGGGACTGGCGCGGCCGCCGGATAAAGCTGTTCGACACCGCCGGCATGCGGCGCAAGTCCAAAGTCCAGGAAAAGCTCGAGAAGCTTTCGGTGCAGGACGGCCTGCGCGCCATCCGCTTCGCCGAGATCGTCATCATCGTGCTCGACGCCACCATCCCCTTCGAGAAGCAGGACCTGCAAATCGCCGACCTGATCATTCGCGAGGGGCGCGCGCCGGTGATCGCCTTCAACAAATGGGACCTGATCGACAACCCGCAGGAGCTTCTGGCCGAGCTGCGCGAAAAGACCGCGCGGTTGCTTCCCCAAGTGCGCGGCATTCAGGCGGTGACGGTCTCTGCCGAGACCGGGCGCGGCCTCGATCGGCTGATGGACGCCGTCATCAAGACGCACAAGGTCTGGAACAGCCGCGTCTCGACCGGCAAGCTCAACCGCTGGCTGGAAGGCATTCTGGCGCATCATCCGCCGCCCGCCGTCGCCGGCCGCCGGCTGAAGATCAAATATGTCACGCAGGCAAAAACCCGGCCGCCGGGTTTCGTCGTCTCCTGCTCGCGCCCGGACGCGATGCCGCAATCCTATGTCCGCTACCTGTCGAACAGCCTGCGCGAGGCTTTCGACATGCCCGGCGTGCCGATCCGCATGGCGTTGCGCACGTCGGAGAATCCTTTCGCGGGTCGGGCGAAGAAGCGCTGAGCCCTTTGTGGGAAAGGGTGGGCAGCGCCCCCTCCCGTCGTCATCCACGGGTCTGTGCCGTGTCGCTTCGCTCCTTGCTCCGCTCGAGGATGAAGAATGGCTTGGAACCTACGCGACCGCTCGCAACCCCTTACCGATTCGCGCTCCCTCCGGCAGCGTATCCAGCGCCGCCTCCAGCAATATCTCTGCCAGCCGTGCCGCCACCGGATCGAGCTCGGCATCCTTCTGGTGCAGATGCAGCGCCATCATCGGCAGGGGCGGCAGGCCGAGCACGCCCGGCGCGATCGCCCTGACAGTGGCCGGCAGGCCGATATCGGTGCGGATCGTCAGCCCGAGACCCGCCGCGACCGCCGCCCAGATGCCGCCGAGGCTGGGACTCGAGAACGCCATGCGCCAGGTGAGGCCGGCGCGGTCGAGCGTCTCGGTCGCCACGGTGCGCAGCAGGCACGGCGCCTCGAACAACACCAGCGGCAGCGCTTCACCATTGTGGCCGGCTTGCATCGGTTTCGCCGGGCCGATCCAGCGCGCCTGCACCTCGGCGACATGCCGGCTGTAGGGCAGGATCGTGCCGTCGTGCCAGGCCAGCGCGATGTCGAGGCTGCCTGAGACGACGCGCTCGGCGAGCTCATGGCTGCGTCCGATCCGCGCTTCGATCCGGACCTTGGGATGCGCACGGGCAAACCGGCCGAGCACCTCCGGCAGCACGGCCTCGCCGAAGTCCTCCTGCAGGCCGAGCCGCACCCAGCCTTCCAGCTCGACGTCGCGGATAGCTGAGGCCGCCTCGTCATTGAGCTCGATGAGACGCCGCGCATAGCCGAGCATCGTTTCACCAGCTTCGGTAAGCGCCAGGCCGCGCCCCGCCTTGCGGAACATCGACGTCGCCGCCTGTTCTTCCAGCTTCTTCAGCTGCGCGCTGACGGCAGAGGTCGAGCGGCCGAGCCGCTCGGCCGCCTTGGCGAAACTGCCAAGCTCCATGCCGGTGACGAAGGTTCTGAGCACGTCGAGGTCGAATGTGACACGTCGCATGAGATCGTCCTTATTTTCAGGATAATCGATCAAAAACTTGCTGATTTTCTGGATGAAGCTATGGCGCTACATCCGACCGGTCAAGACCGATGGACCGGCGCAGAGGGAATACGAGATCATGTCCGCCATCGTAACTCGCAACGATTGCCGGCGGCCCGCGGCAGGCGCCGCCGCTTCGGCTGGCCGCGCCTTCGGGCCCACCCATCGATGGAAAGTGCTCGGCATCGGCGTCGCCGCCAATGCCGGCTTCTCCGCTACCTTCTCCGGCATCCCGGCGACGGCTGTGGTGATGCGCCAGGGTTACCATCTCGACAATGCCTCGCTCGGCGCTGCGCTCGGTCTGCTCGGCCTCGGCGTGGCGCTCAGCGAACTGCCCTGGGGCGTGCTTACCGACCGCTGGGGCGACCGCCGCGTGCTGCTGACCGGGCTCGGCGCGACCGCCATGTGGCTTTTTGCCATGGCAATCCTCGTCGTGCCTACGAAAATAGCCGCTCCCAGTGTCGTGCTGCTTTCGGCCAGCCTGCTCGTTGCCGGCCTGCTCGGCGGCAGCGTCAACGGCTCCAGCGGCCGCGCCATCATGGGCTGGTTCGGCGAAGGCGAGCGCGGCTTCGCCATGAGCATCAGGCAGACGGCGGTGCCGCTTGGCGGCGGGCTCGGCGCGCTCGTCATGCCGTGGCTAGCCTTGGGCTTCGGCTTCGCCGCCGTCTTCGGCCTGCTGGCGGCTCTCTCCGCGCTCTCGGCTTTCTTTGCCTGGCGCTGGCTGCACGAGCCGCCGACGCAAGGCGACGCGCATGCCGCCGCCGTCACGAGCGGCCCGGCGCCGCTGCGCAACATCGAGGTCTGGCGCATCTCGGCAGCTATCGGCCTGCTCTGCTTCCCGCAGGTGGCGGTGCTCACCTTTGCCTCCGTCTTCCTGCACGACTTTGCCGGCATGGGCACATGGGTAACCAGCGCCACCCTCGCCGCCGTGCAGACGGGCGCCATGGCGATGCGCGTCTGGAGCGGTCGCTTCACCGACCGCCACCGCAACCGAAGGCCGTTCCTGAGGTTCTGCAGCGCGCTGAGCGCGCTGGCCTTCCTGGTGCTATGGGTTCTGGCCATCGCTGCAGCCAGGCAGCCGTCGCTGCTGTTGCTCCTGCCCCTTATGGTGATCGTAGCCGGCATCTGCGTATCGGCCTGGCATGGCGTTGCCTATACCGAGCTTGCGACACTTGCCGGTGCCGGCCATGTCGGCACCGCGCTCAGCCTCGCCAACACTCTGGTCTTTGTCGGCTTCTGCCTGGTGCCGATCGCCATTCCCTGGCTTCTGCTTCTCTTCGCATGGCCGGGCGTGTGGCTGGCGGCCGCGATCTGCGCGGCGATCGCATGGCCGATTTTTCTGCGCACGGCCTGACGTTTTCGCCGGCTTTCCACAGCTGGCGGAGGCCGGCTTATCTGCAACATGAAAAAAACACGATCGGTGCCGTTAACCCCCCATCAAGGTTAATGCTTCATTTTGGCTCTCCGGGGTCAGTAGCGTTTCTGGAGAGTTCCGTGCATCGACGCGTTCTTACGCGGCTCGTCGCCGCCGCCGTTGCGAATAAACGTTCCTTCCTTCCTCCTTTGGTTCTGGGGCTCGGCTTCTGGGTCGGCTTTCCGTCCGTCGTCGCTTACCAGGATATGGCAAGCCTCGTGTCCGGGCTGGAGTCGCCCAGCCATCGCTGGAATGCCTATGTCGAAAAATCCGTCGCCGGCTCGGTGCACGCCGCCGAGATGCCGTTCGTCGATTCGGCCGCCACGGGCTCGATCTCCGGCTCCGGCGTGGACCTGCCTGGCGTTGGCACGGTGGCGCTCCGCGGCAAGGGCAATGTCGCCGGCGCTACGCCCGATGAGGACCGCGTCGTGCGCGCCGACAAGAAGGGCCGCCTCGTCCAGGTGTCGCCGGTTGCGCCGCCGAAGAATTTCAGCGCCGGCTCCATCTTCGAGCGCACCTCCTCGCTGCTCCGTCCGGCGATGGACAGTGGCCTGAAGCTGACTTTCGCTAAGCCCGGCATCAAGGGCAAGGAAATCCAGATCGCCCAGGCCTTCCACATCCGCGAGGACAAGAAGCCCGATCCGGATCTGCCGGCGGCTCTCATCGCTCTCGTCAACAACGACAAGCCGGACATCCTCGCCACCGCCTATGCCCAGTCGGCGCCGGACTATGCCAAGGCCTCGCCCTTTGAGGCTCTGCTGCAGGACGATCCGAATGACGGCCGCTTCATTCCGCCAATGGGCAAGGGGGATCACGCCTGGATGCAGAATCCGCTGCCGGCGGCCGTCTTCTCCAAGCCGGAACAGGAATGCCTCGCCAAGGGCATCTATTTTGAGGCGCGCAGCGAACCGGTGCGCGGCCAGGCCGCGGTGGCGCAGGTGATCCTAAACCGCGTCCGCAACCCTGCCTATCCGAAGACGATCTGCGGTGTCGTCTACCAGAACGACAACTGGTTCAACCGCTGCCAGTTCTCCTTCGCCTGCGACGGCAGGAAGAAGCGCATCAACGACGCGGTCGCGTACAAGACCGCCCAGGATGTCGCCATGGCGGTGACCGCCGGCAAGATCTTCATCCCCGAGGTCGGATCCTCGACGCATTACTACGCCAACTACGTCCATCCGGGCTGGGCGCGCGCCATGCAGCGCATGACCAGGATCGGCCTGCATATCTTCTATCGCACCTATGGCGGCGGCTGGAGCTGAGCCGTTTAGGCGGCTCGAACTGAGCCGCTTGATCGGCACCCTGCGGCGACGCTCTTTCTCGCTTGCTGCGCGCATCGATCGGAGCGGCTTGCCTCCCGGATTCGCGCCGAGTCCTCGCACAGGCGTGACGGGCACGATGTCGCACCCGGATAAGTCGTTGATTTGAAACGGGAAAATACATCGCTTTGAAGTTCGGCCCGTGGCTTGACGGGCGCGGACCCGCTAACTATGTTGCCGGCGACTTTAGAAGCGGACGGACGGTGATCGTCTGCCCGGGCAGGGGGGTTGCGATGGCCGACAAAAACGGGCCAGACGGAACCGGAGAAACCGGCCGCGGCAGGCAGCCAGAAGCCACCATCCGCGACGACGAACTTGAGCGCCGCCGGCGCGAGCTTGAAGCATCGCTTGCATCAAGACGCACGGACCGGCTCGAGGGGAAAGACGAAGCGAAAGCTGCGACCGGTTACGGTCAGGCCCTGAAACTGTCCAGCGAGTTCATCGCCGGAGTGGTGGTTGGTGTCGGCCTGGGCTGGATCATCGACCGCTTGGCGGGAATCGCGCCCTGGGGTCTGATCGTCGGCCTGCTGCTGGGTTTTGGCGCCGGTATACTCAATGTCCTGCGTTCGTCGGGACTTGCATCGGAATTCGGCCAGGGCGGCAAGCCGCCCGAACCGAAGGACTGAAGTAAGGCGCCGCAAGGCGCGAAAGAAACTTAAGAAGCCGGTTGTGGCTTTGACGGGGATTTAAAGTGGCTGCTGCTGACCAGGTCGATCCGATCCACCAGTTCCAGATCCATCCGATCATCCCGCTTCATATCGGCGGCTACGACATTTCTTTCACCAACTCCGCTTTGTTCATGGTCGTGACGATCGCCGTCGCTTCCGCTTTCCTCTACATGAGCACCGCCAGCCGCGCCCTCATTCCTGGCCGCCTGCAGTCGGTCTCGGAAATGGCCTATGAGTTTGTCGGCAACATGCTGCGCGATGCGGCGGGCAAGCAGGGCATGCAATTCTTCCCGCTGGTGTTCTCGCTGTTCATGTTCGTGCTGGTCGCCAACCTGATCGGCCTGTTCCCCTATTTCTTCACCGTCACCAGCCACATCATCGTCACCTTCACGCTGGCGATCCTGGTCATTGGCACCGTCATCGTCTACGGCTTCGCCAAGCACGGCCTCGGCTTCCTCAAGCTGTTCGTGCCGCATGGCGTGCCTGGCTATCTGATGCCGCTGGTGGTGGCGATCGAAGTCATTTCCTTTGTCTCGCGTCCCGTCAGCCTCTCGGTTCGTCTTTTCGCCAACATGCTGGCCGGCCACATCACGCTGAAAGTGTTTTCGGGCTTCGTCGTCAGCCTCAGCGCGCTGGGTGCGGTCGGCATAGCCGGCTCGGTCCTGCCGCTCGCCATGGCGGTTGCCCTGACGGCGCTGGAACTGCTGGTCGCCTTCCTGCAGGCCTACGTCTTCGCGGTGCTGACCTGCATGTATTTGAACGACGCTCTGCACCCGAGCCACTGATCGATTTTCACCGGCGCCCCGGCGCCAGCATACCCAACGTACCAACCGCAACGATTACGAAAACCACAGGAGTTTTGAAATGGACGCAACTGCAGCAGCTGCTATCGGCGCTGGTATCGCCTGCATCGGCATGGGCGGCGCCGGCATCGGCCTCGGCAACATCTTCGGCAGCTATCTCTCGGGTGCGCTCCGCAACCCGTCGGCCGCTGACGGCCAGTTCGGCCGCCTGATCTTCGGCTTCGCCGTGACCGAAGCGCTGGGCATCTTCTCGCTCCTCATCGCGCTGCTGCTGGTCTTCAGGTAAGAACCACGCGCTGACGAAAGGGGCCGCATGGTGCGGCCCCGCCGTATGGACAGGGGAATGAGATGTTCGTGACATCTGCCTTTGCGCAAGAATCCGCGCCGGCCACGGCCGAGGGCGATACGCATGCGGGCACCGCCGTGCCTGCCGAGGAGCATGGCACGTTCCCGCCGTTCAATGCCGAGACCTTCCCGTCGCAGATCCTGTGGCTCGTCATCACCTTCGGGCTCTTCTATTTGTTCCTGAAGCGGGTTGTGATGCCGCGCATCGGCGGTATCATCGATGTCCGCAACGATCGCATCACCCAGGATCTCGACCACGCCGCCAGGCTGAAGGGCGAGGCGGACGCTGCCGTTGCCGCCTATGAGCAGGAATTGGCGGAAGCTAAGGCCAACGCCAACAAGATCGGCCAGCAGGCGAGCGACGCCGCCAAGAGCGAAGCCGAAAGCACGCGCAAGAAGCTCGAGGCGGAACTCGAGAAGAAGCTCGGCGAAGCCGAGGCGAGCATCGCCTCGATCAAGGCCAAGGCGATGAAGGAAGTCGGCACGATAGCCGAGGACACCACGTCGGCCATCGTCGAGGCGCTGGTCGGCGGCAAGACCGACAAGGCCGAGATTTCGGCCGCGGTCAAATCCGCGACCCGGTGAGGAGGCCATCATGGACGCCACATCACTTGCCACGCTCTGGGCCACCATTGCCCTGATCATCTTCCTCGGCGCCGTCATCTATCTGAAGGTGCCGGGCATGCTCGCAAAGTCGCTCGATTCCCGCGCGGCCAAGATCAGCAGCGAACTCGAGGAAGCGCGCCGCCTGCGCGAAGAGGCCCAGCAGCTGCTCGGCCAATACCAGCAGAAGCGCAAGGAAGCCGAGAAGGAGGCCGCCGACATCGTCGCCGCCGCCAAGCGCGAGGCCGAGCTCCTTGCTTCCGAGGCGCATAAGAAGACCGAGGACTACGTCGCCCGGCGCACGGCGCTTGCCGAGCAGAAGATCAGCCAGGCCGAACGCGAAGCGATCGGCGAGGTGCGTGCCAGCGCCGTCGACATCGCCGTCGAGGCCGCCCGTGCGCTGCTCGCCGCCAAGGTCGACGCCAAGGCCGGCGCCGATTTGTTCAAGTCGGCGCTGCAGGACGTGAAGGCCAAGCTGAACTGAGCGGCTCTGCCGTTGCTGACATGAAGCCGCCTGGGCAACCCGGCGGCTTTTTTGTTTTGGGCGCGAATAATCTCCCCTCTTGAGGGGGAGATGTCGCCGAAGGCGACAGAGGGGGTCGTTGCGCGTAGAGCTCGACCCTTGTGCGACTAAAAGAGGGCGTCGGTGCTTCACGCGCGACGACCCCCTCCGCCTGCCGGCCATTTCCCCCTCAAGGAGGAGATTAATCTATTCCCTCGAAGCTCTCTTCCGCTTCCGCCACCTCGACGCCGCCCAACCGGAACGGCGCGAACGACGCCCTGTGCAGTCGCGCCACCGGGCCATGCGCCTCGATCGCGGTCCGGTGGCGGACCGTCGCGTAGCCCATATGCATTTCGAAGCCGTAATGCTCATGATGGCCGCCGCAGCCGCACATCATGCGGTCGCGCATCACCTTGGCGATGATCGAGGCGGCGGCGATAGACTGCGAGCGCTGGTCGCCCTTGATCAGCGCGCGGCCCTCGCAGGTGAGCCCTGGCGGCACGTCGCGACCGTCCGCCAGCGCCAGTTTGGGCGGCAGCGACAGGCCAGCGGCGGCGCGGCGCATCGCTTCCAGGCTGGCTTTCAGAATGTTGCTGTTGTCGATGCCTTCGGCGCTGATCGAGGCCATCGAGACGCTGAGCGCCGAGCCCAGGATTTTGAGGAACAGCGCCTCGCGCTGCAGATGGGTGAGGCGCTTGGAATCGTCGAGCCCTTCGGGAATGTTGGCCGGGTTGAGCACCACGGCCGCGGCCACCACCGGACCGGCAAGCGGCCCGCGGCCCGCCTCGTCCATCCCCGCTACCGGCCACAGCCCCTCGGCCATCGCTTTCGTTTCAATCGAGAAGTCGGGCTTCTCGACCATTTCGAAGAGAAGCGGAGAATCGGAACGCGCGCGAGCCATGGTGCGGCGAGGTTCGCATCGGCTCCGATTCTCCGCAAGTCCCTCCGGGTCGGATGGGGCGTCGGACCGGGAGGGCACCGTCTCACGGCCGGGGACTGGGCCGGACGGGATTCTTGAGCAATTCCAGGAAGAGTGCGTAGCGGGCCTTCCGTACGAAGTTACATCAAAACAGAGGGTTAGCGGATCGCAATCCGGGCGCAAAAGTCTGCCTCCGGAGTTGCCTTAGCGCCGGCCTTCGCGGCGGCATCGTCTTCACAGCAGCATCAACTGCTCGCCGACGCCGGAGCCTGCGACGAATTGGTCGGTCCGAAGCTGCCGCCGCTCGGCATTGAGGCCGAGCCGCTTGGCGGCGATCTCGAAGCGCCGGCCGATCTGCCAGGCATAGGGTCCGGCGCCCTTCATGCGCTTGCCCCATTCCGAATCGTAGTCCTTGCCGTCGCGCATCGAGCGGATCAGCGACATCACATGCCGGTAGCGATCCGGATAATGGCGCAAGAGCCAATCCTTGAAGATCGGCGCCACCTCGAGCGGCAGACGCAGCACGACATAGCCTGCCTCCCTGGCGCCGGCGGCGCGCGCCGAATCGAGGATGCGCTCCATCTCCGGATCGGTGAGGCCGGGAATGATCGGCGCCACCATCACCGAGGCGGGGACGCCGGCATCCGAAAGCTGCCTTATCGCTTCCAGCCGCTTTGTCGGCGTCGAGGCGCGCGGCTCCATGGTTCTCGCCAGCATGCGGTCGAGCGTCGTCACCGACAGCGCCACCTTGGCGAGGCCGCGTTCGGCCATGCGCGACAGGATGTCGATATCGCGCGTCACCAGTGCCGACTTGGTGACGATGCCGACCGGATGGCCACGCGCCTCCAGCACCTCCAGGATCTCGCGCATGATCCGGTATTGCTTTTCGATCGGCTGGTAGGGATCGGTGTTGGTGCCGATGGCGATGGTGCGCGGCTGGTAGCCGGGCTTCGACAATTCCCTGTCCAGCATACGCGCCGCATCGGGCTTGGCGAAGAGCTTGGATTCGAAATCGAGCCCCGGCGACAGGCCCATGAAGGAATGCGTCGGCCTGGCAAAGCAGTAGACGCAGCCATGCTCGCAGCCGCGATAGGGATTGATCGAACGATCGAAGGAAATGTCCGGCGACTCGTTGCGCGTGATGATGGTGCGCGGCTTCTCGACCTGCACCTCCGTCTTGAACGGCGGCAGTTCCTCCAGCGAGTTCCAGCCATCGTCGAACACATGCCGGCTGACCGGCTCGAAGCGGCCGGACGGATTGATGCCCGCGGAGCGTCCGCGATTGCGGTCCGGCCGCACGCGCATGCCGCTCTGTTCTATCATTGCATTTGCCATCTCGGCTCTGCCTGCTCCGAAAGCGGCAATGTCGGCGCGCACGATCTGTTCCATTTTCGCCCTCTCCCAGGGACTGTCGGCAGGCTGTCGAATCGCTCTGTTCATGAAACTATTCCTATTTTACCAATGAGAACAAAGCAAGAACTTTCTCGTTCAGAAAGCGCAACTGGCGCAGCGCCGCGCTTTCCGCTATTCGGCTAAAATGCTCAGCGTCCTCATCGAAACCAGGAACGACGAAGAAGGCCTTGCCCGCACGCTGGCCTCGTTGATCGGCGGCGCGGTCGAGGGCGTGGTGCGCGACGTCATCGTCTGCGACACCGGCTCGACCGACCAGACGCATCGCGTCGCCGAGCATGCCGGCTGCCACCTCGTGGCCGGCGGCATCGCAACGGGCATCGGCCAGGCCAAGGGCGACTGGCTGCTGCTTCTGGAACCCGGCGCCCGGCTCGCCGAAGGCTGGATCGACGACGTCGTCGCTCACGCGGCGAGGCAGACGATGCCGGCGCGTTTTTCACGCGCCCGCGGCAATCGCATGCCGTTTCTGGTCCGGGTTTTTTCGGGCCACCGGGCTCTGGAGGAAGGGCTTGTCATCAGCAAGCGCCAGGCCACGGTGCTGGCGAAAAGCGCCCGCAGCGCCGAAGCCCTGGCGCGCGGCCTCGCCACCAGAAGGCTGAATGCCGAAATCTGGGTGGCGCCGCCGAAGTGAGCGCATGCCCTCCTTCTCTCCAGAAGGCGAAAAGAGAGAAAAGGCCGCGAACTTTGCCGGCCCATTCTATTGTGCATTGCACAAAAACCTGCAGTGGATTAGCATCTGCTTGAAGCGGGACAATCGGGATTGGGTGACGATGAAGCGGCAGACGGCTGGCGCTTCGTCGGACGCCATGCATACGAGGAACCCGATGAACCTTGGTACTCCAGACAATTCAGGCGCGGCCAGCCTGGAGGCGATCGCTCGTAATGGCAGCCTGTTCAGGCGCATCGCCGTGCGCATCCCGACCTATCTGAAAGATCTCCGCGAAAATCCGGCCTGGCTGCCGATGTTCGTGCTGGCGCGCACCATGCCGGGGCGCCGCATGCACTGGCTAGGCGCCAGACGCGTCCGCCCGCTCGACAATGCGGGAGAGACGATGTTTGCCGGCGTCGATCGCGAGGCGGTGGTCGCGGCGCTTCGCTCCGATGGACTGTTTTCGGGGTTGACGCTGCCGTCGGCGATCCATGAGGAGATCGCCGTTTTTGCGCAGCGCACGCCCTGTTTCGGCAATTTCGACCGCCGTCTCGAATTCATGCCGGGCGACCATGCCGAGGCGGAGAAGCGTTTCGGCCGCTCGCTGCTCAGCGGGCATTATTTCGAACGCATTCTCGATTGCCCGGCGGCGCTTGCCATCCAGCGGGATCCGCTGCTCCTCGAGGTCGCGCAGCACTATCTCGGCGGCCAGGCGAAACTGATCACGACGCGCGTGTGGTGGAGCTTTCCGACCGGCAAGGCCTCGGATGCCGACAAGAATCTCGCCTCGCTCGGCAAATACCATTTCGATCTCGACGATTGGCGGATGCTGAAATTCTTCTTCTATCTGGTGCCGGTCGACGCCGGCACCGGCCCGCATGTCTATGTCCGCGGCAGCCACAGGCGCCGCGCGCTCAAGCACCAGCTCACGCTTCTGGTCGGCCACCCCGCGGAAGACGTGCTGGACGTCTACGGTCCGGAAAGCCCTGTGACGCTGACGGGCGAGGCGGGCCTCGGCTTCGTCGAGGATCCGTTCGGCTTCCATATGGGAACGGTGCCGACGCATACGCCGCGGCTGATGATGGAAATCGGCTTCGGCGTCTCGCGGCCGTCGCGCCGCCGCTTCCACGGCGAGCCGGTCATCCGCTGAGCCGGACGGGGCCGCTACTCCAGCTTGCCGCCGCGCCTGAGGTGCTCGTCCAGCCGCGGCATGATCTCGACGAAGTTGCAGGGCATGTGCCGGTAATCGAGCTGCGCCTTGATGATGCCGTCCCAAGCATCCTTGCACGCGCCGGGCGAGCCCGGCAGCACGAAGATAAAGGTGGCGTTGACGACGCCGCCGGTCGCCCGGCTCTGGATCGTCGATGTGCCGATCTTGTCATAGGAAATCCGGTGGAAGACTTCCGAAAAGCCGTCCATGCGCTTTTCGAAAATCGGCTCCAGCGCGTCCGGCGTGACGTCTCGCCCCGTGAAGCCGGTGCCGCCCGTGGTGATGACGACGTCCACCGTTTCATCCTTCGACCAGGCGAGCACTTTTTCGCTGATCTTCTCGCGGTCGTCGGTCACGATGTCGCGAGTAGCCAATACATGGCCAGCCTCTGCGATGCGGTCGGCCAATATCTGCCCCGATTTGTCCTCGGCTAGGCTGCGCGTGTCGGAAACGGTCAGCACCGCGATGCGCACCGGGATGAAGGGGCGGCTTTCGTTGGTCATCAGTCGGTCTCCATGCTGCGCGTCGCGGCCACGAACCAGCCCGGATGGCGGCGGCGGATGTCGATCGCCGCGCGCTTGGCGACATTGCCGGTCTCGAACAGGCCGAAGCAGGTAGCGCCGGAGCCCGACATGCGGGCAAAGGCGGCTCCCGCTTTTTTCAGCGCCTTGAGCGCATCTCCGATCGCCGGTTGGATGGCGCGAGCGGCAGGTTCGAGATCGTTCCGCGTCGTGTCGAGCCAATTGCGCATGCCGTGAAAATCGAGGCGGCCGGGCAGCGGCGGCAATGCCTCATTGTCAGGTTTGGAAAGCGCTTTGAACACTTCGGGTGTCGAAACGGCCACGCCCGGGTTGACCAGGATGAGCGCCAGCGCCGGAAACTCCGTCAGCGGCGACACTTCATCGCCAATGCCGCGCGCAATGAGCGGCCTTGCCTTGAGGCACATCGGCAGATCGGCGCCGAGCGTCAGCCCGATCCGCGCCAGCCCCGCCTCCCCGATGTCGAGCTTCCAGAGGCGCGAAAGGCCGTTGAGCGCCGCCGCCGCGTCGCTCGAGCCGCCGCCGACGCCGGAAGCGACCGGCAGGTTCTTCTCCAGCCGGATGGCGACTGGTGGCGTCTGTTGCGCGCCGGCTTCCCGCCGCAACGCGTCGCGCGCTTTGAGTACCAGATTGTCGCCATCGATTGGCACGCCGGCGGCGAAGGGGCCAGACACCGAAAACGCATCGTCTTGGGCCAGCTCGATCTCGAGCCGGTCGCCAAAGCGCGTGAACACGGCAAGGCTGTCGAGTAGGTGATAACCGTCGGCGCGCCGTCCGGTGACGTGCAGCGCGAGGTTGATCTTGGCAGGCGCAAGCCATGTCCGGGACTTGGCCTCGGCCTCCAGAATGTCGGCTGCTGGCGAGATGGTGTTCAGTCCTTAGCCAGACGGTACTCGCCGGTCTTCGGATCCTTGACCAGCGTTCCCATCGTGCCGTTGGCCGCCTGCTTCTCGGTGCGCCGGATCTTGGCCGTCACGCGCTCGGCCTCGCGTACGAAAGCGCGATAACCGAAATAGGCGGCGGCGCCGACGACAACGAAGAAAATGATCTGCGGCATCTCACAACTCCTCCCGCGTTCTCGCGGCAAGGCCGGCCGGATGGGTCGGTCAAGCGGCCATGCTAGACGCAATCATGGCTTTTTCAAAGCCCGAAGCGCGCCCACAGCGCGCGCTCTTCCGCCGCATCGATGACGCCGCTGGCCGCGGCCGCGGCGATGTCCGGCGCCGAAAAACGCGATCCGAACAAGCCGAAACGGCCGAAAAGCCCGCGCGGCGCGGTGATCAGCCTGAGCTGCGTCTTTTCGCCGAAACGGGTCTTGAGCACGCTGCGCATGTCGCCCAGCGCATCGACGAGGCCGAGCTCGAGACCCTTTTTGGCGGTCCAGAACAGTCCGGTGAACAGATCCGGGTCGTCCTTGAGCTTGGTGCCGCGCCGTTCCTTGACGAGATCGATGAAGGTCTCGTGCACTTCGAGCTGCAAGGCTTTCAGCCGCTCGACGTCTTCCCTCTTTTCCGGCTTGAAGGGGTCGAGTACGGCCTTGTTCTGGCCCGCGGTGTGGACGCGCCGCTCGATGCCGATCTTCTTCATCAGCTCCGGGAAGCCGAAGGAGGCGGAGACGACGCCGATCGAGCCGACGATCGAGGAAGGGTCGGCGAATATCTCGTCACCGGCGATTGCGATCATGTAGCCGCCGGAGGCCGCCACATCCTCGACGAAGACGAGCACTCGTCTGTCCTTCTCTGCCGCCAGGTCGCGGATGCGCTTGAAGATCAGCCGCGACTGCACCGGCGAGCCGCCCGGCGAGTTGATCGAAATCGCAACCGCCGGCGCGTCGAAGCCGAACGCCTTCTCGATGAGCCCGGCCGTCGAGGCGAGCGACAGGCTTGGCCGGAACTGGCCGCCGCCGGGCATGATCGTGCCATGCAGCCGGATGACCGGAATGGTGACGACTGTCGAGCGCCAGGATTTCGGCAGCAGGCGGTTGAAGAAGCGTTTCACGAAAGCTTGTCTCCACAAGAGATGCTAGAGCAAGGTCAGACCTCATCCTTGCTCCCGGGCATGTAGGAATTCGCCGCGCAACGGCAATGCCGCATCGCCGGCCTCTGATCAATCGCCGAACAGCGACGCCAGCCCGTTGTTGATCATTTCGGTCCGCTCCGTCGGCTCGTTGCCGGATGCGCCGTGCAAGGTGAGCGGAGGCCGGATCGACAGTTTTCCGCGCGCGCCGAGCACCGCCCTGACGACGATGCGGATCGCCGCCGCGTCTGGGCGCGGGTGCACGCAGAGCATCTCGGCATCGCCGAAGCGGCCTTCCATCGCATCCAGGATGGCGACAAGCTGCTCCGGCCGCGCAATCGCGGCCAGTCCGCCGCGCGGCTTGACGACCGCGGCCGCACTTCTGATCCAGCGCTCGAACAGGCCGTCCTCCGTGACATGCGCTTCTCTGCGCAGCGCGTCCGGCGTGGCGCGGTCTTGCGCCGCGTTGAAGGGCGGGTTCATGACGACGAAGTCGAACGAATTGTCGGCAAGTCCGGCTCCGTGCCGTGCCCGTCCCGCAAGCGTGACGTCGGCCTTAAGCACCGAGGCGCGGTCGCCGAGATGCGCGTTCCCGGGGTGGGCAAGCGTGGCCGCGGCAAAGGCCGCCATCTCCGCGGAACGCTCGACCAGAACCGCGTGTGCCAAAGGGCAGCGCGACAGCACAGCGAGCGTCGCCGCACCGGCGCCCGCGCCGAAATCGGCGAGCCGGCCGGAAAAGCCGGATGGGACGGCAGCCGCCAGCATCATGGCGTCCATGCCGGCACGGTGGCCTTGTCGCGGCTGCACCAGCCAGAAGCGCCCGCGATGGAAGGCGTCGACCGTGTGGGCCGGCGTGTCCGGGGCGAGGGCGGTTGATGCTGCCATTATTGCCGGCGGATCTCGTTCTCGATGCCGGCATCCTTCAGGATGCGCCGTGCGGCATCGGCTTTCTCGGCATCGACCATGACGCGCCTGGGCAGGATGCCGATCGATCCGTCGAGCACGCTCATGTTCTGGTCGGCGACGAAGCAGGCGATGCCGGCGTCGCGCATGAGCGATTCGACGAAGGAGATGAGGACGGCGTCGTTGGTGCGGACAAGCTCGATCATGGAATGAAAATCGCAGGTTGCGGCGCTCATGTAAACGCCGGGGCCGCCCAGCGCCAGCCAAACCGCGCCAATTCGCCTCTTGCCGTGCGCGGTTGTGCCGACCTAGAGTCCCACCGGGACCAGGGTGTTGTCGGGCGCGTCAATGAGACGGGAGTGATCGTGGTGGGTGTCGTTCTGAATATCGAAGGCAAGCGGGAACCTGCTTCCATCCAGGATCTCATCGACCTGACGGCAGCCGACATGGGACGGGTCAACGAGCTGATCCTGTCGAAGGCCGGCTCCGACGTCGAGATGATCCCGGAGGTCGCCAACCACCTGATCTCGTCCGGCGGCAAGCGGCTGCGGCCGATGCTGACGCTCGCCGCCGCCCAGATGTTCGGCTATGCGGGCGAGGGGCACGTCAAGCTCGCCACCGCAGTCGAATTCATGCACACCGCGACGCTGCTCCACGATGACGTCGTCGACGAGAGCGCGCTTCGCCGCGGCAAGAAGACGGCGCGCATGATCTGGGGCAACCAGGCGAGCGTGCTGGTCGGCGACTTCCTGCTCGGCCAGGCTTTTCGCATGATGGTCGAAGTCGGCTCGCTGGAGGCTCTCGACATCCTGTCGAGCGCCGCCTCCATCATCGCCGAGGGCGAGGTGATGCAGCTTGCGGCTGCCAAGAATCTGGAGACCACCGAGGACGAGCACTTCGCCGTCATCAAGGCCAAGACCGCCGCCCTGTTCTCGGCCGCCGCCGAGGTCGGTCCGGTGATCGCGCTCGCTTCCCGCACCGACCGGGCGGCTCTGCGCTCCTATGGCATGAATCTCGGCCTTGCCTTCCAGCTCATAGACGACGCGCTGGACTATGGCGGCTCCAGCAAGGACCTCGGCAAGAATGTCGGCGACGATTTCCGCGAGGGCAAGGTGACGCTGCCGGTGATCCTCGCCTATCGGCGGGGCACCAAGGCCGAGCGCACCTTCTGGAAGCGCGCCATCGAGGAAAATGCCGCCGACGATGCCGGGCTCGAAAAGGCGATCGGTCTGATGACCCGCCATGGCGCCATCGCCGATACGATCGGTCGCGCCCGTCACTTCGGCGAGATCGCCCGCGACGCGCTCGCGCCGCTGGAGGCGACGCCGCAGAAATCGGCGCTGATCGACGTCATCGATTTCTGCATCAGCCGCGTCAACTGAGCGCCTGTCGGTTCTCCTTGGCATCGCCTGGCGTCCGCCGGGCGGGCGCATGTGATTCCGCTCTGGCCGTCTCGACAAACGGCAGCTCAGCAAATTATCTATAAAACATGGCCACCACAGAGGACACGATCGCCGTCCGCATCAGCAAGGAACTGGCGGACCGCATCATTTCGGGCGTTATCGAGCCCGGATCGCGGCTGCGCCAGGACCATGTCGCCGAGGAATTCGGCACCAGCCACGTGCCGGTGCGCGAGGCCTTCCGCCGCCTCGAGGCGCAAGGTCTGGCGATCAGCGAGCCGCGCCGCGGCGTGCGTGTGGCCGCTTTCGACCTCGGCGAGGTCAGGGAAGTGGCCGAGATGCGCGCGGCGCTCGAAGTGCTGGCGCTGCGCCACGCCGCGCCGCATCTGACGCCGGCGATCCTCGACCGCGCCGAGGAGGCGACCAAGGCGGGCGACAAATCCCGCGATGTCCGCTCCTGGGAGGAGGCCAATCGCACCTTCCACCGCTTGATCTTGACGCCCTGCAACATGCCGCGCCTGCTTTCCACCATCGACGACCTGCATGCCGCAAGCGCGCGTTTCCTGTTCGCCGCCTGGCGCTCCGAATGGGAGACCCGCACCGATCAGGATCACCGGGCGATCCTGAGCGCGCTGAGGCAAGGCAACACGGAATCGGCCGCCGCCACGCTCGGCCGGCATGTGCAATGGATCGGCCAAAAACCGGTCAAGACCGCTTCCGGCAGGACTCGCGACGCCTTCGCCATTGTCGGCTAACGCGAGAACCCAGACACAGCTGCCTTTCTGCGCTCAATGGCAGTCAAATGTCGGTTTGGGTGCCCCAATGCCCGGTGAATGGCTGAGCCTCATTGCTCCTGCGATCTGCCTCCGCAAGGCAGCGCTTGCCATCTCCGCAAAAATATGGATTCGATAATAGATCGATTGCAGGAATTATCTATAATTTCAACTCAACCAGGGACCACCTCACCGTGACAAACATCGCCGTTTCGACCCGCCAGTCTTCCTTCAGCCCGCTCCAACTGCACAGCCGCTCCGTTGCCTGGCAGTTCGGCGCCGTCGTCCTCGGCTCGCTGTTCCTGGCGCTGTCGTCCTACATCGAGGTGCCGATGGTGCCGGTTCCGGTGACCATGCAGACCTTCGCGGTGACGCTGGTCGGTGCGCTCTATGGCTGGCGCTTCGGCGCGCTGACCATCACGGCCTGGCTTGTCGAGGGTGCCGCCGGCTTCCCGGTTCTGGCCGGCGGTGCGGCCGGCGTGCAGCATTTTATGGGCCCGACCGGCGGCTATCTCTTCTCCTTCCCGATCGTCGGTGCGATCGTCGGCTGGCTGGCCGAGCGCGGCTGGAACGGCAATCGGGTGATGCTTGCCTTCGCCGCCATGCTCATCGGCAATCTTCTGTGCCTGGTTCTCGGCACGGCCTGGCTTGCCGCCATGATCGGCGCCGAGAAGGCCATCACCTTCGGCTTCCTGCCCTTCATTGTCGGCGGCCTCCTGAAGTCGGCGCTGGGCGCCGCAACGCTGAAGCTCTTTTCCACCTATCGGGCCGAACCGCGCGACCGCTCGTCAAAGACGCAATGACCGTCAGGCTGCGCGCCCATCATCTGCTCTGCCTGCTGACCTATGTCGGCAAAGGCTACTCGCCCGCTTTCACCGCCAATTACGACAAGGTGGTGAAGCGGCTGGGCGACGGCGAGGCGGTCCTGATCGTGTCCGGGCCGGACGACATCTGCACCCCGATGCTGGTCGAGCCCGAGCCGCACTGCCTGGGCGAAGGCGCCGCCGAGCGCGACGGGCTCGCGGCGCGCGACGTCGGCGCTCTCCTCGGCCGGCCCGTCCGGGCCGGCGACCGGCTCGTGTTGGATGCCTCCAGCCTGGCGCCGATGCGCAAGGCGTTTTCCGCCGGCCTGACGCGTCAGGCGTGCTCGGGCTGCGAATGGTCCGACCTGTGCAGCGCGGTTGCCCTCAGCGGATTCCAAAATACGCGTCTTTAGGCGGCGCTGTCTGCGGCTTCCCGCGCCGGACTTTTTGGATGCACGCCGTATTTTTTAAGCCCGATGATTGCATTGTGATTCGCTGCGGATTGAAGCCTGACCCCAAAAAGGCCATGCTTTGTCGGGAAAACATCGACTCTGTGGGCGGTCCGCCAAGGGGGGATCGCGTCTGGCTGAAAGGGATACAATGCGGCAAGGACGTGCGCGCTGGCTGACGAGGCTGGCATTTTTAACGGGTGTGGCGCTGTCGGTGCTGCCTGCCCATGCCAAGGAAAACTCCCAACCGGTCCAGATCACGTCCTTTTCGGGCGCCTATCTTGCCGCCCATATTGCCGAAAGCGACAACGATCTCGACAATGCCATCGCCTATTACAAGCAGGCGCTGGCCTTTGCCCCCAATGACACCGAGCTGCAGCAGAGCCTCATGCTGGCGCTGGTCGCCCAGGGCCGCTTCGAGGAATCGCTGGTCTATGCCGACAAGCTCAAGGAAGTTCCCGATGTCGAGCGCTTCTCACGTCTGGCGCTTGCCATCGATTCCTTCCACAAGAAGGACTACGCCAAGGCTCAGTACTGGCTGAAGCTGTCGCTCGAATCCGATCTCGACCGGCTGCTCTCCGGCATCATGGACGGTTGGGCCAAGGAAGGCGCGGGCGATGCCTCGGAGGCGATGGCTTCGATCGACAAGCTCAAGGGTCCGGACTGGTTCGGCCTGTTCAAGTCCTTCCATCGCGCCCTCATCGCCGACGCCGCCGGCCTTTCCCCCAAGGCCGATGAGATCTACGCCGCCACCCTGGCCGATACCGCCGCCGGCGGCTCCGCGCCCGAGACGTGGATGCGCAATGCCCAGGCCTATGCCTCGTTCCTCGCCCGCAAGGGCGACAAGACAAAGGCGATGGCGGTGCTGAACCAGGCCGAAGCCTTCGCGCCTGGCAAGCTCGAAATCACCACGCTGCGCGACAGGATCAGCAAGGGCGACAAGATCGAGCCCCTGGTCGCTACCCCGGCCGACGGGGCCTCGGAAATCCTGCTCGACCTCGCCACCGCGCTCAACCGTGGCGGCGGCGAGCCTTTCGTGAGGCTCTATCTGCAATATGCGCTGGCGCTGAAGCCGGACAGCGACGCCGCCCTCGTGCAGCTCGCCGCCGTCGCCGAGCAGCTGAAGGACGGCGAAGGCGCGATCGCGCTCTATCGGCGTATTCCGGCCTCCTCGCCATTGAAGGAGCTTTCTGAGCTGCAGCTTGGCCTGAACCTTGCCGACATCGACCGTCACGACGAAGCCATCGCGCATCTCAAGGGCTATGTCGATGCGCATCCGACCGACATGCGCGGCTACCTGGCGCTTGGCGGCGTCTACTCCTCGAAGGAGGACTACCGTTCGGCTGCCAATCTCTACGACAAGGCGGTCGAACAGCTGAAGACGCCGACCGCCGCCAACTGGAACATCTTCTACCAGCGCGGCATCGCCTATGAGCGGCTGAAGGAATGGCCGAAGGCCGAGCCCAATTTCCGCAAGGCTCTGGAGCTGCAGCCCGACCAGCCGCAGGTTCTGAACTATCTCGGCTATTCCTGGGTCGACATGAACATGAACCTCAAGGAAGGCCTGGCGATGATCCAGAAGGCCGTGGATCTCAGGCCAAGCGACGGCTACATCGTCGACTCGCTTGGCTGGGCCTATTACCGCCTCGGCCGCTTCGACGACGCCGTGCGCGAAATGGAGCGCGCCGTATCGCTGAAGCCCGAGGATCCGGTTCTCAACGACCATCTGGGCGACGCCTATTGGCGCGTCGGCCGCAAGCTGGAAGCGACCTTCCAGTGGACCCAGGCACGCGACCTGAAGCCGGACCCGGATGTGCTCGCCACCTTGCAGCAGAAGCTGCTGAAGGGCCTGCCGCCGATCGAGTCCAACACGGCGCAGGAAACGCCGAAGGTGAAACCGGTCCCGCCCGCGGCGCCGAAGGGCTGAGGCGCACAATTCTGCAGTTTGGCGGGGCCCTTTTGGGCCCCGCAACGTTTTCAAAACATCTTGCGGTAGACGACGAACCCCGAGCGCTCGCCGATCCTGTCATAGAGCTGCATGGCGGTGTGGTTGGTCTCATGCGTCAGCCAGTAGACGCGACCCGAGCCCGCGGCTTTGGCGCGCTCGTAAACGCCTTCGATCAGCGCCCGGCCGACGCCTTGGCCGCGCGCGGCTTGTGAGGTGAAGAGATCCTGCAGATAGCAGTTCGGCGCGATCGCCGTGGTCGAGCGGTGGTAGAGATAATGGACGAGGCCGAGAAGCTTGCCGTCGCGCTCGGCCACCAGAGCATGCACCGGCTCGTAAGCGTCGAAGAAGCGCGACCAGGTCATCTGGGTGATCTCGCCGGCAAGCGCGGTCTCGCCCGAGCGGCCGTAGAATTCGTTGTAGCCGTCCCAGAGCGGCAGCCACTGCTCGTAGTCCTGCTGGGTGACGGGGCGGACAGTGAGTTGACCAGGCATGGCGGGAACCTTTGTCGTTGCGGCTCACCGAAGCAAACGGCCCGCGTGAGCGGCCTTCAATGGGCCAGCCGCCGGCAAAGCGTTCAACCTCTCCTCAATGCGGCGCCGTGCCTTGACGCTTGCCGGCCCGGCAACTAGGGAAAGCCCACTCCCAGCGCTTTCCGAGGCCGCCGTGACCGTCGAGATCCCTGCCCACATGCATCCCAGCCGCTCCTTCCAGGGGCTGATCCTGACCTTGCACAACTACTGGGCAGCTTACGGCTGCGTCATCCTGCAGCCCTACGACATGGAAGTCGGCGCCGGCACCTTCCACCCCGCCACCACTTTGCGCGCGCTCGGCCCGTTGCGCTGGAACGCGGCTTACGTGCAGCCGTCGCGCCGGCCGAAGGACGGCCGCTACGGCGAGAACCCGAACCGGCTGCAGCATTACTATCAATATCAGGTGATCCTGAAGCCGAACCCGCCGAACCTGCAGGAGCTCTATCTCGGATCGCTGGAAGCCATCGGCGTCGATCCGCTGCTGCATGACATCCGCTTCGTCGAGGACGATTGGGAAAGCCCGACGCTGGGTGCCTGGGGCCTCGGCTGGGAGTGCTGGTGCGACGGCATGGAAGTGTCGCAGTTCACCTATTTCCAGCAGGTCTGCGGCATCGAATGCGCGCCGGTGGCGGGCGAGCTCACCTATGGGCTCGAGCGCCTCGCCATGTATGTGCAGGGCGTCGACAATGTCTATGACTTGAATTTCAACGGCCGCGAGGGGCCTGAGAAGGTCACCTATGGCGACGTGTTCCTGCAGGCCGAGCAGGAATATTCGCGCCACAACTTCGAATTCGCCAACACGGCGATGCTGCTTCGGCATTTCGAGGACGCCGAAGCCGAGTGCAAGGCGCTGCTCGCCGCCGGCGCGCCGGCGTCGAACGACAATTCGTCGATGCACCGTCTGGTTTTCCCCGCCTATGACCAGTGCATCAAGGCCAGCCACGTCTTCAATCTGCTTGACGCCCGCGGCGTGATTTCCGTGACCGAGCGCCAGAGCTACATTCTGCGCGTGCGCAACCTTGCCAAGGCTTGCGGAGAGGCGTTCCTGCAGACGCGCGCGGGCGGCCTGGCGACTTAGCCCAAAGTCACGCTGGCGATCTCGGCGGCGGCTGCCATCGGCAACGTGATCTGGACTGTCGCGGCATCGATCGTGCGCAGTGCCTGTCGCACGCCCGGCATCGAGAATGTGCCATGCATCTGGGCGGCGAAGCAGGCGCTCAGTGCCAGGACCTGCAGGATTCTCGATGCCGTCTTCATGGTCGTTCAGCCAATAGTTCTCCGTCTGAGCGTTGGTCGCTTCAGCACTGTGTTTGGTTCATGGGGTGTCTGTTCTTATGACGGGTGGGCTCGTGTCGTCCCGACAAAGAACTGAAAATTTCCTGAAATAGCTCGAACTGCCGACCGGCAGGCAGGGTGACAGGCGCGAGCCGAGTTGCTATGCCGCGCCGGACCCTTCGCCAGCATGAGCTGACCCTATGCCTGACCTACTCCTAGAACTCCGCTCGGAAGAAATCCCCGCGCGCATGCAGCGCAAGGCGGCTGGCGATCTTCGCAAGATGCTGACCGACGGCTTGGTCGAGGCGGGCCTGACCTATGAGGCGGCGCGCGAATACTGGACGCCGCGACGCCTGGCGCTGGACGTGCGCGGGCTGACGGCGCGCTCTAAGGACATTCTCGAGGAGATCAAGGGCCCCTCGACCACGGCGCCCGAGCAGGCGGTGCAGGGTTTTCTGCGCAAGGCCGGCCTTTCATCGATCGCCGAGGCGCATGTCCATTCGGATCCCAAGAAGGGCGACTTCTACGTCGCCCACATCTCCAAGCCGGGCAGGGCGGCGGAAGAGATCATCGCCGAGCTGGTGCCGGGCATCATCAAGAACTTTCCCTGGCCGAAATCGATGCGCTGGGGCGCGGCCTCGGCCAAGCCCGGCTCGCTGCGCTGGGTGCGGCCGCTGCAATCGATCGTCTGCACCTTCGGCCCGGAGACCGAGGAGCCGGTGGTGGTCGATTTCGAGATCGACGGCATCCGCTCCGGCAACGTCACCTACGGCCACCGCTTCCATGCACCGGGCCCGATCACCGTGCGCCGCTTCGACGACTATGTGGCGAAGCTCGAAGCGGCCAAGGTCGTGCTTGATGCCGACCGGCGCAAGGAGATCATCCTGGCCGATGCCCGCAATGTCGCCTTCGCCAACGGCCTCGATCTCGTCGAGGACGAGGGCCTGCTGGAAGAGGTCTCCGGCCTGGTCGAGTGGCCGGTCGTGCTGATGGGCGAGTTCGAGCAGGATTTTCTCACCATCCCGGCCGAGGTCATTCGCCTAACCATTCGCGCCAATCAGAAATGCTTCGTCACCCGGCCGCAGGGCGCGGGCGAAGATCTGTCGAACCGCTTCATCCTGGTTGCCAATATCGAGGCGAAGGACGGCGGCAAAGAGATCGCCTACGGCAATGGCAAGGTGGTGCGGGCGCGTCTCTCAGACGCGCTCTATTTCTGGAAGACCGACCAGGGCGATCTGCCCGACCTCGGCACGCTGCAAGAGTCGGCGGCGAAGTTCGAGCTGGATCTAAAGAAGCCGCTCGACCAGCGCATGGCGCGCCTTGACCATCTCAATGTGACCTTCCATGCCAAGCTTGGCACGCAGGGCGCCCGGGTCGAGCGCATCAAGCGCTTGGCCGAAGAATTGGCGCCGACGGTGGCGAAGTCGATCTCCCCCCTTGAGGGGGAGATGGCCGGCAGGGCAGAGGGGGTTGCTTCGGCTGGTGCGACGCATTCTGGCCTTTCGAAGAGGGAAGAGGTTGGCACTCCACGCGAGACGACCCCCTCTGTCGCCTCTGGCGACATCTCCCCCTCGAGGGGGGAGATTACCGCGCTCGTCGCCCGCGCCGCGGTGCTCGCCAAGGCCGACCTGCAGACCGAGGTGGTAGGCGAGTTCCCGGAATTGCAGGGCGCCATGGGCCGCAAATATGCGCTGCTCCAGGGTGAGCATCCGTCGGTGGCCGCGGCCGCCGAGGAGCACTACAAGCCGCAAGGCCCGTCCGACCGGGTGCCGACCGACCCGGTGTCGGTTGCTGTCGCGCTGGCCGACAAGCTCGATACGCTGACCGGCTTCTGGGCGATTGATGAAAAGCCGACAGGCAGCAAGGATCCGTTCGCGCTCAGAAGAGCTGCACTCGGCGTGGTCCGGATCCTGATCGAGAACCGCATTCGCCTCGGACTGACATCGGTCTTCGCCAAGGCCTTTGCGAGCTTCGCCGGCGATGTCGCACAAATTTCGGATCTCCTCGGCTTCTTCCATGACCGCCTCAAGGTATATCTCCGCGAAAGCGGTGCACGATACGATCTGATCGACGCCGTCATCACGCCGCAGTCCGACGACCTTCTGCAGATCGTTCGCCGCGTCGAGGCGCTGGGCAAGTTCCTCGACACGGAGGATGGCAAGAACCTCCTCGCCGGTACCAAGCGCGCCGCCAACATCCTGGCTGCCGAGGAGAAGAAGAAAACACGGGTCGCCGAGATAGTTGAGCCGGCGCTGTTCCGCGAAGATGCGGAAAAGAAGCTGTCGGCCGCGGTGAATCAGGCCGAGAAGGCAGCCGGCCAAGCGATTCAAAACGAAGATTTTTCCGCCGCCATGCTGACGCTTAGCGTCTTGCGTGAACCGGTTGATTCATTCTTTGAAGGGGTTCTCGTGAATGATGAGGATCAGGCCGTGCGCGCCAACCGCCTGGCCCTGCTTGCCCGCATCCGCGCCGCCACCGACCAGGTCGCCGATTTTTCAAAAATCGTCGGCTGACAGCCAGAATGCCGGTCGGAAGCTGAATGCTCCGTAAGGCGCGGGAGGCCGTCGCGCCTACATCGCCTTGCTGAAGCGCGGCGGCGTCGGGGCAGCTTCCGGTTGGACTTCCGGTTGGGTCTCGCCGTCAGACGCCGTTGCCGTCGTAGCGGGGTTGTTCTCGGAAGCTTTGGTATCGCCGTTGGCGGCAGCCTGAGCCGTGCCGTTGGGGGGCGTGGCCGCAGCCGTGCCGTTGGGAGGCGTGCCGGCGGGCGCGGTGCCGTTTGCCGGTGTCGCGGCCTCCTTGGCCGGGGCAGTCGCCGCGGGCGCCGCCGAAGCGCCGCCGACGATGCCGCCGCGAATGATCGTCGGCGCCTGTGCTTGCCTCTGTCCGGATTTCTCCGGGATCGCGGCCACTTTCTCATCGGTGACGGCTGGCAGCGGCTCGCCGAGCGCCACAACTGACGGTGTAGCCTTGCCGGGCTCGATCGCGGCCAGCCTGACAATGGATGGCGTCGAGGTCGCCGCGCCGAGCACGACGATGGACGAAGCCTGTGCCAAGCCGCTCGTCGCCAGAAGACCGATACCGACCGCTCCTAGAGCAATTCCAGGAAAGGGACGTAACAGCTTTCCGTCCGCAATTGCATCAAAGCAAGACATACGCATCACGACAACTCTCCGCCCACCAACCGGAAATCCGCACCCTAGCGTCGGCGAATTGATGTCGGCTTGCGCGGAAACTTAACATTTTAGGGATTGATAAATCGCCAATGCGCGCCCTTGCCCCTGCTGCCATGCCGTATTACGGGACCGGCATGTTCAGGATCGGTGGTGAATTTGGCTGAGATACTTGGCGTCGGCGAGGCGATGGAAAGGGCGCTGGCGCTGCTCGAAGGCGGCGATGTTGTCGCCATCCCGACCGAGACCGTTTACGGACTGGCAGGTGACGCCACGAAGGGGGCTGCCGTGGCGCGTATTTTCGAGGTCAAGGGTCGCCCGCGCTTCAACCCGCTGATCGCCCATGTCGCCGACCTCGCCATGGCAAACCGCATTGCTACATTCGATCTATTGTCAACAAAGCTGGCGGAAGCTTTCTGGCCCGGTCCGCTGACGCTGGTGTTGCCGCAGCGCGCGGAAAACGGCATCCATCCGCTCGTCACAGCCGGGCTTGACACGATCGCGCTGCGCATGCCGAGAGGCTTCGGCGGCGAGCTGATCGCGAGATTGGGCCGGCCGCTCGCGGCGCCCAGCGCCAATTCCTCCGGCAGGATCAGCGCCACGACGGCCGAGGCCGTGGCGGCTGATCTCGGCGAGAAGATCAAGCTGGTGGTCGACGGCGGCGCGACGCCCGTCGGCCTGGAATCGACGATCGTCAAGATCGAAGACGGCAAGCTGCGTCTGCTACGACCCGGCGGCATTGCTGCCCGGGACATTGAAGCGGTCGCCGACGTTGAGGTGATCCGCGGCGCTGCCGGAATCCAGGCGCCCGGCATGCTCGCCTCGCATTACGCGCCGGGCGCATCGATGCGGCTCAATGTCGGCAAGCTCGCCAGCGGCGAGGCGCTGCTCGCCTTCGGCCGCGCTCGCGCTGAAGGCTGGCGGGATGCCGTGGCGCTGCGCAATCTTTCCGAGGCGGGCGATCTGCGGGAGGCCGCCGCCAATCTTTTCGCCTATATGCAGGCGCTCGACCGCAGCGGCGCGGCCACGATCGCCGTCGAGCCGATCCCGGCCGACGGCTTGGGCGAGGCGATCAACGACCGGCTCGCGCGCGCCGCCGCCCCGCGTGACAAGATCGACTGAGCCTATCTCTTTGTTTTGACGGAATTCCGGACGGAAAACCGCTTCACACTTTTCCTGGAATTGCTCTAGGCTTGGGCGCATGAACGACCAGCCCTTCGACCTCGATCCTGCCCTCATCGACCGCTTCGCTGCCATTGTCGGCGACAGATACGCGCTGCGCGATCAGGCTGACATCGCGCCCTACGTCACCGAGCGGCGCGGCCTCTGGCATGGCCGGACACCGCTGGCGCTGAGGCCGGGCAGCGTCGAGGAAGTGAGCCGCATCATGCGGCTCGCGACCGAGACCGGCACGCCGGTCGTGCCGCAGAGCGGCAACACCGGGCTGGTCGGCGCCCAAGTGCCGGACAAGTCCGGCCGCGACATCGTGCTCTCGCTGTCGCGGCTGAACCGCATCCGCGAAATCGATGTCCTGTCGAACACCATCACCGCCGAGGCCGGCGTCATCCTGCAAACCCTCCAGGAAGCGGCCGACGCTGCCGACCGGCTGTTCCCGCTGTCGCTTGCAGCCCAAGGCTCCTGCCAGATCGGCGGCAATCTCTCTTCCAATGCCGGGGGCACCGGCGTGCTTGCCTATGGCAATGCGCGCGAGCTTTGCCTCGGCGTCGAAGTGGTGCTGCCGACCGGCGAAGTGTTCGACGATCTGCGCAAGCTGAAGAAGGACAACACCGGCTACGATCTGAAAAACCTCTTCGTCGGCGCCGAGGGCACCCTCGGCGTCATCACCGCCGCGGTGCTGAAGCTCTTTCCGAAGCCGAAGGGCAGGGAGGTTGCCTTCGCCGGCCTGTCGTCGCCCCAGGCAGCGCTCTCGCTGTTCAGCTTGGCGATGGATCGCGCCGGTGCTTCGCTCACGGCTTTCGAGCTGATCGCCAAACGGCCTTACGACTTCACGCTTAAGCATGGGCAAGGGATCACCCGACCGCTGGCGGATGACTGGCCGTGGTATGCCCTGATGCAGGTCTCTTCAGGTCGCTCGGAAGAAGATGGCAAGGCGCTGATCGAGGAGATTCTTTCGGCCGGCCTCGAGCAGGGCATCGTCGGCGATGCGGTGGTGTCGGCAAGTCTTGCCCAGGGCGACGCCTTCTGGAATTTCCGCGAGACGCTGCCCGAATGCCAGAAGCCGGAGGGCGCCTCGATCAAGCACGACATCTCGGTGCCGATCGCCTCGATCCCGGAGTTCATCGAAAAGGCGGCAGGCGTGGTCCAGACTGTCTGTCCCGGCGCCCGGGTCGTCTGCTTCGGCCACATGGGCGACGGCAATCTTCACTACAACATCTCTCGCCCGCTGGATTGGCAGGACGAGCCGTTCCTTGAGCTCTACCACCCGATGAACAAAGCCGTGCACGATGTCGTGCGCTCTTTCCACGGCTCGATCTCGGCCGAGCACGGCATCGGCCAATTGAAGCGCGACGAGCTGATCGCCACGGCGCCGCCAATGGCGATCGATCTGATGCGCCGGGTGAAGGCGGCCTTCGACCCGGCCGGCATCATGAATCCCGGTAAGGTTATCTAATTCTTCCAACATCTTGTGGCTGGTCGCATTCCGATAACCATCGGCTCCGATCAGCAAAATTTAACTGACTTTCTTAAGCGCGGCGGTAAGAAGCGAGCGCTAATGTTTCCCGCATAACGAGGCCGGAAAAACCGGCCCGGAGAGAACCGGAAAACGGCCCTCAGGAGAAACAGGAAGGCATTCGATGAACACTGGACTGAAGCCAGTCTGGGCGGGGCGCAACATGCGTCTCGACCCGTTTCGCCTGCCGCAGATGGTAAGCTATGCCACGCGCGACGACTATGGCGATGTAACCTTCACCATCGATCAGCGCGGCGCCGTCATTCGCCGCACGCTGGAGATGAGCGGCGTGCCGGCGATCATCGCGCTGCCCGCCAATGCCTTCCGTGGTGTCGCCGCCCGCGCCATGGAGGATCCGGACGGCAATGTCACCGTGACTTTGGAACTTCTGCACAATGATCCGATGCTGTCGGTGCCGCTTTTGGTCGCCGACGATCTCGACGACGTCGCCGCCGATTGGCGCGCCTGGGCCGACGCCTATCGCCTGCCGATGCTTCTGATCGAGGCCGACGGCGTCGCCCGCACGCTGGAGGAATCGCTCGGCGCCGCCATCAAGGCCCTGCCGCCGCAGGACCGCCGCAAGGGCCGTGTCTCCAACATGCGCCGCCCGCGCTTCCTCGCCCGCCGCAGGACCGGCAATCTCGGCCTGCGTCTCGTCGTCGGCGGTGAGGAGATTATCGCGCGCGAATAGCCGCGATCCTTCCCTTCCCCCCTGTGGGAGAAGGTGTCGCCGAAGGCGATGGATGAGGGGTTTTCCAGGAAACGCCGAGCTCTCACTCCGCTGGAACACCGTCAACCGTCTCGGCCCTGCGCGCCGAGCCACCTTCTCCCACGACAAAGGGAGAAGGAGAGGCGCTACACCAGCGGCTTCAGCACCACCCAAAACGCCCCGCCGATCAGCCCCAGAAAGATCAGCCAGCCGACCTGGTTGTTCGACTTGAACAGCTTCAGGCACTGATCGGGATCGTTGATGTCGAGCCGGATGATCTGGCGCGCCATATGCGCGCCGGCGGCGATCAGCCCGGCCAGCGCCGGCATCGGCACTTGAGCCGAGGCAAAGGCGATGGCGAAGCAGGCGAGCGTGCCGCCATAGAGCCCGGTGAGCCAGGTCTTGGTGTTGTCGCCGAAAAGCCGTGCCGTGGAGCGCACGCCGACGATGGCGTCGTCTTCCTTGTCCTGATGCGCGTAGATCGTGTCGTAGCCGATCACCCACAGGATCGAGCCGATATAAAGCATGATGGCGGGGCCATCGAGATCGCCGAACTCGACCGCCCAGCCCATCAGCGCGCCCCAGGAGAAGGCGAGCCCGAGCACCAATTGCGGCCAGTTGGTGATGCGCTTCATGAACGGGTAGATCGCGACAATCGCCAGCGAGGCGATGCCGAGCGGAATGGCGAAGCTGTTGAACTGCAAAAGCACTGCGAGCCCGACCAGCGCCTGGATGATCAGAAACGCCCAGGCCTGGCGGCGCTTCACCTTGCCGGCCGGCAGCGGCCGCGAGCGGGTGCGCTCGACCTGGTTGTCGATGTCTTCGTCGACGATGTCGTTGTAGGTGCAGCCGGCGCCACGCATGGCGACGGCGCCGATGAAAAACAGGAACAGGTACCAGGGCGCGGGCAACAGCGTCAGCAGCGGATCCGTCGGCCGCGGATAGGCGCTGGCCGCAAGAGCCGCCGACCACCAGCAGGGCCACAAGAGCAGCTGCCAGCCGATCGGCCGGTCCCAGCGCGCAAGCTGCGCATAGGGCCACAGCCAGCGCGGCAGCACCCGGTAAACCCAATGGCCGCTCGGCGCGTCCGCGACGCGGCCCTGGGCTGCTTTCGACTGGATGGTTTCCATCGTGCTGGAGTGGCAGCAGCGATGGGCGCCGTCAAGCAGCCGCGTTGTCGCTCAGGCAGTGAAAACATCGTGACTGGCGAACCATGCTTTCGCTGTCTCGATGAAGGCGAGTGCCGCCTTCGATAGGCGCAGGCGCGCGTCGTGGGCGAGAACAATGCGCTGCATGGGAAGCACATCAAGCCCGGCCAGAAGTTGCGCGAGGACTGGTTCCCCATCGTTTTCCGGAGCTGAGTCGACTTCGGATTGGGCCGGGCGAGATCGGTTCCCCACCGGCAATTGCTTCATTGCGTCTTGATGTGGGCAATCTTCCCGTGTGCAATCTCCCCCCGAAACGCCAAGACGCCTTGACCCGTCGCCCTTGGACCAATAGCGGGTTCGGGGAGACGATCAGCAAGAGGTGGCCATGAACGTTCTTCTTCTCGGCTCCGGCGGCCGCGAACATGCGCTTGCCTGGAAGATCGCCGCGTCGCCGCTGCTGACGAAGCTCTATGCTTCGCCCGGCAATCCAGGCATCGGCCGTTTCGCCGAACTGGTCAAGCTGGACATCGCCGACCACTCCACTGTGGCCGCCTTCTGCCAGGAGAAGAAGATCGACCTCGTTGTGGTCGGTCCGGAAGGGCCGCTGGTGGCCGGCATTGCCGATGATTTGCGGGCCTGGGGCATCCGCGTCTTCGGCCCCTCCAGGGCGGCGGCGCGGCTCGAAGGCTCGAAGGGCTTCACCAAGGATCTTTGCGCCAAGTTCAACATCCCGACCGCCGCCTATGGCCGCTTCGGCGATCTCGCCGCGGCCAAGGCCTATGTCGAAAAGACGGGCGCGCCGATCGTCATCAAGGCTGACGGGCTTGCCGCCGGCAAGGGCGTCACCATCGCCATGACGCTGGAGGAGGCGCTTGCCGCGCTCGACGCCTGTTTCGACGGCGCTTTTGGCTCCGCCGGCGCCGAGGTGGTCGTCGAGGAATATCTGACCGGCGAGGAGGCGAGCTTCTTCTGCCTATGCGACGGCGCCACCGCGCTGCGCTTCGGCACCGCGCAGGACCATAAGCGCGTCGGCGACGGCGATACCGGTCCGAACACCGGCGGCATGGGCGCCTATTCGCCGGCGCCGGTGATGACGCCCGACATGACCGAGCGCACCATGCGCGAGATCATCGAGCCGACGATGCGCGGCATGGCCAATCTCGGCGCGCCTTTCGCCGGCATCCTCTTCGCCGGTTTGATGATCACCGACCAAGGCCCCAAGCTGATCGAGTACAACACCCGCTTCGGCGATCCCGAATGCCAGGTGCTGATGATGCGGCTGAAGGACGACCTGCTCGTCCTGCTCAACGCTGCTGTCGACGGCCAGCTCGCGCATATGTCTGCCCGCTGGAGCGACGACGCGGCACTGACCGTGGTGATGGCGGCGAGGGGTTATCCCGGCACGCCGGAAAAGGGCTCGGTGATCCGCGGTCTCGACGAGGCCGCCAGCGACGGCGCCGAAATCTTCCATGCCGGCACCGCCATCAACGGCGGCGCGCTCGTCGCCAATGGCGGCCGCGTGCTCAACGTCACGGCAACCGGCACCACCGTCGGGGAGGCACAAAAAAAGGCCTACGCGGCGATCGACCGTATCGACTGGCCGCAGGGTTTCTGCCGCCACGACATCGGCTGGCGCGCCGTCGACCGCGAGCAGACCGGCAAATAGGACATCTCACCGTTTCACGGAAACGGCGAAATCTCCCGTCTATTTGTTTTGACGCAGTTTCCGACGAAAACCGCTTCACACTTTTTCTGAAATTGCTCTAATCAGGCAGCCTTGCTTTTGCCCGGTCGCGCCCAGGCCGGCAACCAGTCGCCATGCGCTGCAAGCAGGTCGTCGACCAGCGACCAGATCTGATCGAGATCGAGCTCGGCCGCCGTGTGCGGGTCCATCATCGCCGCGTGGTAGATGTGCTCGCGGCTCTCGCTCATCAGCGCCCGCACCGTCAGCTCCTGGACATTGATGTTGGTACGGATCAGGGCCGTCAGCTGCGGCGGCAGGTCGCCAATGTAAGTGGGCTGGATGCCCGACGCGTCGACCAGGCACGGCACTTCCGCCGCGCAATCGAAAGGCAGCGAGGTGATGCAGCCATTGTTGCGGACATTGCCGTAGACGACCGACGGCTCGCCGCTCCAAACCGAGTTCATGATCGAGGAGGCATATTCCTTTGATTGCTCGACCTCGATCCGGTCGGCCGAGCGGTAGGCCTCCGCCTGGCCCTTCCAGCGCTCGATCTGCTCGATGCACCGCTTCGGATATTCGTCAAGCGGGATGCCGTATTTCTCGATCAGGTCGGGGCGGCCTTCCTTGATGAAATAGGGCGTGTATTCGGCGAAATGCTCCGAGCTTTCGGTGACGAAATAGCCGAGCCGGGTCAGCATCTCGTAGCGCACCTTGTTGGGGCAGCGCGGGTTCCAGCCGGGCTTCGGCGCGCGGCCCTCGCGATAGGCACGGACAAGGTCGGGATAGAGGTCGCGATAGGAGCCGTCCGGCTGGCGATGCTCGAACTTGAGGTAAAAGGCCATGTGGTTGATGCCAGCTGCGCGGTAGCGGATCTCCTCATAGGGAAGGTCGAGGTCGTGCGCCAGCTCCATCGCCGTGCCCTGCACCGAATGGCAGAGCCCAACCTGCTTGATCTCGGGGAATTTCGCGGCGATCGCCCAGGTGTTGATCGCCATTGGGTTGACATATTGCAGCATGATCGCGTCGGGGCAGACGGCGAGCATGTCCTCGCAGATCCTCCACAGATGCGGCACCGTCCTCAGGCCCCGCATGATGCCGCCGACGCCGAGCGTGTCGGCGATCGTCTGGCGCAGGCCATATTTCTTCGGCACCTCGAAGTCGGTGACGGTGCAGGGCTCGTAACCGCCGATCTGGAAGGCGACGACGACGAAATCGGCACCGGACAGCGCCTGGCGTTGGTCGGAATAGGTCTCGGCCCTCGCCTTCACGCCGAGGGTCGCGATCAGCTTGTTGACGACGACCGCGCTCTCTTCCAGCCGCTGCGGGTTGATGTCCATCAAAGCGATCGTCGCGCCCGACAGCGCCGGGCGCTGCAGCACGTCGCCGACAATGTTCTTCATGAACACCGTCGAGCCGGCGCCGATGAAGGTGATCCTGGGATTTCTTGCCACTGTGAGCCTCCGGAATATGGTCACGCCACATCGAAGGCGGCCCGGACGAGCCGTTCGGTGTAGGCGGTCTTGGGACTGGTGAGGACCTCGTCTACGGGCCCCTGTTCGACGATCTTGCCGTGCTGCATGACGATCACGCGGTGGCAGAGCGCCCGCACCACCTTTAGGTCGTGTGAGATGAAGAGATAGCTCAAGCCGCGCTCGTCCTGCAGCTTGCGCAGCAGGTCGATGATTTGCGCCTGGACGGAAAGATCGAGCGCCGATGTCGGCTCGTCGAGCAGGATGAATTCCGGCTCCAGCGCGATGGCCCGCGCGATCGCGATGCGCTGCCGCTGGCCGCCCGAAAATTCGTGCGGAAACCGTGACAGGATATCGCCGGGCATGCCGGCGCTGACCAGCGCCTCACGCACCCGCTCGATCCGCTCGCGCCGTGTGGCCCCGATCCTGTTGACGACCAGCCCTTCCTCGATGATCTGGCCGATCGTCATGCGCGGGTTGAGCGAGGAGAACGGATCCTGGAAGACGATCTGCATGCGCGAGCGCAGCGGCCGCATCTCGGCGCGCGTGAGATCCTGGATCGGCTGGCCATCGAAGCGGATCTCGCCGCGCCTCGCGTCGAGCAGCCGAAGCAGCGCCTGGCCGAAAGTGGTCTTGCCGGAACCGGATTGGCCGACCAGGCCCAGCGTCTCGTGACGGCAAAGTTTGAGGTCGAGATCGTCGACCGCAACCAGCTCGCGCCAGTCCGGCTTAAGGAACGTGCCGTGTCGCAGCGTGAAGCAGACGCGCACGCCGTTCGCCTCGAGGATCGTGCTGGACTTATCGGGCAGCGGCTTCGGCCGGCCGTGTGGTTCGGATGCGAGCAGCCGCTTTGTGTAGGGATGCTGCGGATCGGCGAAGAGCCGCTCGGTGACGTTATGCTCGCGCATCTCGCCATGCTGCATGACATAGACATAGTCGGAGAACTTGCGCACGACGGTGAGATCGTGCGTGATCAGAACCACCGCCATCCGCATTTCTTTCTGCAGATTGCGGATCAGGTTGAGGATCTGCGCCTGGACGGTGACGTCGAGCGCGGTGGTCGGCTCGTCGGCGATCAGTACATCGGGCTCGTTGGCCAAAGCCATGGCGATCATGACGCGCTGCCGCTGGCCGCCGGAGAGCTGGTGCGGATACTGCTTGAGGCGTGCTTCGGGTTCGGGAATCTGGACATGCCGCAAAAGCTCGAGCGCTCGCGCCCAGGCCTCTTTGCGGCTCACCTTGCGGTGCACCCTGATCGCTTCGACGATCTGGCTGCCGACCGAATAGATCGGGTTGAGCGAGCTCATCGGCTCCTGGAAGATCATCGAGATGCGATTGCCGCGCAGCTTGCGCCGGGCGCTCTCGGCGAATTTCAGGATGTTCTGTCCGAGATAGTCGACGCTTGACCTCGGCGATACCGTTGCCCGCCGCGACAAAAGCCCCATGACGGTGCGCGCCGTCACCGATTTGCCGGAGCCGGATTCGCCGACGATCGCGATCGTCTCGCCGCGATAGAGCTGGAACGATACGTCCTTAACCGCCTCGACGATGCCGTGCTCGACCTTGAACGCGACTTCGATGTTGCGGGCGTCGATGACCGGCTGGTCGTGGCGTCCGTCATGGTCGAGCCGGACGGCGGGTGCGAAGGATTGGGCAAGCGCGATCGTCGTCATTTCTGCCACCTCAATAGGGATCGACGGCATCGCGCAGGCCGTCGCCCAGCGCGTTGAAGGCAAAGACGGTGACCAGCACGAAGCCGACCGGCGACAGGATCCAGGGATAGGTGCCGATGACCGAATAGGTCGCGGTGTCCTGCAGCATCAGTCCCCAGGAGATCAGCGGCGGCTTCACCGCGAAGCCGAGGAAGCCGAGGAAGGATTCCAGAAGCACCACCGTTGGGATCGCCAGCGTCACGGCGACGATCACGTGGCTCATCACATTGGGAAAGATGTGCTGGATGATGATGCGCCGATCGGTGGCGCCCACCGCCATGGCGGCGCGCACATAGTCGATGCGCGCCAGCGCCAGCGTCTTGCCGCGTACTTCGCGCGACATCTGCGCCCAGCCAAGCGCCGACATGACGATGATGACGAAGGCGAGAAAGACATTGGTCGGCGCGGTGACCGGGATCAGCGTCGTCAGCGCCAGGTAAAGCGGCAGTTGCGGGAAGGCGAGCACCAGTTCGACGAAGCGCTGCATCCAGACATCGAACCGGCCGCCGAAATAGCCGGACACCATGCCGACACTGGTTCCGATCACGGTGATTATGAAGACCACCGTCAGCGCGATCATCAGCGAGACGCGCGAACCATGGATGGCGCGCGAAAGCACATCACGGCCGAACTTGTCGGTGCCGAGGAAATGCACCGGCTGGCCGTCCATCGAGCCGAAGAAATGCCGGTTCGCCGGGATGAGGCCGAAGAGTTTGTAGGGCGCGCCCTCGACGAAGAAGCCGAGCAGTCGTGGATGATCGTAATCGGGGCCGACGATCGGCTGGAAGGTCACCGGGTCGAGGTCGGTCGATTCGGCCAGCGCGTAAATTCTTGGCCGCGCGACGAAGTTGCCGTCCTTGTCGTGAAAGCTAGCCACCTGCGGCGGCGCGAAGGCGATATCGGTCGCTTTCGGGTCAAGAGGCGCGAGGAATTCCGCGAACAGGGTCATGAGAAGCAGCAGCACGACCAGGCATAGCCCGGCCATGCCGGTCCAGGAGCGCTTCAGCCGGCGCCAGACAAGCGCGATGTAGCTCTCGTTGCCATGCGCGGCCGGAATCGCGGCTCCTTCGGCGGGTGGCGGGGGTGAGGGATCGCGGGCCAGCATCTAGTGCTCCCCGAACTGGCGCACGCGGGGGTCGAGCAGGACCAGCAGCATGTCGGCGATGATGTTGCCGACGATCAGCGTCGCCGACAGAACCATCATGAAGGTTGCCGTCACATAGACGTCGCCCACCGCCATCGAGCCCACGATCGCCGGCCCGACGGTCGGCAGCGCGAAGATGATCGCCGTCTCGATCTCGCCGGTCAGCATGTAGGGCAGCACCACGCCTTGATACATGACCAATGGATGCAGCGCGTTGGGCACGGCATGGCGCATCACCACGGCGCCGCCGGTCAGGCCCTTGGCTTTGGCCGTCTCGACATATTGCGCGTTGAGCGTGTCGAGCAGGTTGCCGCGCATGACGCGCATATTGTAGGCGAGCCCGCCGAAGGTCGCGATTGCCACCACCGGCCAGACATGCTTGACCAGGTCGAGGAATTTTGCCCACGACCATGGCGCGCCGCCATATCGCGGCGAGAAGAAGCTGCCGATCTCCGACACGTTGAACTGGAAGACCAGCAGGTAGACGATGATCAGCGCCATCAGGAAGCGCGGCACCGTCATGCCGAGGAAGGAGATGGCCGAGAGCGTCGAGTCGATCCAGGAATACTGGCGGGTCGCCGCCCAAATGCCGAAGCTTATGCCCAGCACCGAGGCGAGCAGGTGGCAGACCAGCGCCAGGAGCAGCGTGCGCGGCAGGCGCTCGCCGACCACGTCCGCCACCGGCCTGTTGTAGTAGAGGCTGTAGCCGAAATCGCCGCGCGTGACGATGCCGCCGATCCAGTTGAGATACTGAACGGGCAGCGGCTTATCGAGGCCGTGTTCTTTCCGGTAGGCCTGGGCCTGTGCATCCGCCTCGGCATAGGAGGCGCCGCCCTGGTTGATGAGCTGCGATTTGATATAGTCGGCATAGTCGCCCGGCGGCGCCTGGATGATGGCGAAGGTGACCAGGCTCAAGATGGCGAGCACGGGAAGCGCCGACGCTATGCGCATGAGCAGGAATCGCAACATGGATGGTCGGCTTCCTTTGCTGGCCGGTCGCTCCCTGGGCACTACCGGAGATTTGGCTTTGTCCGGCCGCGCCAGCTGGCGCGACCGGAGTTCTCTTCGTCAGGGAAGTTAACTAGGTCCAATCTACATTCAGGATTCTCAACGCGGTTTGGCGTTGATTCATTGCGTTCCGAGGGTTCTGATTCGG